>NZ_JH594500.1:0-14982 GCF_000243015.1 Segatella maculosa OT 289
TCCGATCAAAGGTGTAGTGTACCTCCAACCAAAGGTATAGCGTACCTCCGTTCAAAGGTGTAGTGTACCTCCAATCAAAGGTATAGCGTACCTCCAACCAAAGGTGTAATATACCTTTGTACGTGAGTGTTCCGTACCCACAATGGTGAGTGTTCCGTACTCACAGTGGTGAGTGTTCCGTACTCATGGTGATGAGTGTTTAACACCCTTGGGAGTGGCCTCGCGTAAATGAATGGTAAACGACAAAGAAATGTATGATATAATTATGGAACTGAAAGAAGAATTGAAGAAGAAGGTGATCGAGGCACTCAACCTCGACGATGTGAAGCCGGAAGAACTGGCCGACGATGCACCCTTGTTCGGTGACGAGGGGCTCGGACTCGACTCGATCGACGCCTTGGAACTTATCGTGTTGCTCGAAAAGAACTACGGCATCAGGATCAAAGACCCGAAGGCCGGTAAGGATGTTTTCAAGTCGATTGACACGATGGCCGACTTCGTGGCGAAGAACCGACTGAAATGAAGCGGCGGATAGCGATAACAGGGGTTGGTGTGGTGTCGGCTATCGGCGTCGGCCAGCAGCAGACGTGCGAGGCCTTGCGCCGGGGACGTTCCGGCGTGGGCCGCGTCACTCATCTTTCCACCGTCCACAAGGAGTTTCCTGTGGGCGAGGTAAAGTTGAGCAACGAAGAAATGTGCCGCCTGCTCGATATTCCTTATACCGACCGTGTGAGCAGGACCGAACTGATAGGTATTCTTGCATTGCGCGAAGCCTTGCAGGAGGCGGGCCTTACAGAACGGCACGGCATGGCGCTTGTCTCCGGAACCACTGTGGGAGGAATGGACCGTACCGAACGCTTTTATCCAGACAATCTCAATGCCGAGGTGCTCATGCGGCATGATTGCGGGGCCTGCAGCGATGCCATAGCCGATTATTTCGGCCTGTTCGACTTTGTTTCGACACCGTCGACGGCCTGCTCTTCGGCCATGAACGCCGTTATCTTCGGTGCCCGACTGATAGAGAGTGGGCTTCGCGACATCGTTGTCGTGGGCGGGAGCGAGAGCTTGAGTCGCTTCCATCTCAACGGTTTCAAGTCGCTGATGATACTCGACGAGGCCGTCTGTCGGCCTTTCGATGCGCGTCGGGCGGGACTGAACCTCGGCGAGGGCGCAGCCTATCTCGTGCTCGAGTCCGAGGAGAGCCGGTGCAGGCGCGGCGCGGAGGCTTTGGGCGTACTTAGCGGCACGGGCAACGCCTGCGATGCTTTCCACCAGACGGCATCTTCAGAGAATGGTGAGGGAGCCGTGCTGGCTATGCGTCAAGCATTGCGTGAGGCAGGGCTCGAACCGGGAGAAATCGACTATGTGAATGCGCACGGCACGGGCACGCCCAACAATGATGCCAGTGAGAGCATGGCGCTCCGCGAAGTATTCGGCGATGCTGTTCCGCCGGTCTCGTCTACCAAGATGTACACCGGCCACACGACGAGTGCTTCGGGCAGTATCGAAGCTGTGTTCTCCCTGCTTGCCTTGCGACACAGGTTCATTCCGCGCAATCTTGGTTGGGAGGTGCCCGATGAGGCTTGTATTTGTCCTTACGTGGGTGGTGAGTCTGGATCGCTCCGCCACGTGCTTTGCAATGCTTTCGGTTTCGGGGGTAATGATTCTTCTCTAATCTTGTCAAATGATGCAGAATAAAGTCTATATACTTGCCGACATACGTGAGGTTTCGGCTGAAGACTATGGCCTATATCTTGATCCGAGGCGTACTCGTCGCTATGGCCCATTGTTCAAGCGTGCGCTTGTCACGGCCCTCAAGGCCATGAAAGAGAGTGACATTGAACAGCCCGACGCCATCATCAACGGTACGGCATTAGGTTGTGTGGCTGATTCGGAGGCCTTGTTGCGTGGGTTGGCCGAGGAGGGAGAAAGCGTGAGCATGCCTACCCACTTCATGCAGTCTACGCATAATACGGTGGCCGCGCTGATAGCCCTCTACACGCATAACCACGGTTACAACTGCACCTACTCGCAAGGGAACGTGTCATTTGAGTGTGCGCTGATGGACGCTTTCTTGCAACTCAAGATGGGCCATATTAGGACGTCATATGTGTCATATAACGACGTAATAACAGCTGAATTGCAGCACAATATGGCTGAAACTGGAGCGCAACTTGGCGTGAGTGACGAAAGCCGGGGACTTATCCTGTCGGTAGAGAACAACGGGCGGGCCTTGCAAGAGCTTGTCGATGTGCGCGTGTGGCACGACAGCAAAGGCGACCATGCCGAAATAAAAACCGTACCGATATGCGACTGATACTTCTTTCTATCGTTCAAAGTGTGTTGCTGTGCAGTGGGCAAGTGTTGTTGAAATTAGCTTTGCAGAAGATGGGCGATTTTGCATGGACATGGCAATTCTTAGGTCATCAGCTTACAAACTGGTGGTGGCTTGGCTGCGGAATATGTTATGGTATGGCCACGGTGATGTGGATGTATATCGTCCGTACATTTCCTTTTTCTATGGCTTATCCAATGGTCAGTCTTAGTTATGTATTTGGAATGTTTGCCGCAATGTGTTTCTTCCACGAAACAATTCCTTTGACAAGATGGGCCGGCGTGCTGCTGATTATGGCAGGTTGCTTTCTTGTTGTTAAATAAAACTTTTGAAATAATGAAAAGAATAATATTCGCTGTTCTGTTGCTGTCGTCGTGCCTCGGACTTGGGGCACAGCAGTTGCAGAGTGTCCCAGCCCGGCAGCAGGCGCAGATGTTCCAGACAATCAATGCCGCCGCTTCGAAAATAACAAGCATCACAAGCAGTTTCACCCAAGTGAAGACTATCTCTTTCTTGAACGATAAAGTGAGGTCGACGGGCAATCTGTATTTCACCAATCAGCAGCAGCTGCGGTGGGAATATATTTCTCCCTATCAATATACTTTCATTATCAATGGTGAAAAGGTGCATATTAAGAACGGTAAGCGCAGTCAGACAATCGACGTCAAGAGCAGTCAAATGTTCAAGAGCATCGCGCGCATGATGATGAACAGCATCACGGGACGGAACCTGATGGACAATCGTGACTTCACGTCCCGACTTTATTTGCGAGGTCGTGAATGGGTTGCCATCATGACGCCACGGCGTTCGCAGATTAAAAAGATGTTCAAGAGTGTGACGCTCTATTTCAACGAACAGCATAGCATGGTGTCACGCGTCGTCATGACTGAGCCGTCGGGCGATACGACCGTGATAACACTCTCAAACGTGAAGATTAATGCAACAATACCTGAACAGATTTTTGTTGGTCGTTAGTCTGTTGTTGGCTTCCTTATGCGGGCATGCGCAGAACGATTATGTGGTGACCTTGCCCGACGGCCAGTCTCGTTGTGAATACAAGATGACAATCGGAGTGAAAGCGGGCGAGGTGGACGGCGTATTGATTGTCAGGTGTGACAGCATCGAAGGTTTTCGGGCGGCCTTGATGAATGAGTTCGGCATTAGTGCGCTTACTTTTCGGTTGACAGCCGACCGCAGTCGGGTCGTATTGGTTGATGTCGTGTCGTTTCTCGACAAGTGGTATATCCGGAAAGTGCTGACGGCGGACCTGCAATATCTGTTTGCAGCCCGCGAAACCGACTTGACGCTTGAGCGCGAGAAGCGGGTTGTTAGTCGGGAAGCAGACAGTATCGTTATGGATAATCGGAAGTTTGGGCTTTGCTATAAGCTTACTCCCATCAAAGAGCATAAAGATGAGACTGATTGATAGCTTTTTCAGTGTGGTGGAGCAAGCAGACGAGGCTTGTGTAACGGTGCGCTTTCATGCCGACCATCCCATATATCGCGCTCATTTTCCCGGCAATCCTATCACGCCCGGCGTTTGCATTCTGAAAATGATAGCTGAACTGCTGGAGTTACAAGGGCAAAAGAGGTTGCGAATTGCAGTGGTGAAGAACCTGAAGTTTGCGGCTCCGATCATTCCGACAGATGTTCCAACCGTGACAATTCGTTTTGATAAGAGAACTGAGACAGAGACCGGTATTCATGTAAAAGGAGTAGTTGTTCAGGGCGAGCAAGTCTATACAAAGTTTTCGCTTGTCTATCAATACGTATAAATGGAAAAGTCCGAGACTGTCATCAATCATACTTGCGTCATCATTCCGACATATAATAATGGTGGGACGGTGGCCGATGTCGTTGCACGTGCCCTGCAACAGACTCCTCATGTGATTGTCGTGAACGACGGGAGCTATGACGACACGCTTTCCGCATTGCAGCCTTTTGACATTATCCTTGTCAGCTACGACCGCAACCGAGGGAAGGGCCATGCCTTGAAGCAGGGTTTTAGGAAAGCACGCGAGCTTGGTTTCCGTTATGCCGTAACGCTTGATGCCGACGGACAGCATTTCCCGGAGGACATTCCGTTGCTGCTTGAGGTCTGCCTGAAATATCCGCAGGCGCTGATTGTTGGGGTGCGTAATCTGACGGAAGACAACATGCCGCGGGGCAACACGTTTGCCAACCGTTTCTCAAACTTCTGGTTCTGCATACAGACTCTGCGGCGGGTTGCCGACACGCAGAGTGGTTTCCGCCTCTATCCTTTGAGCCGCATGAAGGATTGGTGGATTGTTTCGTCTCGTTATGAGGCCGAGCTCGGACTGTTGGTGCTTGCAGCTTGGCTCGATGTTGAAATCTGCCAGACAGATGTGCGGGTGCATTATCCTCCACAGCACGAACGAGTGACGCATTTCAGACCGGGCTTAGACTTTGCCCGTATCAGTGTGCTCAACACATTGTTGTGCGTCGGGGCCTTGTTTTTCTATCTTCCCAAGTTGTTGGTTTATAATCTTCCACGGTCGTTGTGGTTTCGCTTGAAAGAATGGCAACGTTGTTTCTTGTCAGCCCGGAGCGCAAACACCAAACCGGACGGAATGTGACTCTCGCCCCGGAGCGCAAACGCTATACGTCTTGCTCCATGTGAGTGGATTTACTAATGAAACGATTTAGGTTTAAAATCCTTTTCATCTTATCGAACGCATGTTATATATCTATCAATATCTCAACAGGCATCGCTTGACAGCCGGCACTTTGTTCTTCGGTTTGTGTGCGGTTTTTGTTTTCTTGGCAACACGCATTCATTATGAAGAAGATATTGCCAAGTTTCTGCCACATGATGCTGAGATGCAGCAATATCAGGAGGTCTACGAACAGTTTGCACAGCAAGACCGCATTGCAGTGCTGTTTACTTCGCGGGATACGAACCGCCAAGTGAGCGCCGAACGCTTGGAAGAGGCCATGGAGAACATGGGAGGATATTTGGCTTCGTCGGCTCTTATTACACGGTTGCAGGTGGAGGTGGACGAGGCGGGCATGATGAATATCGTGGACTTTGTCAGCAGGAATCTGCCTCGTTTCCTGACGCCGCAGGATTATCGGCATGCCGATTCTCTGTTGAAGCAACCCGGGTATGTGGCACAACAGATGCTGGAAAATAAAAAACTGATGATGCTGCCCACTGCGGGAGTAACCATGCAGACCATGCGCCACGACCCGTTGCATCTCTTTACACCTGCATTAAAGCGTATGCAGCAATTTCAGTTGAGTTCGTCTTTTCAGATAATGGATGGCTATTTGTTCACGGCTGACGGTCGGACGGGCCTGATAACGATGAACAGTAGGTTTGGCCCCAGCGAAACGCAACGGAATGCCGAGATAGCAGAACTGTTGCAAGACGCAATCCAAAAGACCGAAAAGCAGTATCGTGATATCCGTGTCAGTGCCATCGGAGCGCCTTTGATAGCAGTTACCAATGCGCAGCAAATCAAAACAGACGCTCTCATTGCCTTGGCCATAGCGAGTGTTCTGATTTTGGCTATACTCATTTGGTATTATCGACGGTTAAGCTATATTCTATGGATTGGTGCTTCAGTAGGCTTCGGTTGCCTGTTTGCAATTGCCGGTATGGCTCTGTTTCAAGATGAAGTCTCAATTATAGTCTTGGGTATAGGTTCGGTTATCATTGGTATTGCGGTGAATTATCCCTTGCATTTTTTGGACCATATACGTGAAGTCTCCGACCGGAAGACCGCCTTGAAAGAAATGGTGTCGCCACTTCTCATTGGGAATATTACGACGGTTGCAGCCTTCTTGTGTTTGGTATGGCTGGAGGCCAAAGCCATGCGCGATCTGGGTGTCTTTGGCTCGCTGGTATTGGTTGGTACGCTACTGTTCGTGTTAGTGTTTCTTCCACTTTATGCCCGAAGTTATAAAAAGGTGCCGAAGTCAACCGCCTTACCGGTCTCTTTAAGTAGTCGACTGCATTTCCCGTGTGCGCTTACCCGTTGCGCATTTCCCGTTGTGGCAATACTGACGCTTGTTTTGGGATACTTTTCTTTGCAGACCTCTTTTGACAGCGATCTTTCCCATATCAACTATATGACGCCCGAGCAACGTTCGGATATGCAGTTGTTGACATCTTCGATGCCGGCGTCTCCGGTATATGTAGTTGCTACAGGGAAGGATTTGGAAGCAGCACTGCGGAACAATGAAGAATTGTTGAAACAACTCTCCGTTGCCGATTCAACGGTAAAGGGCATAGGTTCTTTTGCACCTACACCGGAAAAGCAACGTGCGGCTTTGCAACGGTGGCGGTATTTTTGGCAGTCAATTCATCCCGATGTTATTTCCGAGGTGCGTCATGCGGCAATGTCGCAAGGATTTACAAAAGACACCTTTGCTCCTTTCTATGCTAATGTACAAGGTGATTCATTAACCGTACAACCTGTATCCTATTTCAAACCGATATTGCAGTTGTTGGAAGGAACCTATATTCGTCATCAATCCGAGAAAGTGACTATTGTCAACTATCTACCATCTACGGCCAATGAGTCTCAGCTCCGGCAAGTTATAGGAGAGCATAAGGATAACTATTTTGTGTTTTCAGCAAAAGATGTCAGTAGTCAATTAGTTCGGAGCCTGAATGATTCGTTTAATTATATTGGTTTTGTTTGTGGTTTTGTTGTCTTTTTCTTCTTGTGGCTCTCGTTTGGTAAAATAGAACTATCTTTGTTGTCTTTTCTGCCTTTGGCCGTCAGTTGGTTGTGGATATTGGGTTTGATGCATATTTTTGATATTCATTTCAATATTGTCAATATCATTCTTGCCACCTTCATCTTCGGACAGGGCGATGACTATACCATTTTTATGACCGAGGGATTGCTGTATGAACATGCTACGGGGAAAAAGCGATTGGCTTCCTATCGTCATAGCATAGCAATTTCGGCTATACTGATGTTTATTGGTATAGGGAGTTTAATCGTGGCTCGTCATCCGGCTTTGCGTTCTTTGGCACTTGTCACTATTCTTGGAATGACGACAGTCGTTCTGATGGCTTATTATCTTCCGCCTCTTGTCTTTAAGTGGTTGACGATGAAGAAAGGCGTTCCCCGTGAAGTTCCGCTAACCTTGAAGCGATTAGTCCGTTCTGTCTGGGCTCTGCTGTTCTATCTCTTCATGATGTTTATTTTTGTGTTACCTTTCACGTGGCTTTATTTCCATATAGGTAGTACGACAGAGAGGAAACGGCTGAGATATCACCGTCTGCTTTATGCCATGGCTCGTTTCATTGTGAATAAAATACCCGGCGTGAAGTTTAGATTAGAGAATGCCGGAGGGGAGCAATTCGACCGTCCGGCTATCATTACATGCAATCATCAGAGCCATTTCGACACATTATGTTTGATGGCCTTGCACCCCAAGATTATCTTTTTGACGAATCAATGGGCATGGAATAATCCTTTGTATCGGTCGGTTATTCATCATGCCGAGTTTATTCCGGCTTCAGATGGAATGGAGGCCCATCTTGACGAGTTGCGTTCTTTGTTTCAACGAGGCTATTCCATTTGTGTTTTTCCGGAAGGTACACGTACGGTTGATCATCGTATTCATCGTTTTCACAAAGGAGCTTTCTATTTGGCAGAACAGCTTGATGCCGATATTGTGCCGGTCGTTATCCATGGTATGGACCACGTATTGCCTAAGAATGACTTTATGTTGCGTGAGGGAATCATGACGATGCGCATTCTCAAGCGTATCATGTCAACCGACACGGCGACCATGGGTAATGGCTACCGGGAACGTACGCGTAATATTCATCAGCTTTATCTTGAAACTTACAAAAAGATGAGAGCGCAATACGAAGATGCCCATTATTATGCTGCTTATTTGAAGTATCAGTATCTTTATAAGGGAGCCGGCGTCGAACGTCGTTGCCATCGGTTGTTACAGCGGAACAATTGCTATTCGGACTTCATTGATGCGCCTGAGGAACGTGGTCTGAAAACCCGTCTGTTCAGGCATGCCGGTCAGTGTGAACTCCCCTATCTCTATGCACTGGTTCATACGGAGACGCAAGTGATGGTCACAATTGATGACCCTGACGACGAGGCCTTGGTTGTGCATATGGCTTACTTGCCGAATAACTTTCAAATCATCAAGGAGGAGGAGCAATGAAGAAGTGTGTCATCATAGGCAGTGGATTGGGCGGACTCGCTTGCGGAGCCATTCTGGCCAAGAACGGTCACAGGGTGACGGTACTCGAAAAAGAACATCAGCCGGGAGGTTGTCTGCAATGCTTTCATAGAGGAGGGGTGAAGTTTGAGACCGGGATGCATTTCGTAGGCAGTGCGGCTCCGGGACAAACCTTGGACCGTTTGCTTCGTTATCTTGAAATCAAGGACCGCGTGCAGTTGAGCCCCTTGGATAAGGAAGGTTATGAAGTTGTTTCTTTGGAAGGTCGCCATTATCGGTTAGCAAATGGGCGTGAGGCTTTTATCAAACAGCTATCTGCCTCTTTCCCATCGTCGGTTGATGAATTGAATCGGTATTACGATCTGATAGAACGTGTGGCGCATGCTTCCTCGCTTCATCAACTGTCGGCACTACCAATTGATGATGTCTTGACGGCTTCTTATCTGCTGCGGAGCATTGACGAGGTGATGAACGAGATTGTTCGCGACGAGCAGTTGCGCAATGTGCTTATGGGAACGCTCCCGCTTTATGCGGCCGAATGGGGGAAGACTCCTTTTTCCGTCCACGCTTTCGTAACCGACTTTTACCAGCAAAGTGCCTATCGCATTGTGGGAGGCAGTGACCATATCGCCCGAAGTCTTATCGAGACGATAGAGAGATACGGCGGCAAGGTCGTCACGCGTCAGTCGGTTTCTGCTATCGTGTGTGACGACACGCACGCCATAGGGGTGACGACTGCCGACGAGAAACTGTGGGAGGCCGATTTCGTGATTTCGGATTTGCACCCGAAACGCACGATGGAACTGACGGCCTCGTCCCTCTTGCGCCCGGCCTATCGCCGAAGAATTGCCGCACTACCCAACACGGTGGGCTGCTTCACGGTCTATCTGAAGTTCAAACCCCACACGGTGCCTTATATGAACAGCAATTTCTTCGGTTATCGGCAAGCTTCGCCTTGGAATTGCGAGCAATACACCGAGGCAAACTGGCCCATGGGTTATCTTTACATGCATTTTTGCAACGAAGACGGTCAACGCTATGCCGAGAGCGGACAGATTATTTCCTATATGCGTTATGAGGAAGTGGAAAAGTGGGAAAATACGCGCGTGGGGCATCGTGGAACCGACTATGAAGCTTTCAAAAAAGAGCATGCCGAGCGACTGATTGCCGCTGTGGAAGAAGAATTTCCCGGACTCGCTTCGCAGATTGAAAGCTACTACACCAGCACGCCGTTGACCTATCGCGACTACACCGGTGCGGAGCGTGGAGGCATGTATGGCATTGCCAAGGACATCTCGTTGGGGCCGGCCTCGCGTGTGCATCATCGCACGAAGATACCTAACCTGTTGCTCACGGGGCAGAACATCAACAGCCATGGCGTTTTGGGCGTGCTGGTAGGAACGCTGGTCACCTGCGGTGAAATCATCGGAGCGGAAGCGCTCGGGCAAATCGGGCGTTAGCCTTGCCCGCGTGCGTAAATGTCAAACGGAAGGAAAAGTGACTTCCGTAGGGGTACGAAGATGCCAAATGATGGGAAAAGTGACTTGCGCCCCGGGGCGCAAGTTCCGCTTGTTAACCTGCGTTAACATCGCCTTAGGGCGCAAGGCTCACCCGTTAACCTGCGTTAACATCGCCCCGGGGCGTAAGCTTCCCCTGTTAAGCTGTGTTAACGTCGCCCTAGGGCGCAAGTTTCGCCTGTTAATCTGTGTTAACATTGTAGGGGCGCGGAAGTCTCTCCTGTGAACCTATGTTAATTGTGCAACGTGCAGAAGCCGCTCCGTCCACCGTTTGGGGTGAAAGCAGCAGATAGATGAACAGAAACATGGAAGAAAATCGTAATTGTAGGACCGTTGTCGTGATCGGTGGCGGAATGGGAGGACTTTTTACGGCGGCTTTCCTGAGTAGGGAGGGCTATCGCGTCACTGTGCTCGAGAAGAACAGCGTCATCGGTGGCGGCCTGCAGACTTTCCGTCGTTATGGGCTCGGATTTGAAACGGGTATGCATATTTTAGGAGGCATTCGCCCCGGAGGCCCGATGCATAAGGTGTGTCATTATCTGGGGCTGCTGGATAAGCTGGCTATCCGCGATGTCGACCACGATTGTATGGATCAGGTGATGTATGCGTCTGACGGCATGGTCTACCGTGTGCCCGAAGGCAAAGAGGCTTTTATTTCCTATTTCTCAAAGTTGTTTCCTGAAGAGGCGGCGGGCATAAGGGCTTACGTGGAGGCTTTGCATGACATGGTTGATGAGATAGATTTCTTTCATCTCCGTCCGACCAACGAGCATGTCTATACACATTCAGAAAGCTTTATGTGGGCGGCCAATCGTTTTGTGGCCCATTATGTCCGTCATCCGAAACTGCGCGACGTGCTCAGCTATATGAATCCCATGTTCGGAGGAGTGGGGGGTAAGACGCCGACTTATATCCATGCGCTCATTAACGTTCTTTGCATCAGTGGGCCGGGCAGATTTGCCGGTGATAGTCAGCAGATGGCCGAAGCCTTGCGGAAGATAATCGAAGACGCAGGGGGAAAGGTTGTCGCCGGTGACCGAGTGAATGCCATGCAGATAGACGACCGTCGGGTCTCA
Organism: Segatella maculosa OT 289; assembly: GCF_000243015.1. Lineage (NCBI taxonomy): Bacteria > Pseudomonadati > Bacteroidota > Bacteroidia > Bacteroidales > Prevotellaceae > Segatella > Segatella maculosa. Next base: position 11,118 of record NZ_JH594500.1, read on the forward strand.
TTTGTAAAAACGGAAGAAGGCCGTAGCTATGTTGCCGACCATTATATTTCCGCCATTCATCCGGCCGAGATGTTGAAACTCACGGATAGCAGAGCTTTCTCTAAAGCCTATCGACGCCGCATAGCCGAGGCACCCAACAGTTATTCTTCCTTTTGTGCCTATTTTGTTTTCAAACCCGGACGTTTCCCTTATATCAACCATACTTGTTATTTTCAGAAAGACTATGGATACATCTGGAACTATAGGGAATACAATGCCGAGGACTGGCCCCGCGGTTTCATGTATATGACGCCCGCAGAGCTTCATCAAGGCAAGTTTGCCACTAAACTCATCGTCACGGCTATCATGCCTTATGACATTACAAAGTGTTGGGCCGAAACGCAGACGGGACATCGTGGCGCAGCCTATGAAGAATGGAAAGAGAATCATCTGGAGCGGATTGCCCAACTGATGGAGCAGATTTATCCGGGCTTCAACGGCATGGTGGCTCACCGTTTCGCTTCCTCTCCCCTGACGATTCGCGATTATTACGGCGAACCGGAGGGAGCCCTCTACGGACTTTTCCGCGATTGTAACAATATTGCTCAATCGCAGGTGCCGGTGTTCACCAAGGTGAGCAATCTGTGGATGACCGGCCAGAATGTCAATCTCCACGGCTTTTGCGGCGTACCCTTGACGGCCATTCAGACGGCAGAGGCCATCGTGGGGAGAAACGTAATCGTGAATAAAATCAATGAAGCCTATGCGCAGCGTTAAACGTCTTCTTTTCTTGCTGCTACTGCCGGTGTCGGTCATGGCACAACAGGCTGTCCCCACGTGCAAGCGTCTTTATGAATACTTACCCGGTGGTGTCGGGCAAACTGCCGTTATTGTCTGCCCTGGCGGCAGTTATTGCTGGTTGAGCAAGAAATATGAGGGCAGCGAGGTTGCCCGATGGCTCGTTTCGCACGGTATGGCGGCTTATGTGCTTCATTATCCCACGGCGGGGTGGGCCGGCTATGCGTGGCACACGCGTCTGCTGTTTCGTGGCAGCCAATATCCCGACCAGCTTCGTGCGCTCGCTTGCGCCATACAGGCCGTTCGGGCGAAAGGCTATGAAAGGGTAGGGGTGATGGGCTTCTCTGCGGGCGGGCATCTGGCTTTGTGCGGTGCAGCTTATCTGCCAAAGTCGCTGCAGCCCGACTTCGTTGCTGCACTTTATCCCGTCGTTTCCCTTTCGGCTCCTTGCACGCATCGGCGCAGTAGGCGCGGGCTGCTGGGCGAGCGTCGGTGGCGAAACAAGATGATTTGCGATTCATTGTCGATGGAGCTGCATGCTGACAGAATATCCTGCCCCGTTTTTCTTATGAACAGCAAAGACGACCCCATTGTCGACCATCGCAACGCCGAGCTCATGGACAGCGCACTGACAGCACATCGTAAACCGCATCTCTACCTGCAATATGCCACGGGTGGACATGGCTTCGGCACAACTGCGGCCAAGACGAGCCGCGAGGCCATCGGTTGGAAAAATCGCTTCTTGGAGTGGCTTAAACATTTATTCCGGAACTAAAACTCTTTTATCATGAACAATGAATTCGACGACATTCGGCCCTATTATGATGACGAAATCCCTGAGGCCATGCAGCGTATCGCCTACAGCGAGGCCTTTCCGTTGTTGTCTTCGTGGATATTTCCCGGGCAAGACTTGGAGAAGGTGCGGCAGCGCGTGCTCTCTTTCAAGACCACGCGGGCATTTCAATTGGGCATCATGGTACCGGTCAACGAGCAGGTGGTGAAGCGCTCCATCACCGAACTCTCCTTCCATGGTTTCGAGAAGCTATCGCCCGATAAGCAATATCTCTTCGTAAGCAACCATCGGGACATCATGCTCGATGCTTCGCTGCTGCAATATCTCTTTGCCGAACGGGGACGCGACACCACGGAGATTACTTTCGGAGCCAACCTGATGACGCCCGGGCTGGTGACCGACATCGGAAAGAGCAACAAGATGTTCCGCGTTGAGCGGGGCGGCCGACTCAAAGACTTCTACATGTCGTCCCGACATTTGAGCGACTATATCCGCTATACCATCGGAAAGAAAGAGCAGAGCGTATGGATAGCCCAGCGCAACGGGCGGACGAAAGACGGCAACGACCATACCGACCAAGGCATTATAAAAATGTTCTGCATGAGCCGGCCCGAAGACAAAATCGAAGCTTTGAGCAGTCTGCACATCGTTCCCGTCAGCATCAGTTACGAATGGGAAAGCTGCGATATCCTGAAAGCTATCGAATGCTACGGAAGTCGTTCAGAACGTTATATCAAGAAGCCGGGCGAGGATCTCACGAGCATTCTCACGGGCATCGTGCAGCGCAAAGGCCGTGTCGACATCTCGCTCTGCGACGAACTGACCGAGGCCGACCTGCGTCAGTTCGACAGCACCACGAACAACGAATACCATCGGCTCGTGGCCCGTTTGATAGACTGCCGCATACTGCGCGCCTATCAACTCCGGCCCAATAACTACATCGCCCACGACCTGCGCCACGGACAAACGCGCTATCGCGATTGCTACACCGAGGTGGAGCGTGACGCCTTTCTGCGCCACATGAACCGGCTGAACGAGTATGACGTTGACGAGCCCGATGTATTGAAAGACATCTTCTTGGGCATCTACTCCAATCCCGTGGATAACAAAAATGATTTTTCTGTCTAAACATTTGGCCGTTACAGAAATTAGCCTTACCTTTGCCGGCAAGATGATATTTTCAATCAACGATAATAAGATGTGTACAGTGATGCAAAGAAACTTTGATTTCTCTGCATCTTTTAACGCTTATTATTTGGTTAATCCAAATAATTTGCTAACACACTTAGCGCACCTGGCGTTTAAACGTCTTCACGTACGCGCGCGCGAAGCGCGCGTAATCCCTATAGACAAAGGACTTCTCGGAGTTCCTTTGTTCGCAATTCCGTGTCCCTTTACGAGTAAAAAATGAACGAAATGAGACCTCTGCAAAACCTCATACAGATAGTGAAATCATAAATATAACTCATTGACTATCAATAGTAGCTTTTGGGTGTAAAAAGACTTTTGCAGAGGTCTCGAAATAAGGGAGCGAAATGTAGGGACGCACGGCTCGTGCGTCCCTACATGCACCATGTACGCAACGAGACAAGGAAAACAAAAGAATATTCACCCTATAAATTAGAGATTATACGCGAGTTCGGTTTAAGAAAGTCCTTGTAAAAGTTGGTAATCATCGCTTGGTTGTTTTGTAAGTTTTTGATTTTCAACTATAAAGTTACAAAAAACTAACGAGATTACCAACTTTTACAAGGACTTTCTTAAACCGAACTCGTGTAAATATAGACATAATTCTTAGCGTTTGAAATAAAGCGAATTATGAGCTATATTTGCAGATGGTATGCTTTTCTTTGCAAGAAATCACTTTCCCACGCAGAATCTACTTTCCGATGCAGGAAATAAACATCGCTGATTATCAGATAGTTAGGTGTTAAACGATAGAAAAGTGCGAAAACTGCTCAAAATAATTTTCAAAAATCGCATTTTTAACGTAATTAGCATTTGTTAAGGTGACAAAAGCCCCAGGTAGGCTCAAAATCGGCAAAAACATTGAGTTTAAACCGCTTTTGAAGGGATGTGTTACCTTTCTTAACCTAACGTGAGTTCGATGAATTTAGAATAAAGCAAGCTGTGTGTCAAATGTCCTTTGCACTCTGACGCATGGCTTCTTTGGAAATAGGCAATAGGCAGCAATGGCACCCAGAAGGTTGACGATGAAATTGTCGAAGCACCTATGTCGGGAATGTTCTACCTGCGCTATATTCTTAAGTTCATCGTTTATGGTTTCTATGATGG
>NZ_JH594500.1:15200-80448 GCF_000243015.1 Segatella maculosa OT 289
ATTTTGCCATCATTGCGTCATAAAACTTGCAGAAGTCGTCTGCCATACAAAATATTTCCGTAACTTTGTCCTCGGTGATCATAGCGATTTTTGTTTGTATTTCTTTGTAAATCAGTACTATAAAGTTACAACAAATTTCGCTAATCACCAAATTTACAGACACTTATAATTCATCGAACTCACGTTAAATCACGCTGCTTTCTTAGCAGTTCATCATTGAATTTGAATGCCGAGAGGTCTTTTTGGTGTTCGTTAAGCATGTTCACCGAAATGAAAGTATCAAGACAAATTATCTCTCTTTCGTTATTATAATAGCCAAGGAACATACCATCGGCTACCCTAAATATCACAGAATGGAAGTTTGTTTGACCATAAATATTTTGCGTAGGCGCACAGACATAATAAGGACTTCGCCTAACTAATCTGTCACACACAGTTATAAAGTCAATATCCTCATTTCCAAGACATCTTTCCTTATATCGTCTGATGGCATGGGCAGATACAAAGAATGCGTTGCCGGGATAAGGTAACACCAACATAGGCTTACCAGTGTCCAAGTCGTTAATGATAGTGTATTTTATTTGATTCTCGCTTTCTACAAGAAAAGTTATTCCCCTAACTCTTTCTTGTACAGACGGCTTCTTTTCATGCATCAATATTTGCAGGATGCGCCAGTGAATGTTTGTTGTATGCGAATGGAAGGTGGCAGGAACCGTTGGTGTATAATACGGTTTCGTCTTGAAGATTTTCTTCAGCTTACGACTATCTCTTTCCAGTTTTCTGACCAGAAAATCCTGAATGTTCTGTTCATCCTGGCTCTTCTGAGTTTCAATCTCAGCGTATGTTGAATTGGATGTAATCATTTCGGTCCTGTTTTATGAGAATGATTATTTTGCATTATTTGTGTATATACCCTCGTGGCATCCTTCATAATATCAATATGGTCAAATGCCAGTTGGGGGAGGGCAGACAGATGGAACCATTCAGCCTCGACTGCATCGTCATTGCCAACAACGTATATAGGGCTATCCACAATAGCCAAATAGGCTACGGTGATGGTTCTTCCTCGTGGGTCGCGGTCAACCTTTGAATAAGCCCCAATCTGCTGAATATGTTCAACTTTCAAGCCAGTTTCTTCTTCGAGTTCACGAATGGCACACTGCTCGGTTGTTTCATCCATATTCATGTAGCCTCCAGGAAATGCCCAATAGTCTTTGAAAGGTTCGTTTCTCCTTTTGACAAGTAGGACTTTGGACTGTGAATCTTTTGTAATCACTATGCAATCTGCCGTGACCGAAGGTCGAGGATATTTATAATTGTATGCCATAATAATAGATTACCAATTGTTTCGAGCTTTCCCTCGTTCTGTCATTTCCTTTCTTCTTTTTTCTTTATCGCTCATAGCCTTTTCCATCTCTTCTTCATATACGTCCTTTCCGTCCATGTCATATAGAATGTCCCAACTTACATTACTGAAATCGTTTCCTCCATACGTCGTATCGATGAGGGGCTTGAATGATGAAGGGCGTGCATGTCTGAAGTCCAGAATAACACAACGCATATCTTCTGGAAGATATGTCTCAATTTCTCTATGCAATTTCATTGGGATGCCCCAGATTGCTTCAGCTATGCTACCAACTATAGCCCCTAAGGTATCCGCATCGGCTCCAAGGCAAACAGCCATGCGCACTGCATCCTCAAAGCAAGTAGCCATACTGATTATTTTCAGTGCCACAGGTACAGTACCTTGGCATGTTTCGTCAAACTTGTTTAAAACCGAGCTCTTGGGCATGTTGATGTCGTAGCCGGAGAACTTCACACACTCTTCAAGGATTTCATCAATGTGTCTCGGCGCTTCTTGATAATGGCGCTCGTTGTATTCCATAGCTTTGAAAATAGCCAGTGCCACTGTCTGTGCCCCTTTTATACCCTCATCATGGTTATGGGAGGGTAATGCAGTTGCCGCCGCTGCGTCAAGCATAAGGTTTTCATCGTCGTGCCAGTGGGCTACAGGGCTTACTCTCATAGCAGATCCATTGCCAAAAGAATTATATGGTACAGGATTCTCACTATGTACCCATCCTGCGAAACGCCCTCCATATCCACCCATGGGATGAGGGTAGCGGTTGCACCAATTATGGATACTTTCACCAAAATCTCGTTCATGCAGAAGTGCGTCTGCTATGGCAATCGTGCAAATAGTGTCATCTGTGAAGTTGTTCTCCTTAGAAAGCCATTCAAAATCATAATCATTTGTCGGGTTAAATTCCCAACGACTGCCAACAATATCACCAATGATTGCTCCTAACATAATATCATATTCTCTTTTTATTGCGATTAAATGGACTTAAATCGAACAACAGCTCTTTCATCTGTTCTTTTGTAACCTTCCCTTCAAGTAGTTGAAGTAGTTCTTCCTGGCGAGGTTGCCCCATTGTTAAACGATAAAGAGATAAAACATCAATTAGATACTTATATCTGATTTCGTCGTTACTCATTGGGTAGAGAGGAACCAATCGCTCAATATATTCAAGTTCGTTAACATGTTCTTTGATGATTTCTTTAGGTAAGCACCAATAAGGGACCATTTCCGAATACTCTGAAGGTGATAGGATTCGCCATTGCTTATCTGCTTCAGTGAACATTTCTTCCCAAGAGTATTTACCACCAAAGAATTTGGCAATGTTCCTTCTGATAGCCAAACATTTATATCTGTTAATTCGTCCTTCTCGCTGTTCCATGTCAACGGGATTGCTAGGGAGATTCCAGTGGACAATCTTTCTTGTGTACCAATGGAAATCAAGTCCTTCTTGACCTATGCTTGTTGTTGCCAATACAAATGGACGGAATGGAGAGTTGAACGCCTGTTGGAGAGTGCCATTATGCTTGATGTTTTTATCTTGAACTACTTTGGCGTAGTCAAATGCAAAACTTCTGCGCATTGGCATAGATTTACCTTCTTCTTTACAATAGGAATCTGTTGTCTCAATCTGATAAGAGGTCGCAGATATAAAGGTTGCATTCAACTTGTCAACAATATAGTCGGCATGTTTTCCTTCATCTATCATGTGACAATATTCGTCGAGAACTGACTGCAAGTTACCCATTACACAATAATGTAGCACTTGTTCATAATATTTTAGTCCTTTTGGTGTAGACAGTTCAACAGCAGCGGAGTTCTCACGACGGTTGAACAAAGCTACGATGCTTTCAGCCACGTCCTTAGCATTTGTCGTTTCGTAATATGCATCTGCATTCTCCGGTTTTTCTGAGTTCTTCAGAATACGCAACATACATACAGCAGGAGAGGCAATAGCCATAAAAGCAAGTGTCCTGGCAGCCCTTTGAGGAATTCCACGCATTTCAAGGTCTTCGCCTTCGAGCCTCTTTATAAGTAGTAAAAGAAGGTCGGCACTTGTAATATTCAATATTGGAAGACCGAATTTATTTATATCAGCCTGAATTTTGTTTTGAAGGTCGTTAATAATACTGTCGATATTTTGTCCAAAATATTCTCGATAGTCATATAAATCGGCAAGATACACAGACGGATATTCAAGTAGATTACCGCCTTCCTCCTGCATACGGTTCATACCAACTTTTCTTTTCGTTATATAAGTTATTCCGTCGTCTTTATAAGCTCCGACAACATTCCTTCTTTCTGACTCATACGACAACATTACAGCTAACATTCTAGGCACCATTTCCCATGCAGAGAATACCAACGCTTTTGAAAAGTCCTTATTTTGGGCGAAAACATGGTTTTGAGGGATGGTATAATATGGATGTGATGCAGGAACCCACAACAATCGTTCTGCATGATTTTTGAAAAGCATTTCTTCAATAGCAGATAGTTTTGCGTTGGCAGGTTCAATTAGCTTATAATTGTAAATCTGTCCACCCTTTAACAGCAGTCTCTGTATTCTCGAATTCTTTACAATAGGGACATCATTACCCTTGAAGGCGGCTTCGACGGTCTTTCCCTCCTGATATTTCTGCATGAAGGAAAGAAGATATGGGGATGACTTGACATATTCTATCGGGATGTTGTAACTTGGGTTAATGCCAATATTCCCATCCTTGTTCTTCCTCCTATCCAATACAGCTTTCGCCTTTTGAAGTAACTTTTGCATCTGGCAATAGGCCAATATGTCATCACCCGTAATGGCCATCTTGTCTAATGGCATGGTCTTTATCAGTCCCTCACTATATCGCTCCGTCCGACAGATGACGCTATACATTTTTTCTTCAGCTTTCTGCTTGCTGATGATTAATGCATCGAATGCTTCACTGCTGATATGAGACAATTTATTGGAGTAATCTTCCCATACGGTATTAAATGAGTCCGCTCCAGCTTTATCTTCCTTGAATAAGAATCTCATCAGCTTTAGGAAGTCCTCATATTGTTCATCACAATTCGCCTCATTCAGTTCCTCCAATGTCGTAAAAGGTTTATAAGGAGTTGCAGAGAGCAATAAAATGTATGGATGCTCATTGGTAAAGAACTCATGGGCAATCATGGACTCCTCAGAATCACTGGATGTGTTCAGCAAACCACTAAAACGCTGGAACTCATCCATAATTACCAAATCAGGTTCCAACTGATTCAGACTTATCTGGGCAAAAGCAATCCTCAACTTGTTGATTAACCAGAATGGCATTTCATTTGCATTCCCAGCAACATAGTCAACAAGTGCGTTTTTGTTTTCACGGAAAGTCTTGTTTGCCCGTAAAAGATTGATGATTTCTTTAATATACGTAGATCCACAGTTTTTTACGCGACCACTGTAATAGTTTATATAATCATCCCAGCTTTTTTGTCCCATATACATGGTTTTCAAAAGTGAAGACAGACGAGTGTCCTTTCCTTGAAACTCTTCCATTTCTTTCATGATAGCGAATATCAATGCTCTTTCTGCACCGTTCCCTGCGCCTCCAGTAATACTGAACGATGTTGATGGAGTGAGCGGAATCAATTGTTGTAGCAAGTCTGTACCATGTCTTGCTTCTTGCTGAATCTTACGTTCTTGAAGGATCAAGTGCTGCATCGAAAGACGACTTTCACGCATCTGCATGATGTCTTCTTGGGGAATACCAAGATTTCTGGTGTTCTGTTGGATGATATTTTGGTTCGAGCAGACATATACCACTCTGTAGATGCCATCTTTTTCAACTCCAGGTAGAGTCTTGGCCATTTCTACTACAGTTTTTGACATAATTGTTTTGCCCAACCCCACTTCATCACTCAGAAGGACACGTTTCTGGCCGCTTTTAAATATCTCTATTATTCGCTTGGCCGTTGCCAGTTGGAAATCCTTTGCCGTGCTCATAGTGCCGCAATTTGTTTTGATACTTTTTGGAACATCTGCAATATCTTTGTCAGCTCTTCAGGGACTATATCTTGCTTCATCTTCTTAATGAACTTCTGCACTTCTGTAATCTGTTCAGGATTGTTGCTGGCCGTTCGCAAGAGTTGCTCGTACAGTGGCATCGTCACAGTTTGTGCAGTAGTGCCTTGAACATGTTTATTGTTTTCTTTTATCATTTGTTGCTCATAGAAAAATTCAGAAGGACGATCGCTCAACATAAAGGCGACATAATCCAGAAGCTCTTCTTTCTTTGTAACAATACTCTGATAAATAGCTTCGTCTCTATTTGCTGGCATACCTATTGTCTTAATCTTTGTCACAAGTTCCATATACTTTTCATCCTCACATGGAATTCTTATTACGTAAAATTCCGAAAGAAGGTGCGCTGATAACTCATTGAATATTACTTGATTGTCGATAGACTGCCATAAAGCCTTACACTGTAATGGTCTGATTTGAATATTCCCATCATATTTCCCTCTTACAGACACATCAATATCATAGAGGCCGTTCTTGCTGCTAGGCTTTATAACAGCTTTCTTTAAGCACCCAACGGCTCGTTTCAATGTCAGTTCTTTTTCATTGCTTGGTCGAGTATTGCTTGCTTCTGGATTCGGCGCATCCATCACGACAAACCGGTGTTCACTGGTAATTTCTTCAAGAAGTTCCTTTATTCTATCATTCGTTGTACGCTTGTAGTGAAGTCTCAGAAGGAATTCTACGTTCTTATTAAATGCATTAATGGTTGCATTTGCACTACCAATATACAAGGTATATCCAAGATCGTCACCTGTCAATCGTTGCGTCAAATACATCTTAGCATGCAAATCAACATTTGCAGTTGTGTTGTCTATCATCGTGTCATTAGGTACCCAAACCTGTTCAAACAACTCATAGACCTCTTGTGTGACATATTCTTTGCGTGTTATGAGAATAGAATTTCTGCTCTCATAATTGTAATCCTTCTTTCGTGAAGTCAACCACGACAATGTAGTAATATCAATGAATGGTGATATTACAAGGATTCTATCCCCTGGAAGATATTTTTGAAGGAAAGCTCCATAAGGAGAGAATTCTTCTTTTCCATAGACAAAAGGAAAGAAATCGTAGCCTTCGTCTTCTTCTCGTCCCACATCTTCAGTTTGGAAAGGGAAATCTAACTTGAAACAGTCAACATAGTCCAGTTGTTCCGCAAGCCAAACGACCTTTTCCGCTTTACCCTTTGAGGCATATCCACTTAGCCAAATCAACATTTCCTTTAGAGGTTTATGTTTTCCTATTCCCCTTAAACTTCTGCTTTTTCCTATATGGCCTCTGATGGAGCAACATATATCAAGGCATGTGGAAAAATCAAGATTTCTGCTCATTACAGCCAGCTTTAGCCATTCCTCCCCCTCTTTGTCTGTTTCCTTCACCAACCAGATTTTGGGATGAAAATTAGAATAAATGTCGTTGCCGTTCTGCACTTCGAAGATACTGGACTCCAATAGAGAATAAATTGTTCTTGTTTCATTTGGAACATGAATTCCTCCCTTATTGCAGAACAAGGCAATCTTATCACTGCATCTACGAATTCCTTCCAATAAGAAAGCAGGACTTTGCTTGACACTGCTATCCAGCTCTCCTAAATCGCCAAAAGCAAGGGGAACTGTCAGCATAGCTTCTAAGTTTAGGGAATAAGTTAGGCCGACAGCGAATTCAACTTTGCAGCCGTCTGAAACAAGCTGTTCGCCGTATATCAGGTCTTTCAATAATTCTCGTGCCATATTACTTTGCCTCCCTTATTTCATTGATAACTTGATACACGATCTCATTCCATCTGAAAGATAACATCGAAGGCCAACCTCGTTCTTCTCCCTTGTATTTGGGATTCCTAAGCTTGTTTCGCCCAGGTTTAACAGCCTTCTCTCTCGATACAATCAGTTCGTCAAGTTGTTCCCAGTCCCTTTTCTCTATAAGTTTGACCGATTTTCTACAAAAGGTGATGACGGTATGCCCAGTGACTCTGCTATGTATATAGAAGAGCATGTCATCGATAGCCTGACATGTAAAGTCTGACGGATATTGTTCCAGTACTTCTTCTATTCTGGCCTGTAACTTATCTGCTTCATCCTTTTGCTCGTTAAACATGGCCATAATATGATTGAACCGTAGTTGTACTACATAAGCAAGGTGAGAAAAACGTTGGCCCATCCTATATTGCTTCATGTATTCTGAGAAATCTTCAGGCATATCATGCCAGATTCTCCCAAGCGAATCATATTCTGGAAAGACTGCAACATTATTACGAAGAATATATGCAAGCATAGAATCCATGCTTTTCATTGAGTTTACAATGTGACCCTTGATATAATCCGCCTCTTTTTTTGTTAGTTCCAAAGGTAACATTGTACCATTGTCAAAATCATATACTTCCTCACAAGGGGCGATAAATTGTATTAAGCCGCTTTTATCCTCAGAATCACTCATTTCTCCTTCTTCTGATGCTTTGTATTTTGGTTTTTGCTGATAGACTTGCTTACTTCTGTCAAAGATTAGATGGTATATGTCTATATCACCTTTTATCATGCCAAAAGTCCTAAGGCCATTCATATAGATGTACGTCGGATCGTATTTTACAAACTTACTTGGGTCGTTTTTTGCCGCTGTTAGCATTGAGCGTCCTGTAATGCCGGTCTTCTTATTCTCGTCATTACCAGCTCCATTAACTAACATATCGGTTAATCTGATTTCCCACTTTACGATTTGAGCCCTCACATCGCGGACACTGTTGTAGTGTTTCTTTGTTGCCTGATAGTAAAGCGATGGCATCACCGCAAAGTATTTCGCACGACGTTGCAGTGTTGACATTCCTGGGAACATCATATTGGCAAAGGCATCACGTATACGACCAAAACCAAGTTCATCGATTGCAGTTTGGTCTCGAACCATCTGTAGTACCTTGTTTTTTCGAGCTAGCTCTTCTTGACTAAAGTTTATGAATCCTATCTGCATAATTGGATTATTTATAGTAATTCACCTTTATAAGTAATGTCTTTCCAGTGTTTTGAGAAAACGGTCTCACAAGCATCATCCTGGTATTCCTGAAGGAACTTGAAGGGGAAAGGGTAGGTCATCAATTCATTCCATCTTCCGAAGCCGAATTTCAACATGGAGGCAATTTCCATGATCTCGTTCTCCACTGTTTCCGGATTCTCTTTGTTTAAGACAAATATCCTTCGTGCGCGAGGCATCTTATCCATTTTGGTATTTTGCATTATTTGCATGCTCTCGCTATTCGTGCCTGATATATACGAATAGGATCCATTTGTTTTCCCGTCGATGCCGTCAGACTTCCACAAGTGGAAGCCTATATAGCCTCTCAGGTATTCATGTGCTACTTTCTTTCGTTTAAACATGGAGATGGTTTCTCCTTCATTTACCACCTTCCCATATCCGTCATCAATTAAGCTGGCATCGAGTATGGGTATCTCTTCCGTATCGATAATCAGATAAACGTTGCCGTTTTTCTCCATGGCCATATAATCTCGTCCGCCGCGAATCTTTTCATAATAGTTATATCTTAAGTTATCGTGGACGAACTGTTCAAACTCTTCTCCTAAGCTGTTTTGAGACAGTCCATATTCCTGTATACTCATAGTGCCAGTGATGTTAACGGCTAACGAAGCGCCATGCACGAACCCTTCATTAATCTTGTATCGGAAGAATTTCCAATCGGTCATTAGCTCTGTCAATTCCTTGGGCATTCTTCTGTTGATTAACGAATCTTTTACAAGCAACTCAATAAGGATCCTTCTTGCACTGGCCTTGCTTATCTTGTCTTCCTTCTCATTGTTGTAGAATGTGATATGTTGAAGTGCGTTGCCAGAGTGTGCCATCCTGTATAGGGATTTTGTATAATGGGTATGACTTGCACCATCCTCCTTGGGTTCACACAGTTTTATCAGCATATCATTCCCAGAAGCTTTTCTTGGAAAGCCAAGTTTATCATCCATTATAGAAAGTGCTTCATTCTTGAATTGACTTATCAGTTCTCTTGATGCAGAAGTGCCAAATGGGTCTTCAACTAAAATTGTTTTTCCTGACAAATATTCCTTCAGGAATGAGAGCATGTCATCCCCGGTCTTGCATTCGTCATAGTGCAATACCTCAAAATCGCAAAAGTCTATTTCAATGAGACCATCAAAGTCTTCATTGACGGACTGTACTACTTGCCAGATGGCAAACAGTCTTCCGTGGGTATAGTTCTCTTTGTTATATGGCCAATAGGGAACGTTGTTTTTGTTGTCACTGAATCTTTTCTTCTGCACATACAACTCCTTCAAGTTGAAGTCTCCATCCTTGAAGTCCTTTACGACTACAGGCTTCACAGATTGCCCTTCCCATAAGCATCCACCGATGTCTTTTCCTACTTTGAAGACGCAGTTTTTGCGTTTCCTTAGTTCATTGTATGAAGATGGATTGGAGAATGATGTGGTCTTGGCGGTAAGAATCATAAATTCATTGACCTCTACTTTCAGACAAACAAGTTCTTGCCTTGATTTGGGGGTATTGAAATTCTTGTCGTCGCATATGAGTAGTGCTCCATCATTATACATCATCTTATCATTTCTCTTCTTACCGAGCGAGTTGATGGCAAGAGAAGCAACTATCCTTTTTTGAAGAATGTCATCATACTCTTCCAACGTGTCAGGTTTTGAACGGATATGCTCATATGCTCTTAGGCTATTCAAGACCTCACCCTCTTTACCTTTGTCTGTCAGGACAAAGAAGTGAGTTGCAGGATAACGTAATCCTGCCCATCTTGACCTTATGCCAGTTACAGACAGACAAGGTACGTCTGCCAGTTGCTCGTACGCAAGGTTCTTTAGCTCCTTGTCAGTGCCATAGTATGATACGATGGAATATCTCGAAAAGAATGCATTCTTGTCGAGAGTCACGTTGATCTTGTTGGTTGTAAGGGGTAGCCTTTTAATATATTCCTTGTCTAACTTCATACTTTATTTCCATTTACAAGTTTCTGAATACGTTCGATGGCACTTGGAATGATTGTGCCATCCTCATCTATGATTCCATGAATCTCACGTAATTCATCCATTCCAGTTGTGTTCATGTTCAGCATGTTAACCGTTATAAGCTCGCATCCCAGCCTTTTGCGTTTGATTTCCCGCTTTTTTGCAGTGGGCATGTCACCTTCTTTATCTTTATGGTCCACTTTGGGATTCATGTTCTTTACGTCAAATGCGATTCTGTAACTACCGTCCTCATTAGTAATAACGAAATCGGCCAGTTCGTAATCTTTTCCTTCCAGATGCTTGACCTCCTCTTCTGTACAATCTGTATAATGCAACAAGATTGCCTTAAAAGCCTCTTCTCCAATTTCCCCAGCATAGTCTGTGGCAAGTATCTGTGGGTGTAATATCATGCCTTCCTTTTCCCATGTTGTTGCAAAACCGTTTTTCTCAAAATGTGATTTGATGACGGGATTCTTCATCAACACGTCAAGTCTGACGTAGGATGGTGAAATAGGATAGGGGAACAGCTTTCCCTTGCCTTTTGGACAAGCCCTGAATCTTTCGTCAAAGTAATAATTCAATTCACATTCAGAATTACGTTTCCAATCACCATAGCACTTCGGCATAAAAGTCAGTCGTTTATCATTCTTATCCAAATCCTCCAGAGTGGTAATTACAGGCTTTCGTATAATGGTCTGTTTGTAACTCTGGTTCATTACTTGGCTGATTCTTACATTGTAAGGCACTTGGTTCTCTCCCTCAATGTCATCGTCAAAATCCTGCTCATCCTGCAGGTGAGGAGTATAGCGAAGCGCAATTCTGCGTAGGCGGTCCAGTTGCGCTTGTGCATAGTTGGCCTCATTGCATCGCATGACCTCTTCCGAGGCGATGTCATCTTCTTTTTTATCTCGATGCGATAAGATGTAGGTTGCCAAAGCTCGGAATTCCTTCGTGAGCGATTTCTCCATATTTGACGCATCAAAGAACGGTTTCATGGATTCGTCAAAGAGGATGTATGTCGTCTGAGGCTTATTCCTTGTCCTGCATAATCGGCCAATAGCCTGTTTTACTGTCGTTTGTGCCCATGCTGCTTTGTCTTTGACGATTCCGGGATTCTGCTTCTCACCAAACATGAAGTTGCCGGACAATGCATAAAAGAGCCACTGTGCGACATCAGATCTGGAAAGACATCCTCGTTCGAAAAGCATCATTAGGGTAAGCATGGCATTGTAAAGGCTTTTTTCATAAGTCGCCTCATTGCCGTCTTCGTTCATCATAAGGTATGCCGTTGGTGACTGTACATAGATGGCATCCCAGTCCTTCTTAAGCTTTTCTCCTTCGCTTATCCAGTTGTCACCGCTTATGTAATCAAGACCTTCTGGTATCTCATACTGCATGTTGGCACCAGCCTTGAAACTGCCATAGGCTGATATCAGCATCAGTTTAGCATCTTTATCCTTGCTGAGTTTCGATAGGATATTGGACTCCACATCTTCCCAGTCCTTGGAAATACAGATATGTTCATTGATCCAACTTGTCGGAATTTCGTCTTCCAAAGTGCAATCCATGTATTTGAATGTTCCGTCTATCAGACAGCTAAGGACGTTAATCTGATCCTTATCCTTATCTCCTGTACGGTTTTGGAAGTATATCATGCTATGAATGTCATCGTGAGTGATGAACCAATGATATGCTTCTATAAACTGGAAAAGTCTGTATAGTTGGAACATCATGTCATCAAAGTTCTTGGCAGTCTTTTTCAGTCCTCTGTATGTGATTTTGAACCACCTGTCTGCCAGTCGTTCCTCCAATGCTTCAGGAGAGAACATCTGCCTGTATCTATCCGGCAACACTATGGCATTCTCTCTCTTGTCCTCATATATATGTTTCTTCAGAGGAACAACTTTTATTTGGTGCTCTAAAGGGTATGTATGATCGACGAGGTTGTCAAATGTCTCACGTTCTTCTTTGGAAAGCACATGAACTTTCTCTCCAAGCGTTTGCTTTAAGTACTTAATATCACAATTACTTACCACAGACCAACTCGAAGCAGTCGCTGAGCATAGAACAATGGAAGTTCCGTCAGTGTTAACGAGATCGATCAGTATCTTTTCAGGAGTCGTTGTAATCTCTCGGCATGACAGCCTGACCCTGTGTTGGTTGTCACGCTCATCAATTTCTTCTTGATAAAGTTGTACTCCTTGGGAATACACAGAGTAATCAGGTAACTTCATTTTACTGTCGCCATCAGTAACAAACAGATTCTTTCTATTAGTCATGAATTCGTTAATCTGCTGTTCAAACTGATATTCCGAAGTGGTCTCAAAACGAGAGAATAAGGTATGTATCTCCCGTTCCAATGTAGGATATCCAAGATAGTGATTTGTCGTGGCGGCATTTGCTGCAATCTCTTTTTCCTCAGCCTCGAACTGTTCTCTGCTTTGCTTCAGGGATTCAGAGATGACCTTCCTGAGCTGTGCCTTAATAGATGTGGTATTTCCTATGATGAGAGAGAGGAATCTGTCTAACGGAATCACCACGGCATATTCTTTTGTCAGCAGACTGTCATCCTTAGCGTGAACGAGGCTGAAGTGACGGTTGTTTTTCTTATAGCATATATACGAGTGAGTACTGTCCCCCTTTTGGGAAATGTTTAATTTTAGGGCTGGGCCTGAAAAGAATACGCCTCTTCTGTATGTTTCCAGTTCTTCATTATTACCCAAGAAGATATTTTTATAAGGAAGAATGTTGCCAACGGCTTTTTCCCAGTTTGTCTTTGTGATTTCCTTCGCTTTGTTAAGGCATTTTTCCAACAATTCACCGTAATACTCATTGGCAATTTGTTCTGGGTTGTCAATCAAATCCTTGTATTGCAGATAACCATTGTAGCCCTTGGCAAATCTCTTGCTACCTCCAGCATTTTCAATGGATTGGTCAATAATAGCCGTGCGCATAGCTACTGCAGCTTGGTCGGACTCGTCAAAGAGAATAAGAGTCTTTTTGTTCTTTTCCGCAAGATCTTGCAGATAGATTTTCTCTGAAAGGATAGGATCAATCCCATACATAGCTTTATGAACGGTCATTAGAAGTACCTTTTTTCGCCTGTAGTCTACTTGTGGATAAACTTTGACGAGAGACTGGAACCTGCTTAGAATGGTTTCGAGAGATACTTTCTTCAACTGTTTTGTTTTTTCGAGGTGTCGTTTATAGGTGTCGAAAAATCCACGAACAGCCCTGCGAAGTTTGGCTTCCCCCTCGTTAATCTGACTGAGGATGTAGTCGTTCTTATCACTTTCTTCAAGTGTCTTTATTAACCCAGCCAATCCCTCATATATCTTCTTGACCGCATTATAGCTGTATTGTATTTCATTGACCTTGTAATCTGCCTTGTTCTGCTCACCAATCCTGTAGTACATTTCTTCCAGAAGCTTCTGGAAATGACCATTTTTGATGGCCTGGGTGATGACTTCGGGATTGTTTTCTATTACCATCTTGTCTGATGGGGATATAAGACTGCTTTCGGTGTTGATGAAACGGTCAATTTCCCTATTCATGCCGTTCACCAACTTGTTCTGGACGCAGAGGATAACAATACGGTCAAACTTTTCAGGATAGTATTCACATGTCAGCTTGCCGATGGTATATGACTTTCCGCCACCTGTAGCAATATCACAGATGTGGAGACCAGGCATCGAATACCCCATGAAGATGTTCTCAACGTGCCTACTTAGTTGCTCTTTATATGTTATCTCCATCTTTTATCAAATATTGTTTTGGGCGCGAAGTTAACTTCGTCTTGTCTCAAATCATGGGACATCCCCAACAATTCTCAGAAACTTCTATTATTTATGAGTAAAGTTGGCACAAAGTTAGCAAAAAACCGTCAAAATGCGGCCAAAACCACGAAAAAGATATAAATTATTAATAGTTTTCTTCGTTTTTTCATGGATAATCAAAAAAAAACATTAATTTTGCACAATACGCAAATATTATGGCAATGAAAGAAGACATCAACAGACTGAAAGTTGTTCTCGCTGAGCAGAAGCGAACGAACAAGTGGTTAGCAGAGCAATTGGGTAAAGATCCTGCTACTGTTAGCAAGTGGTGCACGAATACTGCACAGCCTGGATTAGAGACACTGCTTGATATAGCACGCTGTCTGAATGTGGACGTGAAAGACCTTCTCTGGTCTTCACAGGGACGATAAACCTTAATAACTATTGATTATGGCAAACTACGCAGCCGGACAAAGAATTACTGTGCGTGGTGAGGATTTCCTTATCACTAACATTGAACGTGACATCAATGATGTTTACTTATTACACGCCACGGGTATCAGTGAGCTGGTCAAAAACCATCATTTCATTTTTGACACAAGCATAGATACAAATATTGAGATTGTCAGCCCTGCCAATACTTTGTTGGTGGCCGACAAAGACCCAAAATGGCGTAAGACACGACTTCTTGTTGAAACAGCAATAAGAAGTAACGCCTTTTTCTCTCATAAGATTACTGTTGCTCAGGGAGGAGCCTATGATATCGCTGAATATCAGATGGAGCCCACCTTGAAAGCAATGGAACTGCCTCGTCCTCGTTTGCTTATCGCAGATGGTGTAGGTCTCGGTAAGACAATCGAGGTGGGCATCTTCCTCAGTGAGATGATTCGTCGTGGTCGCGGCAAGCGCATTCTTGTATGTGCTTTGAAGAGCATCCTTGCTCAGTTCCAGGAAGAAATCTGGAACCGCTTTGCCATTCCGCTCGTCCGTTTGGATAGTGTCGGAGTAGCCAAGATTCAAAGTGAGATTCCCATGAACAAGAATCCGTTTGATTATTACGATAAGACCATTATTTCCATTGATACGTTGAAGAACAACGGACGTTTCCGTGCGTGGCTCGAAAAGACCCATTGGGATATTATCGTTATAGATGAATGCCATAAAGTTGCCAATGAGGAAAGCTTGCGTGGTGACTTGGCACAATTCCTTTCACAGAAATGTGACTCCATGATTCTTACCTCTGCCACACCGCATAATGGCAATGCAGAGTCGTTTGCCAATCTCATGCGGATGCTTGATCCTATTTCAATACCCCGTAACGGTGAATACACAGGAGAGGATGTCAAGCCTTATTATGTCCGTCGATTTAAGAAAGATATTGAGGATGCCCAGATTCGTGGACAGTTCCAGGATCGAAAGGTAATCAGCATCCCTGTCAATCTCCATCCCGAAGAGGAACGTTTCCTTAAAGTACAACATACTCAATTCCGTTCTGTTAGCAATGCAGATGGAACAGACCCATTGTTCGCACTTTCTCTTTTTAAAAGTTATCTTTCCTCTCCATATGCAGCACAGGCTTCATTGTTGGAGCGTTCAAAGAAAGATGATAGCATAGAGGTGCAGGAGTTGCTTGATTTGGTAAACAGCAATATCAATCTGGGTATTGATACACGTTATGTTGCTTTCCGAGAGAAGCTGAAAGAGATTTGGAAGAAGAATCCCAAAGAGCGTGTTGTCATTTTCACGGAACGCATCGCCACGATGAAGTTCCTAGAAGAGCAATTGAAGAAAGAATTCCGTCTGAATGACGAACAGGTGAAGCGTTTTGACGGATCGCTCACTGATACCGAACAAGAGGAAATGGTGAATGACTTTGCTAAGGAAGACAGCAAAATTCGTGTCTTCATCTCCAGCGATTCCGGTTCGCAAGGAGTCAACTTGCATTATTTCTGTCATATCATGTTCAACTATGATATTCCTTGGAGTCTTATCACCCTTGAACAACGTAATGGACGTATAGACCGTTATGGACAGAAACAAACGCCTATTATCTACTATCTTGTAGCTCAGGGACAAGACGAAGACCTCCGTACTGATTTCCGTATCATTGATAAGCTGCGCGACAAAGAGCAAGAGGTGCATGACACCCTTGGCGATGCCATGAGTGTGATGGAACTATACAGCAGCAAAAAAGAGGAAGACGAAGTTGCAGAAGCCCTGAAGAAAGGTGATGAGGGCTATATGGAACCAACCCGTCGCCGCCAGCGTGGAGGATTTCGTCGCCCGGATGTTGTGACAACGACGCCGGCCAAAGAGCATTTATCTGACAAGATATTCGAGCCAAAACTGTCGCTCTATCAGTCTGACGAAGACTTTTATCGCGACCTTTTCAATGAACTGGAGGCCATCGACTCCATCCATCGTGGTGATGTGGTTTGGCAAGATGGGGATGTTCCTTACGTAGAAGTAAAGAACAATGATGAGTTGAAAGACGTGTTGTATGACATGCCTCGTGAGGCTGTTCCCACTGACAATATCTTCCGTTTGTGTGCTGACAAGCCTACCTTGAATAAGTCGATAGCAGCATCCCGAAAGAGCAAAGATGGCGGCTGGAGCCAGTTCCTTCCGCTCTACGACCTTCATCCTATTATCCAGTACCTGCTGACCAAGTTTACGGCTTCTGTTCCTAAGAATCAGGCTTTTGTTGTGAAAGGTGAGCAGTTACCCAAGGGCATGAGCTATTATCTCTTCTATGGTAGTCAGGCTAATGGATTGGGACAGACTTTGTTGAGTAAGTTCTTTGTTGTACCTCTTGACCAGGATGGTGCACTAAGAGAAATGCCTGTGTCGCTTGATGAGTTCCTTAACAAGTATCACATCACCGAAGGTTATCTGCAAGGAGTCCAAGAGTCGGATGTTGAGATACTGCAACGAAACCTGCCCAGTGCCATCGCTCATGGAAACGAGGACTATATGATGCAAAAAAAGTTTGATGTAGCCTTGAAGATGGAAACTCAATTGAACGATTACAAGCGAAAGGTTGATAAATGGGCGAATGATGCCGAGCATCAGCTCTCTTTGTTTGAGGGCGAGGATGTTGTCATCACCCGTAGGAACCGTGATAAACAGATAGAGGAGATTCATACCATCCGAGACGAGTCCGGGCAGTTCTATCAAGACATGTTCACCCTTGACAATGCTGATGCATACATGCGTCTCCTGGCTGTGTTCTATAATTTTTAACTGATAATTCAAGCATAATATGGCTGACAATATAAAATATCGTTTCATACAGAACGTAGGCGATTATTTCCCTTCGGGCTACTTTGGTGAAGACTTTTTGGAAAAAGTGCAGAAGTGTGCAGGTCTTTCAAATGAGGATATAAAAAATCTTTGTTCTCCCTTTGTTCGGCTTCAGCATGACTATGATGAATACAAGAATTTCATCATCAATCATAATCCAAGAGTAGAGGATGCCATCAAGAAGACGCATGACTTCAATACTCAACTGTTGAAGATTTTGGGCTATGAGACCGATCATGCCTACCAAGAGCATTGTGTAACTGGAGAAGACACTGAACCCATAGAGATGATTCCTGTGCGACACATCCTCCGTCAGGGGCAGCAGGTGAAGATGTTTGTCATGGAGATGCAGCATCTCATTGCTACGGGCGACGAAGAACCGGCAGGGCTGTTTGAACAGCAGTATGAAAGTGAGCCAGACCGCAACACGAAGCAACAAAAGTATTCAGCTCGTCAGTGGCGATTTGTCTTCGAATTAGACAAAGAAAAATATAAAATATCTCCGGCTATTATCAACAAGGCTGTAACGCAGATTTTTCTGTTGCCGGAAAAGCGCCGTCCACATTTCATTCTGATGCTGGCCGGTAATGTGGTGTTTCTATTTGATAAGGACAAGTGGGCGAGGGGAAGCTATCTGGAGTTCTCCCTCGACGAACTGTTTGCACAGGCCCGCGTTTCTGCCTTCCGTAATTACTATGCCTTGTTCCACATGCTCGTCAGCAAGCAGACATTGGCAGCTGATGGTGAGATGGTATTGATGGACACCATTATCGAGGAGAGCTACAAGAATGCCTACGAGGTAACAAAAGGTCTGAAGGAAGGAGTTATCTTTGCAGTCGAGACTTTGGCTAATGAAGCACTTTACTATATGAAGGAGGTCGCACACCGTCCTTTTGGTAAATATGACAAGGAGACTGACACCTATGATGAGACGAATGATGATTTTGAAGCTGAGGTCAAGGACGACTGCTTGACCATTATCTACCGTTTGTTGTTCCTATTCTATGCGGAAAGTCGTGAGGAACTGGAGATTCTTCCCGTGGGTGATGAAGTGTATAAACGAGGCTATTCACTTGAATCTCTTCGCGACTTGGAGATGGTACGTCTTAACTCTCAGGAGAGTCGTGACGGTTATTTCTTCGATGATAGCATCCGTCATCTGTTCAGTCTGTTGTCAGATGGCCATAACGCTGGGCAGTCAGGCTTATTCAAGAGTTTCCGTGTGCGTCCAATAGACTCGCCGCTATTCAATGACAAGAATCTTCACCATTTAGGCGAGGTTCGCATCCGTAACATCAAGTGGCAGGAAATCATCAAGGCTCTTTCTCTCTCCAAGAAGAAAAACTATTGTGGTCGTATCAGCTATGCCAACTTAGGCGTGAACCAGTTGGGTAGTGTATATGAGAGTCTGTTAGCATTCCGTGGATTCTATGCAGAGGAAGACTATATCGAGGTGCATAAGGCAAATGACCCTTCTGACGGAACACTCCTCGTTCCCTACAGTCGTATGGGCGATTTCGATATTTCAGAGGTACTTTGCAACCAGGAAACTGGCGAACCCATCATTCTGCCAAAGGGCACTTTCGTCTATAGTCTGAACGGTCGTGACCGTCAGAAGTCAGCCAGTTACTATACGCCTGAAGTACTTACGCGCAGTACTGTAAAATACACGTTGAAGTCTATCATCGATGATGTGGCAGCAGGAAAGCGCAAGGCAACTGACCTCCTTGAACTCAAAATCCTGGAGCCTGCAATGGGAGCTGCTGCATTCCAGAATGAGGTCATCAACCAACTGGCTGAAGCCTATCTTACATACCAGCAACAGCAACAACGTGAGCGTGGATTGAAGAACTGGCGCATACAGCCAGACAAGTATCGTGATGAACTGCAGAAGGTGAAAGCCTTCATTGCGACGCACAATGTCTATGGCGTAGACTTGAACCCGACAGCTATTGAGTTGGGCAAACTCTCTTTGTGGTTGAATGTAATTCACAAGGACATGGAAACGCCTTTCTTCGCCAATCGTTTGGCTGTGGGTAATGCAGTCATTGGTGCCTGGTTGAAAGTCTATAGCCGTCAAGATGTTTATTGCTTAAAAGGACCGAGAAACAGGCTGTTGCCAAACAAATGGTGGGAAAAGGCTCCACATAAGGTGAAGTTCTTCCAGAACCGTGTCAATCGTTCCGTGAATGATGTCTATCATTTCCTGCTGCCCGATGCCAATATGCTTGGTGTACGCAGTATCAGGGAACAGAAGCAGGCGCATCTCAATGAGTATCGTCGTATGACCACTATACTCAGTGATTGGACTGCACCTATAACAGATTATGACTTTAAGACCCTTCAGCGACTATCGAGTAAGATTGACCTTCTCTTGAAGGAATATTATACAGACCAACTCTCTATTGACAAATATACCAACAACCGCAATGAGGTCTGGGATGGTATAGACCATGCTGACACTGGTTCACTTTTTAAAGAAGAAGAACAGGCTGAATCGTATGCCAAGAAGCAGCAGCTCTTTGATACTCGATACCGTCGAGACAATGCCTATCGCAAGTTGAAGCTGGCGATGGACTATTGGTGTGCTTTGTGGTTCTGGGAGTATGATGATGCCAATGACCTGCCTACTCGACAGGAGTATTGGGCTGACATAGAAGCATTGCTTGATGTGGATAATGATAAACTCGATAGGCGCACCCGTCAGGCATTGGAACGAGTTGGCTCTGACTATGCAGCGGAAGATATGCCAGAGTATGGCACTCGTATGACGGAAGAGGAATCTGAGATTGTCACCAAGACGCAGGAAGAATTGCTTACGGAATCACATGGCTCATTGACCTTGTTTGCCGAGGATGAGCCGCTCCGTCTGAAAATAGCAGACCGTTTGGCGAAGAGGTACCGTTTCTTCCACCCGATGCTGGAGTTTATTGAGGTATTCTGGCTCCGTGATGGCTTCGATATAATCTGTGGTAATCCGCCATGGATTAAGTTGGAGTTTGATGAGGTAGGAATTATTTCTGAGAAATATCCTGAAGTGGCTATTCGTAGAACTTCTGCACCAGATGTTCGTCGCAAACGTGATGAATTGTTCTCTATTGATTCTCAGTTGGAGAAAATATATCGTGCTGAAGAAATAGATAACACGTGTTCCGGAGTATTCTTGAATGCATATCAGAACTATCCTTTATTGGTTGGTCAGCAAACCAACCTCTATAAGTGTGTACTGACAAATGGCATGGAACTGATGGGACGTGATGGTTATATGGGCTTGTTGACTCCTGAAACGATTTATGACGACCCCAATGGACAGCCCCTTCGTCGTGAGCTTTACAAGCACTTGATGTATCATTTTCAGTACCAGAATGAGTTGCGTCTCTTCGCAGAAGTTCACCACCATACTAAGTATGGTGGTCAACTTCTGCGAAGTGGCATAAGTTCACCACCGCGCTTCGCTTCGCTCAGCAATCTTTTCCATCCGAGTACTGTAGATGCCTGTTTCGCACATGATGGGCATGGACTTTGCGGTGGCATTAAAGATGAAAATGGTAATTGGAATACTGCTCCACATAAGAAAAGGATAGTCCATTATTCGGGTGAAGAGTTACAGGTTTTATCTTCTACTTTTGAAGATGGTAGTACCGGTGATTGTGCAAGACTTGTAAGTATTCATTCTGAAGAGATTCTCGAAGTTCTTGAAAAAATTGAGAGGTTTTCAGGGAGAACTTCTGATATGAATCCCGTTATTACAACAGCATTAGATGAAACAAATTCTGTTAATGATGGTACAATTAGGCGACACACTTGTTATCCTGATGTTTCAAACTATGAAATGATATATAATGGACCACAATTTTATGTTGGGAATCCATTATACAAGAACCCAAGAGCGAATTGTCTTCTCAATTCGGATTATGATAATATTGACCTGACGATAATAGGTGAAGAATATACTTCCCGTACGAATTACCTTCCATCAATCCCTTTGGATGATTATTGTTCACGTATTGATGGTTTTATTGTCGGTCAAAATGTGAATGGTGAACCAGTGTACGATAAATGGATTGACCATTATAAGGTTGGATTTAGAAAAATGATTAGTCTGGCAGGTGAACGCTCGTTGATATGTGCTGTCCTGCCCCGCAGGACAGCACATATCCACGGCGTTGTCTCCGCCGCCTTTTTAGGCGGCGGAGACAACGCCGTGGATATGGCTGCGCTTTCATCATCTTTGGTGATGGACTTCTATACAAAAACTGTAGCATCTCAAAATCTCACCCCTGGTAGATTAGCTAAGTTGCCGCTTGGTATTCCTACTAATTTTCGTTCACCACTATTTGCTAGAACTCTTTTGTTAAATTGTATAACAGATAGTTATTCAGAACTTTGGGACGAAGTATGGAGTGAAGACTTTCGTTTGCAGACTTGGAGCATAGAAGACAAACGTCTTAAACCCTTTGCTTCATTGACAGAGCAATGGCAGTGGTCAACGCCACTACGCAATTACTTTGAGCGTCGTCAAGCATTGGTGGAAATTGATGTGCTTGCATCTATGGTATTCGGATTAAGTCTTCAGGATTTGGAGATGATTTATACCATCCAGTTCCCAGTACTCCAACAGAATGAAAACGATACATGGTATGATGCTGAAGGCAAGATTGTCTTCACCTGTTCAAGAGGTCTTACAGGTGTAGGTCTTGACCGTCCTGCATGGAATGCTATGCGAGGCAATCCTATCACAGATGCCGATGGTACCGTTATCGCCTACGAAGGTGCAGAACCGCAATACACCCACACCATCGACCCACGCAAGAGTGAACTCTACGGAGGCCAGCAACAAACCTTTATCGCCCCCTATAACCGTTGCGACCGCATCGCTGACTACCGCACCGCTTGGGCACACTTCGAAAAGATATTTAATCAGAAATAATCAGATTATGGCATTCTTTAAGAATAAATATCAAATGATAAAAGCTTCCGATGACGAAATTCGGGAGTTCTTTGCCACAACTATATTTGAGGGCGTTTTCTCAAAAGAGATAAAAAGCAACCATGCAGAATATTTCAAGGGACACATACACTCTATTAAGATAGCTGGCGAGCCCACGAATGTAATTGGGAGTTATATTAATGTTCCAGTTTCCGCTAACGAGATACCAGAAGGGGATTGTACTTTTAAATGTAGAGTTAAAGAAGAAGTTAGACAGTCTCCTTTACAAATTAATTTCTCAATTTCACCCAAGACGTTGAGAAGTAAAAATGCGCCAGTATCCTTTTTGACAAAAAATGAAGGAGAAGTGTCAAACGAAGATCTTTTTGACCTATGGGGAGTAGATGACTGTGAGTGTATAGGATACTATCACTATGATGAAGACAAAGAAATGTATTATGTGGACGATCTTCGAAAAACAAATTTCGACCACATACCACCGTATTTGTCAGATATTTACAAGCGTCCTATTCGAATGGGGTTCCCTTTTGAACTTAAGGGATTAAAATTGGACAACTATTATCGATTCACTTGGAAATTATCTCATAAGAACAAGAACAATCCACACGAAATCCATTTGGACTTAAGAAAACAGCCTAAGGCTATTACCCCCAAATGGTTTATTAATAAATTGTTTGAAGATCGTCATAGCGATAAGTCAAAAGACTTTGGTTCAGCAGCTAACTTCCTGGATACACTTAGCAAACAGTTAAGTGCAAAAGAATCAACTTTTGTATATGAACTTTTGCAAAATGCAAACGACTATCCTGTAGAGGGACAGATGGTTGACGTAGAGTTTCATATTACAGACAATTATCTATTGTTCTTGCATTCTGGTGATAGGTTCAATGTACGCAACATCTCAGGTATTTGCGGTATTAATGAGAAGGAAAAGGTTGCCAACAAAAAAACTATAGGTTATAAAGGAATTGGTTTTAAAACTGTCTTTTTAAATAACCACTATGTATATATTAGAACTGGAAATTACTCATTTAGATTTGATCAGGGAGAAACACCAGAAAAGAAATTGGGTGGAAAGATAAAGCGTCAGGACGCACCATTCCAAATTTTACCAATCTGGACTGACCATAATGAAGTCGCTCCAGAAGTTAATTCCATATTTGATAATGCAAATCCCAAGTTCCAAGTGCAAATTGCTTTGCGTCCAGATAGTAGAAATATTTTACATGTAGGAAGAAAATCATACGAGAACCTTTTTCGGGAGGTCTTCTCTGATTCTAATATTATATTATTCATTCCCAATATTAATTCTGTTCGAGTATTTATAAATGGCAAAGAAGAAAGAACATGCTTCAGAAATAATGAAGAATGGATAGTTAATGATTATGAAGAAGACATTAACCCCGACTTACAGGAATTGGTTAATAAGACCATAGAAAAGGGTAATAGCAGAATACCGGAGAAATATAAGGATTTTGAATGCACTAAGGTTTCTTTTGCTTGTAAGCACAAAGGAGCAATGATAGAACCTGTGGATAAATCTATATTGTATTGCTATCTTCCAACATCTGCTTCATGGGGATTTCCCTTTCTTATGAATACAGATATGATTCCAAAAGGAGATAGAAATGATATTGAAAAAGAAGTTACACTCGTTGGCGATGATGAGAAGAATTTCAATCAAGAACTGGCTGCTATAGCAGGTGTCAAGCTATTCTGCTGGATTAAAGATTTGCTCACCTCCAAGCAATATCAACTTGGTTCGGTTTTCTCACTCATACCTGATTTTAAGAAATGTATCAAAGAGCATGATTTTTACGAAGATTATATAAAGAAGTTTGCAGAAAGCTTTAATGAATGTATTGAAAATGACCAGATAGTTCCTGTTCGTCAGGGAATTGCTAATGTTAAAAATGTTATATTAGATACGACAGGGCTAACAACATCAGGCATTTTATCTGATGAGGAATTCTATAAGTTTTCAGGGATGGAAGATTCATATCTTCCTCTTCCAATGCTTCGAAAAGATAAACACTTCAATTCCTTCCTAAAAAGATATGCTGATGACGAACAAAAGTTTTCTGAAGATAATTTGCGGGAATTGATTCCCAATTCGGCATTTCAGGAATGGCTTAAAGATCAGGACAACAATAATAAATTCTTGAATTTTCTTCTGGAAAAGGACTATCTGGAAGATTACTTTGAGGAAACCATATTCATAGAAGAAGAATGTGGAAATCTTTTTTCTGCAAGTGATCTATATTATAATATTGATGAGGAACTGATGGATCTGTCTGCTTTCAGTTCTCATTTGTGCTATCTGTCATTCAAGACCCGTGATTTTTTCAAGGATAATAAGAAATGGAACGAGTTAATAGAAGATCATTTCGCTGAATATGATTGTGAAACATTTGTAAACGACACTTTGTTAAGCGACAACTGGGATGAGACAGTAAAAGCACTGAAGAACTGGGAGACTTCCTTCCACTTCTACAGTTACCTTGCAAAGAATAGCATTGTGCCTGACGATCTCTGTAGTCTGCCATTCTTCAATGATGACTCAGAAGCGACTGTTGAAGACGATTTCAATGACAAATTCATTTTCCTTTCTTCTTCAGAAGGAAAGAAAACATGCAGCGCATCATGGTTGTCTTCAGTTTCTTTCTGTTTTGTGTCACCAAACTACGATAAGGCTACGCTTGATTATTTCAAAGAGAATGCTGGAGTTTTGGACTATTCTGATGACGTCATAGTAAATGACATTATTCAGTCAGAGGACTATCATGACGAGATAAATGAATCTCAGCAGGAGGACAAGGAGTCCAGTTTGGCATTTGTAAAGTTCTGTTTTGAGCATGAATCATCATTTGGTAGCGGTTCTTTACGAGATTATGCTCTGAACTCTTATGACTGCGATGGTGACGAGGCATTTGTACTGTACGAAGACCATGTTTTCTTTCCTTCCGAGTGTTTTGAACAGTACTCACAAAAAGAATGGTTGAATTGTGACTGGATGTATAGTCTCGACTCAGATTATCTCAAAGTAGATAACGATGAGGAGAAAGTAAAAGCTTTCCTTAAAAAGGCTTTCTATGTCGAAGAACTTGATGAGGATAAATTCTACAAAGATATTGTACGTCCAAATATCAGTTCTGTCATATCGAATACAAGCGGAAACAACGATGGCGATGGTGCTAAGAACCTCGACTTTATCTGCTACCTCGATGCGAACTACAACTTAATATTCGAAAAAGAGAAGGATGCCGACAAATTTGGATCCTTTGTATTTGTCGGGGATACAGATGATAATGGCTTTTATGATATAGCTTCTGATTCAGCGTACATTTATGCTCATGACTCTGAATTGAAGGATATTCTTGATTCAGAATGGTTCCCTGCAGACACAGTGAACATGTGTTCAAGCAAATACGGAGAATCAAAGTCAATACTGGCTATCAAAGTCAAGAAATATGATTTCGCAAACTTCTTCAACGATGTAATTACTGAGGAACTTGATAATATTAATGAAACCATAAAATCCAAGGAAGCGAGTATAGCATTTCATACCTTCATCATTGATCGTCTTGCTAACCTTACCGACAAGCAAAAGGAGGTAATGAAGGGGGCAAAGGTTTATCTTTATGGTAATGATGATGCTAGTGACAGATCTGATGGACATCATATATTAAGCAAGAGCGCACGAGAACTTGCATCTATGGGATTGGTTGAATTTTCCGACCTTGACATCATAGATCCTGATTATCACATAGAGGAGAATGAAGAGTATTGGAAAACACGACTGGGAAATGAACAGTTTACCGTGACCGACTTCATTACTTGGCTGACTGATAATACAGATACGTTCTATTCAACGATCGAAGACAAGGATAATAATATAAAATTCTGGAGATGGGTAAAAGGGTGTAAACTAGCTGATCAAACACTTGCAAACCTGCCAGTTCTTCCTGTCTATCTTACAACGGATGAATATGTAAATTCTGATGATACAATCTACCTTTCAGATGAATATATCGAAGAAGGTGGATTAGAGACGATTGTAACAAATTACCATCCTGATGCCTCATTCGTCAGCAGTGAATATATTGCAGAGGAAGACAATGTTGATACCTGGAAAGATTTCTGGGTAAAGATGGGCGTGCGATTCGAGATGGTAGATATTCTTATCGACACAATTGATAACAGATTATCTGATACAGATGATGCCAAGTTGCCGGCTACAATTGCAAAATATCGCTTGAAATTAGAAGAACACTATGAAGGAGATTTAATTTCTAATCTCCGAGATCTTCGTGTCAAGGCTCATGACGGTGAGTTCTATAGTCTATCAGAAGTTATTTATGTTGATAGCGAAAAGGAAGAACCATTTAAATATATAGACATTCCAAATCAGGCTTCGTTTGCCACGGCAGACGAAAGGAAACTCATTATCGACATATTAGACGAAATAGATGGTGATAAAATCACCAAGCTCGCGGAGTGGCAAAAAGTTAAAATAGATCGTTATCTCGAAATTCAAGATGATGAAAATAGTGAAGATCTGCTTCGTTCTATCCATTTCCGTTTCGTGGATGAACTTGCAGCAATGTATATTGCAGATAAAGATAGTCTCAAAGAGTTTGAACAGATTTCTAATGTACTCTTCTTGAATTCCGGTGATGAGTTTACTGACGTTTCAGAAATGACAGAAGGTAGTCTATACAAACCATTCTGTGATTTCGAGAAATATGGTCTTGACTATGATTATATTTCTAATTCTTACTTACAAGAATGTACGAATGACATACGAAAGATGCTCAATAGAGTCTTCAAGATTCATTGCGATTTTGAAAAAGATGATATTGAAAACCTGTCAGACAGAGATTTCTCAATTTATTTCTGGAGCCAGTATCAAATTAAACGAGATGCTGACATTAGTGGTGTCAAAAAACTGATTGATGATGGGGAATTTGACTCTGTAGAATGTATTCCGACAAAGGATTACATGAAGAAACCTAGTGAAATATACTCTCTAAGTATATCTTCATATGTTATAAAACATGTAGATGATTGGGAGAACAAATTGCCTCTTAAAGATCTACCAAATATCGAGTATGACAAAGAAGAAAAACGTACTTTGTTTGGTTTGTTATTAAACAAACCATCAAATTTACGTCTATCTTTCTGCGATTCATTGTATGCTCTTTTCAGCATTGCTGGCCAAGATAGAAGAGCTCATATATTGCAGTGGATGATAGAGACTTACGATGAGAAATATGATGTAAATGTTTCCGAATATAGAACAGATGAATCTGCTAAGTGGAAGAATACTAAAAATGAGGACAAACCAATTACCGAATTGTATGCTTTATCATATAACGATAAGAAATTGGAGCAGTATTTTGGTAATCTTCCACAAATCATCAATAAAGATTACCTTCCTGCCGGTCCAATTTCTTTCAAAAATGCGTGCGATATACTTCAGATAACAACTATTGAACCTGAAGATTTAATTGTCGACAAAATCGATCAGGTCTCAAAGAATGAGGTATATAAGAAAACACTAAGAGTCTATGCGTTGGTTCTTGCAGGGTATGAAGACGCGGAGAATTGGAGCTCACGCTATCAAAAATACTGCGACCTTATAGATGCACTAGAGTTGTGGTGCTGTACAGCAATATCTATTAGATATGAAAAAGATGAGAATATTTGCCAAAACTTAAAGAAATTTTATCGCGAAAAAGGTTCGGCAGATTTCTACTTTGTCAAGTCTTTGGATGAGAAACGAGTATTCAAACCATTTGTAGAGAATTTTATTGAGTATTTGGGAATTGAAGCTGACAAGGACTTCGTTGAAACCGTAATGGATAGTCGTGAAGCAGCAATGGAACTTGTCCAAGAGAATAATACTCTAATGCTTGATGATGCCTTTAAGAACGAACTCGACATTTTGATACCAGGTATCAAAAGAGAACTGACTGGTCATGAAGCTGATGATACAGATATCGTAGATGAAGATATACGTCACACATTTACAGGCCATACAGATGAGCCTGAGGAAGATATTTCTGAAGATGATAATCTTGACGATAATGTATCAACAGAAAGCAACGACATTGAGAACTCTGAAAGAGAAGTAGATCAAAATAATGAAATCGAGTATCTGCGTGAAGAAGAGTACGATGATGACGATGAACGTGAAGCTATTGAAAAGTCAGATGTAGGTCTTGACGAAAACGACTTCTGTAACATCACAAAAATGTACTACAACTACAATGGTGAAGAAATAGAAATAGTATGTGAACACTACCGTAATGGCACTTGGGTACGTGGTCACTATCGCAATGGGAATTGGGTAAATGGCTATTGGAGAAGCGGCTCTAATGTTAGTTCTCATATGCGGAGTGTAGGTTCGCATAGCAATGGCAACAATTTTGAACAAGGAGTTTCTTCTCAGAATAATTCTACCTCATCTTCAAGACCTTCTTCACAACATACAGGCAATAATTTGGATGTGATAAAACCGAAGGAAACTCGTTCTGATAAGGGCTCTACTCACGATAGTCCAACGACAAGAGAACCTCGCGAGAGAAAGTCTACTTCGAATGCAACCCCAACAAAAGCAGGTGAAGGTACTCGTTCCTATAGTTACATGAACGGTTGGGAAGGTTCTGGAAGTAACTATACTCCACAAGCCCCCAAACCATACTCACCTGAAGATGTAAGAAACTTCGGTTCTCATGGAGTCACTAGAACGCTTGAAGTTCTGGAATCAACCACATCCGAAGTTGCAGAAATTAACAGGATTCTAGGAGAAGACCTCTCTTCGGAGCAAGTAGCAGATCAGAATTATTTGGCACAACTGAGATTGTACAATAACCTTGTCAATCGAGGTATGACTCCTAATGAAAGCAAGGATGACTTCGTCCGCAATGCTCACCTGAAGAATGAACACACTATCAATGGTGGTAAGTACATTCACAAATGCAGTGCTGCCGGTGGCATCATGTATCTTTCACCATCAATTTGGAATAAGATTGCTGACGACAGATGTGTTGTATGTGTCTATCTTGGTGCGAAGTCAAACGAGTTTATGTACTTTAATTCAATTGATGATATTCTTGAATGGATTGGCGAAGACGATATTGTCATCAAGCTCACGGGTGAAGAAAAAGCAGATGTCGTTGAGGAACTTTATTCCGGAGTACTCAATGGTGTAAAGGGGACTGCATATACCCTCATCAGAATCAACTCCAACGAAAAGTACAATTCGCTCTTCGCTCAGTTGCCTAATAACAATGATATAAACGAAACGGAGGAAAACGAAGATGAGTATTGATAAGAAAATACAAAACTATCAGTATTTCTTCTCGGACCAGGTTCGTGAAGCAGAGATGGAACAGAAGTCCATCATTAAGGCTCCTATGAATCAGCTGTTCCGAAAGGAAGAAATCATCGTTGGATATGTTGACCATGTGAATGACAACCTCGGACATGTTGTTATTAAATTTCCAAAAGACAAGGCACCTCGTTTGAAAGTGCAGAAATCCATAATGGTAATTAAGAAAGAAGCCAAGGCGGAACTTGGTCCGAATGTTACTTCATGGGTGTGCTCATTTCTTGATTTTTGTAAGAATACTCAATATCATTCCAATACATCTGACCTATTGCCCCTTTATTATAATAAAGGCGAATCAAAGTATGATTACGTAGGCTGTACTGGATTGAGTACGACATTATATGATTTGTTCAAAAAGTCAACAGAGTCGGGAAAATCTCTGTCTGTGATAGTATTCTCTCCATTCCCACCAGTGGATTATTTCAATAATCTCGTGAATTTCTTAGAGGTATATCATGACTTGCCAGAGCAAATGATTGAACCGAAAATTGATTATGAAGATTGGCAACCTGAGGAATTGGAGTATAATCCTGAGAACGAGACTGCCATTCCAGAAAAAATTCTTCAGACTTTAGAAGAAGATGACTGCTGCATCCTCCAAGGTCCTCCGGGAACTGGAAAAAGTTATACAATAGCTCATATCATAGCGACTTATCTTACGAATAATAAGACTGTCTGCGTTACGACAATGGCTAACAAAGGACTCATCGAACTTGTTCAACAGCCACCACTCCTGCCATTCCTACAGGATGGAAAGATTTCAAAGTCTAACTTGTCTGCAGATGAAAGAAGAACTGTTCCTGGACTAAAACCAATCAAGAAAGGTTTCATTATTCCAAATGGAGAACTCTTTTGTTCTACTAATTATGTTCTATCCCAGGTATATAATTCAGATAATCTAAGTGACGATGGCTTACCATCATACGACTTGATTATCATAGAAGAGGCCTCACAGGCATTTCTTGCTTCAATCATAGCATTTAAGAAATTAGGACAAAAATGCCTTATAGTGGGTGACCCGATGCAGCTTCCACCTATCATCAGCAATCCTACAAAAGGGTTGTATAATGCTTGGAATGCAAATACCCAGATTGAAGGCCTCAAAACATATGCCTTAGGTACAGATGTAAAATCATACCGAATAACAACAACTTTCCGTCTTACGAAAGCAAGTGCTGATTTGACGGGCATCTTCTACAGTAATAGATTCAGGTCTGTGCAGAAGAAAGAAATTGATTTTAGTCTTTGTCACTCAAATCTTTTTCCATCTGGAGGAGGTGTAATCTATCATTATACCCATGATTTCACAAATGGAATTGTCTCGGGAACAGGTTTGAATATTGTCAACCAAGTAGTAAATGCGTTTAGTAGAAACTACCCAAAACGCTCGTTGGCTATTATTTCACCGTTCAATGATACAGTAAAGCAGCTTCAGAAGAGTTTTTTAACAGACTCTTCTTTAGATGACTTTACTATTGAGACGATTGATAGGATTCAGGGTATGACTGTAGATTATGCAATCTTGTATATTCCTGGCAGGAACCCTGGTTTCGCACTTGATGAGAGAAGATTCAATGTGGCTACCAGCCGATCAAGAAGTACAACTTTAATAGTATCAGATATTCCACTTACAAATATGCATTCCATATCTCCGAAAGTTGCCAATTTCATAAGGAAATGTCAGTCTTTGGATGATATAAGTGTTATGGATAGTAAAGAACCTGATAACATGTTCGATGTTCTCGAAAGAAATGATATTAAGGTTCTTTACCCAGGAATGGAAGCAATAGTTGATTTACTGATAGACAATAATATTCCTTTTAGCCACGATGGAGATGTTGACTTGTTAGACAAAGATGGTGTTGTAATAGCAACAGCAGGAATGTTATTAAAAGAATACAATATTGCCATCAATCCTGTTGACAACGATTCTAGAAAAATCTTTGAACGAGCAGGATACAATGTGATTTCTTCAGATGAATTTAGTGTTGAACTTGTAAAAAGATAAAATATGTTACCACTCCAACAAGCACGTGAGGTACGTGATTCTATCATTGAGTATATCAAGGCAACCTTCAAGTTCAAGGAGAAGGATGTCAGCGATGCTTTCTATCGCTTTATCGAGGATAAAGATGATGGATTGTTCAAAGGGCCTTATATTTCACTGAAAACGCCCTTTGTATCAGCAACAGAGGAAGAAAGCAAGAATATTCCTTTGGATATCGCACCAAGCTTTCCTCCATATAAGCATCAGCTGCAAGCGTTCAGCCAACTGACCATGAAGAATGGACACCAGCCAGAGCCAACGTTGCTTACTACGGGAACAGGTTCGGGTAAGACTGAGTGTTTCCTTTATCCTATACTCGACTATTGCTATAACTGCAACAAGTATGAGAGACAGGTTGGCGTGAAAGTTATCATCATGTATCCGATGAATGCCCTTGCCAGTGACCAGGCAAAACGTCTTGCCGAAACCATTTGGAAAGACGAGCGTCTGAAAGGCAAGGTGACAGCCGGACTGTTTGTCGGAGAGGGTACAGATCCCAAGGATTATCCTCGTGACATGGGTGAAGACCATATCATAGAGAATCGTGATGCCATTCTTGATACGGTTCCAGATATCCTTCTGACTAACTTTAAGATGCTTGACTACGGATTGATGCGCCAGCGATTCAGCACTCTCTGGAGAGGAAATATTGATTCCGAGAATAAGAATCTTAAATTCATCGTTCTGGATGAATTGCATACATACGATGGTGCACAAGGTACTGATGTTGCTAATCTGATTCGTCGTTTGAAGCTGAAGTTGAATATGTCGAAAGGTATGCTTTGCCCGATTGGCACATCTGCAACAATCGGTAATGGCCCTGACAGCAAAAAATGTTTGTGTGAATATGCTTCTGACGTGTTCGGTGAGACATTCAAAGAAGAAGATGTGATAGAAGAACATCGCATATCCGTGGATGAGTACGTTCATGTAACAAATACAAACCTGCCTAATTCAAAACTGTTCAAAAGTTGCGAGTTTGGTTCTAATGATAGTGTTGACAGTTACATCAAACGTCTGTGCAAGGTCTGGTTGAAGAACACTTCTATTTCTCCAATAGAAGCTGGCAGTGAGCTGCGCAGTATGGGCATCGTAAAATCGTTATTGGATATTCTGAATAAGGGTATTCTCTCACTTGATGAGATACAGAAGAAACTTATCGACCAAGATGTGAGTTTCCGCAAATTGTATCTTCAAGATGGAGAGAAAACATGTATGATAGTGCTGGAAAATTTGCTGGCACTTATCGCATACGCTAAGCGTCCCCTTAATGATACCAATAAGCTTATCCCCATGCTCTATCTGCAAGTGCAGTTATGGCAACGCGAATTGAGTGGTATTTTGCGCTATTTCCAGAAGGAGCCGGAATTCACGTGGCGACATAGTTTGAATAAAGATGAAGACCGAGTGGCACTTCCCATGTATTTCTGCCGTGAATGTGGTGCGAGTGGTTGGATAACCCGCCGATTGGCTACTGACGATTGCTATTGTTCTGACATTACGACAATTAACAAGGCCTTCATGGATAGGGAGAAAGAGGTGAGGTTGTTGAATATTGAGTCTAAGAAACATGAGGCTATCGATGAATATGTCAATGAGAATGCCATTAACGTCACCCATCATGTGTGTATGAAGGACTTGCGCGAAGCAAGTGTCAGTGATAGTGATACGCTTCGTGTACGTGTGTGCAGTAGGACAACCTCGACGAGAGGTGGCAACCAACGATTTGCTTCATACTGTCCTGAATGTAATAGTGATTCAATCTGCCAGATAGGTGGACGAACATCCACTTTGTCGAGTGTGGCCATCAGTCAGGTACTGTCGAGCGACTTTGACCATGCTGATGAGAAGGAGAGAAAAATCCTGGTGTTCAACAACAGCGTGCAGGATGCTGCTCATCAGGCTGGCTTCTATGAGGCGCGGACGTTCCGTTTCTTGTTCCGTCAGTCAATGCAGCAATATATCAATACGCTGGAGCAACCTGTCAACATCGAGGAACTACAACGGGGCTTCAAAGAATATTGGAAAGCCAAGCTTTCTGAAGAAGACTATTACCATCGTTTCCTTCCTGCTGATTTGGCATCTCATATTGATTTGCGTCATAACTACCGTGAAGGAAGTGGCTTCATGCAGACGTTCAAGGGTGAGTTTGACCTGAGGGTAGACTGGGAGATTGTCAGTGAACTTGGCCTGACATCACAACTGGGTCGTACACTTGAAAAGACTGGCTCTTCCGCTACATTCTTCAAAAGCGAGGATATAGGGAAAGTCTATGATCTCATGAAGGATTATCTAATAGGGAATAATCTTGCTTATGTAGCGGAGGACGAGAGAGCTTTCCGGCATTATGTGTATGGAATTTTGCAGCGCATGAGACGGCACGGTGCTGTTGATCATCCCTATCTGGATAAGTACAGGAAAGAGAAACTTACATCATATGCCCTTAACTGGCAGTATGATTCTCGCCATTTCCTGAACAGGAAGTTTGGTGGAAGTGTACGTTTCCCCAAACTGATAGGTATCAATTTTCAGGCTACGAATGATGATATGCTTGATATAGCCGTCCTGAGACGTGAAAAACCGAATTGGTTTACGAACTATTTCTGGCGATATTTCAACTGGCCCATAGAAAAGAATACGACTTTGTTCAATGACTTCATCCGAAAGTTGTTTGAAACACTTGAAGAAGTCGGATTGGTTAACAAAGCGCCTGAAGGTGGTGGTAACTATGTCATTAATCCAGACCACATTTGGGTAAGCAAGCATGTAAAGCATATCAAGTGTAGTAACTGTCAGTCGACATTATATGTAGCCAAGCGTGATGGACTTGCAGAAGATACACTTTGTCTGGATTACAAGTGTGCTGGTACCTATTCAGAGGAAATCAATCCGGAACTGAATTACTATCAGCAAGTATACAACCGTCATTTGTCCCCCCGTGTATATGCCCGTGAACATACAGGACTTTTGGAACGAGGCGAAAGGGAGAAACTTGAAAAGGATTTCAAGGAACACCCACATTCTAATTCTGTCAATGTGTTGACCGCCACGTCAACACTTGAAATGGGTATTGATATTGGTGACCTGAACGTGATGGGTAATGCCAATGTACCACCTAAGCCCAGCAACTTCCTGCAACGTGTGGGTCGTGCTGGCCGTAAGGAGGGTTCCGCGCTAGTCCTGAACTATGCTCATTCGGGAGAACCGCACGACATGTATTATTTCAACTATCCAGATGAGATGATGGAGGGAGAGGTGAATACTCCTGGCTGTTTCCTTGAAGCAAAGGATATTTTGCGTCGCCACTTTTTTGCTTATTGCATTGACACATGGATTAGCAGTAGTTCGGAAAACACGCTTCCGTCAAGTATCAGAGACTTGAAACTAACGGAAGGTGGTATGTCGTCAGAAGGTTTTGTGGTTAATCGTATCATTGCTTTTATCAAGGCAAATAAGAACACGTTGAAATCACGGTTTACAGAGCAGTATGACGAAAAGACTCTCCCTACATTGGATAGATTGGCAGACTCGCTTGATGATGAGTCTTTCTATCAGAATATTATCAAAGAGTTCCGCTCGTTGACAGACAGGCTGTATGGACTTGGAGAAGAGTTGAACGATTACAAGCAGCAAGAAGAAAGGTTGCAACCTAATGACCCTGCAAAGGAAGCCATCAGAGACTTGATAAAGGCTTGTAAGAAGCAATACGCAAATATCCAAGGTGAGAGCCTTATAGAGTTTATGACAAACTGCGGATTGTTGCCTAACTATGCATTCCCGGAAACAGGTGTGAAACTTCAGGCCAGCGTCTATTCTTCACAAGAGAAGGAGGATAAGAAGAATAATGTGGCAGAGCCGAAGGTAATAGAACTGACACGTTCAGCCTCTCAGGGAATCAAGGAGTTGGCTCCAGGTAATAAGTTCTGTACCCAGAAGTTCCAGTTGGAAGTCAGTGGCATACCGACATTCGACTGGAAGGACAACCTCGTGACAATGAGATATTGTTCAAAATGTGATTGCCTGGCGGAAAAAGGAACACAAGAGTATTCTGAGGCAGCTTGTCCTAAGTGTGGAGATCCATCTTGGGGAGTCAATCAGCATCACTATCTCAGGTTTACCAATGCGAGAAGTGCTATGTTCAAGGTGGATGCTGTTCTCGATGATTCCAATGAGGAAAGGACAAAAGAGCAGTTTATCGTTAAAAAGCATTTTATGTTCCATCACAAAGGAATCGTTTCTTCTTTTGCCATGAAGAATATCGGTTTCGGTATAGAGTTCTGCAATAATATGGATCTCTATGAAGCCAACTATGGAATGCAGATGCAGTCGGGAACAAAAGTGGAGGTCAATAATGAGGGTGTCATTCCTGAGAATGGATTCGTTACATGCCGTTATTGCGGAAAGTCCACTCCATTACTCTCGAAGATGAACAAAGATCACCAACCTGTTGAACAGCACTATAGATTCTGTAATCACAAGGACGTTACTTTTGCGAATGACAGAAATGGAGAAGTTTTTGAGCAACTTTATCTGTATCGCCACATGCAGACAGAAGCCATCAAGATTTTGCTGCCTATCCAGATTATGGACGCAAAAGCTTCGGTAGAGATGTTTAAGTCTGGCATAGAACTAGGTATGAAAGAGTATTACCATTCCTCGCCTGAGCATATCCGTATTGATTCCTATACAGAAGTGAATCAGGCGACAGGGCAGAAAGATTATTATCTCGTAATGTATGATACCATCCCTGGCGGCACAGGTTATCTGGCAAAACTGTACAACACCCAAGATTTTTCCAAATTGCTTCAGGACGCTTATGATAATATCAAAGAATGCAAATGTCAATTGGAAGGTAAGGATGGATGCTATCACTGTATATTGACATACGGCAACCAATATAGCCGTGATGCTTTCAGCAGGGAGCAAGCAGAGGCCATGTTCGGCAAACTTGTCGATGGAGCGAATACATGGGAAAGGATTGACGGCTCGGTTGGTACTATCGCACAAGCAGGAGCAGCTGAAGACAGTGAACTGGAACTGAAATTTATCCGTGCCATGCAGACAATGGCAAAGAATAACAATTGGGAGTTCGAGAAAGTTCCTGATGATGATTCCTATCATTATGAACTTCATCTAATTGACGATAGAGATAATACAGAATTACGCTATAGTATCAGACCACAATTTGAATTGACTATGGCGTATGGTGTAAGACATATAACTATTCCTGATTTCCAGATTATGTGCACGTATGCCAAGATAGGAGGCATAGAGATAGAGGACTTGATGAAGATTCCTTGGTGGTCTGTCTACTTGGATGGTTATAAGTACCATGCTTGTGACCCGAATATGAGGTTCTACAGTGATTTGGAGAAGCGTGAGGGAATCAAGCAAGCCAAACCCCAGCGTATGTTTTCATGGACAATCACATGGGAGGATGTACAGCTCTTTGAGTCAGAAAAGGAGGATGAACTTGGCCTCAATTCTGTTTCCAGATTGGGACAGCTGTTGGAGAAAGCACAGTTGGGGGCAATCAAAGAAGATTGTTTCTGGTGCATCAATGATGTTCCGAACTTCTTCCCGAATGGAGCTGCTTTTTATGAGGGCTCTATTCAGCTGGATAATAACTGTGACGAGAACTTGACTGACACATCTTCAGATGATGAAGTGCATCAAGCTTTCAGCAACGCGGTTAAATATGAGATTCATCTACATAAGGGATTAAGGGAACTCGACAAGGACGAATG
The DNA here is from genome assembly GCF_000243015.1 of Segatella maculosa OT 289. Classification (NCBI taxonomy): domain Bacteria; kingdom Pseudomonadati; phylum Bacteroidota; class Bacteroidia; order Bacteroidales; family Prevotellaceae; genus Segatella; species Segatella maculosa. Next base: position 52,805 of record NZ_JH594500.1, read on the forward strand.
GGTTTCGTTCTGGCGGAGGTACAACCTTATCCAATTCTGGTCAGCCGGTTCCAAAGAGGAAACAGATGGGGCTGCAACTGAAGCAGTTGTTAACCGGGAAGAAATCAAAGAGCTCTATCCTGGAATGGAAGATATCGTTGATATTTTACTTGACAACAATGTACCTTTCAGCCATGAAGGTATCTTTGAACTCACTAATGTTGATAATGAGGTAATTGCGAGTGCAGCAATGATCATTGATAATCCAAAGATAGCCATTGATCCATTTGATTCCAATGATTCATCTATTTTTGAACAGAATGGCTATATGGTGATTGCCCAGGAAGACTTTAATGAAGAATTAATAAAATAACAATATAACTATGAGACTGTTCTTATCAGAAACATTCTTCGATGCAGTTTTCAAACTTCCGAAGAAGACACAAGACAAAGTGGTTGCTTTCCAAAAGAAATTCCGCGAGAACCCAGCTTCTCCAGGAATACATCTGGAACCGATTGCACAGTTCAAAAACTCTACCATGCGTACTGCTCGCGTGGATGACAACTATCGGGTTGTTATTGGTATGCTCGATGGCAACACATACTCTCTACTGTATGTAGCCGACCATGAAGAAGCATACAGATGGGGCATGAGCAAAAAGTTTGTTTGGAATGAACATACACAGGCTTGCCAGTTGGTGAATGTGGAAGAGAAGGAGGAAACCAAATCTCCTACAGCTCCCGTAGTTGAAACTTCGACTTTCTTTACTGGCGTTCCAGAAGATAAACTCCTGAAGATAGGCGTTCCACAAGAGGCGATAGGTCGAGTGATGAGCATTAAGAATCTAAATGACCTTGATGCCTTGGAGCCTATATTGCCCTTGGATGCATACGAGAACATCTTCAATATCATGGACGGAGAGAATATAGATGTCGTCATCAGTACTATAGAGGAAGGACAAGCTCATGATAATGAAGATAAGCTTCTCAGTGACAATAACAAACGGAGGTTCGTTGAAATTACTGATGATGATGCACTTCAGCGTATCATCGAGCAAGGAATGGATAAATGGCAGATATTCCTGCATCCATCTCAAAGGAAGCTTGTTGATGCTGAATATAAGGGGACGATGAAGGTCAGTGGTGGTGCCGGTACTGGTAAGACCATTGCCGCCATTCATCGTTTGAAATATCTCTGCCAAAATCCTGATGCTCACGTTCTCTTTACGACATACACGAGAACGTTAAGCGTCAATCTTGCCGATTCTATAGCAAAATTGGATGTGCCAGTACAAAAGTATAAGCTGAACAATATCGACAGCGTGTTGCTTGATGTTGTTAAGGCATATAAGATAAAGGATGGTTATAAAGTTCTGGACTATAGTGGTGATGAAGAATCTCTGAAATTATGGCGTGAAGTTCTTGAAACCGAAGTGACAGAGTTTGACGAACAGTTCCTCTATGATGAGTACATCGATGTTATTGTATATTATGGCAACAAGGATGTGAAGCAATATATGATGCAGCCGCGTGTTGGCCGTACAAGGGCGTTAAGCCGTAAGCAACGGGTTGATATTTGGAAACTTGTAGAGAAATATGTGGCTCTTAAACAGGAACGTAGGGTTGTTGACAGGCTTGAACTTTTCAATGAAGCGACCAACTATCTCAATGATAATGGTATTCATCCATATACAAACGTCATTGCGGACGAATTCCAGGACTTCTCAAATCCTGAACTTAAATTCCTTCGTGCATTAGTTGCTGAGGGTAAGAATGACCTGTTCCTTGTTGGAGACCCTATACAGCGTATTTATTCAGGACGGAAGATGAATTTCGGTGCTGCGGGTATCAATGTTAGAGGTGTGAGAAGTCGCAAACTCAAAATCAATTATCGTACTACTGAGCCTATTAGAAGGATGGCTGTTGGGGTAATTAAGGGTGTCGATTATGACGATATGGACGGAGGCAAGGAATCCACAAATGGATATGTCTCTCTCATTCACGATGGTGTCGCTCCACAATACAAGATGGTCAGTGATGCCAACGCTGAGGTGGGTCAGGTCATGGAATGGTTGGAAGAATGTCAGGCTAATGACATTAAGCTATCGGAGATTTGCATCGCAGCTCCAAGCATGCAACTCCTAAAGAATATCCAAAGCCGTCTTCACCGTGATGGCAAAGAGTATCGTGTGCTTAAAGGAGCACAGAAGCAAGGTAGTACAGACGGAATCGATCTGTGCACATTCCATTCCTTAAAGGGATTGGAATACCGTGTGATTATTTTGATAGACGTGAATGAGCGAAATATTCCTTCAAAAGTTAGAGAGGGCTATCCTTTCTCAGGCATGGATAAGGTGGCACAAAAAGAATTCTTATCAGCCAAACGCTCGTTGCTCTATGTTGCTATTACACGTGCCCGTCAGCTCGTTTTTATTACTGGCTTTGGAGAGAAATGTGAATTGATAAAAAAGGATTAGTATGACTATACCGGCAAAATTCAAAGAGTACATCTGGCTCGTGAACACCATTCGCAGAGCAAGAAGGATTACGTTCGCCGAAATCAACGAACGCTGGGTTGAAACTGATATGAGTGGAGGTGTGGAACTTGCTCGTTCTACATTCAATCGCCATAAAGATGCTATTGAGGACATTTTTGGCATCTATATTGACTGCGACCGTCAAAATGGTTACCAGTATTATATAGGTAACGACTATGTACTCAGGGAAGACAGCGTTCAGAATTGGATGTTGTCAACACTCTCTGTGAACAATATCATCAGCGAGAGTCTGTCTCTACAAGAGAGGATCCTGCTTCAACCCGTACCTTCCGAGGGAAATTATCTGAGGATGGCCATCGAAGCCATGAAGAAGGGTGTCAGGATTGAAGTAGATTACAGGAAATATGGAACAGATACCCCTAATCATTTGAACTTTGAGCCTTATTGTATCAAGATGTTCAAACAGCGTTGGTATATCTTGGGGCATTTCCACCGCGATGCAACAGAAGAAAAGCCGGAGTCTGATTACTTCGGGGTCTTTTCTTTCGACAGGATTCTGAAAATGTCTATGACGGATATTAAGTTCCAGATAGACCCAGACTTTGATGCTCAGACCTACTTTGATGAGTGCTATGGCGTTCTTGTTGGCGACGGCACGAAGCCGGAAAGAATCGTTATCAGAGCCTACGGTTACGAGAGATATTATATCAGGGATTTGCCTATTCACAAATCTCAACGGGAAATTGGACAAGGTGAGAACTTCGCCGATTTTGAACTGTTCATACGCCCGACTGTTGATTTGAGTGGCCATCTTCTAAGCCGTGGTAATCAGGTCAAAGTCTTATCACCCCAATGGCTGGCTGATGAACTCCATGACATGCACTTGGAGGCTGCGCTTATGTATGAGCCTGAGGAGGAAAATTGTCCTCAATAAGAACATTTTTCAATCTTGTCCCACGAATTGAGACAACATCAAGTTAGCTTTGCATCCAAATATGTAATTATAGCGATATGAAGATACTGTTTTCGCCTGAGTATAGCGGGCATGTTTTTATCGGTCTGAACGAGCAGCATCCAGAGCTGATGGACACAATGGTTTGTGACAACATGGGACTGGTTGCCATGTTGGAACTAAGACTTGGAATCCATGTGGATGACATATCTGGTAACAACCGCACAGTACTTTATTACAAGGCAATGTCGGAATACATGAAACGGAATCCAGACAATGCTTTGGCAGCATCCTTCAGGTTGTCCTCTCTGGGTACAGCTGAGCAAGCACTTAGATGGCGTGATAACCTTGTGCTTGACAAGTGGCAGGCCAATAAGGACGACGATGCCAGTGGTCGTCTTAATGTCCTTGCTGGTACGGAAGAGTTTTTCAACTCTCCAGGGATGTCTGACAGATTGAAGGATGTCCTATTATATATAAATAGGGTAGAGGACGGTTTCTTCAAGGATTTTGATGTTGAACTGCCTTGTGAATTAGCCATGCTCCATCCGGCTATTCGGGAATTGCTGACAGCCTTGCAAAGCCACGGAGCAAGGATTTCATCCAAAGATTTCCAAGGCTTCCGTGGAAATAATCTTTCCCATATCGCGCACATGCTTAACTCTTCGTCTGATGTCAAGCTGACCTTGAATAAGGATGACCGTTCATTCCAGATATACAAGTTTGCAGATGAAAAGACTGCCAATGAATACCTTGCCTTGAAAGGTGATGAACTACAAGCAGATGTATGGATTAACAATGCCAACAAGACAATGGATAACTGGCTCCGTATGATGGGTAAGCCTACAATGGGGAGCAGTATGGCCGAAGCTGCCCCACAGCTGATACAACTCTTTGTCCTCGGTATTGACATGTTGAAAGAACCGCTGAATATCCAAAGTTTAATCAGCTGGCTTTATTCACCCATGCAGCCCTTTGGCACATTCTTTGGAGGCATCCTTGCCGAAACTGTTATTGGCGAAGGCGGCTACAGGAATGACAAGTGTCGCAAAGTTGTTGAAGACTACATCTCTGGTAAATTCACCTATCATGACAAGGAAGAGGAGGAGAAACTCTCAGAAGAGGCGAAAGCCAAACGAGATAAAAATGAGAAGAAAGAGCGCCAACTCTTAGTCAATACTTATCTCCCTTCATTCGATGTCCCTTCTGATAACAAGATTGACTGTACTCGACTGATGACCTACCTGAACAGTATTTCTGGTTGGGCAAGGAGTCGGGCACACTTCCTTAGTGAGAAGTCAGGAAATGAAGGCTGGTGCAGCCAACTGGAAAGCCTTGCGCAAATGTGCGACACTTTTGTCCTCCTGCTTGAATCATCAGACATGGGCGAATATGTTGATTTTAAACAGGTGGAATCATGGATCAGCACGTTGTACAAAGGAGAGTCCTTCATGCAATATGCTGCACAGAGAGGTAGCAGGGAACTCATCGACAGCCCTTCTAAAATGGCTTCGGACAGCGGACGAACAGTTTGGATGAATTTTGTAGGCGGTGACGTGCCAACACTCGATTGTGCCTTCCTCTATCCTACAGAGAGAGCCAAGGTCAAGGACTCCCTTATGCTTTGGGACGAACGAAAGGAATTGGACTTTCATCATCAGATGCAACTGTTGCCATTCTTTATGACGGAAGAACAGCTGATATTAGTTGTGACTGATTATGTGGGAGGTGAACCTGTTCCCAAGCATCCCATCATGGTAAGACTGGAGAGTCAGGTTGAAAACTTGAACGACTTTATTACAGAACCGAACCTATACCAAGAGGAAACAGAAAAGGTAAAGCTCGTAAGGAACAATAATATCCAGTCGCTGATCCCATTCGATCATGCCGACTTGCTCAAATGGCCACAGCATCTTAGTCCTACTACTATCAGTACGCTTGTTGAATATCCATTTGATTACCTGATGGAGCGTATGCTCAACATCGTCAGTACTGGTCCCAGTAGCATCAAAGATGTCAAGACCACAATGGGTACTGTTGCACATGCCGTGATTGAAAATCTTTTCGCACCTCGTGATGGCAAATCATGTAGCAGGGTAGATGAGATAGAACAGCGTATTAATAACGAGTTTGAAGAGCAGGTTCGTAAGCAGATAGAATCCTGCGGCGCGATACTGTATCTGCCAGAGAACCGTTTAGATGCAGAACTGTTGAAAGAGCAGTTACGCAGATGCCTTGGCATACTCCTGGAAATAATACGTGACAACCGTCTTACCGTTACCGGTTGTGAACAAATGGTCAAGAAAGATATGGGACTATTGAAGAATGACAAGGACTGGGATATGGTGGGATATATTGATATGACACTTGAAGATGCAAATCATCATCCTGTAGTCTTTGACTTCAAGTGGACATCCTCAAAGTCCTATTACCGTGACTTGTTGACTGCCAATCGTTCAATTCAGCTAGAGCTATACCGCACCATGCTCAGTGCAGAGAAACGGGATAGTGTAGAACGTACAGCGTATTTCCTGATGCCGGAGGGTCATCTTTATAGCAAGGAACATTTTGATGGAATCCATTGCACACAACTTCAGGCAGAGAACAATACCAATATAGTTGAACAGCTCAGGCAATCATTCTTCTATCGGAAAAAACAGCTGGATGAGGGCAGAGTGGAGGTAGGCGAAGCCTTCCCTGTGTCGATGCTCGATTATTTCAATGACACGGCTGATAAAAACCTTTTCCCGTTGAGCACGGATGATACGGGAGCCGAAAAAGAGAATATCTTCAGCAACTACAAACTTTTCAAACAGTAAGGAGGCCATAAGATGAAGAATGTAACATATATCAACGCCAGTGCCGGTAGTGGCAAGACCTATACACTTACCCATAAACTGGCAGAACTCATCAAGTCAGGTCTTGTCAGACCAGAACAGGTGATTATGACCACGTTCACCGTGAAGGCCGCCAACGAAATGAAGGAGGAAGCCAAGAAGGTCCTTTATGAGAACGGACTCTTCGAGGCTGCCACTCAGCTTGAGCAGGCAATGATTGGCACTATCCATAGCGTTGCGAGCTCGCTCATCAAGAAATACTGGTTCTTTCTCGGACTTTCGCCAGATATGGGTGTTATGGCAGAGGAAGATACGCAGTTCTATATTTCACAGTCATTGTCAGAACTTCCTACACATGAGGAACTGAACCAGCTTCATGCATTCTGTGAAAGTGTTGGAATCCAATATGGATATTTCTCTGGGAAGAATGGGCTAAACTATGATTTCTGGAAAAGTGACATAGAAAAGGTCATCGCACTTACCACCAACTATGAAATAGAGAGTTATGATAAGAGCGTGAGGGAATCTTTGGATTTTGTCCACGGTTTTGTGCATCCTCCCATTAAGCTTGACTATTCTCCGGAAACCCTTTTGGCCATACTCGATGAGCATGTGTCGTTTGCTGGAACCCAACGTGAGAGCAAGAAGAAACAAGATGTTTTAACTGAAGTCCGCAGACTAAAGCGTGGTGTCAATGCACCAACTATCTCATGGTACAAGCGCTTGTCATCCGTGCTTAACTCATGGACGAAATGTGGCGCACGGGGTACCCAGATGCGCGAAGAACTTGCTGAGTTGTGGCATTCTGAATTGGTGTATAAAAAGCAGGAACGATACATTCTATTGTTGTTCCAGCTTGCAGAACGTTGGAAAGAACGCTTCCGCACATTCAAGAAAGAGAGGAATCTCCTGGACTATAATGACATGGAGAAATATCTTCGTGACCTTTTGGCCAATAAAGAATTGGCAGAGGAGATTCGGATGGGCTATCGTTATCTTTTCGTAGATGAATACCAGGACTGCTCTCCCATACAAGTGAAGATATTCGACCGACTTTCAGAATTGATGGTGCACAGTTACTGGGTAGGAGACTATAAGCAGGCCATCTATGGATTCCGTGGCAGTGACATTACCTTGACAAAGGCGGTGGTTGACAGGATCGCCACCGGGGAGAATGGCTGTGATACCGAGACTCTTGATACATCTTACCGTTCGCTCCCAGGTATAGTAGAGGTTTGTAATGAGACGTTCAAACGTACCTTTAAGGGCGTTTTGGATGAAAGAGCTATAGTCTTGAAGACGCATCGTACCAATGACGAAAAGATACGTTCTGTACGACTTTGGGATATGGAAGACCCGGAGAGTGTCGGAATTGCCGATCACATCGCTTATCTGCTGAAACAGGGAGTGACCCCTTCGGATATTGCTGTCTTGGGTAGGACAAATGCTCCGTTGGATGCTTTGGCCGGTATTTTAACTGGAACATACGGAATACCTGCCAACAGGCAAGAAGTCAGAGTGTCTGAAATAAAATGTACGCCATTGGTGTTAGCCTTACTTGCTCTTGTAGAGAGTGAGAAAGATTCTTTGGCCAAGGCCCAAATAGCCGTGTTGACAGAAGAAGGTTATGGCACTAGTAAAATCATTGAGGAGAAACTAGTTCTCGATGCAAACGAAGAAATCAAGGAGTCGTCTTATTTGAATGATGTTCCTCTGGTTAAGAGGCTGTTGGAACTCCGGCCTATGTTAAAACAGCAGTCAGTGGGCGCTCTCATTGAGACGATGGTTATTGAACTTGACTTGTATAACGAAATAAAGAAAATAGGTCAGGTCGATGAGTCCGTTTCCTGCCTCGACACCATCGTTCAGTCTGGATATGCTTATGAGCAGCATTGCTTGCAAATGAGCCTCCCAGCCACTGTGAAGGGATTGGTGGACTACCTTGCGGTGATGGATCCTGTCGGCAAAGGTAATGCAAATGGCATACAACTGCATACTTATCATTCCAGCAAAGGTCTGGAATGGAAATATGTCATCCTCACTCAGCTCTATGAGAAGAAGAACGACCCAAAGAAATGTGTCAAGCAGGACATCTACGGCATCCATTTCAGTTATTCGGAACAGCCTTCTGCATCGACACCATACCCAGAAGTCTTCATACGTGTCATTCCGTTCATATTTGGAGCAGGAAATACCAATGTACCTGCGGACATCCAGCAACAGATAGAAGAAAGTTCCCTGTATAAAGAGGTCATCAAGGATTCATTGGCTGAAGCCAACCGCCTGCTGTATGTTGGTATGACCCGCCCACGAGATGTGCTGATAGTTGCTTTGGAACCTCATAAAAAGGATGTTCATACTCTGCAATGGCTGGAAGATGTCGGTTTGGATTGTGTCCGGCCTGATGCGCAGCATGATATCTTTGGTGTGGGTTGCCGTTTCGAAGATGACACCATGACACAAGATCAGTTTGATAGTCTGTCGGGCTATCGCTATCTGGCAGAAAATGAGAATATGAAGACAAGACGTATTCCATATCATCAAGAACCATGCGATGAAGGTGTAAAATATCTCTCACCAAGTAAATTGCATGTGAGAGGTATGGTAGATGCGTCCTATCAGATATGTGAGCATATGCAACAGGGAACGCTTGTCGGAAAGACAATGGCCGATGTGGGTAACTGCATCCACCAGATTTTCTGCGGCATTGAACAGCATATAGACAGTGAGAGCTATTATACCAATCTTATCGAGAGCTATGGTCTGAAGACCTATTTGACTGACTATGCTGCTATTCGAAAAGCATGGGAAATGCTTGTCAAATGGCTGACGGAGCAATTTGGTGCTGCCATTAATATCTATCATGAACGTCCGTTCACACTGTTAAAGGATGGCAACGTCTATTCTGGCAGCATCGACCTTGTTTGGCAGACTTCAGACGGTGACATCCTGATCGATTTCAAAACTTGTCCGTTGGGGCAGAAGTATATCCTTGATAGTGACTCAGACCATTATGCCGGTTGGTATGCTGGACAACTTGACGCATATACCGACGCATTGGAGGAAGCTGGGGAGAAAGTGCTTAAACGCTTCATCTATTATCCCGTCAGCGGTATGATGTGCGAGATAGGCAGGGCTTTGAAAGCGCCAGAGATGACGATGTATGCCAATGTTTATTGCTTTGATGCCAGTGACAGCTTTGACATCAACAAGATGATAGAGAATGCCGCCAAAGTGCTTGATGCGGCTATCATGTGTGCTGAAATAGATCCCGATGATGAAGAAATACAGCGAACGACTATGTATATCAAAGGCGGTTCTACACAGGGTATAGAAACTATTCTCTTGAAGACGGGGTTGTTTACAATCAACCTTCCATACCTTGCCTCCAGAACAGATGTTGCACTGGCTTTCACCTTGATGCGAGAAGCCCGGAAGCTGCGGCCTGAACTGGTCATCTACGACGGCGATGATAAGACTTTTGCAGACCTTTCAGAAGAAAACGAATTGGACACTTATTATTATCGTCTTGATAATATGGCCAATATCATTGAGAAGCAAGATGCCCATATCGGAGTAAATGGCCTTGTACATGAGTTCCATATCTTCCCAGAATACATCAAGGCACAAATGCCAGATGCAAGTCCACAAGAATGGACATACAAGGCATTTGAAGACTTCATCGACATTCAGTGGAATTACGGTGACTATGAGAACTTCAGTCGAGCGACAGTAGGTAGCCCGGATGGGGAAGAATTCGTTGCCCGCATATTGGGAAACAACAAGGGCTTTGCGTGTGTATGCCAGAAAGTTATTCTCTATAATGAGAAGGAAACAAAGATAGTCCCAATAGATGATTTCTTTGCCGCCACAAAGGACAATAAGTTCATCAAACGTCTGGACTATGCCCAGTTCGTTATCGACAAGATGCCGGATAAGGTGTGGCAAGATTTCTATGATTCATTTGATGTAGAGCCTATACGCTCACCCAAAACGTATCTTTTACGTTGGAATCCAACAATCAGCAGCTTCAATCTGGATGACTACCGTGATGTCCTGTCAAAATACCCTGGCGGATTCAGTGGCATGAACTGGAGCGTCTATGAGTGGGAGAAAGCCCATAAGGGCGACCACTATTATATGCTCAGGACAGGTGATGATAAGGCTGGCATTGTATTCCGTGGCGTCTTCACCAGTGACCCATATCCAGGTGAAGACTGGGCTGGGAATGGGAAAAAAAGGTATTACATGGACATGGACTGCTATGACTGTGTGCCGACAGATGAGCAATCTGCCATAGGTATTGAAGAACTTGAAAAAGCCGTACCAGGTATTGATTGGCGACGTGGCCACTCTGGAGAGCTTCTTTCAAGTGAGGATGCGGATAGGTTAAATGAATTGTGGAACAATATAATGGAACAGGATTAGTCATGAATAAGATTATTAAGTTACATTGGAATAACTATTTGAATAGTGATTCAGGAAAAGAAGTGGTAGCTGCGTTTGATAAGCTAACAGACCCTAATGCTACCATGGAAGAATTATTGCAGTTAGCTTCCAGGTTTGATCCTGAGTTCTTCAGAAATACAAGTACAAATGAAAGAAATCAGGAACTCGGGTTCCTTGATTTCTTTAATAATGAGATTCAGAATATACGTTTAGAGATTGATAAACTTGAACAAGAAGGTTCTATCCTTGTATTTATAACCATAGAACAACCAAAACTAATCAGAAATATCCGAGTGTAAATCTTTAATTACCAGCATATTCTAAAATTTAACACTTTTCGGTTGCCATTTGTCGCTTCCCAAATTTCCACATATTTTTGAGACGTATTTCTGACGTGGAGAATTTGCGGGGCTTGTTTTTTGTCACACCGTGCAGACAGTTGACAAGGGTTTACAACCGTTTACGACAAGCGACAATAACCGCCCCGATATGCGGAAACAGTCACACTGTGTAGAAAAGCGACAATGGTTGACTTCCGTTCACATCCGTTTACCATTTCAGAGATATAGGATTGAAGAAATGAACCATTAAACGATAAAACGGTATGAAAGCAACCAGAAAATGCAGTTTTTGCGGCAAGTCCTTTGTAACCCGAAGCGGTATGCAAAGATATTGCAGTGAGGCTTGTCAGGCAGAAGCCAAACGAGCCAGAGTGATGCAGAAGAACAACCTCTTCAAAGTCGCCCAACCCTTGATGGAGATACAGCATCAGGAGTATCTCACCTTTTCCAAAGCAGCCATCCTCATGGGCTGTTCCCGACAGTACATTTACAAACTTGTAGCCATCGGCAAGCTGAAAGCCTCACGCATCAGCAACCGCATGGCATTCATCCGCAGAGCCGACATCGAGCAGATGTTGGAGGGCAATCCCTATCACCGCATCCTGCCCGGCAACACCTCCACACCAAGGAAATCATCTTCATCTTCCTTACCTGCCAAAAGAGAAAAAAGGGAAAAGGAAAGCGAAGAAGTGTTGGACTTCTATTCGGGCGAGGAGGTGATGTCCCTTTTTAAGGTAAAGCAGTCATGGCTTTACACTTCCGCCAAGCGTAACCATATCCCCATCTGCCGTATCGCAGGAAAGAACTATTACAGCAAGAAGCATATTGACGAGTTTTTCGGTGTGGCAGTTGATATTAGCGAAATTACCGACTGGCTACTGACCGAGGAGGTGGAGGAACTGTTCGGCATGAAGCCGACCGCACTCCGTGCCTACACCTATCGCCATAAGATACCCACTAAAAGAGAGTACGGGCGTACCTATTACTCCAAATCACATTTGAACGAACTCCGCAGAACTGACCTTGTGAACGATGAACGCTACTATACCGTTGAGCAGGTGCAGCAAATCTATGGTCTTTCGTCAGCCAACATCTGCCATATCGTCAAGGTGAAGCACATCGAAAAGATAAAGGTGGGTGTGAAAAACCTGCTTTTGCGCTCAGATGTGGAGCGTGTCATGGCTGAAAGGAACAAATAACCGTGAAAAATCGGGATTATCGAAAATTATTTCAAAATGATGTATCGTGGAGGTATTCACGGATATTTCACGTTGTTCCTTTGCCATCGGAAACATGGATACAACTCCAAAATGTATACAACCAATTAAAACATAATTATTATGAGTAAATGCAAAACAGTTACCTTGCGTAAGCGCAAGATTAAGAACGGGACACAGTATTCACTATGCCTTGACTACTATCCCGGCTACCGTGACAATGTCACCATGAGAGTGATTACACGTGAAGCCTTAGGAATTTACATCTTCGCCAAACCTGCAAACCAGCAGGAACGGGACTTCAACGCACGCATGATGAAGAAAGCGGTCATCCTGCGCAACCAGCGCTACGAAGCCATTTTCAATGAAAACAACGGCTTTTTTGACAAGACCAAGATGAAGGGCGATTTCCTTGCCTATTTCAAAGGACTGGCTGACCGCAAGAATATCAAGTGGCAGCACGTATACAAGCATTTCCAGCGGTTCGTGAACGGCAAATGCACCTTTGAGGAGGTGGATGTGGATTTGTGCCGCAAGTTCATGGAATACCTGCTTGATGCACCCCAATCCATCCACACCAACCAAAAGCTGCACATCAACTCCGCAGCAGGCTATTGGTCAACTTTCCGTGCCGTGCTGCACACCGCTTACCGTGACAGGAAGATAAAGGAGAACCCAAACGGCTTCTTAGACCGCATCGAGTGCATTCCCACCATCAGGGAGCATTTGAGCCAAGAGGAACTGATACGGCTTGCCGAAACACCCTGTGAGGAGGAGGTCTTGAAAAAAGCTTTTCTTTTCGCCTGTCTTACGGGACTGAGAAAGAGCGACATCAGACAGCTCACGTGGCAGCAGATACAACCATACACCAACGGCAGGATGTTCGTTACCACCCGTATGCAGAAAACCAAAGAAATAGTGCATAACCCCATCAGTGATGAAGCCTATGGACTGCTGGGAGAACGGGGCGAGGGACTTATCTTTGAGGATTTCAAGGACAAGATGCTGCAAGGACCACTCCAACGGTGGCTCACGGCAGCAGGGATAACCAAGAAAATCACCTTTCACTGTACCCGCCACAGCTTCGGAAGCCTGCACGTGGAAATGGGAACGGACATGGCTGTCATCCAAGCCTATCTCGGACATAAGAACATTACCACCACACAAATCTATTCCAAGATAGCAGCGCAGCAGATGTGTCAGGTGGTGGACAAGATAACCTTGAAGCGCAAGGAGGCATAAATGTCTCACATTGACAGGTATTCAGAGGGGCGGTTATGGCTACAAGGCTATAATCGCCCCTCTATGTTTTTGGCTTGATGCCACCATTTATAAGCCCCTCAGAGTATGAAACAGAGTATGATATGATGACATTTCGTGAAATACATTGAAAAAGACCGTTCTAACCGCAAATAACGGGCAGTAATTGGGAAAAATAGCATTAACTTTGCACAAAATAATACAGGAACATTCAATCTCTCAACGAAATATGGAATCATCAATCAAGGACAAATACATCATCTTGGGCTTTGTCGGCTTCGCCATCGTCCTAATATCTTCCATTGCCACGCTGGTAATAGCGGACAGCTTCAACCAAGACAACTTTGTCAGGTGGATAGTATTCGTATGCTGTAACCTGTTGGGATGGTTGCTCTATCTCTCCTTTCAGACACTTATCTTTGATACATACGAAATCTACAAAATCAAGTTCGGCAAGAAAGAAACGATTGCCGAAGCCATAGAGGTGCAGGAAGAACTGTCACAAAATACACTTGAAGAAGCCACATCTGTGCCTGGACCTACATCAGTCCCTGAGCCTGTACCCGAATCATCCCCGACAAAAGAAGAGACACTTATCCAAACACAACCGATAGAGCTTACTATCGCCCCGGATCTTCACGAAAAGAACCGTGCCAATTACGCAAGCAGAGAGCAACGGGAAAAGGAAGAGCGCATCCGCATGGTCATGGAGTATTGCCATTATTACCTGCCTCGCATTGCCGACCAAGAAACCGTGAACCACATCTGTACTGAGGTGGACAAATGGATGAATCTTAACACTTATACCCCGAAGCCCATACAAAGACCGTTTACCAAAGACATCAACAACATTCCACTCCGTCACTTCGTATGGAATATCTCTGAGCGTTTCCTGTACAAGAGATACTACAATGGGGATAACCGTGCCAAGTTCATCAAAGCCCTTTTCCCGAAATCGTTTGCTGATACAGACTTATCAACCATCAAGAATTTCAAGGTAGAGCCGTTAAAGACGGAAATTCCCATTGATGAACCCGAAAACGGCAAACTTGATTTCCACTATCCCGAGGATTATGTGCGGAATTAGGATAATCACGACACCAACGACAACCATCCGGTAACTCATAACCGCCTGTTTTACATCGTTTCCCGAGTAATTTTACCCGTCATTTATGGCTGGGCTTAATTATTCGGGAATTATTTTGCAATGACGTGTCGTGGAGATATTCACGGATATATCATTTCAGTCCTTTGCGCCAAGTCTTACAAAAGAGACGAGTACGCGAATGGAAAAATCAATTCTTACCTTCAACGACCTCCCCGAGGTTGTCGCTCAGCTTCGAGACGAAGTGATGAGCCTGAAAAGCCTGCTCGCCGAGCAGCGCAGTGTGAACAATGCCAAAACGGTGGACACCCACGTGCCCATGTCTGTGGACGAGGCAGCAGAGTATTTAGGTATCCCTAAGGGTACGCTCTACATGAAACTGTCAGAAGGGACAATCCCTGCCACCAAGCCCGGCAAACGCTATTGCCTTTACCGTGACGAACTGGACAAGTGGCTGGAAACCGCCCGAAAGAATCCCATACCGTTGTCAGACGAGGAACTGAACAAGTCCTTATCCTCTTCCCACCGTCGCAAGCCCAACCCACGTAACTGGTGAATGATATGGAAGAGGATAAGAACTATATCAACCTGATACGTGGCGACCTCACAAAAGCATCCCAAGCGCATAACGGTATGCCCGACAGTGTAGGCATGATGAATATCAAGACGGCAAACCAAACCATTCTTGAAGCATCGTTATTGCCTACGCCCCGTGCGCTGTGGGACAGCTTTTGGTACGAGGGGGAACTCTCCTGCTTGTTTGCCGATTCCAACGTGGGCAAGTCCATCCTTGCCGTGCAGATAGCCGACCGCATCGCCCGAACCGACAATGTGCTGTATCTGGACTTTGAACTGTCCGAAAAGCAGTTCCAGCTCCGCTATACCAACGAGCATGGAGAGCTCTACACCTTTCCCGACAAACTCTATCGGGTGTCTATTGACTGCAACCAGCTTTTGGATGCCAACTTTGAGGAAGCTATCATAGGCGGCATTGAACAGATGGCTGTGCAGACCGACTGCAAGATTTTCATCATTGACAATCTTACCTACCTGTGTTGCGCCATGGAGAAAGGCGATGCCGCAGGACGGCTGATGATTCAGCTGAACAATCTCAAAAAGAGATATGCGCTCTCTATCCTTGTCCTAGCACATACGCCCAAACGCTCTTTGGATTGTCCCATCACATCCAACGACCTTGCCGGAAGCAAACGGCTCTACAATTTCTTTGACAGCGTGTTCACCATTGGAAAAAGTGCCCAAGACGGAGGGCTTCGCTATGTGAAGCAGCTTAAAGTGCGCTATGGCACGTTCTCTCATGATGCGGATAATGTAATCGTTTACGAGATTGACAAGGTGGATGCTTTCTTGCAGTTCGTGTTCAGGGGCTATTCCACGGAAAAGGAACACTTGAAAAAATTGGGCGACAATGAATCAAGCCAAAGGGATTGCCAAATTCTGCAACTCTCCCAATCGGGCAAGTCCGTCAGGGAGATAGCCTCACAGGTGAATTGTGGCAAGTCCACCGTAAACCGTATCATCCAGCGCAGCAAAGAGAGTAAAAACGCAGGTGTCCCAAGTGTCCCACTGTCCCAACCCTTAGAGTGTGGGACAATGGGACAGGATGGGACAGCCGACAATCAACCATCAAAAACGGACTAAGCTATGGGCAATTATTCATTACAGAAGTATAAAGGAACGGCAACACGGCATACCTGCCCCAAATGCGGAGACAGGCATTCTTTCGTCTATTACGTGGACGAAAATAATGTGCCGTTGCATCCATCGGTCGGCAGATGTAACCACGAAAGCGGTTGTGGGTATCACTACACTCCGAAAGAGTATTTTCAAGAGCATCCTGAACACAGAACTACCAATGATTTCTCTTTTGACAGGCAAAGAGCAGAGCAGAAGAAAGTGAAGCAGCAAAGTAAGCCGACAGCCATCGGCTATATTCCCCCTCACTATGTGGAGAAGTCGCAAAGCGAGCGTAGCAATTTCTTCCGTTTCCTCTTCACACTCCTTACTTCCTACTATGGCGACAAGGCGAAAGAGGTGTTGAAGCGGTTGTTGGAGGAATACCGTTTGGGGGCTACCCGTGACGGCTCTGTTATCTTTTGGCAGATAGACAGGACGGGCAAGGTACGCACGGGAAAGGTGATGCAGTACAATCCCGAAGACGGACACCGTATCAAGGGAGGACAGACATCGGCAGTGAACTGGATACACAGCATATTGAAAAAGCAGCGTGTGTTGGCAGAGGATTGGCAACTATCCCAATGCCTTTTCGGGGAACACTTGTTGAAAACGCATCCCGACAAGGTGGTGGTCTTGGTGGAATCCGAGAAGAGTGCCGTTATCGGTTCTGCTATCTTCCCCGATTATGTATGGCTGGCTACGGGTGGTAAGAGTCAGATGAGAGAAGAGAAACTCCGTGTACTGTCAGGGCGAACCGTGCTTCTCTTTCCCGATGCCGATGCTTATGCCGAGTGGAAACAGCGAGCCGAGAGCATGTACTTTTGTAAGGTGGTGGTTTCGGACATCATCGAAAGGAATGCCACCCCGAAACAAAAAGAAGCCCATATCGACATAGCCGATTGGATTATCTTTCAGATACGGGAGGGCAAGGTGATGAGTACAGCCAACCACTTGGTCGAGGCTGAGAGAATCCTCCAGCGGATGATAGAGAAGAATCCCGTCCTGCAAAAACTGATAGACGATTTAGACCTTGTGCTGGTCGGTGCATCTCCAATCGGCAACGATGATGAAAAACCTCCCTGACGGAGGAGAGCGGAAGCCGTAGGCTGGAGTTTGCAGACAATGGCTTGCCATTGATATAGCCCACTATAACTACACGCTCCGCTTACGTAGTTGTGGGCTCTCCCGAGGGGATTAGGGTTTTACCCTAATGACCCACTCAGGGCGTTTCTCCCCTGAGAACCCAGAGCAAAGAGTGACCCTCTCTTTGCAATCTCCGCTTATGGGTTGCACCCCTAAGAACCCCATGCGTTTACGGACAGCGGAAAAGCAAACAATAAAGTACAAACCAAAAAACAAGTATCTATGGCAACAAAATCAAGCATACATATCAAGCCCTGCAACATCGCATCGAGCGAGGCTCACAACAGGAGGACTGCCGAATACATGCGCCACATCGGAGAGTCCAGAATCTATGTCGTTCCTGAACTATCCACCGATAACGAACAGTGGATAAATCCCGACTTCGGCAGTCCGGATTTGCGGATGCATTATGACAATATCAGACAGATGGTAAAGGAAAAGACCGGACGTGCCATGCAGGAAAAGGAGCGTGAACGCAAAGGCAAGAACGGTAAAATAGTCAAGATTGCGGGATGCTCCCCCATACGTGAAGGAGTGCTGCTTGTCAGGTCGGACACCACACTGGCAGACGTGCGTAAATTCGGTGAGGAGTGTCAAAGACGCTGGGGAATCACACCGCTGCAAATCTTCCTGCACAAGGATGAAGGGCATTGGCTGAACGGTCAGCCGGAAGCGGAAGACAGGGAAAGCTTCAAAGTCGGGGACAGATGGTTCAAGCCGAACTATCATGCCCATATCGTTTTCGACTGGATGAACCACGAAACAGGAAAGAGCCGAAAGCTCAATGACGATGACATGATGCAGATGCAGACCCTTGCATCCGACATCCTGCTGATGGAACGCGGGCAGTCAAAGGCTGTCACTGGTAAGGAGCATCTGGAACGGAACGACTTTATCATTGAGAAGCAGAAAGCTGAACTGCAACGCATGGATGCAGCCAAACGGCACAAAGAAGAACAGATAAATCTTGCCGAGCAGGAACTGAAACAGGTGAAATCAGAAATACGCACTGACAAGTTAAAGAAGACAGCCACCACGGCAGCGACAGCCATAACTAGTGGAGTTGCTTCTCTTTTCGGGAGTGGAAAACTGAAAGAACTGGAACGTGCCAACGAAAAACTGCAAGACGAGGTTTCAAAACGGAACACCAATATTGAAAAATTGCAGAGCCAAGTACAGCAGATGCAGAAACAGCATGATACGCAAATCCACAATCTCAGAGAAATGCACAGGCAGGAACTTGACATGAAAGAAAAAGAACTGTCACGGCTCGCCAGAATCATAGACAAGGCTTTCAGGTGGTTTCCGATGTTCAGGGAAATGCTGCGCATGGAAAAGTTTTGTGCCATGCTGGGATTCTCTAAAGAAATGACTGAAAGTCTTATAGTCAAAAAAGAAGCCCTGAAATGTAGCGGTAAAATCTATTCCGAGCAACACAGGCGGAACTTTGATATAAAGGATGATATTTTAAGGGTGGAAAATGACCCTGACGATGAAAGCAGGCTGAACCTGACAATAAACAGGAAGCCGATTGCCGACTGGTTCAGGGAGCAATGGCACAGGCTTAGATATGGAGCAAGAGTGCCGCAACAGGAAGAAAGAAAAAGTAGAGGATTCAAATTATAATAGAAGCAATTTGATTAGTAATCTAAAAGCACTCCGATAACGATTAGAGTGCTTTTAGATTGTTTATCATTAATTATCAAAGCAAGTGCAGTTTAAGATTTTACTGAAGTTTGCATTAATAAAGAATATACTACAGCTGATATATGCGCAACATATTGTGACGCTTGTGATTCATTTCCCTTGAAATCCTTAACAAATACCGCTAAGGTATAACTGATATTATTAGGCAGACATATATAGGCAACATCATTGTGAGCTGCAAGAACACCATTTTCATTAACATAACCTGAACCTGTCTTATGCGCTATAACAACCCCTTCTTTATCAAGAAGTGGAGCTGCTATCCTATCTACACCTGTTTTGCATTCTTTTAACGTATTCTTAATGAAACTTTGTTTCTCATCATCGATAAGACCTTCAGTAAACAAACGATTCATCAACATTGCAGCACCAAGAGGAGATGTATAGTTAGAGTAAGCCTTGTTATGGTCAGCCGACATTTCCTCTTCCGTATAAGCTATCTGAAAACTTGAACGAGGAATGAGTGTGGCTATAAAACTATCTGTTTGAGCGACATTAACCATATCCTTAAACATAAGGTTGCTTGCATTGTTGTCACTCTGAGTAAGAGTATAACGCAGCAAATCTCTCACTGTCAATGATATGACTGGCCCTGAATAATCTTTCAGCATAGGACTCCAAGTCTTTGGGTCAAGTTTATCCCTATTTATATTTACTAAGGTATCAAGTGAAATTCCTTTATTGTCAAAGTCATTACAAAGAGCTAATGCCTGATGAACCTTAAACACACTCATCATAGGATAAACACTCTTATTATTGACCTTAACCGTATCTCTGTTATTAACAATAACCGCCACACCAATTTCGCCAGGACAAGCTGAGACAATTTGAGAAATGCTATCAGTCAAAACATTTGTTAAAGGAGGATTTGCGCTATCTTTTGTCGCTGATTTATGGAACAATGAAAATACCAAGATGAAAATGCAAACTAAAGCTATACTCAAAACTACGATTTGTTTTTTTCTGTTTTTTTCCATGTTTATATTATTTATATTTGTTTGACGAGAATATCTTTATTTGCCGACAAAGGTACATAACTTTACGGAAAAATATGTTTCTAAAATATATAAATAGACAGCTGTGGGGAAAATGTGGGGAAAAATTAGATAATTAAAAAGGCTAAATGACTGGAAATAATCACTTAGCCTTTTAATCCGTACCCAGACCCGTACTTCGTAATTGCTGCGCCCATCATTCAAGACTGTCAAATCGGGTCTTTCCTGTCAAGCCAATGATGCCTATGCGTATGCCAAACACATGGATTACGGATTTCTCGTTCCGTGAACAAACACTTTATCCGCAACTCTGCTATGTGGTGTATTGGCTTAACTCCATTTCTATGGGCAACACTTTTGTTGCAGATTTCAAGCAGCTTTTATCGAAATACCCATCAGTAAGAACTCGTTTATTAGGCTTTCCTCATAATTGGGAACAAGAGCCTTTGTGGAGATAAAATAATTGCCCTGTTTCTTAAAAAGCACTGGGGCAAACCAGCTCCGTCTTTAATTGTTTCCAATAAATGGATTGTTTCAAGCCCCTATAGAAAGAGAACAAAAATTCCTGTGTGAAAATTAATCTACGACAAGGAGCAAGCAAGGAGCAATATCAAACAAAAATCAATACCTTTGCAGTACATATGAGATAGACCAAAACAAAAGTGGAATATCGGAAACGAATAGCAAGGAAAAGAGAAGAAACGACCCAAGTTGATGTCCTTTTTGAGTTAATAATCAATAAAAGCGTTAAATCTTCACCTTTTAGAATGTGCAATTAAAAATAACAACCATATTTCTGACTTATTATCTATAAAATATTGAGTAATAATCGGTTGTAAATACATATATTGACTATAAAACTCTATCAAGTATATTTTTCTGTGAAAATGAAGAGATGGAATTTGAAGATATTCCTCAATCTACATTTAAATCTGAATTAGGATTCAATCTTTTATGGTCCATTATTCTATCACGCTATTTTCCAGAATACTATATTCCTAACTTCTTCCCGATGCAATTTATTTATTTGAAAAAGATTGCAGAAAAGTATGATATAGAATTGCCTGATATGCCGAACCGTTCTGATTATAGAGGAAGGTGGCTTTATTATGATGAAATGTGCAAGCAATTAAATGAGTTTGCAATAGAGAATGATATACAGTCATTAAGCGAACTTTGTGCATTTCTTTATGGATATGAGATGTCTGTTGTCAAAGAAGAAATGGAATATGAACATCGCAAATCAATGCCAGATGTTCCTGAACAAGCCTGGATTCTTGTTGGCAACTATGGAGAGGCTGAAAAAACGATGAAGGAAGGTTTTTGGCAATCTAGCCCATTTACTAGCAAAGGCGATATTTTGGTTTTCTATGAAAAATCTCCAGTCAAGAAACTCAACTCGGTGTGGACAGCTTTGGAAGACGGCTTTATTGATCCCTTCGGGCACTATTATTCATTCTCTTACATTGGGAATAAAATAGAAATCCCGGACGACAAAGCAATCTCATATGCTGATTTCAAAAACAGTGACTATTTCAAAGCTCGTGACAAGAAAGGGAACTTCGTTAGCAAGAATTTCCAGGATGTCAGTGGATGGCAAGTTACTTTTGATGATTATGTTGAGATTAAGCGTATGTTATTGGAGAAGGGTTTTGATATCGAGAAATTGCCAAAACTTTATGAACCGGTAAAAGTAGGCAATGTAAAGATTGAACATGAGAAAGATGTATCAGAGCAACTGCTAATCCCTTTACTTGAACAAATGGGATGGGTGAAGGATAAGGATTTCAAGGGCGAAGTCGAATTTAATGCAGGTCGTGGAAAAACTGGGTTTGCCTCAGAAAAAAGACCTGACTTCCTTTTGCATATAGTTGAAACTAAGGATGATATAGAGGCTAAAGTTGCGATAGAGGTAAAACGTCATATGAAAAACGAGAAAGAAATTCATGAGAATTTCAAACAAGGGCGATCGTATGCCAAGTGGGGTGCTGCTGAAGTCCTGATGATTTGTGATATGATAAGAATTCGTGTCTATCAACGAAACAAAAAGAATCGTTTTGAAGAAACTGACTACACAGAGTTTAGCTGGAATGACACTGAGAACCCAGATAAATTTGCAGAATTAAAGAAATTGTTGTCATAAACGAAAGTTTATATGAGGTTGTCCCATGTTTTGAGACAGCCTCTTTTTAACTTTGCCCTCGAATCATTTTAATGTTCACTTAAAATGGAAAAAAGAAAGGTAATTCATCTAGAAGAGGCAAACACTCTTTCGAACTTCCTTACTAAGGAGGAGCGTGAGAATATTGTGTCATTAAAAATCACAGGACTAATAGGCCATAGGGATTTTGAAGATGTCCTTGATGAGATGTGTGATGCTTGTGGCGAATATGATGAATATGACAATTTTATACCAGACTCTGAGTTAACGCCCGCACTTAGACATCTTGATTTAGGTGAGGCAACATACGCTGATGGTGAAGGAATGCCTTATTTCGGTTTTCATGCTCAATTGGAGACCTTTATTCTTCCAAAAGGTTTAACGACTATCGGGTATGAAGAGACTGGCTTTTCTGAGTCTGACATGCTTAAAAAGATTGTCCTACCTGATGGCTTGAAAACGGTGTTTGGTTTTAACTCGTGTCCAAATCTCTCTGGTATTATTCTTCCGGATAGTGTGGAGAAAATCGATTCTTTTGCTTTCGCTGGATGCAAGGCAATTTCCTCACTTCGGATTCCTTCATTGGTAAAAGAAATAGATGGAAGCTGTTTTGCAGATTGTAATATTTCATCTTTTGAAGTGGATGAGAATAATCCATATTATTCAGCTGTTGAAGGCGTCGTCTTCAGCAAAGACCTTTCTACGCTTGTAGCATTTCCTTCGGCATATTCGAATAAACATTATGTTGTTCCTTTGGGTACAAAGGTGATAGGTTTTGCTGCCTTCATGGATAGTCATATTGAATGTGTAGAACTACCTGGTGGGCTGATGAGGATAGAAGCAGATGCTTTCCAGGGAAGTGATATTTGTAGATTAGATATGCCAGACTCTGTCGTTTCTGTTGGAGAACTTTCTTTCAGATTTTGTATGAATCTTGAAAATATACGGTTATCCAATAAACTGAGTTCTTTGCCTCGTCAGTTATTCAGCGGCTGTCCTAAGCTGAGAGATTTGAATGTTCCATCAAGTGTTAAAACCATATATTATTCTGCAATAGCATGGTGCGATGGGCTTGAAAATCTCTATTTGCAGGATGGTCTGGAAGAGATTGTGGATGAAGGTCCGATGTTAGGAGTCAAAGGAAAACTGAAAACAGTGAGTTTTCCAGCTACTATTGAGAAGGCTCCTGGTGGCGTGTTTAACTATAGTCCCTTGCTAAAAGAATTTAAGATGGATCCTTCTAATCCTTTTTTTGAGGTTATCGATGGGGTTTTGTGCTCAAAAGATGGAAAGACACTTTATTCTGTGCCTGATTACAATAGAACATCATATCAGGTTCCTGAAGGGGTAGAGGTAATTGCAGAGCGAGTTTTTGCATTCCTACCCATGATAGAAACTATAAATCTGTCATCAACATTAAAGATAATCAAATCAAGAGTTTTTCAGGGATGCAAATCCCTTCGTTCATTAGTAATACCCGCAAGTGTTGTACAGGTCGATGTGGATGCACTATGGGCAGACAATCTTAAGACAATTGTAATGGAAAGTTCTCTACCTCCAGAAATGACAGGGAACGTGAAGGATGAAGACTGGAGATACAAAGACGCAACTTTGCTAGTGCCACCAGATGCGGTAGCAGCATACAAGGAAGCTCCTGGATGGAAGTGTTTTATTGTGAAACAAAAGAAGAATTAAAGCTATGGGATGGGATGTTGTACAAATAGGATTAAGGCATAACTTGCCAGTACACGATCCGTTTGCAACGGCAAAGGAAGTCGCAAAAAGGATGAACCAGAATGTCAGACTTGTATATAGAAATGAATACAAGTATGATAAGGATAATAATGTCGTAAGTGAAGTCAATGGTTATGAATTAATCGAACTTGGGAAGTTTGAAGTAAACAATTCCACTGACTACCTACAAATGACAGTCTCTGATTATCAAAAGAAACACATTCAGGAATCAGTAGGTATAGACAATCTTCGAAAAGCTACTTTTGTGGGTGAATTCACAGATTTAATACTTAGTGGTGATTCTTTTGAATTATACGAAATTGAAGATAATGAAGAGACTCTTGATATCAGGATATTCAAAGAGAATGTAGATCTTGATATTAATATAGTTGGAAGATGGCACTGGTGGGAAGAAGCATTCCACTCATCAAGTCAAAAGAATCAGGAATGGTTACACAATTATCGAATGCAAATATATCATCAAGCAAAGATGTTTGGTTGCCAGGAGGTGATTATCTGTTCAGACCAAGGCCCAACCGAATTGATATATGATAATATGGATTATTCGGCAGATAACCTGAAAGAGTATGCCTGCTCTTTCCAGTATCTAAAAGATACAAACTGGGTCGAAAAGTATAAAAAAGAGGAATGGAGAAAGAATGCAAGACACATTACATTCTCCTCCTATTTTCAAAAACAACTTGAATTGGCAGATGGAGATTTCATTGAGATAATCTTTGATGATTTTAGCGATATTGACAATATAAAGAATAAGATTGATGACGAGCTGATTCAAGGCTGCAAAAGATTTTTGGATGATATGAAAAGAGTGGAGTTTGAGAAAAAGAAAAAGGAGGAAGAAGAAAGGAAAGCCTCGAAAGAAAGAGAGGCCAGGCGTAAATATTGGGCACAACAACTCTATTCAGACAAACACCAGGCTATGACCATAATAATTCCTGAAGACTCCAAATTAAAAAAATAGCATGTGTTGAAGATTTAAGATTAATAATATGATAACAGATAAAGAATACCCGGCAACTCATTCCATGGCTACTTCATGGTATTGTGTAGATGAAGATGGCAATGTAGGCATTTTCGACATTGATGACAATGGTCCTGTACCTGTTGGAGAATATAGACAGAATTGCGTGGACGAGGTTTTCTACGAGGATTTTACTTTTGATGAAGCTCAATTCAAGAGATTACATTTGAGCCCCGATCAGATATCCCAGATGCTGGAACCTATGGATATTAAAGATGTTTGGGAGGAAAGTGTCATTGATAACGGGCAAATAAACGTATCATGGATGGATGTCATTGTTCAGATTGACATGGATAAGTTCGATATCTTCAAAAAAGCACACGAATTGGATGCAAGCCCCTATCATCCTCTTGTCTGTCTGTCAGAAGAACTTGGTTTGTTCTATGCTGATTTCTTTGATAACAAAGCAGGTGTCGATCTGCTTGAACAGAACGATGTCGTCAAAGCAAAATTCAAAGCTCCACACTTTGAATATACGGATGAAGATGACAAGGAAGAGCAAGAAAGGATTGGAAAAGAAAATAAGAAATTCCCTGTTTATATATACAGGCAAAATTACTGGCCGTTTCACGATCCCGCTATAAGGGTTACCTGCCCCACGAATCCATTAAAAATCGACCAGTTACCAGATAACATAAAGAGGCAAGTCAAGGCATTATCTGTGAGGTTTAGTAAAAAAGAGAAAATACAATTGGCCGAATTACTGCCTGTAGGTAGCATCTGGAGCATTAGGTATGTTTATGACAATAAAATATGGTGGGAATTGGCTTCGTCGGATGGCGGAACTATCTATTATAATGAGTCAACTAATGTTATCATACAAAAGCAGGAGATGGATAGATATATTGATGAAGGACTGGCAGAAGAATGGGAATATGATAAGCATAAGGAAATCAAAAGATAGAATATGATTGAATTACTCTCCATAGACCTGTCCAACTATTGCTCTAAGCAATGTTTGTTCTGCTATAACCATAGCACACGAGAGGGCAATACACTTTGGAAGCCGCAGGAAGTGATAGATTTTGCGTCGGACTGTATCGTTCATGGCGTGAAGGCAGTATCATTGGGTGGCGGTGAGCCGTTTGAGTATGAAGGTGTTTTTGATGTGATAGATGCTCTTTATCCGAAGTGTTATTTGTCGGTTACCTCAAATGGTTTGCATTTGGAGAACAAAAAGATATGGGAAATGTTGACAGATCATAAGCCAGACAAGATTCATATAACCATCCACAAACCTGACAATGAAACAGAAGTGAACAGGGTGGAACGCCAAGTTCAGCGGATAGCGTCAATAGGAATCAAACCAGGACTGAACTTATTGGTTGGAGCAGATAAGGTTGCTCAGGCGAAAAATGTCTATGAACGGATGAGTAAAGTGCTGAATAGCGAACAAATCATTCTAGTTCCTCAGCGTTACACCAATACACCTACTTCCAAACAATTAGCTTCAGTATCTGGTGGAAAACCATTCCAAAGTCCATCATGTCTGCTAAAATGTCAACGTCCGAAGAACTTCTGTTCTGTTTCCTGGGACAAGAAAGTGAACTCATGTAGCTTTGCTCCTAACAAAGAAAAATTGAAATCGCTTGATTACAAAGGGTTGATTGAGGCATTGGAACAGGTGAAATGGAAAAGTTGCCAATAAAACACCATTTTTCAATATTATTATGAGGTTGTCCCACGAATTGGGATAACCTCATTTTAATTTTGCACTGTAATCAATAAACATACCCAGATTATGAGTGCTAAAGACGTAGGATTGGTCGTAAAAAACCATTGGCTGCATGAGCGTAGCAGGCTTTTTGAAAAGTATGCTGCCAAGATGTCTCTCACTATCGATAATGTTGAGATAAAACTGGATTACCCAGACGCGGGATGGATAGACATGCACATACTTGTCAATGGTGAGGAGAAAGAGCTTATAAACTTATCTGATGTTTATGAACCATTCGAAGACATCAAAGAGTGGTTGGAGAACATAGTGTCACATGTTTTTGATTTCACGCCATTCGGTGTGAATATCTATGATGAGAGCTATAATTACATCCTATATTATGAGCCAATTCTTTTTCAAACGGATGAACTATTGACTCCGACATCACCAGAACTGTGTGGCTTATTCTATATCTATGATGGTTGCGAAGGAAAGATTATGGCAGATGCAGTCTGTGAGACGAAAGCATTTGTGGGCAATCTGTATAAGAAGATTATAGAGTTTGCTCAGACAGCCAGTATGAACGACGACTTCATTGACGACTGGTGCTGGCAAGCATATAATGAAGAATGTGCCAAGATGTGGAAAGAAAATGATCCAGATATAAAGAACCTGTTTATTTGTAAGGTCACATCAGAACGAGTAGAAAAGTTCTTGTCAGATAATAATAGTACAGTAAGGTTTATTCCAATCAAAACTAAATAACGTGAGTTCGAAGAATTATAAGTGTCTGTAAATTTGGTGATTAGCGAAATTTGTTGTAACTTTATAGTACTGATTTACAAAGAAATACAAACAAAAATCGCTATGAT
>NZ_JH594500.1:80701-82875 GCF_000243015.1 Segatella maculosa OT 289
GATGAACTTAAGAATATAGCGCAGGTAGAACATTCCCGACATAGGTGCTTCGACAATTTCATCGTCAACCTTCTGGGTGCCATTGCTGCCTATTGTCTATTTCCAAAGAAGCCATGCGTCAGAGTGCAAAGGACATTTGACACACAGCTTGCTTTATTCTAAATTCATCGAACTCACGTTAATTAATAAGGGAAGAATAGTATGGCAAACAAATTTATTATAAAAGGAATCCGTAAGTTCAATGAACAGAAGGTCATTGAAAACACCTTAATGCTCATCAACAAAGGGGATGATAATGAAGTTAAACGGCGGTATAATGAACCGACATGCGGTGAGGTGGAATCCTATACGTTAATGATTGAAGGGCTCTCGATTCAGGGCATTACAATAAAGCAGATGATAGGTGGTTGTGTTATTGTTGAACTGCCTTGGCTTGCTTCCGAAGCAGATGTCCGGTTATGTTATGCCTGTTTGAATGCCATCAAGAAAACTCATCGCGCTTCCAGAATTACTGAAGAGGACGAAAAAGATGCAAAGTTTAGTGACATTGATGCTCAGGAAGCATGGTGTCAACGTTCACATAATATGGAAGAATTACTTCGTAGGGGTGAGATCGTCGTTATTACAGGCGTAACTAGAGACTTCCATTTAGATCCCTCAAAATATGATGGTAAGGGTGTGACAGATGTATTCAATGATTTTGCAACATTACAGTGGACAAATCTGAATGCAGTAAATGTCAGGGAAGAAAAGCGTCATATCACTGACGATGAGGAACTGAGCTCCATCCGTGTGGTTGACAATGCGGAGGATGTATTTATTGGAGCCTGTCGGTATGTGGGCATGATGAGAGGGAACACCTGCAGGATGATAGTATTTGAAGACTTCTGTGAGTTAATGAAAGGTCAGGAAGGATTCCAACGGGTGGATGCAGCCCAAATTCTTCTTGGCAAGATGGAAGAAGATGTCTGGAACAACCTCTTTGATGAAGCTCAGGGAATTCTCCGCGATAATTTTCGTAAGACTTTTATCATGCGTTGGAATTCTGACATCAGCAACTACAAGCTTTCCGAATTTGAGGATGCGATGGGGGACTTCTTCGACGAGGGCTTTTACTATGACTGGAGCATCTGGGATTATCAGAAAGCTCATGTCGGGGATAGATTCTATATGATTCGTACTGGCGAAGGGAAAGAAGGAGTGGTTATGCGAGGTACCATTATCGGAACTCCATATCCTGATGAAGATTGGAGTGGGAGAGGACGTAAGGTATATTACATCCGAATGAGCTTAAGCCACATGGTACATCCTGAAAAAACGCCGCTGTTGCTTACAGTCGAAGATTTGAATAAAGGTGTTCCTGGATTCAACTGGAACAATGGTCATTCTGGTGAGATGCTGAATGATGAGCTGGCCTTTCAACTTGAAGAAGTTTGGCATAACTATGTTGAACATGTTCATCAGACTGCCATTGATGAAAAAATCGATGGTAAAGATCTCAATTCTGTCTATAAAGAGAAAGGTTGGAAAGCAACAGAGATTTATTAATCCCAGGGAGACCATCTTGAAACATTGATAGATTTGGACAATCTCCCTGCCATTTTCCAGCAGATTGGCAAATGGCCTCTATGCGGTAGCTCACATACTATAGTATCAAACGATGACTACAAAAATGAAGAAGGTGATGTTATTGCTGTCAGGACAGGAGAAGATATGGGACTGATGTCATTGTTGTTGAATAATGAAAAGAATCAGAGATTTGATTTCCTGACGTTATATCCCTGCCATAAAGGAACAAGACATATGATGACTATCAACAAGGTATTCGAATGGGATAATCAGGTAGAAGCCATTGTATGGGCTGAGACAGAAAATCTGTCATTGGCATTTTTTGCCACAGATTATTATTTGAATAAGGAAAAATACGCTATTGGTGCGACATTGAATATAGAACTTGCAGCTTCAGCATATAAAATAACGTGAGTTCGATGAATTATAAGTGTCTGTAAATTTGGTGATTAGCGAAATTTGTTGTAACTTTATAGTACTGATTTACAAAGAAATACAAACAAAAATCGCTATGATCACCGAGGACAAAGTTACGGAAATATTTTGTATGGCAGACGACTTCTGCAAGTTTTATGACGCAATGATGGCAAAATACACGCTAAAAC
>NZ_JH594500.1:83838-89046 GCF_000243015.1 Segatella maculosa OT 289
GATGAACTTAAGAATATAGCGCAGGTAGAACATTCCCGACATAGGTGCTTCGACAATTTCATCGTCAACCTTCTGGGTGCCATTGCTGCCTATTGCCTATTCCCAAAGAAGCCATGCGTCAGAGTGCAAAGGACATTTGACACACAGCTTGCTTTATTCTAAATTCATCGAACTCACGTTAAATAAGTGTAAATTCCAGAAAAAACGAAGGGTGCAGTAAACTCATGTATTAAATAGTTGAACGTGCTATAATGATGACGACTGAAATTAAAGAACTGTTTGTGGAAGAGTTAAACTTGCTGAAGAAGATTCAAAAGTACGGGAAAGAGCATTCACAAGGTGAACTGGAACGGGTTGAAAAGGTTAAGCTACTCTTGTTATATCGTATCTACTCAAATCTGTATTCATCACTGCTGTTAACTGCGCAGGTCTTGAAAACTGGGAAGAGTTCATTTTTTCAGTTACCGATAGGATTGTTGTTGCGTTGTTGCTTTACCGATTGTTTGTTCGCCCTATACATACAGCGTGCTGTCAGGAAACGAGTTTACGAAGAGCTGGAACTGAGAACAATAGAGTATGCCAACTCTATGTTGGAACGCAAAGAGGTATACAGAGATCAGGTGAAAAGTACGGGAAAGATACTTGATGATGTCTTTATAGACCATTTGTGGGAGTTGACGATGGAAGATAATTTCTTGGGACAGCTGACACTTGACGATAATCTGGAAGAGTTGACGGTAATAAAGCAATCGAAACAACAATTGAAAGATGAAGGTTTTTCGAGGGTGAAGAGTGTTATGACCAAAGATGTTGTAAACTTCTTGATTAGGATTCCTGAACTTGAAAAAGAGGCAACACGATTGCTTCACTATTACAAGTATTTCTCGCAATATGAGCACTTCTCGGAGAACGGACAAGGGGATGTGCTCTCGTCGTCGAAAAAGGACGGTAATGATAATATCCATTTATCTTCGGCCATTCGAGCATTGAGTGCCGGGGTGGAAATTGTGATGAATAATCATGGCAAATAACGAATGAAAAGCGGTGTACAAATGAAAAAAGTAAAGGAAGCGATAGATACAAAAGCAATTGAAGAGAAAGCGTTGAATCACTTCAAAAGCTTTATTGAGAACAGCAAGGTTATCTCGCAGTTCATTACAGACAATGACAAAGAACCATGTTGGGATGGGCAATTGTACCTTTATGCCGATGGCATTAGAGATAAAGAACACCTGCAAGGAAGGGTGCCTGTACAGATAAAAGGAACAGAGGTAGGCAGTTTTGTCACAAAGAAGTGGAAATATAAACTTGAAAAGGCTGATTTGAAAGCCTATTTGGAGGAGCCGACGTTTTTTATTGTCTGTCAGGTAAAGAAGGATTCAAAAGAGCGGATGCTGTTTTTCAGGGAGTTATTAGACTTGGTAAACAAGTTGTTGCGCGACATGGGAAAGAACGCGACAAAGATGACATTGTTTCATCCACTAACTGATGATCTTAAGGAGTTTGAAGACCAACTGATGGTGTTCCTGAGCAACAGTAAGAAGATGATAAGCTTTGCACATTCGAATCTGTTGTCGATGGAAGAGGCTTTGAAGAAAGGTATCAAAGACTTCTCGTTTATAGCACCCTCAAAATATGCGGACAGACTGCAACTGATGAAATACCTGAGTACGCACAGTTCGTATATCTATGCCAAAATATCAAAGGAATTGGATGTAGATATGCCATTGTCGAACGGTCCAGGACGATTTATATTCCAGCGAGATGATGATGGTGAAGTTCGGGTTGAGGATAAGGTGTATTTCAAGGGTTATCACAATGAGATAAAGGACGGACGTATTATCATTAAGATTGGTAATGTTATGACTATCAACATGTCGATGGATAATACAGATATGGGACAGGCTACTGTGAAGTTGACAACCACAGCAAAATATCTAAAAGAATCCATTAATGAGGCGGAATTCGGCGTGGCGTTGAATGATACGGGGGTGTTGAGCGTTGGAATGCTTGACCTTCAAATGAAAGTACATGAGAAGGAGTATGTAGAGGAACTGCGTCAAAAGCTCATACGGTGGAAAGAGCTGGACAATGTGCTCGACAAACTTCATGTCACAAAGCCTTTTGACCTGACGACAATCACAGATAGCCAAGGCGAGCTCATAGGCTTACTGATAGAAACTGTAGGGAAAGGAAATATGGTGAATCTACCTGGGCAGGAGGCAACATTGCTTTTGTGGGAAATCGGCAATATAGAGTTGTTGCTATGGTGTGCAGTAGGGAAAGATGGCATGTGTGCTATTGGTGACTTCTTTGATATGTCGATACGGATAGCGTACAAGATAAGTGAAGATGAGACAATCAACGTGACTCCATATTCCTATTTGCAGCTAGATAAACTATGGGAGAAGGTCGATAATGTTGACTTTGATAATATTATTGCTTCCGCAGAAGAGGCTGCGCGACAACATGAGTATTGCTATATGATGTCTAACTACGATGTGCTGGCGATGATAACGGCTGCGGATGCATTGGAAAAGATAGACATAGAAAGAAGCAAGAAACTGCTGGAGAAAGCGTTGAAACTGAATGAATGGCTGATTGAGAAAGAACCAAAGGACGAAATGAGACCTTTGCACATCATCAATAAGATGCAGATTATGAAACGGCAGCGTGAACTGACGGCAGATGAGTGCCAAATACTGGAGAATATGCTGGATGATGAGTTCGCAGAGGATATGGTGAAAGCAGGAGTGTATTTGTTATTAGACAGGAAGGAAGATTTTCAGCAGTTATTTGAGATGATGCAGGAGGACGAGAAAAAGAGCGTGAAGGGGTTCCCGATATGGAGGTTTGTGTGAGAAGCAGAAGGGGATGTAATATGGCTCAGGAAGAATGATGGCTAATAAGATACAATGAGGTAATGGCGTTCATGGAAAAGGAACACCGTAAACTATCCCAGTATTATCCAAAAGAGAAGCTTATGTTTCACTTCATTCATCCTAATAGAAAACTGTATAATGTGGGAACGATGAAAGAGGAACGTAATACGCGAGTTCGGTTTAAGAAAGTCCTTGTAAAAGTTGGTAATCTCGTTAGTTTTTTATAACTCTATAGTTGAAAATCAAAAACTTACAAAACAACCAAGCGATGATTACCAAAGATAAAGTTATAATTTTCGGTTGTGTAATTTCAACTGTGTCAAGGCTCTAATCCTTCATATTTTACCTCATATGGATAACACGATTTTTAATCGTGCCGGCCAGATGAGGAACCTTTCTTCCGAGGCAAAGTTACATGATTTCAAAACGTTCTCCAAATTTTATTGCTAATTGTTGTGATATCTGAGACCAGTTTGCAAGTGGCATAGTCCACTTCTTACGTATGTTCCGGTATGCCAGATAAACGAGCTTTTCGAGAGAAGTATCGGACGGGAAGACGCCTTTGTTCTTCGTTACCCTGCGTACTTGTCTGTGGTAGCCTTCAACGGTGTTGGTGGTGTATATCAGCTTACGTATCGCAGGTGTATACTGGAAGTATTCCGTGAGGCGTTCCCAGTTATTACGCCATGATTTTATGACGATGGGATACATTTCTCCCCACTTACCTTCGAGTGCGTCTAACTGTGTTTCTGCTGTCTCTTTGCTAACAGCACCATATACCGTTTTAAGGTCACGGAGGAACTCCTTTTGATGCTTACTGCCAACGTGTTTTATAGAGTTGCGTATTTGATGGGCAACGCAGAGTTGGACACTTGTATCGGGGAATACGCTCTGTATAGCATCAGGGAAACCTCTCAGACCGTCAATGCAGCATATCAGTATATCCCGGACACCTCTGTTCTGAAGATCGCTCAGAACCTCCAGCCAGAAGTTAGCGCCTTCACTCTTGGAGATATACATACCAAGAAGTTCCTTGTGCCCTTTCCTTGTTGATGCCTAAGACGTTGTAAATGGCGCGTGAGACCACACGTCCGGTTTCGTCCTTCACCTTATAATGGATGGCATCCAGCCTGCATATTGCGTATACAGGATCAAGCATTTGTGAACGCTATAACTTGATTTCAGGCAGGACTCTGTCTGTGATGGAACTGATGGTTTCTGCAGATAGTTTGGTATCAAACTCACGCTCAAAATACTTGCTGATATCGCGAGAACTTGTACCAAAAGCATACATGTTTATAATCTGATCCGCCATACCTTCTGCAAGGATCGTTTCGCGCTTTTTGACGGTCTGAGGTTCAAAGGAACCGTCACGGTCACGAGGAGTTTCTACAGTGACCTCACCATAGCATGTCTGCACTTGCTTAGGTATCTTACCATTACGGCGGTTGCCTTTTGAGCGTTCATCAATAGAGAGATGAGCATCCATCTCACCTTCAAGGGCAGCATTCAAAATGCGCTCCAACATTGGTGCCAAAGCACCTTCCTTACCAAATGACGGTTCTCCATTACGAAGCTGCTCCGCAGCTCTCTTGTAATCAATTTCGTGGTTGTCCATAATAAATAAACTGTATAAAATTATTTCTTATTGTAGCATGACACAGTTTACTTTACACTCTCCAGAAATATCAAAAATCAATAACTAAACATTAAAAACATGAAAATTAAATTGGTGAAGCGGGCAAACCCGCAAAAGAAAACGGAAAAGAAGTTTTATGCCAATGCCGTGAATGCGGGACGGAAGACGCTGCGCGACATCTCGCGCGACATCGCCGGCCGGTCGTCGCTGACGCGGGGCGACATCGACAACGTGCTGCTGAACTTCGTAGAGTGCCTGCCGGGTTACCTGCGCGACGGCTTCAGCATTCAGCTGGGCGAGTTCTGCACGCTCCGGGCCTCGCTCTCGAGTAAGGGTGCGGCGACGGAAAAGGAGTTCAAGACGGAAAGTATCAAGCCCCGTATCGTGTTCACACCGGGCGTGGAACTGAAACGGGCCCTGAGCGAAACGACCTACGAGACCGCGAAGGGAGAAATGGAGATTAAGGGGGGCTGATAGTTAACACCCACCCAGAAAGCCTCTCCCCGACCCCTGACACCCACCCCCGGCCCCTCCCGAAGGGAGGGGAGCGCGAACAGCGTGCAAACTAATTTGGTGCAAGCTCGGTCTCCCCTCCTTCGGAGGGGTCGGGGGAGGTTTTCGGAGGTTAGGGGAGGTTTCAAGGGGAGGGCGCACGACTTACCTGATTTAGTCAAAATCAAAATTCAC
>NZ_JH594500.1:90454-122616 GCF_000243015.1 Segatella maculosa OT 289
GGGCTTTCTGGGGGTGGGCTTCCCGTGAGTATTTATGTTTCCGAGGCTTCCTTTACCCACAACTCGGCGGCGGCATCGCTCGGCATACGCCAATCGCCACGCGGGCTGAGGCTGATGCTTCCCACTTTTGGGCCGTCGGGCAGGCAGCTGCGCTTGAACTGCTGACTGAAGAAGCGGCGGCAGAAGGTGACGAGCCACTTCGTGATTGTAGTCTCGTCGTAGCGGCCGGCAAAGGCCGAGCAGGCCAAGAGGCGCAGCTTGCGGGGACGGAAGCCGAAGCGCAGGAAATAATAGAGAAAGAAGTCGTGCAGTTCGTAAGGACCGACGAGGTCTTCGGTTTTTTGCTGGATATTGCCGTCTGCGTCGGCCGGTATCAACTCGGGACTGATAGGCGTGTCGACGATGTCGGCAAGAATGTCGGCCAACGGACGTGGCAACGTCTTCACAATATGGGTCACGAGATGCTTGATGAGCG
The DNA here is from genome assembly GCF_000243015.1 of Segatella maculosa OT 289. NCBI lineage: Bacteria > Pseudomonadati > Bacteroidota > Bacteroidia > Bacteroidales > Prevotellaceae > Segatella > Segatella maculosa. The sequence goes on from NZ_JH594500.1 coordinate 90,930, forward strand.
TTTTGGGAACGCTTGCGTTGACGGCGTACATACTCATGTGGTCGCCGTTGTAGGTGGCCCAGCCGAGGGCAAGTTCGGAAAGGTCGCCCGTGCCGATGACCATGCCGCCCGCTTGGTTGGCGATGTCCATCAGAATTTGCGTACGTTCTCGAGCCTGCGCGTTCTCATAGGTCACGTCGTGGACAGCCATGTCGTGCCCGATGTCTTCGAAATGCAGGGCGACGCTCTTGGCGATATTGATTTCGCGAATGGTGATACCCGTTTCCTCCATCAGGCGCATGGCATTGCGATAGGTTCGGTCGGTGGTTCCGAACCCCGGCATCGTTACGCCGAGGATTCCCTTTCGGTCTATCTGTAACTTGTCAAACGTGCGAATGCAAACCAATAGTGCCAGCGTAGAGTCCAGTCCGCCGCTGATGCCCACGACTACGTGCTTGCATGCGGTGTGCGCCAAGCGCTTGGCAAGTCCCATCACCTGAATGCTGAATATTTCTTCGCAAGCCTCGGCCATGTTGTCGGTGTGCGGAATGAACGGAAGCGGGTCGAAAGTGCGCTCCAACTTGAAGTCAGCTTTCTCGTCGATGCCGTGGCAATCGGTCGTTTCAACAGTCGGCATGTCGTTTCGCTGTGCGTTGACAAAAGTCGTATTGTAGCGACGCTCGACACGGAGGCGTTCCACGTCGATTTGTGCCGTGACCAACTGCGGCGTCAACGAGAAGCGTTCGCCCTCGGCAAGCAGCGTGCCGTTCTCATATACCAATGCATTACCGCCATAGACCACGTCTTGCGTACTTTCTCCAAAGCCACAACTGCTGTAGACGTAGCCCGACAGCGTACGCGCACTCTGCTGGGAAAGCAGGCTTTTGAGGTAGCTGTGCTTGCCCACCAGTTCGTCGGTGGCTGAAAGGTTAAAGATAATGTCGGCACCCGACAAGGCCAAGTGGTTGCTTGGTGGGGTAGGTGCCCAAACGTCTTCGCAGATTTCAATGCCGAACTTCACGCCTTGTGATGTCACGAAAACCTTTGGGGCGGCAGAGACCTGCAACTTGTGGCCCGCATATCGGATTTCGGTAGGCCGCAGGTCCTGCGACGAAGCGAACCATCGCTTCTCGTAGAACTCGTTATAGTTGGGCAGATAGGTCTTGGGTACGATACCGAGAATCTCTCCCTGCTGAATGACGACCGCACAGTTCAGCAACAGATTGCCCACCACAACGGGCGCTCCGATAATCGAAATGATATTCAGCTTGCGTGTGAAATCAAGCAACACCATCATAGCCGTGTCGGCTTCGTCCAATAATAGGGATTGGCGGAAGAGGTCTTGACACGTGTAGCCCGTGATGGCCAATTCTGGGAACACAAGAACCTCGACGCCCTTTCCCTCTGCCTGTACAATGAGGTTCTCTATCTGCAGGGTGTTGAACTTTACGTCGCCCACTCGCACTGAAGGTATGGCACTCGCCACCTTGATAAAACCGTAGCTCATAGTTTATCGGATTGTAACCTGTGTCGCGCCATACCCGTATTCTTGGAATGAAGCGTCTTGGTAGGTGTATTTCTTGTATTTATAACGCAGTTCGTTCACGATGGCATTACGCAGAACGCCCCCGCCCTTGCCGTGAATGAAGACGAGCTTCTGCCCTTTCTTGCCTTCATGTTCGGCAAGGACTTCGCGGAATTTCGTCAGCTGATAGTTGAGAATGTCCAAGGAACTCATGCCAGCCGTCGTGTCAAGCAGGGCATCGGCATGCAAATCAATGACGACGATATCGTCATTCCGATGCTTCGCCTGAAATGGATGGCCTTTCTTCTGCCTGTTTTCATAACGCCTGACATAACCGTCGGCTTGCGCTTGCACTGCAATCTTTTGCGCCGCACCGGCATACATTTCATGCTTCAACTCCTTGGCATCTACAACCAAAGGCTTGACCGGGACATCGTTCACGATAATATCATGCAAAAGAGCGGGCGACTCGAAGAATGGATTGTCCTGAAACGTGTGCAGTTTGTAGAACTTCACGGGGTCGAGACGGAACTGCACAGCAATGCTTGGCTTCAATATAAAGCTCTTCTCTCGCTTATAAGCAATCAACTGAATGGCAATATGCGTCAAGTCGTTCAATGTTTCGCGCCCGAATTCCTCGATATAGAGCTTTGTGTTCGGTTCTGCCTCGCCTTGATATTTCAGTTTCCAACTATTTCCTTCTGCTGCGAGATAGCTGAATTGCTTGTAATAATTACTGTCGTTGACGAAATAAGTTTCAAAGCGGGTAGACGTGACTTCCTTGATATCGATAGGCACAAAGGCGATATAGGCAGAAAGCGTATTGCCTCCCTTACGTTCCTCGATCGGGGCTTTGTAGGAGACTGCCTTCGTATCGTCAATTACGTCATACCGACCGTCAAAAGCATTAGCCATCTCGTCCTGTCCTTCGCGCATCAACGACTTGATGCTTCGGTTGTCTTGGCTGATAGCATTGCCCTGCTTCTGTTCTACAGCGACGGCCTTTGCCTGAACAAGTTTCGACGTTGTATAATCTTCATTACCCACAACGACAACATCATTTATAGGGAACGGAATTTCAAAGCCGTCTTCATCTTCTACGAGCACAATATCTTTTCCTTGGAAACCGACAACCTTTCCCCCGCCGGTCTCACTGAGAAATCTTACTTTGTCACCTTTCTTCATATCTCTTTTCAATTTCGTTGTTTGTAGGAATATGGGACAGACTATGGAATTAACAACGAACTGTCGCCATAACTCAAGAAGCGGAAACCGTTATGCAGGGCATAGTCATAGATTTTCTTCCAATCACCATTCACGAAAGCACTCACCAAGAGTAACAACGTGCTTTGCGGCTGATGGAAATTCGTTATCAACATCTTGACAATCTTGTATTCGTAGCCCGGTGCAATGATAATCTGTGTACTGCCATGCAGGACTTCCGTGCCCGAACGGTCAAGCCAATCGATGATATTCTGAATGGCCTCGGTAGGCATGATGTACTTTACCGTCTTCCCCTCTCTTTCGTCTTCATAGGGTTCCCATTGGTTCACATGCAGTTCTTCTTCTGTAGCATCAGGATTGGAGGCTAATTTTACCCCGATATAATAAAGACTCTCCAAGGTTCTTACGCTCGTGGTCCCGACAGCAATAGCCTTGCAGTCATGCTTAAGTAGGCTCTCCAACGTATGCCGATGCACCACAACATATTCGGTATGCATCTCATGCCCCTCGATCTCTTTACTTTTGACCGGCTTGAATGTGCCTGCACCAACATGCAATGTCACCTCTTCACGTTCTATAGCACGATTATCAATGGCTTTCAGCACTTCATCCGTGAAATGAAGTCCGGCCGTTGGTGCCGCAACACTACCTTTTATCTTACTATAGACTGTCTGATAGGTGATCTTGTCACTTTCCTGCGTCTCACGATTCAGGTAAGGAGGGATGGGCAACTCACCCACGGCTTCCAGAATCTCTGCAAAGCTGATGTTCGTGTTGTCCCAAGTGAAGTCTACCCGATAGTTTGTTCCCGTCGCATGATGTACGCTCTTCTCACGATTCATAGTCACAGAAAGCGTAAGAGGCTCACCTTTAATTGCAAATTCATGCTTCAACGCACCTTCTTTCCATTTCTTCAGATTGCCAATCATACATAGCCACGAGCACTTCCCTTTGGTTTGGAACATCTGTTCATAGTCCGTTGGGGCGGCAGGCTCCATCAAGAATACCTCGATGAGTGCCCCCGTCTCTTTACGAAAATGCATACGTGCCTGTATGACACGCGTGTTGTTGAACACCATTAACGCGTGCTTCGGCAGATGATCAGGCAAGTTATAGAAAATATCCTCATATACCTTACCGTGCTCATAGATTAACAACTTGCTATGGTCGCGCCTTGCCAAGGGGAATTTAGCTATCCGTTCATCAGGCAGCGCATAATCATAATCGCCGGTTTTAATATGTTTCGTATCCATTCTTTCTGTTATTCTTCATCAGAGATGCACAAAGGTGCCTGCAATACAAGCACATATCATCAATAAAGTCAAGACCGCCACAACCACATCAGCATCTGAACGATTATATCCTGTCGAAGTGAATTGGCCGGAAACATAATCCACATGTGGATTACTTCTAAAATAAATATAATGATAGCCGGTATAGGCAACTAAACCACAGATGATGCCCCACAAAGTTCCGACTAAAACATCTGACGGATAATGTACACCGAGATAAATACGGGTAAAGCCGTTCGTAAATGCCCACAGGAAGAGTGCTATATTCAAGGACCGGCTTCTCACCAAACAGGAGAAAAACGTTGCAATGGCAAAAGTATTGGCAGCATGGGCCGAGAAAAAGCTATATTGTTCCTTACCGACCCAAACAATCGTATTTATAAGGTACTTGATTTCCGGATTATTACAAGGCCTCAAACGAGCAATCCATGGCTTTACCAGTAGGTTGTCTACCCCGCCGGCCAAGACAACGGCCAACAAACAACCAGAAACGGCAAGCACGATTTGCCCCATCGTTTCATTATTCTTGATGACAATATAGAACAATGACAAATACAATGGTATCCAGAACCAACCACTTGTAAGTGTTGCCATCATACCATTCAGCATCAGATTGTCGCAACCATTGACTGCAAACAATATGCGTCGGTCTAATTCTATAAGGTTCGTTATGTCCAAGAGATGAATCCTTCCGTTAAATTTCCTCTAAACTGCTAACCGGTATCCAACCTTCCCGACCGTCAGGCAAACGAATTTCTCGCCAACCTTTCATGCTCTTGTCTATCATTTCCACCTTAGTTCCCTCATGAATAACAAACTCATCCGACTCGGTTTTGGCTTTGCTCGGTGTTTTCCTGACATACACCGTAGGCGCAACGATGACAGCTCCGGTTCGATTTTCCAAGGCGTTTTCTTGTTGCCAAGCAAAAACGATACTCAGAACAAACAATACCAAACAAGTCAATGAGGCAAAGAAGCCGACTTTCTTCAACATGACGGCATCAATAAAGAGATAGACCAAGAATCCCAAAAGCGCAAGAATAATGGTAAAAATACTGGTAACAGCCCAACCGTCAACACTCATGAAGTTCACGATTTCTCTATACCATGTCACAAAAAACATCTCGTCGGCATCGGCAAATTTATCGATTGTCTTGCTCTTTGCAAACTGCAAGTTGAACCTAATGTCTCGATTTCCCGGGTCAAGTAGCAATGCTCTTTCATAATTCAGGATAGCCTTCGTCACATTATCCGTTCGAAAATAAGCATTCCCCAAATTATAATAGAGAGAAGCACTCTCCCCCGCTTTCAGAAGATGTTCATAATCTGTTATTGCCTGCTGATAATTCCTCTCCCGATAGGCTTTGTCTGCTTCTGCCTTTGTCAGGGCTTCAACGGGAACCGCAAACGACAAGCATGCAAACAGTAGTAATATTGGGGTTATATAACGTTTCATCTTATCTTTCAATATCAATGTTTTCTTTTCTTGAAAATACGCTCTATCTCTGTAATTGCAGTGACTGCAGAATTAAAGGTCTTGTTCATGTTTCCTGCAATGTCCCCCGGAGCATAGCGTTCGAATTCGCATTCATCCAAAGCCTCTATGAATTTATTGACCGTGTGGGCATTGACATCATGTAAAGTCAGCTTGTCAGCAATATTTTCACGCGAGAGTTGTTCTACAGGCATATTGAGTTTATCGCCCACATAGCCCCATAATGCGCGTAATACTTCATCATAAAACTCGTCAGCTTTACCGGCTTGCATGAGTTTTGCAGCCTGCCGAAGTCGTTTGCTTGCAACTTTATTGGCCCGTTTGCCTCGTTGCTTCACGATATCGGCCATCTCTACAGCCCGCTTTCTGAACACAATCAACAAGAAAACAAAAACTAACAAAGGCAACAACAAAGAGATAAAATAACCTATGGAGCCAAAGAAGTATTCTCCAACAGGACGCAAATCGGCATCACCTTTTATCAAGCCATGGATATCTTTGTCTTCCAAAGCGTAGTCGCCCTCATTGTTTCGTTTGCCATCGCCTTTGTTTACCTTAATATGGAAAGGCTGCGTCTTGACCGTTTTATATCCTTGTACGGCCGTATCATAATAGGTGAACGTTATTGCCGGTATGGTATACGCTCCTTGGTTCTGTGGAACGGCCAGAAAATCATAGACCATGTTCCCTTCGACCCCATTGACTGTCAGTCGGGTTTTGTCTGTTACCTTGGCATCATACTTATCAAAATCCTTCGGAAAGCCCACTTCGGGTTGCTTGATGAGCTTGAGATTGCCCACTCCGCCAATCACGACCCGCAAATTTAATGGTTCTCCCGCTTTCACTTCAGTTTTATTGATTTGAGCCGATATGTTAAACGACCCCACACCACCCGAGAAGTCCGCAGGACGGTGGGGCAACGGGTCTACTTGAATGGTCAACCCCGGTGCCTTAATGTCTTTACTCACTTCCACATAGCCCGAGCCTCCGTTAAAAAATGCCTCGAACGGGTCGACATTCCTGTTTTGCTGCACGACAATTCCTTTGAACGTGATGCTCGGAATCGTCAGTTTCCCCGTCATCTGTGGATACATGACATACTGGCTCCATGTGACACACCGATAAGCACGACCATTGATACGCTCAATATGGAAACTTTTTTGCTGCGGAAGCTTTACTTCCTGCGTATGAAACCCTGTCAAATCGGGCATATCACCCTTTAGTTGGGTCAGTTCCACCAATGTATAAACTTTATAGGTCAGCAAAACGGGCTCTTGTTCATGCACACGCTTTTTATTTGCACTCACGCGAATAAACAAATCATTACCGGAGATTCCTGAGCCGGCTGAACGGAGTTGCACATCGTCTTCGCCTTGTCCGCCGGTATTTCCCTTACGAGCGTGCCCCACCACCGTTACCTGTGCTGTCCGTGAGACAACTTTTCGCCCATTGATAACTGCATGTGCTGCGGGAATTGTGTATGTGCCTTGCTTTGATGCATACAATGTGTAAGTGAACGTGATTGATGAAGAGGACTTCGTATGCCCGTTTACCATCTGATAGCTCGACTGCTGCGACGTATAAGGGCCGGCTATGACTTCGATACCGGCCGGAATATTACCAGCTCGGAAGTCTTCTACGTCCTGCGTATTGACCATATAGGACAACCGGAAATTCTCTCCGGCAGCCACTTTTGCAGGAACTTCCACCGTTATACGCTGTGCAAAAGCGTCACCACTACAGATAACGGCAATCCAAAATAATATGAAATACTTGATATGTCTACTCATAGCAACCTCTACTACTTACCAATTTTTCTGCAATCTACGACTGCCACGCTGTTGCATGGCCTTTGATATACGCTGCTGTGTTGCTTTCTCATTCTGTATGGCAGCATTGAGTAACTGTTCAGCATTGTCTTTACTCATGCGGTCTTTCGGCTTTTGCTGTTCATTTTTATCCTGCTTCTTCTGATCTTGTTGCTTATCCTTTTTGTCTTTATTATCTTTGTTATTCTTGTCTTTCTTGTCCTTCTGCTTCTGTTGTTTCTTGTTCTGTGGGTTATTCTTCAATAGTTTCTTGCACAAAGCAAGGTTATAGCGCGTCTCATTATCCATTGGATTGTTGCGCAAGGCTTCTTTATAGGCTTGAATGGCCTCTGCATACATTTGATGACGCTGGCAGATATACCCTATATTGTGATAACTCTGCGACTTACGAATTTTATTCGTTTCCAACTTTCCTGCCCTTTGCAGCATATCCGTTGCAGAGGAATCCTTCTGTTGCATCAACAGGGCCGTTCCAAGATTGTAAAGTGCCTGCGGATTATCCGGCTTTTTCGATACGGCCTTACGGTATTCCACTTCTGCCTTGATGAAATTCTGATCGCGAAACAGTTTATTTCCGTTTCTAATATACTGTCTGTCGGTCTGCGCATGCACCGTTCCGCCCAACATGCAGACCAATAGCAGAACAACGGATTTGTCATATCGCTTTCTCTTAAACAATCTTACATTCTTCAACAGCGGGTTCTTTGATTCCAGCAACATGACTTCTGCCACCAACAGCAACAGCAAAATAATACCAAAAGCCTGAAATTGCTCACTGTATTCACTATAGATGACAACGTCAGTTGTCCCACTTTGCAATTTAGACAGTTCCGCATTCAGTTTCTCCTGTGCCTCATTCGTGTTGTCAACATGGATATATGTACCGCTACCGGCCTGTGCAATCTGACGGCACATTTGCTCATTCAGCGCAGACATCACGGTTTGTCCGCTGTTATCTTTCATGTAACCACCCTCACCATCGGGTATCGGTGAACCTTTAGGGTCGCCAATTCCCAAGATAAAGACATTGATTCCTTTCTTATGGGCAGCCTGAGCCGCCTCCAAAGCACCGCCTTCATGGTCCTCGCCATCGGTGATGACAATGATGGCCTTGCCTACATTATCCTGTTGCGTAAAGCTGTTCTGACTCAATGTGATTGCACGTGCAAGATCGGTTCCCTGTGTGGCTATCAGAGAAGGGTTGATATTCTGCAAGAACATCTTGGCCGACACGTAGTCACTTGTTATCGGTAGCTGTACGAAAGCATCACCGGCGAATACCACAAGCCCTACTTTGTCATTCGTGAAGTGGTCTACAAGGTTTTCGACGAGCAGTTTGCTCTTTTCCAATCTTGATGGTACAACGTCTTCGGCCAACATCGAATTACTGATATCCAAGGTTATGATAGCCTCGATGCCATTCCGCTTATCATGCGAAATCTTTGTTCCTGCCTGTGGACGTGCAATTATTAACACTAAAACAGCGATGGCCGTCAGAAGTAACCAAAACTTTATTGTTGGACGATATGCCGAAACATCGGGCATCATCTCCTTCAGCAGGACCGGGTCACCAAACTTCCGCAGTTTCTTTTTCCGCTGCCGCCACACCGCAAATCTCATCATTGCTAAAACGGGAATGATGAGCAACAGCCACAAATATGCAGGATCTTCAAATCTTAACATGCCTTTTCTTTTAAGGAATTCTTCTCAAAACAGTCGTCCGAAGGATAACTTCCAACAATAAAATCAAGAGTGCTGCAATCGCAAATGGTTGATAAGCCTCATAGCGTTTTGAGAATTTCTTCACGTCCATCTTACTCTTTTCGAGCTGATCGATATCTTTATAAATCTGTTTCAGTTCCCTGTTATTCGTTGCCCGATAGAAATTACCCTCTGTCGTGGCAGCAATAGCACTCAAGGTCTTGCTGTCTATCTCCACGGGAATATTCACATATTGCGTTCCTCCGGCTACCGGCATCGGATAAGGTGCCACCTTGTTCGTCCCGACACCAATCGTATAGACGCGGATACCCATGCTACGTGCTATCTGTGCACTCGTCATCGGCGAAATATCTCCCATGTTATTACTACCGTCAGTCAACAAGATGACAACCTTGCTCTTGGCTTTTGAATCTTTCAAACGGCTCACGGCATTTGCCAATCCCATGCCGACAGCTGTGCCATCGGAAATCAATCCGCGGGCAGCTATATCGGTTCTTACGCTCTGCAACAGGTTTATCAGCGACGCATGGTCAGTAGTCATCGGGCATTGGGTAAAGGCCTCGCCGGCAAAAATGGTCAATCCTATATTGTCATTGGGCCGATCAGCGATGAATTCCGAAGCCACGTTCTTGGCTGCTTCCAATCTGTTAGGCTTCAAATCTTCAGCCAACATCGAGGTTGAGACGTCCATTGCCAACATGATATCGATGCCCTCTACCTGCTTATTGTCCCAAGAGTTGTGGGTCTGGGGACGAGCCATAACGATGACAATCAGCACAAATGCGATGCAACGCAACCCCATCGGCAAATCGATCAATCTCATTTTCCAACTCTTCGGTGCATGGCGATAGGCAAAAGTGTCGCTCATCAGCATCGTAGGCTCACGCTTGTTGCGATAAAGGAAATACCACAAAATGTAGGGTATCAGCAATATCAATAAGATGAAATACTCTTTATTTGCAAATTCCATGATGCTTAACCTAACAATTGTGACAGTTGATAAACAATATAAGCGACCAAAACAATCACCAAGACCACTGAGGTATAAATCAAGGTCTTGAGCGTTACGCGGTTCTTGCGCGTCTTTTCTTCGTCTTCACTCAACTTCGGGACGATACGTTCTTCCACTTCTTTCGTTGCAGTCTTGGTCTCGTCGATGAACTTGGCTGCATTGACAAGGTTCAAATCGTTCTCATTGATGAGTGCATTATGCTTGGCAAACTTCACCAAATCGGCTGTTTCAAAGAGTTCATGTAGTTCATCAATGCCCTTTTGGTCACCGGTTTCTCTCAACCGACAAATGATTTCATTGCTGGTCATCTCCATGGCATTGAAGCCGAAACGCTCTTCGATGTACTTTCGCAAGGTGTCGGTAAGCCTTGTATAATATTCCTTTTGATTTTCAGAGTTTGCCATATGCGAAGCCTTGATCTCCTCTATTTCATGCAACGCCTTTTGATGTGCAGGCACATGTCTGACTATCCTGATACGTGTAATGATGGGTTTGTTCTTTTTCAAACGCACATATAAATAGCCAGTCAGCAGACAAAGCATCACAACGACAATGCTCAACCAAAACACCATGCGCCATTCACTCCACAAGAAAGGATTGTCTTGGACATCTTTTGGCGGGAAAAACTGATTGGGATGCAGCGTATCGACCGGAACGGTAAGCACTTTCAAAGCCAATTGCGAGCCTTTAAACGTCCGTCCGTCCACCTTTACGGTCAGTGCAGGAATGGCATAAAGCTTTTCATCAAAGCTGGTTAACGTGTAAACATGGCTGACCTTTGTCATGCCATCGACTTCAGTTACCTCTCCGTCGTGCTGCTCTACGACCTCAACACCGGGCACTAAAAACTGTGAAGGCTTGAAACGTGGCCAAACAATCTTTGCGTCATGACGGGCCGTCACAGCCAAGGTCATGCGAGCTTGCTGCCCAATCAGAATGGCAATGGAGTCGATAGTTTGTTCCACTTGCACCTGTTGTGCCCGGCCTACAGCCGAGAACATTATTCCAACCGCAATGATTATATTCCTTAAAAATCTCATTTATGCTCTTTTCTTAAACAGCAGCATCAGTGCTTTCGTAAAGTTTTCATTGGTAGCCACCGAAGTCCAATCGACCTTACTCTTGGCAAACAGTGTATGAAGTCGGTCTTCGCGCTCCACCCAATAGCGGGTATGAGCCTGCCGCAACTTAGCCGAACCGGTGTCGATAATCATCTCATGTCCTGTTTCGGCATCAAGAACCTTCATCAATCCGATATCCGGCAGCATCTTCGCACGTGGGTCATAGACCTGAATGGCCACCATGTCATGTTTCGAATTGGCTATTTGCATAGCCTTTGTGAAGTCGTCACGCGTGTAGAAGTCGCTCAAGAGGAAGGCCGTTGTGCGCCGCTTCATCATGCGCGTAAGGTAAGACACAGCCATACCGACGTCCGTCCGGACACTCGCGGGCTTGAAATCCAACAGTTCACGAATGATATAAAGGATGTGACGACGGCCCTTTTTGGGCGGGATATACTTCTCTATCCGATCTGAAAAGAAGATAACTCCGATCTTATCGTTATTCTGAATGGCACTGAAAGCCAGCGTTGCAGCAATCTCGGTCACCATTTCGCGCTTGGTCTGGCGCACAGTTCCGAAGTCAAGCGAGCCGCTGACGTCCACCAACAGCATCACCGTCAGTTCACGTTCTTCCTCAAACACCTTCACATAGGGGCGATGAAAGCGAGCCGTGACATTCCAGTCTATATCGCGGACATCGTCACCATATTGGTATTCTCTCACTTCACTGAAAGCCATTCCACGCCCCTTAAAGGCCGAATGGTACTGCCCCGCAAAGATATTCTGACTCAAGCCACGCGCCTTGATCTCTATCTTCCTGACCTTTTTTATGATTTCTGATGTATCCATCAAGGCACTTCTACCTTATTAACTATCTTAGATACGATTTCCTCTGCACTGACATTGCTGGCCTCAGCCTCGTAGGACAGGCCGATACGATGGCGCATCACGTCGTGAACCACAGCGCGCACGTCTTCTGGAACCACATATCCTCTGTGTTTGATGAAGGCATATGCACGGGCCGCCTTGGCCAAATTGATGCTTGCACGCGGGCTTCCGCCGTAGGTTATCAGGTCTTTCAGCTCGCCCAACCCGTAACGTTCGGGGTAACGACTGGCGAAGACAATGTCGGCAATATACTGTGCTATCTTCTCGTCGATGTAAACCTGACTGACCACCTCGCGGGCTTTCATGATTTCGGTTGCGCTCGTCACAGGCTTGACCGTGGGGAAACAGCCAGCAATGTTCTCCTTGATAATCAGCTTTTCCTCTTCAAGCGTGGGGTAATCTATCACGACTTTCAGCATGAAACGGTCCACTTGAGCCTCGGGCAGCTGATAGGTTCCCTCTTGTTCTATAGGGTTTTGTGTTGCCATGACAAGGAAAGGACTCGGCAAAGAGAATGTCTTTTCACCGATAGTCACCTGATGTTCCTGCATTGCCTCAAGCAAAGCACTTTGCACTTTGGCCGGGGCGCGGTTGATTTCGTCTGCCAATACGAAGTTAGCAAACACAGGTCCCTTCTTCACATGGAAGCTTTCGTCTTTCTGCGAATAGATTTGCGTACCGATAACATCGGCAGGAAGCAAGTCAGGTGTGAACTGTATCCTGCTGAAATTGGCTTCTATCAGTTGCGAAAGCGTTTTAATGGCCAGTGTTTTTGCCAATCCAGGCACGCCTTCCAATAGGACATGACCATCGCTTAACAGCGAAATGAGCAGCGAATCTACCAGATGTTTCTGGCCGACAATCACTTGATCCATACCCGCAACAAGGTTGGTCACGAAACCACTTTGCTGCTCTATCATCATATTCAGTTCACGAATGTCTAACGTTTCAGCCATAATTTATTTGTTTCAATTATAATTTTATGAACGCAAAATTACAACAAATCGGCAAGAGACAGCCATAACGGCAACTAATTTATATTAAAATAAGAGGCTGTCTTCTGATTTTAAGAAACTTTCAAAGAGCAAATTACTTCTAAAAACAGGTGAGAATGAACAGAGGAAATAAGTGGTATGCCTTCCGCATCTCCCAGTTCCGTCTCTTATACACCGCTTTCCTTGCGGCTGAAGAAAGCCTTTTTGTTTGTCAATATCTTTCATAATAGATTTGCATTCGCCTGCAATATTTCGTAAATTTGCATCAGGGGAAAGCGTCATCATGCTTTCCCTTTTTCATATCACCTTGCGAACGAGACGATGAACGGGGCGAAATCTTTTTCAATTCAGGCCATATTGCATCGCGAAATGGGGCATTTCGCACGCTAAGATGGCCCATCTTGTATGCCAATATGCCCCATTTTGCATGACAGAACAATCCAAATCGCCCCATTACCTCGCCTTATTGAAAAACAAAGAGAAATGATATTGTAAACTTTTCTGAGTTTTTTCAAGAAATTTAAAGGCCAAGGATACTTTCAATTCATCTTGAGTGAACGCACGAATCGTGTATCCCTACATTTCTATCTCAGCCATAAACCGGCACGACCGAATGGATAAAGTCACTAAAAAAGGGACGAACACGCTGTTCGCCCCTTTTCTTTATTCCGTTAAAAAAGTGTTATGCTTCTGCCGGAGTCTCTGTTTCAGCTGCCGGAGTTTCTACTTCAGCTACGGGAGCCTCTGCTTCAGCAACTGGAGCGGCCTCTTCTGGTTGTTGTTCCGTCTCTTCAGCATGCTTTGCTGCCTCTGCTTCAGCCTTTTCAACGGCTTCAGCAGCCTTCTTGTCAGCTACCTTTTTGGCGATAGCTTCATTCATCTTCTTCTCTGCTTCGAGCTCAGCTTTCTCGGCATCCTTCTTTGTTTTCGCATCCTTCTCGCGGATAGCCTCAAAGCCTTTCAGCTTGTTTTCCTTCCAAGCATCGAACTTTTTCTGTGCAGTAGCCTCATCGAAAGCACCCTTTTTAACACCTCCACGGAGGTGTTTCATCATGTAAACGCCTTCACTCTTGAGAATGTTGCGGACAGTGTCAGTGGGTTGTGCACCGGTTTCCACCCAATAGAGGGCGCGGTCGAAATTCAAATCTACGGTAGCAGGATTGGTATTTGGATTGTAAGTACCAATCTTCTCAGTAAATTTACCATCACGTGGTGCTCTAACGTCAGCGATTACGATACCATAAAAAGCATAGCCTTTACGGCCGCCACGCTGCAATCTGATTTTTGTTGCCATTTCTTAAAATTTTAATTAGGTTTGAATTAATGCTGCCAACACGTGACAGCGCGTGCAAAGGTATGAATATTTATCGGCACACGCGTGCTTACGGTCTCGCAGAAGCCAATGTTTAATGTTATTTAACCAAAAAAGTCTGCGACTATTCATCGCAGACTCGAACCGCAGGAGAAACGAAATCACTGTCTAAGATCGTTGCAGACAGGATTGTTTTCCTTGTTTTTGTTACATGATACCGTCTTCACGTAGTTTCTTTTGCCATTTCCATGCACTGGCAAGTACGTCTTTCAAGGGTGTTTCAGCCTTCCAACCGAGTACGTTGTTGGCCTTGGTACAGTCGCCCCATATCTTTTCTATGTCGCCTTCGCGGCGTGGACCGTACTTCCAGTTCACCTTAACTCCCGTCGCTTCTTCAAATGTTTCGACAATTTCCTTGGTTGTATTTCCGTGTCCGGTTCCTATATTAAAGTATTCGATACGGTCGGTTTTCTCGTCCAATACGCGCCGCATGGCAGCCACATGTGCCTTTGCCAAGTCGACCACATAGATGTAATCGCGGATACAAGTACCATCGGGTGTGTTGTAATCATTGCCGAAAATAGTGAGTTCCTTGCGAATACCCATGGCCGTTTGCGTGACAAAAGGAATGAGATTTGCAGGCACGCCGTTGGGCAACTCACCGATCAAGGCAGACGGATGCGCCCCGATTGGGTTGAAATAGCGCAGGACGATGCTCTTGATATCGGCTCCGCTGTGAATGTAATCATAGATGATTTGCTCGTTGATTTCCTTGGTGTTGCCGTATGGGGAGGTAGCCTTTTGATGCGGTGCCTCCTCTGTTACGGGCAAATTCTCGGGTTTCGGCTGTCCATAAACCGTGCAACTTGAAGAGAAGATGAAGCCCTTTACGTTATATTTCGGCATCAATTCCAACAGGTTAATCAATGAAACAATGTTGTTACGATAGTAGAGTAAAGGCTTTTGGACGCTCTCTCCGACTGCCTTGGAAGCAGCAAAATGAATGATACCTTCAATCTTTGGATACTTCTTAAAAACGTTTTCGGTAGCTGTTTTGTCCCGTAGGTCGACCTTCTCAAAGGCAGGTCTGGTGCCCGTTATCTGCTCAATGCCGTCGAGCACTTCTAGTTTTGAGTTACTCAGGTCGTCAATAATAACCACCTCATAGCCTGCTTCTATCAACTCCACGGCCGTATGCGAACCGATAAAGCCTGTGCCGCCCGTAACAAGTATTGTCTGTTTCATAGCAATTGTTTATGTTTATATTGCAACAAAGGTACATAAATTAAACGAAAAATCATATACCATTGTAGTAAATATTTATTATTTTTAGCCCAATCCAAACAAAACTCGCAATCCGCTCTCAAGGCCACTGAACCCCATGAAGGCCAAAGCAAGTAGTGAAGCCGTAACAAGAACGATGCTCATTCCTCGCATACCTTTCGGGATATTGACCAATTCCTGCTGCTCACGAAGTCCGGCAAACAGCACTAAAGAAAGCGCAAAGCCTAGTGCCGTAGAGAAAGCATAGACAATACTTTGCAACAATGTGTAGTCTTTTTGGATGACAAGGATGGCTACGCCCAGCACACAACAGTTTGTTGTAATCAAAGGAAGAAAGATTCCCAAGGCTTGATAGAGTGAAGGAGAAACTTTCTTCAAGATGATTTCAACCATCTGAACCAAAGCTGCAATGACAAGAATAAACGCCAACGTCTGTAAGTATTCGAGACCCAACGCATCAAGCACATATTTCTGAATGAGCCATGTAATAATGGTAGCCAAAGTCAAGACAAAAGCCAGCGCACCTCCCATTCCTATAGCAGTATCTATCTTTTTAGATACCCCGAGAAATGGACAGATGCCCAAGAACTGTGACAAGACAATGTTGTTGACAAAGATTGCCGAAACGAATATCAATAGGTATTCCATCATTCAAATTACTTAGAGGTTCTGATTTTATTAAAGATTGCTACGAGATATCCAAGTGTAAGAAATGCACCCGGTGGCAGAACAAATAACAGAATATTGGTTGTTTCGGGAAGCATACGCAGACCGAAAAGGCTTCCGGAACCCAGCAATTCTCTGACGCTGCCCAACAAAGTGAGCCCTAAAGTGAAGCCTAAACCAATTCCTATGGCATCAAAAATGCTGGTCAAAGGAGTGTTCTTGCAGGCAAAACTCTCTGCACGACCCAATATGATGCAGTTCACGACAATCAAAGGGATATAAATACCCAATGCCTTATTGACTGAGTCAGGCGCATAGGCGCTCATAAACATCTGCAATATCGTTACGAAAGCCGCTATCACAACGATGAAAACGGGAATCCTAACCATGTCGGGTGTAACTTTCTTGATACATGAAATCACGAAATTCGTACATATTAGCACTGTCATTGTAGCAAGTCCCATGGACAAACCGTTGATTGCACTTGTTGTTGTAGCAAGTGTAGGACACATTCCAAGGAACAGCACAAAGATTGGATTTTCCTTAATCAATCCATTCAATAATATTTTAATATTGCTCATCGTCTTCGTTTTTCTTGTTCTACTGATTCGTCGGCTCAAAACAAACTTTTTCATGCGCCCAATCTATTTTCATATAAGCCCGGTAGGCTTGATTAATTGCCTTCAGAAAAGCCCGACTTGTAATGGTTGAGGCCGTAATGGCATCTACGTCACCACCATCTTTACTGACAGCAAGCGAGCCTCCTTTTGGATTTTTGCCAATGATGTTTCCCTTTCCGTCTTTTTGAAACCATTGATCAACCTTTGCTCCCAGTCCCGGAGTCTCTGAACTGGCCAATATGGTGTATCCCAAAATATGCCCATTTGTATCAAAACCGACTAACACTTTCAATTCGCCACCAAAAGCATTTGTAGAACTTTCGACAGCAGCTCCCAATCTCTCTCCCGTTGCACCAGCACAAGCATGAATTACGAAAGAAGAAAGCTTTCCGTCTATGGTATCTGTTACTTCAAGTGGTGCCGCCACACTTATCTGCTGACATTGCATAACTGTTTTGATGCCTGCAGCAAGTGTCTGCTCCTGTTTTATCTTGATAGGTCCTTCAGTTATTTGGTTAACAGAAGCCAAGATTACACCTATCAGCAATGAAAAACCTACCAGCACACCCACCATATTGGGTAAAGATGATTTGATTTTCTGCATCTTTCTTATTCTTTTAAATGTTTATCGATTTACCTTTTCACCAAATCTCTTTGGCTTCGTGTAGAGATTGATAAGCGGTGTAAAGGCATTCATAATCAAAATCGCAAAACTCATTCCCTCAGGATAACTGCCCCAGTTGCGAATGACAATAGTCAAGAAACCAATGGCAATACCATAGATGATTTGCCCTTTATGGGTCATTGGGGAGGTCACGTAGTCGGTTGCCATAAAGATTGCACCCAACATGATGCCACCACTCAATATTACGACAAACGGATTTGCATATACCGGACTTGCCAAATGGAGCAAACCGCTGAAAACAAACACTGTTGTAATGATAGTCACAGGAATATGCCATGTAATGACTTTTTTCCACAACAGATAAATAAAGCCTAACAACAAAGCAATGGCACAAACCTCGCCGATTGTACCGGCTCCACCCAAGGGATTATTGCCCAATAACATGTGGAAAGTATCAGGAAGCGTTGTTAGCAAGTTTGAGTTACCGGTCTTAATAGCCGCTTTCATCACACTAAGTGGCGTGGCACCTGTCTCTGCATCTAAATAACTACTCATCTGACCAGCAACAGGCCATGAAGTCATTTGCGCCGGAAAGCTCACCAACAAAATACATCGCCCCACTAAAGCTGGATTAAAGGGATTATTACCCAGCCCACCAAAACTCATCTTCCCTACACCAATAGCCATCAAGGCACCTATCAATATAATCCATACCGGCAGATTACTCGGTAGATTCATGCCCAAAAGCAATCCTGTCACTATGGCTGAACCGTCAGAGAGCGTAGGTCGACGTTTCAGTATATACATGGAAATGGCCCATTCAAGAAACATACATGCAGCCACACTACTTAACAATACGACTGCACTTCCCAATCCGAAATAGAAAAGAGAAATCAGCACTGCAGGCAAAAGCGCAATGACGACACCAAACATGTTCTTCTCAACGCTTTCAGTTCCATGCGCATGCGGACTTAAAGAAACAATTAAATTCCCCATTATTATCTTAATCATCAATTATTTTTGATTCCTCGCCTTAATACGCCCCATGACCACACCTTTTCCTTGCAAGATATTATCAAGTATAGGACGATGTGAAGGGCAAGTAAACTGGCAAGAACCACACGAAATACATGAAACAACATCTTCATGCTCCAAACGTTCATAGTGTTTGAATGCTGAAAGCGTTGCTAACAAATAGGGTTCAAGTCCCATCGGACACACTTCCACACACTTACCGCAACGAATGCAAGGTTCAATAGGCTTGCGATGTGCATCGGCATCTGTCAGAACAGTAATGGAATTGGTGCCTTTAGTTACAGGAACTTCTAAGCTAATCACCGATTTTCCCATCATCGGACCACCTGCCAACACTTTATTGTCCCCATCAGGAAGTCCTCCACATGCTGCTATCAAGTCCTTGAAAGGTGTTCCCATTCTTACCAAGAAATTACCCGGCTGTTTGATATGCTCGCCCGTAACAGTCGTATATCGCTCAAACAAAGGCTTGTGTTTCATTACAGCTTGATAAACGGCAAACACCGTACCTACGTTCTGAACGATAGCTCCAACATTAACAGGTATAGCCGGTGGGGCTGGGACCTGCCTTCCTATCACTGCATCAACTAACTGCTTCTCACCACCTTGGGGATACTTCATCGCCAACGGAACAATAGTAATCTGTGAATCTTCTACTGTTAATTCGGTCAGCAACTGAATGGCTTTCGGCTTGTTTTCTTCTATACCGATATAGCCTTTTTCCACTTTTGCTGCCTTCATCAATAACTTTAAGCCGACCAATACCTCTGCCGCATGCTCCATCATAAGCCGATAGTCTGCCGTGATATAAGGTTCGCATTCAACTGCATTGACAATAATACATTCTGCCTTGGCAGTTGGAGGAGGGCACAATTTGATAAAAGTAGGAAAACTTGCACCTCCCATTCCCGTAATGCCTGCAATCTTTATTCGTTCGATAATTTCTTCGGCTGTCAGTTCGGGATGTGCTTCCATACTTTCCAACTCACTACTTCTATCAATCCCTTCTTCCCACTCATCGCCTTCTACATTAATGATAATGACAGGCTGACGATAACCTGTTGCATCAATCGATGTATCTATCTTTGCTACTGTTCCCGATACGGAACTGTAGATAGGAGCACTCACAAAACCATTTGCCTCAGCTATCAATGTACCTACCTTTACCTTATCTCCCCGCTTTACGACCGGCCTTGCCGGTGCTCCAATATGTTGCCCCAAAGGAAATACTGCAGCCTTGGGTAAAGCCGCTTCTTTTGTAGGAATATCAGCTGTCAGCTTATGTTCCTGTGGGTGCACACCACCTATTCTGAATGTAAATAACTTCATGCTTTCACCTCGCTTTCTTGCGCCACAACTTCTGTGTTCACCATCTTCTTCAACGGGAAATTAATTTTCAGGATAGCACCTGTCGGGCATTCGTCTACACATTTCGTACACAGACGACATTTATTATAGTCGATATAACTTAGATTGTTTTCTATCGTAATCGCTTCAAACTTGCAAACTTTCTCACATTTCCCACAACCGATACAAGCTACCTCGCAGGCCTTCTTCGCCACAGCTCCCTTGTCCATATTGACACATTGCACATAAACACGGCGACCTTTAGGCCCCTTCTTTCTAAGTTCAATGATATGGCGAGGGCAAGCCTTTACACATGCACCGCAACTGGTACATTTATCCTCATCAACCTCAGGAAGTCCGGTTTCCTCATTGATATGGATAGCATCAAACAGACAGGCTTCCACACAATCACCACAACCTAAACAACCAAAACCACAACTGGTCTCACCTGCACCTGTGGCATGCATGGCGGCACAAGTATGCAAACCATCATAAGCAGCAATACGCGGACGATGCGCACAACTACCATTACAACGCACAACAGCAACCATCGCTTCTGCTATTGCAACTGTAATACCCAAAGCATCAGCAACCTGCTTCATCACCTCCTCACCTCCGACAGGACAGACCAACCCCTCAATAGAACCTTTGTCTGCACCACAAACCAATGCTCCGGCCATGCCCGAACAACCGGCAAAACCACAGCCACCGCAGTTCGCACCGGGCAGAAGTGCTGTTACCTCACCAATGCGAGGGTCTTCCTCCACAGCAAACTTCTTGGAAACCACATACAACACAATGGCTGCAACCAATGCGATAGCTCCAAGAACACATACTGCTGTCAACACAAAATTCATAATGTTCTGATATGTTTTAGTTAGATTCTTGTTCGATATTGAAGTGCACCTGCTCTTTTATTCTCTCACGGAAGAGATAGAGCACTATATAATAAGGTATCAAAATGGCTAATGCCGAAAGTGCGGCCCAGCCATCACTCCTCGTACAGATACGAACCAAGATAAGAGTCGTCATCAAAATCATCAAAGGAAAGAGATAAGCATAAAGCATTGCCATTAACCCTACCTGACTCGTTGTAGAAACAATAACTCGTTCACCGACATGATAGCGAGCCACATCACGACAATAAACGTCTACCACCTTGACTTTCGCCTCAGATGCATGGCAATTCCCGGCAACCCGACAATCAGCACACGCTGATGCCTGCATGATTTCCACATAAAGACAATCGATGCCGATAGACTTTATCACACCTGAATGGATAATCTTGTTGCTCATTTTAATAGATTGTAATCTTTAGTTTGCAATGCAAAGGTAATAGGATTTTTCTATTCTGCAAATATTTTACCTTGATAATTGTACTTCAGGGATACCATGTTAACAACCCTTAAACATATATGTTTGCAGGATTTTCTTTCTTACCTTTGCCCTCTCAACCATCAAACAAAACAGATGATTAGCAAAGAAGACATACGCAGTCTTTTGGAAGAGGCCTTGCCGCTGGTAGACCTTGACTCCGACTTCCTCTTCAGCGAGCTGGACTCGCTGGGCGTCACAACCATTCTCATGCTCTTGTCGGCGCACTACGACATCACCTTGGAGTCGGAAGACGCTACGCCCAAGAACCTCAAGTCGCTCGAAAGCCTTGCCGCACTCGTCGAAGCCAAACTACGGGAGAAGTGAAGACGATAGAAGAATATCTCTGTCTGAACGCCGACCGCTATCCCGAAAAGCCTGCGGTCATTACGCCGGAGGAGCAGCTCACCTACCGCGAACTCCACCAAGCCGTGTGCGAGAAGGCCGAGGCATTAAGCGACAGAAAAGGGCAGGCCGTCGTGTTTGCAAGCAGCAGACCCATAGACTTCCTCGTCACCTATCTCGCCATTCACCGGGCCGGAGCCATTGCCGTTCCGTTAGACAAGGACGCACCGCCCCGACGTTTCCGCGCCATCGAGGAACAACTGTCAACCGAGACATTCGCCCACGACACGGCCGACGTTCTCTACACCACCGGAACGACGGGCCGACCGAAGGGCGTCGTCATCAGCCACAAGGCCATCATGGCCGACGCTGCGAACCTCATCGCCGCACAAGGCTATCGTCACGACACGGTCTTCATCGTCTGCGGCCCGCTCAGTCATTTCGGCTCGCTCTCCAAGGTCTTTCCTACGATTGTTTGCGGGGCCACGCTCTACCTCCTGCAGGGCATGACCGACCTCAACGCCTTCTTCCGTGCATTGGACTATCCCTCGCGCCGACTGGCCACCTTCCTCGTGCCGGCCAACATTCGCATGCTCGTTCTCCTTGCCGCCAAACGACTGCAACGGTATGCCGACAAGCTCGACTTCATCGAGACGGGAGCCGCACCCATCGCGCCCGACGACATGCGTAGCCTCTGCGCCCTGCTTCCCCGCACGCGCCTTTACAACACCTACGCCTCCACCGAGACGGGCATCATTGCCACCTTCGACTACAACGACACGTGCATCGGCGGCTGCGTGGGCCACGCCATGCCCCATTCGCGCTTCTTCATCACCGACAAGGGCACCATTGCCTGCCAAGGCGCAACGCTCATGACCCGATATGCAGGCGACCCCGAGCTTACCCGGCAGATACTGCACGACGACACGCTCTTCACTGCCGACCTTGGCCATATTGACGAAGAGGGCCGCCTCTGCATCATCGGTCGCGAGGACGACATCATCAACATCGGAGGCTACAAAGTGGCCCCCACCGAGGTCGAAGCGGCCGCACTCGCCCTGCCCGGCATCGTCGATTGCATCTGCACCGCCGTCCCGCATCCCGTCACGGGCAGCGCCCTGAAGCTCTTGTTCGTGGCCGAACCGTCGTCCGTGCCCGACACGAAAGTCATTGCCCGCCACCTTGCCACCTTGCTCGAGGCCTACAAAGTGCCCGCCCTCTACGAACAGACGGACCATATCCGCCGCACGTTCAACGGGAAGCTGGATAGAAAAGTGGGAGCCTCCCCCGGCCCCTCCAAAGGAGGGGAGGAGGAGCCCACCCCCAACCCCTCCCGAGGGAGGGGAGTAATATGCAAATAGACCTTGTGAACACTTCAGTTCACAAGGTCTATCTTTATTCCTCATTAGCCCGCAAGCTCTTGCTCCCCTCCTTTGGAGGGGGTGGGGGAGGCTTCTCCCCTCCCTTGGGAGGGGGTGGGGGTGGGCCTTTGGATTGTTCTTTAAATATTATAGGACTATCGCTTGCATTATTCCATGATTGTCATTATCTTTGTACCGTGATATGGGAATTATCTTCATGAAGAGAAATATTTCTCATCATGAAGATAAATTTGTTTCATCACGAAGATAAATATTTCTCTTCATGAGGATAATTCGATAATCCTTATATAACGGCAATGACAAACACTATATAAAGACTGCCATACTCCTATAAGGAGAACAGGCGTACATTAACTTAAAACGAAAGACGATGACTGTACCTTACAAACTGATGAGAACGACGGGCTCGCTGGCCCACAAGAAAGGAATGAAGGCCGTGCTCGACGAGTATGAAACCGTGGGACTGGAACGCATGGGCGAACGCATTGAAACGGCGACGGCGATGACCGTGGCCGACCTCGTGGGCGCGCTCATCGCGCTGAAACACGAGCTGGCCGAACAGCTCAAACTCGGCAACCGCGTACACCTGCCGGGACTGGGATACTTCTCGCTGGCCGTGAGGGGCGAACTCTACGAAGACCCGAAGACGAAGAAGATGAGGCTGCGCTATCCGCACGTGCGCACGGTGAACTTCCGTCCCGAGAAAGGGCTGATGCAGGCGCTGGAGGACACGCGCTTCGAGAACGTGACCTATCGCTATGAACAGCATGCCACGCCTACGGCTGCGGAGATTGATGCCACGCTTGAGCGGTGGTTCGACGAGGCAGACTACATCTTCGTGGGCGACCTGCAGGCCGAGTTGCACCTTTCGCGTCCCGTGGCCTACAGGTTGGCTCGGCGGCTCGAAGCCGAGGGCCGTTTGGAGAACGTGGGCACGCGCTACCGCAAGATGTATCGCATTGTGAAGGCGCAGAAAGAGGGCGGCACGGAAGAAAAAACAGGCGGATAATTAGGCAAGACTGCGAAAAAGCATTATCTTTGCAATGCCGCCCCGAGCCGAACGGTGCGTCGGGGGGCGCAGTTCTAAACAAAGAATGGATATGAAGAAGGCAATATGCACTATCGTCGTGGCCCTGATGATGCCTTTGGCCGTCATGGCAGACAGTTACGGTTCGCTGTGGAAACAATACGAACTGTTGCAGAGGAAGAACCAGCCGCGCTCGGCTATCCATGTGCTCGAGCAAATCGCGGCGAAGGCCAGGGCCGACAAGGCCTACGGGCAGCTCATCAAGGCGCAGTTCGGTTTGATGGACGCGTGGGAGGACCTTGCGCCCGACTCGCTCGGGCCACAGCTACAGCGTCTGCGTGGCGAGGCCTTGAGGGCCGAGAAGACCGACCGTGCTGCTGCCGCCATCTACTACAGTGTGCTGGGAAGCCGCTATCGGGATAGGTTCGCGGGGAATGCCGACTCGATGGAAGTGGCCGATGCGCTGCTGCGCAAATCGATGCAGGAACCTGCACTGCTGGCCGCTACTAAGGCCGAGAACTATGAGCCGCTGATGATAGGGGGGAGTGACAGCCAAATCTTCCACAACGACCTGCTGCACGTGCTTGGCTTCGTCACCAAGGACTACCGGACGCTCCACCGATGGTATGACGCCCACGGCAACCGCAGTGCTGCCTGCTACTGTGCCTTGCAGCTGTTGAAGGACGAACGGCAGGACAATGTGTTCGAATCGAAGAAGTCGAAGTATCTGCAACGGCTCGACTCGCTCATCACGTGCTATGGAGACCTGCCCGTGGGTGGCGAACTGGGCATTGCCCGCTATGAGTTCATGGACTTGGCTGACGATGTTTCGGCCGAGGAGAAGATGAACTATCTGAACTATGCCCTTGCCAAGTGGGGCACGTGGCCGCGTATGAATATCCTGCGCAATGCCCGTAGCCGACTCACGCTGCCGAGCTTCCTTGCCGAATGTGGCCCGCAGGTGCTGCTGCCCCATAAGGAGAGAGTGGTTCGTATCCGACAGCTGACCAATATCCAGAGCCTCACGATGAGCGTGACGCGCCTCAATACGAAGGCCTACTGCCCGCTCAATCCTGCCGACAAGCACGACTATGCCAAGATAGAAAAGCTGTTGCTGGCACCGACGACGACTTCGGTGACCCACCGCTACGTGGGGCTGCCCAACTATAAGGTGAGCAGCGACTCAATGACGGTGGGGCCGTTGGAGAAGGGCGTTTATCTCATTGAGTTCACGACCGACAACAAGGATATTCGCCCCGTGCGCATGCTGCTCCACGTGTCGGACATGTATGTGCTGGAGAGTGGGCTTCCCAACGACAGGATGAGGCTCATCGCCATGAGCGCCACTACGGGTCGGCCCATTGCGAACGCCAAGATACGTATCTTCTCGCGCACTTATCAGGAAAGCAAGCGCAGCTTGAAGGCCACGTTGACGGTTGACCGCCAAGGCGAGGCTAGCTACAAGAGGAGTAAGGAGGAATACGACGTGTATTGCCAAGCCTTCACGGCTGCCGATGACTTCTGTCCGCCGTGCAGCAGCACGTCTTATTATGCATCGGGCAACGACTATTGGAAGGAAGACGAGGAGGACTTCATCACGCGTCAGGTGCAACTCTTTACCGACCGCAGCCTCTATCGTCCCGGTCAGCAGGTGCGCGTGAGCATGGTAGACTTCACCGTCAACGACCGCACGAAGAAGGCCTCCGTCAATGCCAATGACAGCATTGCGCTGACGCTCTACGATGCCGATTACAAGGAAACGGAGACGAAGAAGGTGCGCACGGACGAGTATGGGACGGCCAGCGTCGTGTTCGACCTTCCGAAGTCGGGCAAGACGGGCCTGTTCACCATCGAGGCCAACGACGACTTTGAGACAAGCTTCCATGTTGAGGAATACAAGCGGCCCACGTTCACCGTGGACTTCACACCCTATACGAAGAGCTACAAGAATGGCGACACCATCAGCGTGGAAGGCACGGCCAAGAGCTATGCGGGCGTGCCCGTGCAGGGTGCAAAGGTCGTCTGCTCTGTGGTGCGCAGGCCCAATTGGTTTTGGTGGCGTGGGAGCGACGAGAGCCGGGTCACGGTTAAAGAAGATACGCTGATGACCGACGAGGCCGGCCACTTCGTCATTCGGGTTCCCTTGCATCTTCCCGAAGGAAAGAACAACCTGCCACGTTACTATACCTATGATATCAGTGCCACCGTGACAGACGGTGCAGGCGAGAGCCACGAAGGAATGATTGCGCTGCCATTCGGCAACCGTTCGGTCTACTTCAATTGTAATCTGCCCGAACGCATCAATCGCGACAGTCTGACGCGCTTCACCTTTATATATAAGAACCTTGCAGGCGAGAATGTGGCTGCTAAAGTATATTATAAGGTAGACGATGCGCCCTATCAGGCCAACAGCAACGAAGAGGTTTCGCTCGACTACCCGAGGCTGAAGAGCGGGTATCACACCCTGGAAGCCGTCTGCGGAGAAGACACCTTGCGCAGGTCGTTCGTCTTGTTCTCACTGAAAGATAAGAGGCCGACCGAGAATACGCCGGATTGGTGCTATACGACGAGCAACCAATTCGGCAACGACGGCAAGCCCGTCTACGTGCAGTTGGGCAGCAGTCTGAAAGATGTCTACGTGGCCTATACGATGCTATCGGGCAGTAAGGTGCTTGAAAGCGGCACCTTCACACTGAATGACGAGATGTACACACGTGCCTTCAAATACAAAGAGACTTATCTCGATGGCATCACTGTGGCTTATGCGTGGGTGAAAGACGGCGTGCTCCATAGTCACAATATCAATATCCGCAGACCTGACCCCCAGTTAAATTTGCACGCAAAGTGGATTACGTTCCGCGACAGACTTACACCGGGACAGCATGAGACATGGACCTTGCAGCTCACCGACAAAGATGGGAAGCCGGCCCGTGCGCAACTTATGGCTACGATGTATGACATGAGTCTTGACGACATCTATCTGCACAGTTGGGACACAGGCGTAAGGTTCAGTTGGGATTTGGCAAGCATTCAATGGGCCGGCACCCGGTTCGACAATTGGCAGTTCTATGGGGAGATGCCGCTGAAACTCCTCAACGTGCGTGGTTTCAACTTCACGCATATCGGTTGGGATATTGCTTCCCACCTGCAAGGAAAGGTCTATGGGTTGAGGGGTATGAAGAACGAAAGCATGTCCGACACTGTAGTTCTGGCCAAAGAAGAAGTGGCAAGCAACCTTTTCGGTGCGAGAAGCTCCGAACTTCATGAGGAGGTGGTCACCACAGGTTATGCACCTCGGAAGAAGCGCGAAGCAGACATGCCGAAACCACAGAAGTCAATCTCCCTGCGCAAGAACTTCAATGAAACGGCTTTCTTCTTCCCTGCACTACAGACAGACAGTAAGGGCAATGTAAGCCTGAAGTTCACGCTTCCGGAGAGTGTGACCACATGGCGTCTGCTTGGTTATACTCACGATAAGGATATGAACGACGCTCTTATCGAGGCTACAGCCGTGGCCAAGAAGAGCGTGATGATTATGCCGAACATGCCACGCTTCGTGAGAATGGGCGACAAGGCCGTACTTAGCAATCGTATTGTCAACACCACCGACAAACCGCTTTCGGCACAGGTGGAGATGCACTTGCTTGATTCAAAGACCGAGAAGCAAGTCATGGCAGAGACGAAAAGTATTACACTTGAAGCCAATGCTACTGCAAATGCTAACTTCGTGTTTGTGCCTTCGCAGCTTCGTGCCATGGGTTACCAAGGTGATGCTGTGGTTTGCCGTATGACGATTGAAGGCAAGGCGTTCAGTGACGGTGAGCAGCATCTGTTGCCAATCCTGTCAGACATGGAGCACGTTGTGACCACCTTGGCTTTCAGTCAACATGAACCGGGCACGAAGACATTTGACATTGACAAGCTCTTCCCCGTCAAGGAAGATAGCAACAAGTTAACCGTCAGCTACACCAACAATCCGGCATGGATGATGGTCGAGGCTCTCCCGACCGTTGCCCACGCATCGACAAAAGATGCTATCAGTCTTGCTGCCAAGTATTATGCCAACACATTGTCGGCCTATTTGATGCAGCTTGCCGGCCAGACCGACTCCTTAGAGGCTGCCAATCGCTACAAGGAAGAAGCCCTCTTCGGTCTGCGCCAGTTGCAACGCGCCGACGGTTCATTCTCTTGGTGGCCTGGAATGAGTGGTTCGCTCTATATGACCGTGGCCGTGACCGAGATGCTGCAACGTCTCAATATGATGACGGGCGAACAACAAGCTACTCGCAATCTGATAGCCAACAGCATGAAGTTCATGGCCAAAGAGGTAAAGAAAGATGTGGTACGACTCAAAGCGTGGGAAGCCAAGGGCTATAAGAACCTGCTGCCCTCAGAGACGGACTTGCAATACCTTTATATCTGTGCGCTACGCAAAGAGAACCTCGATAATGCCGACAATAAATATCTGTTGAACCTTGTGGAGAAGCGTCATACGTTGTTTACCATCTACGGAAAGGCTATGATGGCCGTAATCTTGGGACGAAACGGGCACAACATGAAGTTGGCACAGGAACATCTGAAGAGCCTCAAGGAATATACGGTCTACACTGACGAGATGGGCCGTTATTTCGACACGAAGCGGGCGGGATATTCGTGGTTCGACTATCGCATACCGACTGAAGTGGCGGCCATCGAGGCATTGAAAATTATCACCCCAAACGACAAGCAGACCATCAGCGAAATGCAACGCTGGCTCCTGCAAAGCAAGCGTACGCAAAGTTGGGACACGCCCATCAACTGCGTCGATGCCGTTTATGCTTTCATGCAGGGCGAAACGAAGGAAAGCCTCACGAATTACGGTAACAACACGCTGCTGACACTCAACGGAGAGAAGCTCTGCACAACCGAGCCCACCGCAGGGAGGGCCGTCGTGAAGGCCGAGAAAACCGGCAAGACGTTTGGCACACTGACGGCCGAAAAGCAATCGAACAACATCAGTTGGGGGGCCATCTACGCAGAATATGACCAGAAACTCAAGGATATTGACAGCCAGGCAACGCAGCTTGCCGTGACGCGCCAGCTTATCAACGCCGACGGCAAGATGGCCAAAATCAACCAAGATTTCAAGGTGGGCGACAAGATAAAAGTGCGCATCACGCTCAAAGCCGACCGCGACTATGACTTCGTGGAGGTCGAAGACAAGCGCCCCGCATGCCTCGAACCCGTTGATCAGACCAGCGGTTACAATTTCCGATACTACTACGCGCCCGGCGACCGCGCAACCCGCTATTATTTCGACCGCCTCCCCAAAGGCACACATATCATAGAAACCGAATACTACATCGACCGCGAGGGCTCATATTCGAGCGGAATCTGCACGGCGCGCTGCACGTACAGCCCCGAATTCGCCGGACGCGACAAAGCCATTCAATTGAACAATGAGAAATAAATTCTTAACGACATGCATGCTGCTTGCCCTGCTTCCCGCGCAGGCGCAGCGGATCAGCACCGAACAAAAAACCATCAACGTCGGCCAAGTGCTCTACAAGACACCCGTCAGTGCCGACTTCAAACTCAAGAACAAAAGCCTCAAAACACTCCGAATCCGAGAAGTAAAGACAAGCTGCGGCTGCACGACGGCGTCATACCCCGAAACCGTCGGAATGGGAAAGGAATTCACCATCACCGCCGTCTATGATGCCCGAACGCTCGGCCACTTCAACAAGCAGCTGGCCATCTACGCAGGCCGAGAACCACTCATACTCACCCTGCAAGGCGAGGTCGTCAGCGAAATCAAGGACTTCGCAGGAAACTACCCCTTCACACTCGGCGAACTGAAGACCGACGCCAACGACTGCGAATTCGACGACGTCAACAAGGGCGACCGACCCACGAAGCGCATACACATCTTCAACAACTCCGACAAAACAGCCCAGCCCCTCTTCATGCACCTCCCCGACTACCTCACAGCCGAAATTTCCCCCTCGCGCATAGCACCGAGACACGCAGGAGTAGCCACGCTCACCCTCGACTCGCGAAAATTACGCGACTTCGGGCTCACGCAGACAAACATCTACCTCGGATTTGCACCCGGCGAAAAAGTCTCCGAAGCAACACTCATTCCCGTGTCCACCGTACTCCTGCCCGACTTCCAACACACCGCCGAACACCCCAACGGCCTCGCGCCCCAAATAAAACTTTCAGCCGACAGCCTCACACTCGGAAGCTTCAACGGTCGACCACGGCTGAAAGGCGAAATCGAACTCAGTAACATCGGAAACGCACCACTCGAAGTGCGCAACCTCCAAATGTTCACCTCCGGCCTCGAAATTTCCCTCAGCAAGACAACCATCGAGCCCCACACACAAGCGAAGCTCAAAATAACAGCCATCGCCGACCAACTCAAAACCGCGAAGCGCACACCACGCATTCTCATGATCACCAACGACCCCCGAAAGCCAAAAGTCGTCATCAAAATCAACGTCAACTAAATGCTACAAATAGAAATCGACAACGGCAGCGGATTCTGCTTCGGCGTAACCACCGCCATCAAAAAAGCCGAAGAAGAACTCCAAAAGGGAGGCACACTCTACTGTCTCGGAGACATCGTCCACAACGGAATGGAAGTAGAACGCCTCCACGCCCGCGGACTCGTCACCATAGACCACCAACAACTACGCCGGCTGCACAACGCGAAAGTACTCCTTCGAGCACACGGCGAGCCCCCCGAAACCTACGCAATCGCACGCCGCAACAACATCGAAATCATCGACGCAACCTGCCCCGTCGTCCTCCAGCTCCAAAGGCGCATCAAAAAACAGCACGAGAACAACGCAGAAACCAACGATTCCGAACGTCAAATCGTCATTTTCGGCAAAAACGGACATGCAGAGGTCCTCGGGCTCGTCGGACAGACACACAGCAAAGCCATCGTCATCGAAAAGTTCGACGACGTCAAGAAACTCGACTTCAGCCGCAATATCTACCTCTACTCACAAACCACAAAGAGCCTCGACGAATTTCACCACATCATCGACTACATACGCGCCCACATTTCCCCCGGCGCCGAGTTCAAAAGCTTCGACACCATCTGTCGGCAGGTCGCCAACCGCATGCCCAACATCGCCGCATTCGCCGGCCGCCACGACGTCGTGATTTTCGTAGCCGGGCGCAAGAGTTCCAACGGGAAAGTACTTTTCAAAGAGTGCCTCAGCGTCAATCCCAACAGCCACCAGATAGAAAGCGCAGCCGAGATCGACATGCGATGGTTCAACCACGCCGAAACCGTCGGCATCTGCGGCGCAACAAGCACACCCAAATGGCTCATGGAAGAATGCCGCGAATATATCCGGAAACGCGAAACGCCCGGCAACCACCCATCGCGCGCGAACAGCCGATAGCCCCGACAGCCGGCCATACCCATCAGGCGGCAAAAAACACAAACAGACCTTGCGGAAACACCATTCCCGCAAGGTCTGTTTTTTATTTCCAATCAAACACACATAACCCGCACCCCATCATTCAACCATTTTCAGCCGTCGCAAAGTGTTTTTCATCAGCCGAGGCCTCGGAAATGCCGTCGTCAGATGATTTTTTGCTTTCCGAGGCCTCGGAAAGCCATCGTCCGATGATTTTTTACTTTCCGAGG
>NZ_JH594500.1:122716-128722 GCF_000243015.1 Segatella maculosa OT 289
CCATCGTCCGATGCTTTTTTGCTTTCCAAGGAGTTGGAAAGTGCATCGTCCGAAGATTTTTGCTTTCCAAGGGGTTGGAAAGCCATCGTCCGATGACTTTTTGCTTTCCAAGGGGTTGGAAAGTGCATCGTCCGATGACTTTTTGCTTTCCAAGGGGTTGGAAAGTGCATCGTCCGATGATTTTTTATTTTCCGATGACTCGGAAATCGCAACCGAGATAAAATTTTGCACAAAAAAAAGCCTCCCCATAAAGGGGAGGCCTTCTTCTTTTGAATCTTTCTACATTTTATACTCAACGAACGCCTCCATGGCCTCGTAGCAAGCAAGACCGAGGTCGTCGTAAAGTTTGGCCGTTCCGCGGTTGCGGTCCTCGGCCCGCTGCCAGAAGAGGCGCTCGTCATTTCCCATGAACGGAGCACTCTCCATCTGCGAGCTGTGCTTGAGAATGGCATTTCGCTTGGCGCGCAGCTCTTCCGGACTCATCGGAACGCACATCTCGATGTTCTCGATTTCCCACTCGGCCCACGCGCCGCGATACATCCACACGCGGCAGTCGGCGAGCCATTCCGCCCCCTCTTCCTTCTCAAGGTCGAGTGCGGCCAGCACGGCGTCGGTGCATTTTCGGTGCGTGCCGTGCGGGTCTGCAAGGTCGCCGGCCACGTAAATCTGATGAGGCTTCACTTCTTGCAATAATTGCCGCACGATTTCCACATCCTTCTCCGTCATCGGCAATTTCTCAATCTTTCCGCTCTCATAGAACGGCAGGTCGAGAAAGTGAACGCGGTCGAGCGGGATATTGTTGAACGTGCATGCCGTTCGCGCCTCGCCGCGGCGGATCAGCCCCTTGATGGTGCGCACGTCCGCCGTGTCCGGCTCGCCCTCCTTCTTTGCGGCCAGAAAATTCTTGATTTCCCCGTACATCCGCGCGATGGTCTCGTCGTCGCTCCCCATGAAAAGCTGGTTGAAGCCGTTGACGAAGTGCATGAAGCGCGTCACTTCCTCGTCGCCTACGGCGATGTTCCCGCTCGTCTCGTAGGCCACATGAACCTCGTGTTGCTGCTGCACCAACCGGCGTATCGTGCCGCCCATCGAGATAACGTCATCGTCGGGGTGCGGCGAAAACACAATCACACGCTTGGGGTAAGGTTTGGCCCGCTCCGGCCGGCACGTGTCGTCGGCGTCTGGCTTTCCGCCCGGCCATCCCGTGATCGTGTGCTGCAGGTCGTTGAATATTTTGATGTTCGCGTTGTACGCCGAGCCGTAGAGCGCCAATAGTTCGGAGAGTCCGTTCTCGTTATAGTCCTTGTTGGTGAGTTTCAGTATCGGTTTGTGCACCTTTTGGCAGAGCCACGTCAGCGCAGCCCGCGTCAGCTTATCCGTCCATTTGCATCCGGTCACCAACCACGGATGAACGATGCGCGTCAGCCGTGCGCCCGCGGCGAGGTCGATGACTACGTGCGCATCGTTGTGCGTCTGCAGGAACGAGGCGGGGATTGTCTCCGTGATGGGTCCCTCGACCGTCTGGCGGATAATCTCGGCCTTATCGTCGCCCCATGCCGTGAGAAATATCTTCCGCGCGGCGAGAATCGTGGCGATGCCCATCGTAATCGAGCATGGCGGCACGGGCTCCTGCGAGCCGAAGCTCATCGTCATCTCTTCTCGGCTCGTGGCGTCGATGAGCATCAGTCGTGAGGTCGATGTGAGCCCCGAACCCGGTTCGTTGGTGGCGATGTTGCCGATGCGGCCGATACCGAGGAGCATGACGTCAATCCCGCCGAAACTCTGTATGCGCTGCTCGTAGAGGCGGCATTGCTCTTGCACTTCGTCTTGCGGACACGTGCCGTCGGGTGTGAAAATGTTTTGCTCGTTGATGTCTACATGGTCGAGCAGCATGTCGTGCAGCTGCGCTATCGAACTGTGGGCAGAGGTGGTGTCGAGCGGAAAGTATTCGTAGGCATTGAACACGACGACGTTGCTGAAACTCACCAATCGACGCTCGTAGCGGTCGATGAGCGCATCATAAACGGGCGCGAGCGACTTGCC
Source organism: Segatella maculosa OT 289 (assembly GCF_000243015.1). Lineage (NCBI taxonomy): Bacteria > Pseudomonadati > Bacteroidota > Bacteroidia > Bacteroidales > Prevotellaceae > Segatella > Segatella maculosa. The sequence continues at coordinate 124,760 of NZ_JH594500.1, forward strand.
CGTGCCCAGTCCCAACACACAATAACGGCCTTCGTGCCGCCGCTGGTTGATGAGCCGCATCACTTCGTCTGCAATGTTCTCCGCACCCTCTTCCACCTTCGGGAAGATGTCGGTGGGAATCTTCTCGCAGCGCGTCAGCTCGGAGCGCTCGACGGCTGTACGCGGATGATAAAACTCTTCGGGTATTTTGTTCAATACGATTTGCGAACTAAGGTTTAATTTCATGATATACTCCTTCTTTTAGTGTTGGTGTTCGATGTCTTTGAAATAACGATACGTGCCCACGCGCAATTCTTCGGTGGCTGCCTCGTCGCAGACGATGATGCCGTGCCGGTGCAATTGCAGTGCACTGATGGTGAACATCTGCGTCACCGGTCCTTCCACCGCAGCCTGCAGCGCATGCGCCTTGGCGTGGCCGTTGATGAGCACCATTACTTCGCGGGCGTCCATCACCGTGCCCACGCCCACCGTCAGCGCGTAGGCCGGAACCTTGTTCACGTCGCCGTCGAAGAAGCGGCTGTTCACGATACGCGTGTCCGTAGTCAGCGTCTTCTGTCGGGTGCGCGAAGTAAGCGACGACCCCGGCTCGTTGAAGGCGACATGCCCGTCTACACCCACGCCGCCGATAAACAAATCAATGCCTCCGGCTTCGGCTATCATCTGCTCGTAGTGTTCGCATTCAGCCGCAAGATCGGAGGCATTGCCATTGAGAATATGAATGTTCTCCTTCGGACAATCGATATGGTCGAACAGGTTGCGTGCCATAAACGAATGATAACTCTCGGGGTGCGACTCGGGTAGCCCCACATACTCGTCCATGTTGAACGTGACGACATGGCGGAAAGAGACGCGTCCCTCGGCGCAAGCCTTAACCAAAGCCCGATACATACCGATGGGCGAAGACCCCGTGGGAAGTCCCAACACGAACGGCCGTTCTTTCGTCGGCCCGAAAGCGTTGATACGGTCGATCACATGATTGGCCGCCCATGCAGACAGCGCATCATAATCTTTTTCAATAATCAGTCTCATAGTTCGATTATATTTAAGTTTTTAAGTCTACAAAGGTATAAAAAAAACCGGGGTTATGGCCGAGGGGAGTGATAAAACAAGCAAAGGAATACAAAAAAGGTTGAAAAGGGGAAGCCCACCCCCGGCCCCTCCCGAGGGAGGGGAGCGCGAGCTTGCGGGCTAATGATGAACAATACATAATAAATAAAAATAGACCTTGCGAACTCTTTAGTTCTCAAGGTCTATTTGCATTTTACTCCCCTCTCCTTGGGAGATTTCTGCTCCCCGATAACGGGGAGACCGAGAGGGGTGGTTGGGGGAGAGGCTTCTACTCCCCCTCCTTCGGAGGGGGTTGGGGGGAGGCTTTTCTTTAAACGGGGAGGGCACACAGACAAGCGAGTTAATCATAAGGTGAATTTTGATTTTGACTAAATACAGGTAAGTCGTGCGCCCTCCCCAATAACCTCCCCCGGCCCCCCGGAAACCTCCCCCGACCCCTCCGAAGGAGGGGAGACCGAGCTTGCACCAAATTAGTTTGCACGCTGTTCGCGCTCCCCTCCCTTCGGGAGGGGCCGGGGGTGGGTGTCAGAGGGTGGGCTTTCGGTTTGAGGGCTTTTAATTCCCGTGCTGCCCTATCCCTCCTTTGCCTTTCTTCTTATCTTCCACCTGCTCGAAGCTCACGTCGTTCAGCTCGAAATACTTCTTCGAGAGCAGCAGCCTGACCACGGGCTTGATGATATGCTTCTTGGCATTGAACTTCTCGTCCTTGGCCACCGCCGTACTTTTGAACGAGGGTTTCAGCGTACCCATATCGCCGAACTCCACCGAGTCGCCGTTGGCCACGATGTCACGTGCTGCGGCAATGGCTTGGTTGAGCACGGCATACACTTCCTGCGGCGAGAACGTCGTGTTGTTGGCCACCTGCTTGCAGAATGAGCGGAAGTCCACCCGTTTGCGCCCTGTGGGCATGGCCACCTGCATTTCTTCTTTGTTCTCCTTGCCTTTCACTTTCAGCTTGCGCATTTTCAAGACATACTGCAATGGTTTATTGCTCATAGTTTTTCCTTTCTTTTAAGCGTTGAAAAATATTTGATATTAAAGATAAAAAATCTTCTGTTTTATGATCGTTTCTATTCCGTGCCGCCTCGCATTGAATTCCGTGCCGCCTCGGAATGCGTTTCGTGCCGCGTCGGAATTCATTTCGAGGCGGCACGGAATTCTTTCCGAGGGGGATGTGTGCTTAGAAATGGATAAACGAGCGGACATCCTCAACCCCTTTGTTATCCATGTCGGTGAGCGCATACTTGTTGCCCGGCGGATTACTAACATTTCTGTCAAAGGTAATAGTAACGGTCGTGATTGCCGAAATCTCGGAACTGGTGTGATACCAATAAGCAGCCAATGCCTCTCCACCGGCAGCGGTAAAGGCTTTGTTCAGATATTTCCAATCAATATAATACATGGTCTGATAGTCCAAGCTCGTTGCTTTTCCAGCTTTACCAAGTCGTTCGAGTGCCCTAAGCCATTCTCCGGCTGCGGGCAGATACCATTTGCCCACGTTTGCCCCGGTGATGCCGACGCCGGGATTGTAGTTGGCAGCATGATAGAAGGCTTGGTATTTCGTCTGTTCATTGGCTTTCACCTTCCCGTCCGTGCTGCTTGCTGCGTCCCACGTCCACTTGTAACCATTCAAGTCGTTGTAGTTGGTGTTGAAGTCACTGCTCCTCGTCGTATTACCATCGGTAATGCCGTAATCGCTCCAGGGACAACCTCCATAACCAGGTATTGCTTCTTTCAATGCCACAGCCGTGCCGTTGGTCGTATTGGTCTTCTCTATGGCTACCACGCCGATGGGCGTGCGCGTGCCCTTGTCGCCGAGGTAGCCCACGGTGCCGTCTTGATAGAGATAGAGTGGGCCTTTACTCTTGTATTTGACCTTGACGAGGTAAGAATGGTTATTATAAAAATAAGTTCCTGGAGGAAAGGTCATATTCGTAAGCGACTCTCCATGAAGTGTGCCGGTAAAGTTGAAACTATAGCTTTCGCCTAATATACTTTGGGAGCCATATACATAGTCACTTGTGGTCGTATAGTCTTGGCTAATGGCAGAATAGACATAGGGCTTGTTGGGGGAAAATGGTATTGTCGGGCCGTTAAATTCGTTACCATCGCTCCAAGAGTTTATATGCACGCCTTTAATGTCGAAAGTTTCATTCCTATCGGCAATAGATGGGAGCCATAGTTTCATAGTGAGGTTCTGTGGAGGTGCCATGTGAGAGCTTATCTGAATGCGTAAGCGTGCCATCAGATGCTTCATCTCGAAAGTCACTACGTCATGAGCGGAAGTGCTGACAGTATGGATTGCAGTACCAATCATTGGGTTCACAACTCCTTCGATAGCCTGAAGGTCCGTACCGTTGTCCGTAATGGCATCGTTGAAGCAAACGAAAGTATAAGTTTCGCCGGCGTTGAGTTCTAAGTTTTTAGCGGCATCAGGAGTAAACGTTCCACCCGAAACGGTTCCTGATATCCCGTCGTGGCGTACATTGGAGGCGTCAACGGCATAGATGGTGTAGTGACCATCGCTCATCGGTTGCGGTGCACGCGTTTGGACTGTGCCCATGGTGTCGGGCTCGAGACTCACTTCGGCTATCAAACCATCACCTAAGTCCACCGCTTGCGGTTCTGCTGCATATATGCCTTTGGCTCCCGCCTTATCAGTTGAGACTTTACCCGGCACATAGGCTTCCTCGGTAAATTGAAACGTGATGTCTTTCGCCACATTTACTTTGCCGTCCTCTTTGACGACGCTCTCTTCGCTGCTGCATGCCGCGAGCAACATCGTGCTCACAAGGCCTGCTATAAATAATATCTTCTTCATTGAACTTTGATTTACTTTGAACTTTGATGTTTGAACATTGAACTTTATGATTACCGCGAGTTCGTATTCCCCTC
>NZ_JH594500.1:129405-140729 GCF_000243015.1 Segatella maculosa OT 289
ACCAAATAATAAGCGTTAAAAGATGCAGAGAAATCAAAGTTTCTTTGCATCACCGTACACATCTTATTATCGTTGATTGAAAATATCATCTTGGCGGCAAAGGTAAGGCTAATTTATGATATAACCAAATCTTTCGGATAGAATTTTATGACAGGTTATGGCAAGAAGCCCTAAAATCCCAGTAAAGTTTCATCATTATTATTTTTTTTGCTTATCTTTGTGACGCATAAAGAACGAAACTCTATGAAGAAAACCGTAATAAGTTTTTTAATCGTGTGGCTGCTGTTTCCCCTTTCAGTCGGGGCACAGACAAAGCCGAAGGGACGGAAAGCGCCGGCAAGACCGACTGCCGTGGCTGCAAAACGCGTGACGCCGGAGAATGCGCTGTTTCGTGAGTTGCTTCCGGCCACGGCTAAGTTGCTGTTCGTTGATAGCGTCGTTGTCGATAAGCAGGACTTTCTGTCGAAGATTCCCATGAGCCGGTTGTCAGGTAGTATACTTACCACAAAGGAGTTCTTGGGTCGGACGCAGTATCCCGAAGCGTCGGCTTTCATCAATGGCATCGGCAATCAGGCCTTTTTCGCCGACGGAGACACTGTGCAGACGGCAATCTACAGCACAGACAGGCTCGGTGGTAAATGGGACACGCCTGTGCGAATAGCCGCCATCGACGACAAGTATCGGTTGGCAAACTATCCTTTCGTGCAGAGCGATGGCGTGACGCTGTACTTTGCGGCACAAGGAGTGAACAGTATCGGAGGTTACGATTTGTTTATGACGCGATATAACCGTGAAGAGCATCGTTTCTATGCGCCCGAGAACATGGGACTCCCTTATAACTCCACGGCCAATGATTATCTGTTGGCCATTGACGATGCAAACGAGTTGGGTTGGTTGGTGACGGATAGGAACATGCCCGAAGGAAAAGTGTGCATCTATACTTTTGTTCCTACCAAGCAACGGCTGTCCTATGCGGACGACCATCTGACGCCGTCGCAGTTGGAGGCGCAGGCACGTATTCAGTCTATAGGCATGACATGGAAGAATGGCGACAGACAGGCCGCTCTCGGTAGGTTGAAGCAGTTGGCGACGCGTGGAAAAGTCGGCGATGAGTTTAAGGCCGGTCTGCATTTCGTTGTGAATGATGGCGTGACGTTGGAAAACATTTCCGACTTCAAGGCAGAAAACCGGCAGAACGTGTCAAAGTTGCTGGCGCTGCGCAATAACATCATTAAAAATGAAGTTGAATTACAGCTATTACGTGACAGCTATGCCTCTCTTTCACGCGGCAAACAGCAGGCTATGCGGCAGCAAATCCTTGATAGGGAGAAAGAATTGGAACAACAGCAGTTGCAGATAACAAGACTTGAAAAGGAAATCCGAAATATCGAAAACCATAAATAAACATTTCGTATGGACAAGAAGAAATATTTTGCAGCGTCTGAGTTGCTCATCAACGAGGACGGAAGTATCTTTCATTTGCATCTAAAACCCGAACAATTAGCCGATAAGGTCATCTTGGTTGGCGACCCCGGTAGGGTTGCTTTGGTGGCATCGCACTTTGATACCAAGGAATGCGAGGTTGAAAGCCGCGAATTTCATACGATAACCGGCACATATAAGGGAAAGCGTATCACCGTGCAAAGTACGGGTATCGGTTGTGACAATATAGACATCGTACTCAATGAACTGGACGCCTTGGCGAATATTGATTTCAAAACACGCACAGAGAAAGACACGCATCGCACGTTGACCTTGGTGCGCATCGGGACCTGTGGCGGTTTGCAGCCCGATACGCCTTCGGGAACGTATGTGGCCAGCATCAAGAGTATTGGCTTTGATGGATTGCTCAACTTCTATGCCGGAAGAAACGAGGTCTGCGACTTGGATTTGGAGGCTGCATTCACGGAGCATATGCACTGGAACCCGCAACTTTGTGCACCTTACGTGATTGACGGTGACAAGGAACTGATAGACCGTATCGCCCAAAACGATATGGTACGCGGCATTACAATCGCTTGCGGTGGTTTCTTTGGTCCTCAGGGCCGTGAGTTGCGCATTCCTTTGGCTGATCCCGAACAGAACAAGAAGGTAGAGTGTTTTGAGTATAACGGGCTTCGCATTACCAACTTCGAGATGGAGAGCTCTGCACTTGCCGGACTTTCAGCGTTGATGGGACACAAAGCTATGACTTGCTGTATGGTGATAGCCAACCGACTTGCACAAAAGGCAAACACAGGATACAAGAACACCATCGACGGTTTGATAGAGAAAGTGTTGGAGCGTATTTGATGGACGGAGAGACAATCTGTGCATTGGCAACTCCGGAAGGGGGAGCCATCGGTGTCGTAAGGGTCAGTGGCGATAGGGCCATTGAGATTACGGAAAGGGTTTTTCATGGTGCAAGCAACAAGAAACTTGCGGAAGCCAAGGGGAACACGTTGCATTACGGGACACTACATGACAAACAAGGAAATCTTATAGACGATGTTCTCATTGGTGTTTTCCGTGCTCCTCACAGCTATACGGGCGAAGACAGTACGGAAATATCATGCCATGGTTCGGGTTATATCCTGCATCAAGTGATAAAAGCACTCATCGACGCGGGGTGTAGGCAAGCACAACCTGGCGAATACACCAAACGGGCTTACCTAAATGGCAAGATGGACTTGAGTCAGGCAGAAGCCGTTGCCGACCTTGTGGCTGCATCGAATAAGGCTTCACACAAACTTGCACTTAGTCAGTTGAAAGGGCATTTTAGTAGTGAACTATCTGTGCTTCGTGAGCAGTTGCTACGGATTACTTCTTTGCTTGAACTCGAACTTGATTTCTCTGACCATGAAGAATTGGAGTTTGCCGATAGAGATGAATTAAAGGCACTTGCAGCGCAAATCCATCAACAAATCACCATGCTTGCGCGTTCGTTCGAGACAGGTAATGCCTTGAAGAAAGGTGTGCCCGTTGCAATCGTAGGTAAAACCAATGTAGGGAAAAGCACATTGCTTAATTGTCTGCTGCACGAAGATAAGGCCATTGTCAGTGATATTCATGGAACGACCCGTGACGTCATAGAAGATACGACAGAAATCAATGGGATAACATTTCGGTTCATCGATACGGCAGGCATACGTAGGACAGATGATAAGGTCGAGCAATTGGGTATAGAACGTGCCTATCAGAAAATTGAAGAAGCATTCATCGTTCTATGGGTCGTCGATCGACAGCCTTTGGCAGAAGAATATGCAAGAATGCAGCGTCTGACGACCGGAAAGAAACTGATTACCGTTTTTAATAAGATGGATTGCATGGCTGTAAAGTCTAATACTGCAGCCTCATGTTCCCCCGCGGTCTTTATCTCTGCAAAACTAAAACAGAATATTCCAGACTTAGAGGCTGCCATCTATCGTGCAGCCGACATCCCCGACATTAACGAGAATAGCGTTATCGTAACGAATGCCCGGCACTACGAAGCACTGACCCATGCCGATGAGAGCATTCAACGTGTTATTGAGGGCATGAATCTCGGCCTTAGCGGAGACCTCATTAGTGAGGACCTGCGTATCTGTCTTGACCAATTGGCAGAGATTACCGGCGGACAGATAACCACGAATGAAGTTCTTGGAAATATTTTCAAGCACTTCTGTATCGGTAAATGATGACTCTGGTTCACTAACTCTCATATTTCTTTCTATGAAATCGTGAGATAGAGGGCTGAAAAACAAAGAAGAGGGCACGTCTGAAGTGCCTTCTTCTTGCTTATATAAGATTTCGAAGGGTTATTTTACTTTATCCACGATGGCCTTGAATGCTTCGGGATTGTTGACAGCAAGGTCGGCAAGGACTTTGCGGTTGATTTCGATGCCGGCTTTGTGGAGGGCACCCATCAATGTGGAATAGCTCATGTCTTCCAAACGCGCTGCAGCATTGATACGCTGTATCCATAGTGCACGGAATGTACGTTTCTTGTTTCTGCGGTCGCGATATGCGTAGGTGAGTCCCTTTTCCCAAGTGTTCTTTGCTACTGTCCAAACGTTCTTTCTTGCTCCATAATAACCTTTAGTGAGCTTCAGAATTCGAGTTCTCTTTGCTTTTGAAGCAACATGATTTACTGATCTTGGCATAGTTTTCTTTCTTTAATGTTCTTACTAAAAAGTGAATTAACGGAGACAGAGCAAGTCACGCACCTGCTTCATGTTGGTTCGGTCAACCAGTGTCTGGTGAACAAGATTTCTCTTTTGCTTCTTTGTCTTCTTAGTCAGAATGTGACTGTGGTAAGCGTGATGTCTTTTAATCTTACCGGTACCGGTGAATGAGAATCTCTTCTTTGCACCGGAGTTTGTCTTTACTTTTGGCATTTTTTTAATTTTTAGTTGTTATTTATAAGTGGCAACGCATATACCGGGCGTTACGCACGTTTTCTTAATCTTCGACAGGGCTCTCGCTCTTCAGTTTGTCAAGCGCATTCTGCCCATTTCTTGCATTTGCGAACAAGCCGTTCTTCTCGGCATTTCCCTCTTTCTGGCTTTGTTCCATGGCCTTGGCTTCGGCTTCTCGCTTTTCGCGGTCAACCTTCTGTTGGCTTTTCTTCACCACGCCGACTTTCTTAGGAACAAGGTAAAGGAACATCTTTTTCCCCTCCAACTTTGGCATTTGTTCAACCTTGCCATATTCTTCAAGGTCGTTTGCAAAGCGAAGCAACAGAACCTCTCCCTGCTCTTTGAACAAAATGGAGCGACCGCGGAAAAAAACATAGGCACGCACTTTGTTTCCCTCGTTCAAGAAACCTTTTGCATGTTTCAATTTGAATTGATAGTCGTGCTCGTCGGTTTGAGGTCCGAAGCGGATTTCCTTCACTTCGACCTTCACCTGCTTCTGCTTGATTTCCTTCTGATGCTTTTTCTGCTGATAGAGGAACTTTGAATAGTCGATGAGACGACAAACTGGTGGCTGTGCGTTTGGGGAAATCTCTACGAGATCTACGCCCTGTTGGCGTGCCATATCCAAGGCTTTGCGTGTAGGCACGACTTCAGAACCGTCTTCTCCAACGATACGAACTTCACGTACGCGTATTTGTTCATTAACACGGTACTGATTTTTCAATTTGTCATTCTTCATTCAACTGTTTTATATTGTCTGTTTTTTGCTAAACGCCTGCAAAGTTACCATTTTTCAATGAACCAACCAAGAAATCTGTTTAATTTTTAAATAGTATCTGAACTTTTGCGATAAAATGCTGGAAGAAATAGGATTGAACGCTTGTAGGAAAGAAAAAAAAATACGCTCTTTGGGCTGACAATGGCGGGCCTTAGCCCCAGTGCTGTTCCGAAGTAGTGAACAAGGTGAGCTTGACAATATATACTATTGTGGGGCACAATATATACTTTCGTGCCCCACAATAGTATATATTGTCAATTACGGGTCCTACTTCCGTGCATCATGCTGCATACTATTGTGACGGATTTTAACCCTGTTATATCCTTTGTAGCCTGGGGTAGGTGAGTGTAATGTGCGCCTACTCCGGGTAACTTATGTGCGAGAGGGGGATAACACGGTGTTGTTGAATGTGGAATAATAATGCCACAATCCACAATTCACATAACAGAGCCCCGGCCTTTGCTGGTCGGGGCTGTGTGCAAGATGTGAGGACGTCCTCACTTATTTTCCGTGAAAAGACACTTCCGCGAGAGGGAGGCGTTATTCTTCAACTTCGCTGAAGTCGTCCTTGGTCACGCCGCAAGTGGGGCAAACCCAATCATCGGGAATGTCTTCGAATGCCGTACCGGGAGCAATGCCACCGTCGGGATCTCCTACTGCGGGGTCATAGATATACCCGCAAACGTCACATACATACTTTTTCATAATCGTTTTTGTTTAATATTAATAATCTATTTCGTTGCGATAGCAAACGCTTTTCCATATTCCCGACAAGTGGCAAGCGCGTCTTCGTCGGGCACCCAAAGGGTCTTGAAGCCTTCGTTGACAAGTTCGAAGCCGGCTTCCTGCAAATGCGTGCTGATGAGCTTCGGTGCATCGCCGCTCCACCCGTAAGAGCCGAAAGCTGCTCCCTTCTTGTCTTTGAACTTCAGGCCGCGGGCCATCTCGAGAATGCCGGCAATGGCGTAAGAATAGCCGTAGTTGATGGTGGGCGAACCCACGAGCACGGCTTTCGACTGGAACATCTCGGTCAGAATATCGTTCTTGTCTTCTTTCGCTGCATTGAAGAGCTTCACGGTGACGGTATTATCTTCGGCCAGAATACCGTCGGTGATGGCCTCGGCCATCTTGCGGGTCGACTGCCACATCGTATCGTAGACAATCGTAATCTGATTTTCCTTGTAGTCGCTCGACCATGCCAGATATTTCTCCACAATCTGCATTGGGTTCTCTTTCCACATCACACCGTGGCTCGGGCAAATCATCTTGATGGGAAGGTTCATACCGATGACTTCCTTCACCTTGCGATTGGCCATCGGACTGTAGAGATTGATGATGTTGGCATAATACTTCTCGGCCTCCCACAGCAGGTCGTCCTGCTTCACAAGGTCATTGTAGAGGGACTCCGATGCAAAATGCTGACCGAAGACGTCGTTAGAGAACAATATCTCATCGCCTGAAAGGTAGCTGAACATCGTGTCGGGCCAATGCAGCATGGGAGCCTCAATGAAAGTCAATGTCGACTCGCCGATTTCAAGTGTATCGCCAGTCTTGACTGTCACATAGTTCCAATCCTGATGATAGTGCCCACGAAGAATGGCCTCGCCTTTCTTCGTGCAGTAGATGGGTGTGTCAGGAATCTCGCGCATCAGTTCGGGAAGTGCACCACTATGATCGATTTCATTGTGATTCATCACGATGTAGTCAATCTCCTTCAAATCAATCTCTCGTTTCAAACGGGCAACAAACTCCTTGTCATAGGGTTGCCAAACCGTGTCCATCAACACGGTTTTCTTGTCACGAATAAGAAACGCATTGTAGCTTGAGCCATGATAGGTGGAGAGTTCATCGCCATGGAAACTCACCAATTCCCAATCAATCTTGCCGACCCAAGTTACTTTCTCTGTTATTTTCTTTGCCATATGAATTACGATTTGTTTTATCAATGGACAAAGGTAACAATAAATTTCAAGAGAACAACAATAAAGCTTCTTTTTTTGAATTTCTTAGGAAAGAGCCTATCTTATCAGTGTCCCATTCGAGAAGTATCAACGCCTTTTACCTTCTTCTCCTTGTAACCGCCGAATTTATAGATAATCGTGATGGTGCCCGACGCCCATTGTTGTCCGACTTTCATGCGGTAGTCCTGATTGCCCTGCACGGAGCGCGTGTCAAACTGATGGTTAAAGATGTTGCTGCCATTAATGTGTAGGTTCCACTTGTCATTGGCCGAAGCCCAGCGCAAGTCGGCATTCAGCATGAATACGGGACTGATGTCATACACCCCCTGTATTGATTTCGTCTGAAAGAAAGGGTTCAGTATGAGGCGCAGGTCTTGTGTATGGCATAGTTTGATGGAAGTAGTGCTCCCGAGTATAGCGCTGAATTTCTTGCGGTCGAACGGCAAGTCGAAGAAATGGCTACTCTTATCGTGCTTGCATAGCCCAACGATAAACGCATTACCGCTTAGCCACTTGCCTATAGTGAACATGGCCGAGGCCTGAAGTCCGAACGTACGGTCGAAGTCGAAATTGGTTTCTTTCATGATGACGGCCATACGGTCGGTGGTCTGGTAGGGCAGTTGAACGGAATAATCCGGCTTCAAACTGGCAAAGGCCATGAGCGTATAGCGCCGTTTGAACTGCCACATGAGGTTAACATTATAGTAGGAATAAGGTTTCAGGTTAGGATTACCCCATATCTCAGAGTAAGTAGACGGATAGAAGATACTGCTCATGGTTGACCAATAACTGGGAAACTCAGTGTTGGAACTGAATGACAGGTTCAGAATATGGTCGTCATTGATATTCCACAGCGCATTCAGCGAAGGATAAATATGCCATTCGTTCCATTGTAAAGAGTGGTATTGCTCGGCAGCAAGCGAAGCTTCAAGACTCAAGTGCTTGGTAAGCTGCTTACTAAATCCTGCATACACGTTCCATATCCGTTCGGAGATGTCTACGCTACTCGATGCACCCGGCACCACATTGCCCAGCTTGTCGAGTGTAGTCTGAAAGCTGTTATTGGTTGCAAACTGCGCTTTGAGGCCATACGACAGTCCCCAACCATGGCTCAAAGAATGGTTTTGGTCAGCCGCAAATGCCCACTTACGGATGGTCTGCCGGCTGTGGGTGGCAAGATTACGACTTGTGCCCGAAAGACCTCCTCCCGTGAGCAGCATTCCGTCAAGTAACTGTTCTTGGGGCATTCGATAATATGTATACGAAGCATTGAGCCGCAATCCGAAGGGCAGTGAATAGTCTGCGTCCACATTGTGCATATAGGTATGACTGTCAGAATGTTGTTCTGCGACGCCCGTTCCCGTGGTATGATTGTTGGCATTGTACTTGCTCCATGTCCCTGTGTAAGAAAGGTCAAGCCTGTGGTTCTTGGCAAAAGCATAGTTCATGCCTAATCGATAGCTGTGTGCAATACCGAACGACTTTTTCCACGTCTTGTCGTAATAGGCAATGCGGTTACCGACCAATGGGTGATTGGCCTCATGAGAGACTTCGCTATACGAACTGCCATCACGGAAAGAATACTGCACATCCATGCCGAACTTTCCGTGCTGTATATTCAGATATCCTTTGCCAAATCCCATTCCGTATCTGCTTTGCTGCCAGCTTCCGGTAATCTGTCCCGACAACAGACGCTCGCCGGCATGCGCTTTTGTGACGATATTAATGGCCATGCCACGCACATGATATCGTGCAGGAGCCGAAAGCATCACTTCTGCCTTGACCACTTCCTTGGCAGGCAATGCTTTCAAACGGTCGGTCAATTGCTCTTGTGTCAGCGTTGTGGCCTGTCCGTTTATGATGAGTGTCACTCCGTTACCTGAGAATTTAAGACTTCCGTCGGCATCACTGATACCGGGAATGCGCGTCAATGCTTCGTATGCATTGTCGGCCGGAAGCTGTTTCAAGAGCTGCGGCATATTGTAGGACAGCATTCCTCGCTCGGCCTTGACAATGGGGCGAGAGCCTTTAATCATCACTTCGGGCAGACTGTGCATCATCTTTTCCATTGTAAGCGAGTCCGCAACGTCTGCAGTTTGGGCTTCCATTGCCATCACATCACACAACAAAGCCCCCACAATCAATAGTTTGCAATTCATAACTCATCTATATGTTAACGCTTTGGAAACGGAATCTCCGCTTCCTTTGTCTTAATTTATCTTCTCTTTCCATTTGCAGGCGAAGCAATGATATAAATACCGGCGGTGGCAAGCAGGCCTGCAATGGCATATTTCCAATAGAAGGGTTCGTGAAGACACAGACATGAGGTCACAGCTCCCACAATGGGAATCAGGGAATTATAAATGGCCACTTTGCCCACGGGATTGCAAGTGAGGAGCTTGTTGTAGAGGGTGAAGCCCAACGTGCTGATGGCTATCAGCAACAGCAGGTAGAGCATGCCCAGTAGCGTGGTCCGGGGCAATGTGCCACCCCACAACAAGGCCGGAACAATCAGCAGTGCACCGCCGACGGCCAGACTGTAGCCCGTCCCGACAAACACATCGACACGCTTACCCAGCCCACGGGTCAACAGAGAAGCCGTGGCCCCGCAGAGCGCATTCAGAATAATCATACCGTCACCCAGCCATGTGAACCGTCCGCTGTCGGCATTTCCCAAGTTCAAACAGAGGATACCCACGAAGCCGATGCCCACGCCCATGAGCTTCTGCCATGTCATCTTGTCGCTTTTGAAGAAGATACAGGCCAGAATGACTACTGAGAACACGCTCATCGAGTTGAGAATAGCCGCCCGAGAGCCTTGACTGTGCGACAGTCCGATGTAGAAGAAGGCATAGTGCAACGTGGTGTTCATCATGCAGAAAAGGGCGATATACCACCAGCTGCCGGCCGCCTTGACGCTGAAATCCCTGCGCGTCAGGCGGGCTATCGCAAGGATAATCAGGCCCGACAGACCGAAACGAATACCGGCAAAAAGCATCTTGCCGGCAGTCATGTCGGCCGTTATCATGAATTCGGCAAACCCCAACTTGATCAGTGGATAGGCCCAGCCCCATGCAATGGCGGCCGTGAGTGCGAAAAGCGAAACCCATAGTGGGCGTTGAAATATACTTTGCTGTTCCATTCGTCTCCTGTTTCCAGCCTACAAAGTTAATGTTTTGTGCCGGATTATTGGGCATAAATCCCACGTTTTCTTACCTTGCGATGCCATCTCTGCCATTTTACCGTGCAATCTCAGCTATATTACCGCACAGAATGGCTGGGATTACGTTGCAAAAAGGCTGATATTGCAAGCCGGGACACTCACTCCCGGTCCTCCAAGAAACCCAGCCTGCCCCTCCAAAAACCTACCCCGAGTCTCTCCCAATACCTACCCCGACCCTCCCAAAGGGAGGGAGCCCGAGCTTGCGGGCCTGGCGAATGTAGCATAGCGTCTGCCCTCGCTGTGAATACAGCGAGGGGCGTCGAGCGTGCAAGCCGCTTTTGTGTCCGTATTCGCGGACTCGTTTGTGGCGGCAAATGGAGGGATTTTGAGTGTGTAAGTCGCTTGCATGCCTGTATTCGAGGAAACGTTTGTGGCGATATTTGGAGGAATATTGGGTGTGCAAGCCATTTTTGTGCCCGTATTCGAGGGTTTGTCCGTAGCGATATCTGGAGGAATACCGAGTTTGCAAGCGGTTTGCGCTCTCCTCCTTCGGAGGGGTTGGGGGAGGTTTTCCTTTTTTCGAAAACAACGTCGGCGACGTCGTCGACTTTTTCTACTCTTTTCGTCGTCTTTTTTAGTTCTTGTTCTTGTTCATTGTTCTTAGGAACGTTAACAGGTTGATTATCAATGGTTTCATTTGTTAATTTATTTAAACTTCTGTTTGACTTTTCATTTTTCGCGGAACATTTAACAAATAATTGCAAAAGATAAGGGCTCGTGAAAGTCTGTCCGTCGGGTTCGATTTCAAACAATGCGGGGAAGTCGCGAATGAGCTGCAGAATGGTGCATTTGCTCTTGTGGCAGACGTATGCGATTTCGGGCACGATGGAAAGCGGAGCGCGGCAGTCGGTGTGGCGTTCCAAGAGACATTTCATGATGTAGAGCACGATTCCCCAGCCCTCGATGCCGTATTTCTGACGCACGAGTGTCATGTCAAGCGAGTTGAGCATCGCGATGTCGAAGCGAATGAAGGGACCTTTCCGGTT
>NZ_JH594500.1:141806-173117 GCF_000243015.1 Segatella maculosa OT 289
TGCCGAGTGCAGCCTGTCTTCTACAAAGACAGTGCAAGCGAGTGCAATGAAAGCTTGTTTTCGGATTGCCGAGTGCAGCCTGTCTTCTACAAAGATACAAAATCTTGCACCCCCTTTGCAAGTTTTTCGGGAAGAAAATATAAAATATGTCTCCAAAAAGATACACCTTTATATTAAATAATGAACCCTTATGTAGAGAAAAGTTTTACAGATACTTCAAAATATTGGCCATATCTGCTCCGTTATGGATTAATTTTGCTATATTTGCAAAATATTTTAGAACAAGACATAGATATGGAATTTACAGCAAAGCAGATTGCCCGGCTTATTCAAGGACATATCGAGGGCGATGAGAATGCAACCGTGAACGCTTTTGCCAAGATAGAAGAAGGCGTTGCCGGTGCCATTTCATTCCTTGCCAACCCTAAATATATTCACTATCTTTATGAAACAAAGTCGACAATCGTGCTTGTTGACGAGAGTATAACTATCGAAAAGCCGGTTCATACAACTATTATCAAGGTGGCAAATGCACGTGATTGCGTGGCAAAACTCCTGCAATTGTATGAGAATGGTATGCGTCAAAAGAAGACAGGAATCGACAGTTTGGCTTTTATTTCGGCCTCGGCAAAGCTCGGTAAGGACGTGTATGTCGGGCCGTTTGCCTATATCGGCGACGGTGTTGTCATCGGCGACGGTTGTCAGATTTATCCGAATGTTGTCATCAGTGAGCAAGTGACGGTGGGCAACGACTGCATCATCTATCCGAATGTGACCTTGTATGTGGGCGTGAAGATAGGCAATTGCGTGACTATTCATGCAGGGAGCGTGATTGGGGCCGATGGTTTTGGCTTTGCACCGAATGGCGACGGATATGACAAGATACCGCAAATAGGGACTGTTGAGATTGGCGATAACGTGGAAATCGGGGCCAATAGTTGCATAGACCGTTCGACAATGGGCAGCACTAAAATCCATAAAGGCGTGAAGTTGGACAATCTCGTGCAGATAGGACACAATGTAGAGGTGGGCGAAAACACGGTGATGTCGGCCCAAGTAGGCGTTGCCGGAAGCACAAAGATTGGCAAGTGGTGCATGTTTGGCGGTCAGGTTGGCGTTGCCGGCCATATCGAGATTGGCGATAAGGTATTCCTTGGCGCACAAAGCGGGGTGCCGGGAAGTCTCAAAAGCAATCAGGCCCTGATCGGGACCCCCCCAATGGAGAAGCTCCCTTACTTCAAATCGCAGGCTCTGTTCCAGCGTTTGCCGGAAATGTATAAGGAGCTGAATGCCCTTAAAAAAGAAATCGAAGAAATCAAGAAACAAAGATCATAGGATATGGAAGCTAAAAAGCAGACAACACTGAAAGGAAGTTTCTCTCTCTTTGGGAAAGGATTGCACACGGGACTGAACCTCACGGTGACCTTCAATCCTGCACCTGAGAATACAGGATATAAAATCCAACGCATCGATATTGAAGACCAGCCCATCATTGATGCCGTGGCAGAGAACGTTGTCGACACGCAACGCGGAACGGTTCTTGCCAAAGGCGATGTCCGTGTCTCGACGATAGAACACGGAATGGCAGCACTCTATGCCTCGGGCATAGACAACTGTCTGATACAAGTCAATGGACCAGAGTTCCCTATTCTTGACGGTTCGGCCGCCATGTATATAGAAAAAATCAAGGAAATAGGTCTTGTCGAGCAGAATGCGACAAAAGATTATTACATCATTCGGCATAAAATAGAGGTGAAAGACGAGAACACGGGGTCAGTCATCACGATTCTCCCCGACGATCAGTTCAGTCTCACGGCCATGTGTTCGTTCAACTCCAAGTTCATCAACAGTCAGTTTGCCACACTTGAGGACATGACAACCTTCGATACGGAGATAGCGGCCGCAAGGACATTTGTCTTTGTGCGCGACATCATGCCACTGTTGGAGGCCAACCTCATCAAAGGAGGAGACCTTGACAATGCCATTGTCATCTATGAACGCGAGGTGAGCCAAGAACAATTGGACCAATTGGCCGATGTGCTGAAGGTGCCGCGCATGGATGCCACGAAGATCGGATATATTCAGCATAAGCCTTTGATGTGGGAAAACGAATGCACGCGCCATAAACTGCTTGACATCATCGGCGATATGGCCCTCATCGGTAAGCCTATCAAGGGAAGGATTGTCGCAACCCGGCCGGGACACACTATCAACAACAAGTTTGCCAGACTGATGAGAAAGGAAATTCGTAAACATGAAGTGCAGGCTCCGATTTACGATCCCAACGAAGTGCCCATCATGGACAACAAACGCATTCGCGAATTGCTCCCTCATCGTTATCCCATGCAGCTGGTCGACAAGATAACGGCAATGGGACCGACGAGCATTGTAGGCGTGAAGAACGTAACGGCCAACGAACCTTTCTTTCAAGGTCACTTTCCCAACGAACCCGTGATGCCGGGGGTGCTTCAGATAGAGGCTATGGCACAATGTGGCGGCCTTTTGGTTCTTGGCCAATTAGAAGAGCCGGAGCGCTATTCTACCTACTTCTTGAAGATAGATGACGTGAAGTTCCGCCAAAAGGTCGTTCCCGGTGACACGCTTTTGTTCAGAGTAGAGTTGCTGGCCCCAGTGCGTCATGGCATCAGTTCCATGAAAGGCTATATGTTTGTCGGTGATCAGGTCGTGTCAGAAGCGACATTCACGGCACAGATTGTAAAAAACAAATAATCCTATTCAGGTAGATATGAATCAAATCAGTCCGCTTGCCTTTGTTCATCCCGAGGCTAAAATCGGTGAAAACAATATCATCGGCCCTTTCTGCTATATCGATCGTGACACGGTTATCGGAAATGACAACGTGTTTCAAAACAGTGTGACCATCAATATCGGTGCACGCATCGGCAACGGGAACGAGATATTCCCCGGTGCAAGCATCTCTACAAAGCCACAGGATTTGAAATTTAGGGGAGAAGTCACCACTTGTCAAATCGGAAATAACAACAGTATCCGTGAAAACGTGACGATTTCTCGTGGCACGGCTTCCAAAGGTTCGACCCTCATCGGCGACAATAACCTGCTGATGGAGAACATGCACATAGCCCACGACTGCGTGTTGGGGAACAATTGTATCATCGGAAACTCAACTAAATTCGCAGGTGAGGTTAACATAGACGACAATGCCATTATCAGTGCGGCCGTTTTGACCCACCAGTTTTGCCGAATTGGCGGTTATGTCATGATACAAGGAGGTTGCCGTTTCAGTCAGGATATTCCACCATATATCATTGCCGGAAAAGACCCCACGAAGTATTGTGGTGTCAACTTGGTAGGACTTCGCCGCCGCGGCTTCAGTAATGAACTGATTGATACCATTCATGAGGCCTACAGGTTGCTCTACTCGAAAGGCATACTGAAAGAAGGTATCGAGGAAATCAAGAAAAACCTTAAAGTAACGCCCGAAATCCAATACATCATCGATTTCGTTGAGGCTTCCCAACGGGGCATCATCAGATAATGAAGACGCTCGTTGTTGTCCTTGGACCTACGGGGGTAGGGAAGACAGAACTTTGCATCAAGGCGGCCCGGCACGTGAATTCGCCCATCATCAACTCTGATTCACGACAAATCTATGCTGAGATTCCCGTCGGGACTGCAGCTCCGACCCAAGAACAACAACGCGAGGTCACTCATTACTTCGTGGGAATCCGCACGGTAAAAGATGATTACAGTGCGGCAAAATATGAAGAGGAAGCGTTGCAACTCATCGAAACACTGTTTCATCAAGGGCACGATACCCTGCTGCTGACAGGCGGAAGCATGATGTATATTGATGCCGTATGCAACGGAATCGACGATATTCCAACCGTAGACCCCGAGACACGCGAGCTACTGAAAAGGAAGTTGGCTGAAGAAGGACTGCCCCGTCTCGTTGAAGAACTCAAAGTCTTAGACCCCGAACACTATCATATTGTAGACCGAAAGAACCCCCGTCGCGTGGTACATGCACTTGAAATATGCTACATGACGGGAAAGACTTATACGTCGTTCCGCACACAGAAGAACAAAGAACGACCGTTCAAGATACTGAAGATAGGACTCAATAGAGACCGAAGCGAGCTTTATGAAAGAATCAACGCACGTGTCACGACCATGTTCGACCACGGTTTGATTGACGAATGTAAGCGTGTTTATCCCTATCGTGAATGCAATGCCCTCAACACCGTGGGCTACAAAGAAACCTTTCTTTACCTCGATGGCCTGCTCACGTTGGAAGAAACTATTCGGCAGATACAGTCGAATACGCGGCAATACATGCGGAAACAACTCACTTGGTTCAAACGCGACCCGAAAACGCGATGGTTCCAGCCCGATAATTTGGAAGAAATCATGAACTATATTGACGAAAACACATAGCGCCAAATAGGCTCTACTTATCTTTCAACTTGCTTTTGATATGCCCATAGAAAGATAAAAACCACCCAATTGTTTTGTCAGCCACGCTTTTTCTGCTATCTTTGCACACGGAAAGCAGTGCTCAGGCACTGTCGCTGGCATGATTTAACGTGCGAGAGGAAAGTCCGGGCAGCATAGGACGCTCCACTTCTGAAAATGGAAGCTATTGGCAACAGTAGGTTCAGACAGAAGAAAATAACCGCCATGCCAAGCGTTTGACCGGATAATCCTGTTATTCGCTTCATGGTAAGGGTGAGAAGGTGGTGTAAGAGACCACCGGCCGGCGGGTGATCGTCGGGCCGTGTCTGCTGGAGGCTGCAAGTTCATGTATATCGCAGATAGAAGGTTGTCCGCCTGAACGATTTCTTTAATCGCTGCGAAGGGTAGAATGCTTAAGCCGCAGGGCGACTTGCGGATTAGATAAATGACAGGGCTCCGTTTCTTTTGACGGATACAAAACCCGGCTTATCAGAGCACTGCTTTCTTTTTTTATTGATATGAAGTGAGACCAGACTATAGAGAAAGATGAGTTTTAGACTGAATGAGCCTGCACGGAAGGTTGACGACTTGCAGCAAATGGTTTATAGAATAATCAACACGTGGGGAGATGCGCCGGACTTTCCGCAAATGAAAGACTACGGTGTGACCAAGGAGTCGCTGCTGTCCTATTTGTTCGACAAACAATCCGTTCTCGACAGCATGGGAAGCGAGAAAAGTCATCTGACGCTTTTAGGCATCTTTGTGGTTACTCCGATTTTCATTGCATCGCTGTTTCCCGTAAGCAAACTCCCATTTGGGCGCTATGCGGCAATATTGTTCGCTATCGGCGGGGCACTTCTCTTCGGACTTGTCAGGCTTTTCATGGGCTTCGTCATCAAACAAAGGCTCGCCAAGATGCATGATGAGCAACATGAGCAGTATATCGAGCAGGTCGTCAATTATAGAAGTCGGAAATAGGCCGTTATCTTTTTTGCGTTTTCTTGCATTTATCGTAGAATGCACAGCCGGCACACTTGTAGTCCTTGCATCTGATGTTCTGTTTCACAGACCGATAGGCTTTCACGGCAATGAAAGCAACCGCAATGCATATAATGACTCCGACTATAATATATTGTATAAGCATCTATTTGCTGTGTTCAATCAGTTCTTCTTGTTGTTCCAATAGTTTTCCAACCGCTCGTATTCTTTCTTTGTTAATGCAAGGAAAGAGCCATGTTGCGGGTCGGCAACGCCTTTGATGTCCTGCGGCGAATGGAAGTTTTGCAGCTTTTCATCAGCTTGACAGATGCGATATTTGGTTGGTGAGGAGGAATATTCCACGTAGCCAACGCGCCATCCCTTTTCTCCTGCAATCCGAAAGGCTGATGCTCCCTCACATTGCTTGTTGCCTTCGAAGCTGACATAGTCGTTTTCGTCGGGTGCAGGCCAAGGCCCTGTCAGATGTGAGGCTTGCGTAGTGAAGATACCTCGCTTGCCTCCTTCCTTTTTAATCATCATGTGCCATTTTCTGTCAGCCTCTACCCACACAATATCGGCATCAATCGTGGCATAACCCCAATCGAAAAGCAGTTTAGGCTTGGTGATGCGGGTGAAAGAACGGTCGGCATAGGAGTAGAATACGCGGTCGTATTTGTCTTCATTCTTATTCAGCAACGAATAATAGATGAAATATCCGCCTCGTTTCCCGTCTTCCCAGACGTGGTTTTTATCCCATACAACCTGCGGAGCCCATACTCTTTGGATACTGCGATAGTCTTTATAGAAGTCGGGCGAAGTCTTATCACAGAAGATTTCGGGCCCTTTTCGGAAGTCAAACGTCACGGCCGACCAATGAATAAGGTCGTTTGAGCGCAGCAAGTTGATGCCATAGTTCAGCCACTGACGGCTCTTTCGGTTGCACATATCAGTAGTTACCATCACAAACCCTTTCCCATCGGCCGCTCGGTTGATATAAGCATCACGCGCTCCGCCCTCTATTTCCGAAAAACGCCGCGTGTTATAAACCTCATTACCATTGTTGAGGTCGTGCCAATTGATGCCGTCTCTGCTCAAGGCAAAGGCCGTCCATTCGCCTTTTCGGCTCATGTGACAGTAAAGATAACCGTAGGGATTTTTTATCTGCTTCACTTGCGCAACAGCGGGTATGAAAAAGAGCGAAAGCAATGCGAAAATAATGTTCTTGCGAAGGGCCATAGTGCTGGAGGTAATTAAAATAAAAAGACTTTCCGTTTGGAATGATTGATGCTACTCATTATTTTTTGTGTATGTAAAGATAGCTAAAGTTTGCTGAAAGACGAATGGCGACTGCTCCTTTTAGTCTATATTAACTAAACGGAAGCGGGCATCGGCGAATTCGTCTCAGCCTTTTTGCAGCTTGATTCCAGCCGTTTTATCTTGTAATCTCAGCCATTTCGCCGTTCAATATGGCTGAGATTGCCGTGTAAAATGGCTGAGATTAGTTACAAAAATAAATGGCTTTGCGAGAGAGGTGAAATTTCTTTGCGGGAAGAAATTTTACTCTTCCCGACACCTGTTTCAACTCTCCCGGAGAGAGGGGCTGTGACTACCTCTTGAAAAAAGGAGAACGGGAGGGGGGAATTAATTCATAATTCATAATTCATAATTCATGATTCATGATCCATAATTATGGTTAGCGCGCAAGCTTAAGCTCCCTCTCTTTGGGAGGGTTGGGTGTCTAAAGCCTACGGAATGTAGGTAGCATTGGTTTCGTGCGTATATCTGTGTAGACAGGGTAGGTATTACATGCCAATCCTGCCCTTTCAGAAACGAAACCTCGATGGGGCTTGCCCGTCAATATTTAAAATCCATCTATAAACATCTTTTCTATTCGATGTTTAGCCCATAAAAGAAAAAGAGACGCAGCGGGAAAGATGCGTCTCCTATTACATTTTATTTATTCTCGGCATCAATGGCCTTGATTTTTTGTTTGACAAACTCCATGTCGTCCTTGAGTTTCTGTACCTTGTGATTCATTTCTTCAATCAGACTATTTCCCTTTTTGCTGCTTGCATTCAAGAAACCAAGATTGTTTTCATAGGTATTGATTTCTTGTTTCATTCCCTCATATCGACGCATCAAGCGGGCACGTTCATTGTCAAGTGCTTCCTCGCCTCGTTTTGCAACATTCTTCAAGTTGTTCTTGAAATTATCAAGGCGTTTCTTTGCGACGGAGATATGCAAGTCGTTATAGAGTTTATCGAGAATCTCATGATATTCTTGATAGAGTTTGTCTTTCTCTTTATAGGGAACATGCCCCACAGTATTATATTCTTCGACCAACGATTGTACTTTTGCTTGTAAATCGTCGGCGACTCCTGTTGCAAGTTCTTTCAGTTGGGCGATGATGTTTTTCTTTTTGTCAAGATTGGCATGCTCTTCATTGCGCGTTCCGGCATTGGTGGCATTACGTGCCTCAAAAAACTTGTTGCAGGCCGTAAGAAATTTGTCCCACAATTCATCGCCCACCTTTTTAGGAACGGCGCCAATGGTCTTCCATTCCTTCTGCAAAGCAATCATCTTGTCGGAAGTGCTCTTCCAATCTGTGCTGTCCATCAGGGCTTCTGCCTGCTCCACAAGTGCCTGCTTCTTAGCAATATTCTCATTAAAAACCTGTTTCATGTTTTTGAAGAAGGCAGCCTTTTGCGCGAAGAAACTGTCGCATGCAGCACGGAAACGCTCGAATATTTTTACGTTCATTTTCTGTGGCGCAAAGCCTATCTTCTTCCATTCGGCCTGTATACCGATGATTTCTTTTGTTTGTTTTTCCCAATCACTTGCATGCGTATACTCGCCTTGCACAATCGCCTCCACCTGTTCGCAGAGTTCGGTCTTGCGCTTCAGGTTTTCTTCTTCTTTAGCACGAAGTTCCTCAAAGTGTTGCTGATGTCGCTTGTTGATGATGGTCGAGGCGGCCTTGAAACGCGCCCATATTTCTTCTCTTAACTCTTTGGCTACCGGCCCCGTTTCACGATATTGCTGGTGCAGTTCTTGCAGCTGATGGAAAGCACTGATGACATCGTTTTCTGTCGCCAGTTTCTCCGCAGCTTCACACAACTGCGTCTTGATGCTCAAGTTCTTTTTGAAATCATATTCGCGGGCTTCACGGTTGAGGTGAAGCTGGTCATAGAACTGCTCCACATAGAGCTGATAGTTGCGCCACAACTCGTTGGCCTTGTCTGCCGGAACGCTTTTTATATCTTTCCATTGCTGCTGCAGCTCCTTGAATGCATTATAGTTCTTGTTGGCTTCCTCGGGCGAGATTGCCATATTCTTGATTGTCTCGATGATATCGAGCTTCTTCTGCAGGTTCTCTTGCTTCTCGGCCTCTTGCTCCAAGAACAGTTTTACCCTTCGTTCTTTGATGACTCCCATCTCGGCTTTGAACACTTCTTCGTCCTCATCGGGTGTCAACACATACTTGTCCGGATCGCCTCCCGATTCAAGATAAGCCTTTTGCTTACTCTCTCGTTCGGCGATATGTAGCTTGTAGAACGTCGTTTTCAAGTGGTCGAGCTCTTCTTTGGTAGGATTTTCCCCGTTGCCTACGATTTCTTTCAGGCGTTCTACAATCTCAGCTTTGCTTTTGTAGTTTCGGGGTTTGGCATTGCTTTCCGGGGCATCACATGCTTCCACGGGAGCTTCTGTCAGTTGTTCTTCACTTAATTTTCCCTCCATGAGGGCATTTTCTTGAGCGTCCATTATTTCATTGGTTTAGTTTCTATTTCCGGTTTTTCATTGCATCATTGCAATATTTAACGTTATGCAAACTTAAATAAAAAAAACGGGAAATCCTAATTAAAACATATATTTTTTCTTATTCCGGACCTATAGCAAGCGTTTATAGCGCAAAATCCACCAAGATGCTCCCGAAACGACAACAGAGATAATCAATGCAATGGCAAAGCCGAAAGGACTTGACTCCATGCCGTTGACGAGATTCATGCCGAACAGACTAGAAATGAGCGTAGGAAACATCATGATAATGCTCACGGAAGTCAGCGTACGCATCACGGTATTCATGTTGTTGTTGATGATGCTCGAATAGGTTTCCATTGTCGACTCGAGAATATCCGAGTAAATGCTTGTCGTTTCTCTGGCCTGCGTCATCTCAATGCTCACGTCTTCGATGAGGTCGGCATCGAGTTCGTCCACCTGCAGTTTGAACTTCAGCTTTTGCAATAGGTTCTCATTGCCGCGGATAGAGGTAATGAAGTAAGTAAGCGAATCCTGTAAGCGGCTTAGTCCGATCAGGCTTTCGTTGTTAACGCCTTGGTCAAGGTTATGCTTGGCCTTTTCGATGAGCGCACTGATTTGTTTCAGGCGTTTCAGATACCAAACAGCACTCGACAGGAACAGTCGAAAGATGAGGTCGACGTAGTCGGTGAAGCCTTCGCGCCGCTTCTGCTGATAACTCACGAAGTCTATCATCATATTCGTTTCGTAGTAGCACACCGTGATGGTGACATCGCGCTTGTGAATAATACCCAATGGGACCGTAGTATAGGGCGTACGTGAGCGCACTTCCTTGACATAAGGGATACGCAAGATGATGAGCATCCAGCCGTCGTCGTATTCATAGCGGGCACGCTCGTCGGTATCGCTGATGTCTGAAAGGAAATAGTCGGGGATATGGAAAGTGTCTTCCAAATACTCTTGGTCCTCGTCCGTAGGACATGTGACCTGTATCCAGCAGTTGGGTTGCCATTCCTTGATGGCACTCAGATTCTCGTTGATGTTCCAATAGTTTCTCATTGTCGCTAATCTCCGTTAATTAATAAGGTGTGGGGATTAGCTTCCGGCTAAACCTCACGCCTGCAAAGCAAATGTTTCCGCGTGATAATCGTCCATGTGCTGATTATATTCTGATTTAACGCTGCAAAGATAAGCATTTCTGTTTAATTATATTCAAACATGCGGGAGAAAGTTTGGCATGAGATAAAAAAATGCGGGCCTCCCAGTGAGGGAAGGCCCGACATTTCTTATTTTTCGATAATTACATTCTATTTCGAGAACGACTTCATACCAATGTTGCAACGATCTCTTCGCGTGTACCGGGAAGCAGGTCGATGACGGGTATCTCGGGCATCGTGTAGCAACCCGGCTGCAGGCGCATTGAAGCACGTGCCACATTGACGAGCACCTGAGCCGTGAGTGCGGGGTTGTTGATGCTCATGTTGAACTCCAGTCGCTGGTTCTGCGTCTGCCCTGAAACACCTTTGCGAACGAGGTGCACACCATGGCCCATATCGCGCACGTCGTCGACAGAAGCGACGGCAAACACATGCGTTTCATCGTGTGCGAAATAAGGGTCGGCCTTGATGGCAGCGGTCACGTCTTCGAGCTTTGCTCCGTCTTCAAGCTCCACATATACCATGCGCCGATGAATGCCTTCGCCCAGCGGTATGGTTACGGAAAGGGCATTCCTGACGCCCTCCTTACTGCGCACGCACACCGAATGCCCCATCGACATGCCCGGACCAAAGTTCGTATAGGTGAGTCCTTTCGGCGCAAGACTTTCCATTAGCACGCGCACCACAGAGTCGGAACCGGGGTCCCAGCCGGCTGAAATCACGCTAACGGTATGGGTCTTCTTATTGTTCTCCATCTGCTTCGTGCGATAGTCGAGGATAGAAGTGTGGATATCGAAGCTGTCGACGGTGTTGATGCCCAGCGCAGTAATCTTCGCAGCGTATTCGGGACAGCTGCGGGTCGGTGTTGCGAGTATGGCTACGTCAACGTCTTTCAGTTTCTCAATGTCGTCGACAACGGCATAAGCTGCCAGTTCTGCAGGCTTGTCCTTATCTCCTTGACGACGGACGACGCCTGCAATTTCAAAGTCACGAGAGGCTTCCAGCGCCTCGATGGTGTAGTGGCCGATATTTCCATAGCCCACTACGGCTGCTCTGATTTTCTTCATTTTGCTTATATTTATCGTTAAGTTTGATAACTGTTTGTTTGATGAAGCAAAATTACATCATTCTGTCGAATATGCTCTTTATTTCGCCCTTCTTTTAATCTATTTTTATCATTCAATTGAGACGGACGTTGTCTAAAGTAGGACTACATGTGATGTAAAGTAGGACTACATCGCATCTAAAGTAGGACTACATGTGATGTAAAGTAGGACTACACCGAACATGTCTTATATAAGTCCAAGAGGTATTGTCAGTAAAGCAATATCAAACCTACGAGCGCGGCACAACCGATCATCAGAATCGGATTGATTTTCATGACTTTCGTGCCGATGAAAGTGGCAAGGAAGATAACGATGCTCACCCAAAAGGTCCAAGGGTCGTCGGGGGTTGAGAAGTTCTCGGGCGTCATCAGCAGAAGTGTAGCGGCTGCCAACAGACCCACCACTGCCGGACGCAAGCCCGCGAAGACGCTCTGCACGGTGTCGGTGTGCATGTATTTCATAAACATCTTACTGATGAGTATCATCAAGATGAACGTAGGAAGCACCAGAGCAAAAGTGGCCGTGGCCGAGCCGAGCACGGAGACTGCTGTGGAATAGCCGGCATTGTGTACGGCAGTATAGCCGCAATAGGTGGCTGTGTTGATGCCTACTGGCCCGGGAGTCATCTGGCTGATAGCGATGACGTTGGTGAATTCGCTGATGGTGAGCCAATGGAAGCGCGTAACCACCATGCCTTGTATCAGCGATATCATGGCATAGCCGCCACCGAAGCCAAAGAGACCGATTTCAAAGAATGCGATGAAGAGTTGCAGAAAAACCATAACAGGGTGTTTATTCGGTTGATTTCATGTATTTCCCATAGACGAAACCGCCTGCTCCGGCCGCTATAATCACCCAGATGGGATTCACGCCGAGCAACCATATCGCTAAGGCTCCACCGATTGGAATCCAGCAATTGGCCTTATTGATGTGCGCACTCTTGGCCAAAGAAAAGGTGGGAGCGGCTATCAAGGCCACCACGGCCGGCCGAATACCTGCAAACATAGCGGCAATAATACGGTTGTCTTGGAAACGATGGAAGAACATCGCAATGAGCAGAATGATGATGAAGGAAGGAAGGGCGGTCCCCAAAGCCGTGCAAACAGCCCCGCGTGTCTTACGAATCTTATAGCCAATGAAGGTGCTGATGTTGATAGCAAAGACGCCGGGACAGCTCTGTGCAATGGCAAGCAAGTCGAGAAACTCTTCTTTATCGACCCATTGATGCTTGCGGACAACGTCTTCTTCAATCATGGAAATCATGGCATAGCCACCCCCGAAGGTGACTATGCCAATCTTGAAGAATGTTTTGAACAAGGTTAGATACATTCCTACTCTCGTGTCACGATTACTTGTTTGTCTTTTCTTCAACCCATCTGCGTGCATTGACAAAGGCCTCTATCCACGGTGTTACCTCGTCTTGCTTGCGGTTGAGCGGATAATAGGCGTTCTGCCAAGGGAAGATGGCCCGCTCGGGGTGCGGCATCATTGCCAAATGGCGACCGTCTTTAGAGCAAATGGCGGCCACATTGTAGTCCGACCCGTTCGGATTACCGGGGTATTCGGCATAGTTGTACTTGGCAACGACGTTGTAATGGTCCTCCGGTTCGGGCAAATAGAAACGGCCTTCACCATGTGCAACCCATATTCCAAGCTTGCTTCCACTGAGACTATGCAACATCACGCTTGGGTTCCGCGGGATAGTCAGGCCAAGGAACGCACTCTCGAACTTCTTTGAGTTGTTGTGGCAGAGATGGCTCCGATGTTTGTGTTCCGGATTGATGAGGTTGAGCTCCACCATCAGCTGACAACCGTTGCAGATACCAAGACTGAGCGTGTCTTCGCGTGCATAGAACCTGTCGAGCGCCTCTTTTGCCTTCGGATTATACAAGAATGCACCTGCCCAACCCTTTGCACTGCCGAGTACATCGCTATTAGAGAAACCACCACAGAACACGATGAAGTTCACATCTTCAAGCGTTTCGCGTCCACTGATGAGGTCAGTCATCATGACATCCTTAACATCAAAGCCTGCCAAATACAGTGTATAAGCCATTTCTCGCTCTCCATTGGTTCCCTTTTCGCGTATAATTGCAGCCTTTATGCCTGAAGATTGACGCTGACCGGCAGTCAAACCATAGCTTTCCAAAGTGCCTTTGAAGTTGCTGTTGAACTGCAATTCAATCGCTTGCTTCTTGTAGTTGGTGAAGCGTTTCTTTGCCATTCCGTTGAAACTTTGATCACGATCAAGCAGATAAGAAGTCTTAAACCATGTGTCGCGCAGTACATCAATGTCGAATTCATGCACATTTTCGTCCTTCTTTACGGTTATTTTACGATTGTTTGGCGTAGGATAACCAATCTTTGCAAAGCCTATTCCCTCATTATCGAGATATTCAAAGAGTTCTGCCTTGTGTGAATCACTCACCTGAATAACGACACCTGGGTTCTCTGCAAACAGCATTTTAACGAGATCATTGCCTGCAATGTCGTGCAGATTGATGTTCATGCCGCCCGTTTTATTAGCGAAAGTCATCTCTAATAAGGTTGTAATCAGACCACCGGCACTGATGTCATGGCCTGCCATTACCCACCCACGGCGGATTAATTCCTGTACGGCATTGAAGCAATCTACGAAATATTCGGGGTTCTTTACCGTTGGAACGTCGCTGCCTACCTTGCCAAGGCTCTGTGCAAATGCGCTACCTCCGAGATGTTGTTCGTCAAAACTGAAGTCAATATGATAGAGACTGGAGTTCTTGTCGTTGACTAATACAGGGCTTACCGTCTTCTTTACATCACTGACTTCACCTCCTGCGCTGACGATTACAGTGCCTGGTGCAATGATTTTCTCACCATTTGGATATTGTTGTGACAGCGAAAGCGAGTCTTTTCCTGTAGGAACATTCACATGGATGGCGCAACAGAAGTCGCTTAATGCCTTAACTCCTTCGTATAGGCGTGCATCTTCACCCTTCTGTGAGCGGCAAGGCCACATCCAGTTGGCACTTAAACTGACACTGTCTAAGCCTTCTGCCAATGGCGCCCACACGAGATTGGTCAGCGATTCGGCTACAGAGAGCACGCTTCCTGCCTTTGGATCGGCCAATCCTGCTTGCGGAGCATGCCCCATAGCAGTGGCAATTCCTTTCTCTCCACGGTAATCCAAGGCCACAACTCCACAGTCGGAGAGTGGCAATTGAATTTCACCTTGTCCCTGTTGGCGGGCTATCTTTCCCGTAACTGAACGGTCAACCTTATTCGTTAACCAGTCTTTGCAGGCCACAGCTTCTAATTGAAGCACGCGATTCAGATAGTCGTCAAGTTTATCTTCGGCGTAGCTGACATTCTCATAGCTGCGTTCTACGGTTTCATCCACCATGACAGTCTTCGGCGTATGACCAAACATCTGTGCCACATCCAAGTCAAACGGTTTCACACCATCAGCCTGCTTGAAACAGAAATGTGCATCACCTGTCGTCTCACCGACCACATACATCGGTGCACGTTCACGCTCGGCAATCCTTTGAACATGGTCTAAATACTTCTCATCTATGAGCAATCCCATGCGTTCCTGGCTTTCATTGGCAATGATTTCCTTTGCCGAAAGGGTCTTGTCTCCAATCGGAAGCTTGGACATGTCTATCTCTCCACCGCATTCTTCGACCAATTCTGAAAGGCAATTCAAGTGGCCTGCGCTGCCATGGTCATGAATACTAACAACAGGATTTTCGTCTTCTTCAACCAAAGCACGCACGAGGTTATAAGCTCGTTTCTGCATTTCGGGGTTGGCACGCTGTATGGCATTCAGTTCAATTCCGTTGCTGTAGCGACCTGTATCCACAGAAGAAACGCTGCCACCACCTAAACCTATGCGATAATTGTCACCGCCTACAACGACAATCTTATTGCCTTTCTGTGGCTCTTTCTTCAGACAATCGCACTTCTTTCCATAGCCCACACCGCCTGCAAGCATGATAACCTTGTCGTAAGCATACTTTTCTTGGTTCTCCTGATGCTCGAAAGTGAGCACCGATCCGCAAATCAACGGCTGACCAAACTTGTTTCCAAAGTCGCTCGCTCCATTGGAAGCCTTGATCAATATCTGTTCAGGACTCTGATAAAGCCACTTTCTAACAGGCATGATGTCTTCCCAATCGCGCTCCATATCGGTCTTTCCATTGTGGTCTTTTAGGCGTGGATAAGCCGTCATATAGCAGGCAGTCCCAGCTATGGGCCATGAACCGACACCGCCTCCCATTCGGTCTCTTATCTCACCTCCTGTTCCTGTGGCTGCTCCGTTGAAGGGTTCTACGGTCGTAGGGAAGTTATGTGTTTCGGCTTTCAGCGAGATAACGCTCTCTATTTCCTTGACTTTGAAATAGTCACTTGTGCTCTGGTCGGCCGGTGCAAACTGCTCAATGACCGGTCCTTGGGCAAAAGCTACGTTGTCTTTATAGGCAGAAAGAATCTTATTGGGGTTCTCCTTGGTGGTCTTTTTAATCATGTTGAAAAGCGAAGACTCCTTTTCTTTGCCGTCAATCACAAACTGACCACCGAATATTTTGTGCCGACAATGCTCTGAATTTATCTGTGCAAAGCCGAATATTTCAGAGTCCGTGAGCGGTCTTCCATTCTCTTTTTCCAGCTTATGCAGGTATGCCATCTCGTCTTTACTCAATGCAAGCCCCTCTTCCTCATTGTATTTTTCAAGGTCGTCCACGTATTTAATGGGCTCTGGCTCATGGTTCACCGTGAAGATATCCTGCCCGATGCCCCGATACATGCGCTGCAACATAGGGTCATATTCAGCGTCTTCCGAGTCAACGGGGAAGTATTCCTCGATACGCAGAATGCCGTTAAGACTCATGTTTTGCGTAATCTCAACGGCATTCGTGCTCCATGGCGTAATCATTTCGCGGCGCGGACCTACGAAAAAGCCCGTAAGTTCTTGGGCCTCTTCAAGCGTTGCATCGCCATAAAGCCAGCTAAGTCTGCTGATTTCATCGGAGTTGGGCCGATGGTCGACTTCCGTCGCAATCACACTCTTTGATTGAGTTCTGAAAAAAAGGATCATACTGTTCTATATATTATAAGGTGAGTGGTATATTCCGATATGCAAAGTTAGTGGAATTCGCCCATAAATCAAAATAAAACCAAGGTTTTTATTGAGGCGGTCCCATAAAAGAGCGATGTCATAAAGCATGCTTTGTAAGATATTCTGTAAATATTATTGGTCTGTTTTTAACACTTTGCGACTGCACCAAATAGAAATAAAAAACCGTTTTCGGCACTTGTACGCAGCTATTCCAAGGATTCGAAGTTCTCGTTTCAGCCACATTGTCTCGCTATCTCAGTCACTTTACCGTGCAATGTGACCGACCTGACCTCGCATAATGGCACAGATGGCGTCATCATTTGGCGCAGATGACGTGACTTTTTGCATGGCTTTCCATCAGATTTTGCCTTGGATTTTACAGCATTCTGGTTATCAACGAATTGCAAGCTTCTGAAATACGGCGTATATTTGTAGCGAGTGAAAGTCCTTGTTCAAATACACAAATTTGACGAGGCCATTTGTAAAGTTTTTTAGAAAAGTACAACTTATACGCTAATATGTGCAACCATACAGGGTCGTCAGGCTACTTTTGTTAATTCAGAAAAGGAATAGGGCCAGACAAAATGAAGGGTTTCCCACATTCAAAAGAATAAAACAGCTGGTGATTTAGCCTACAACTCCGGCTGTTTCTCCTTGTGATTGCACTGTCGAAAGGCCCTCTATCTCTTTCAATACGCCTTTCAACAGATACGTTGCATTTTGATTTCGTGCTACACCGGGCGTGATTTTATAGGAATAGGTGACTGCCGTTCCGAGCTCAATCTCAAAGCAATAGTTGCTGAAACGGCTGGGATATTCGTTTGCAAGCTTTGAAAGTTCAAGGTCGTGTGTGGCGATAAGGCCCGTAACGGGCAGCTTACAGATGTTTTCCAAGAAGAGTTTTGAGCCGTTAAGCTTGTCGAGTGAGTTCGTTCCTTTCAATATTTCGTCGAGGATAATGAGCGTAGACGGACTGTCTGCAGGCTTCCCTTGCGCATAAACAGGGTGTTTGCAGAAGCGTATGAGCTGTTGTAATCGGCGCAATTCTGCATTGAAATACGAGATGCCTCCTGCCAAATCATCGGTCGTGCGCATGCTGCTGAAGAGGTTGAATGACGAGGTTCGCATGCTTTTGGCAAACACCGGGGCACCGTTTCTGGCCAAGATATAGTTGATACCAATGGTTCTTAGGAACGTACTTTTACCCGCCATGTTAGCCCCGGTCACGATGGTATAGCTGCCATTTTCAATCGAAAAGTCGTTCTTAACGGCTTTTGTTCCGAGAAAAGGATGGCCGATATCCTTTGCTTCAAGATAGACATTATGATCTGTAGTGACTTCTGCCATGGTGGTTTCCGGGTGATTATAGGCGAAACGTCCCCACGAAACGAGAGCATCAATATGGCTTAATGCCTTGACTTGAGCGGCAATTTGTGTTTTAAAATCATGTTCCCAACGTAGGTATTCGCGTATAAGGAAATAGTCGTTCAGCCCAAACGTGTCGATAATCATCAGTCCTAAGATGTTTCCTCTGCGGTCAAGTCGGTCGATAATGCTTGTCAATAGCGCAGCTTGTTGCTGTGCATTGCGCAGTGTGTCGGCCTCTTTCTGCAGGGAAAGTGGCAGGTCGTTGAGGCTGACACATTGCTTGATGAGTTGCCGAAAGCCCTCTGCTTCGCGGTGAATCTTGGCGGTTCGCTTGGCAATGTGGCGGGTTGCGGCATTGCAGACAAGGTAAACGATGAAGAATTGCAGGGTGGCATAGAACACAGGAACATTGCCTTCAATGAGTCCGAAGAGTGAAAGAATGATGAGTAAAGGCAGCAGGCAGAGCATCAGAGAGGCCACGATAAGCGACCAACGCGTGGAAAACCATTGTGGACACGAGGCTTCCGAGCGTTCGTTTTGCAAGGAAAGCATGGCCAAGGTGTCGATGATTCTCCCTTTTCCCAAGGCTTGGAAGTTATCCATGAAGTCGACTTTGTGGCTCATGTAGTGGATTTCCTCGGGCTGAAACTGTATCTCTTCGAATGAAAGATTGCGTGCCAACAGGGCCTTACCGCCTGTAGTGACCGTGCGGTTGAGGCGTGCAAAGAGTGAGTTTTGCCCGAAGACATCGAGATCAAAGGTAAAAGGATGACGATAATCCACGAATTCTTGTCCGCTGTCAAAGGCTGAATAGTTACCCTCAATGGCTTCCAATTCGTGCGTATAGACGGCAAGTAACTGCTCTGTTTGCTTGATGTTGCTTGCATTTTTGTTGTCGAAAAAGCGTGTAAACAGGTATGCTGAAAGGCAAACAACAGCCATCAGAAGGCCTGATTTGCTCCATGCTGTCATGGCAAAAACGCCAATTGAGGCGATGATTAGCATGAAAAGGGCTATTTCGCCCATGATGAAATAGCGGTTATGTCGTTTCAGTCGGCCGATAGCAGCGGTCATCTTGACCTGCTGTTCAAGGTAATGTCTCTGATTTTTCATTGTCTTTGATTGGTGAAATTGGGTCGGGTGTGTACTTCTCCACAGCCTCGTGGGCTTTCTTCATGACTTTGCCCGGCACCTTACTGCGCTTTCCTAAGAACCAGAGAAAATCCATTCCGGAGGGTGAAGAGGGTCCTCTGAGTGGATCATTGCCCCAGAGTGTCTTCAGGTTTATAGGGCTGTTGCTCATGACACTGGGTGCTTTTGCCGTGATAACAACCGTGTTGATCGTGATGGCTTTAGGCAAAAGCAACACCGTATCCTTGATGTTTGTCAGGTTGACCGTGCGGTTTACGTAGCGACTATGCGAGAAAGTAACGCTCCGCGAGGCCGGGTCTGCAACGGAATAACGGCCTTGTCGGTCGGTCATATACATCTTATTGGTGTTCGTGTAGACTTTTACGCCCGCTAAAGGTTGGCGAGTTTCCATGTCAAGAACTACGCCGTTGCGCTGTGCTATGGCTGGCGTTGCAGTCATGGCCGCCATCATTGTCAGAAA
This sequence comes from Segatella maculosa OT 289, assembly GCF_000243015.1. Lineage (NCBI taxonomy): Bacteria > Pseudomonadati > Bacteroidota > Bacteroidia > Bacteroidales > Prevotellaceae > Segatella > Segatella maculosa. Next base: position 161,316 of record NZ_JH594500.1, read on the forward strand.
GAAAAGCTTTTTCTTCATTCGTTCTCCGTATTGTTTCTGCGATGGGTTTGCATGATTGCAAAGTTATAGAATAAATACAGAAGCGCATAAACGTCTTCCGAGCTTTATGTTTTCTTATTCTTTTTTTGAATTTTGGCGACAAAGGGTCAGAAAGGTACATGGATTTATATGCCTTTTTAACGTTTAATCGTCCCCGTAGTCTTGATATATGGATTTTTATCGTAACTTTGTCGCCGAAAAATTAAAACCAATATGAAAAAGAACACGAAAACGATTGAACGAAATCCGCTCTATGTAATGATGAGCAAATTCCTTGGACTGTATCTTGTCGTGGGCTTCTTGCTCAGGATTGTCTTGATGGTGCTGTCTCCCGACGACGCTTCTTATACTTTCGGAAGCATTCTTCGGCTTCTGAGTATAGGCGTCTTGTCTGATTTTGGAACGGGACTTCTGCTCTTCATTCCGCTGCTCTTCGTCTATTTGGGCTTGAACGAGTGGAAGTATTCCAAGGTCGGCGGTTGGTTCATTGAGCTTCTTCTTTTGGCAGGACTGCTTTATACGCTGTGCTGTCATTCTATTTTTGATGAATACGGAGGCGGTGCACCCCTCATCGCAAAGGCGTTCTTGAGTTGGAAACTCTTCAGTTTCACGCTGCGCTTCCTGCTTCCACGGCTACGAGATACTTGGCGCAAGGTCACACTCTACGCCACATGGGGACTTTATGTCTTTTTGTTTCTTTTCATCTCGATGGGTGAAGTCATCTTTTGGCAGGAGTTCGGCGTGCGCTATAACTTCATTGCCGTGGACTATCTGGTCTATACCAACGAGGTGATAGGCAATATTTTGGAGTCCTATGCCGTCGTTCCGCTTCTCATCGGCGTACTCGTTGCCACGGTGGGGATTGTCTTTTGGAACTCCAGAAAGACGCGTTTCCGGCTGACCAAGCTCTATACGCCGCGCCTACTGGCCGTGCATCTGGGCTGCTATACGGTCCTTGTCTTGCTCGGTTATCTCATAGTTTGGGCAACCCACGCCCTGCAGAGCGACAATCAGTATGTTACACAGCTTGAACAGAATGGCATTTGCGACTTCTGCATCGCCTTTCAAAGCAACAAATTGGACTATGACAAGTTCTATCCCATGCTGCCCGAAGCCGAAGCGCGGGCCATTTACCGTCGTGAGGCAGGCTTGGACAGCAATGGGCGCAAGACGATCGGCGACAGTCTTGCAAGCAACCGGCCCAATATCGTGCTGATCACGGTGGAGAGCCTGAGCGCAGACTTCCTCACGCGCTATGGGAACAAGCAGAATCTCACACCCACGCTCGACAGCCTGATGGACAAAAGCCTTGTATTCGACCGGCTTTACGCCGTAGGAAACCGCACGGTGCGTGGCTTAGAAGCCCTATCGCTCTGCATTCCGCCAAGTTCAGGCGAAAGTATCATCAAGCGCAAACAGAACAACATGGGTAATCTTTCCGTGGGTATGGTGCTGAAACGGCTCGGCTACCACGTGCAGTTCTTCTACGGTGGCGACAGCTATTTCGACAATATGGGCAACTTTTTCGGCCGCAATGGCTACGAGGTCATCGACCGCAAGCACATTTTGCCCGAAAACATCACGTTTGCTAACATCTGGGGTGTGTGCGACGAAGACATCTTCCACAAGAGTCTCAGTGTCTTCGATGCCGATGCAAAACAGAAAAAGCCTTTCTTTGCACAGATCATGACCACGAGCAACCACCGTCCCTACACCTATCCGGCGGGAAAGATACATATTGACGGCGACCCACATACACGAGAGGCTGCCGTACGCTACACCGACTATGCCATCGGACAGCTGCTCCGCGAGGCAGCGCGCAGGCCGTGGTTTGCCAATACGCTCTTCGTGGTCATCGCCGACCATTGTGCCTCGAGTGCAGGTAAGACTTCGTTGCCCATCGACCGCTACCATATCCCCTGCCTCGTGTATGCACCGAAGCTGGTCAAGCCTGCCTATATAGATAAGGTGTGCTCGCAGATAGACGTCATGCCCACAGTGCTCTCACTGCTACATCTGCGCACCGAGGTCGGTTTTACAGGCAAAGACATTCTCGCCCCATCGTTCCGCCCCCGCGCCTTCATGGCCACTTATCAAGACTTGGGCTATTATGAGGCCAACCGCCTGACGGTACTTTCCCCGGTGCGCAATGTTCGACAGTTCACCGTCCGTCCACTCTCCGACGGTACGTTCGACGAGCAGTCCGTCAATCAGATTGATGGGACGTTGCTCCGCAAGGCCGAGGCTAATTATCAATACGTCAACCTTTATCTGAAAGCGCGGTAGCCGTCTGCTTTCGATAATCTCCTCCTCTCTTTTCAATCAGACGGGGAGATAATCCATATTAGACATTGTGCTCTTTTCAATTAGCGACGTTCCTATTTTTAATTAGGGACGTCGTTTTTTATTTAGGGTCGTGGGCTATTCGAATTAATGATGTCTCCCCTTTCAATTAGGACTATGTTTCCATTAGCACAATATCCCTATTAACCCAATTCATTAGTAAGGTTGTTTTTGTGGTTGTCCTTATAATTAACTGGTAATCCGTCATCGCAACGCTGTAGATGCCTCATGGGATGAGTGCCCCACACAGCATCATTTACGTAGCGAAAGCCAAAACTCTTGTAAAGACGTTCTGCCTTGGGGTTTCCTTTGTCAACCAATAAGCCAACAGGCAGATGGAGAGCCGCGGCCTTTTCGCAAGTAGCTTGCAATAAGGAGGTCGCAATGCCTTGCCCGCGATAGCCGACGCTAACAGCCAAAGTGTCTATATACAGTTCTCCAGCCTGCGTTTCATCAGCCATATGCGAATAGTCCAAGCCGAAACTATCCCGTGTTTCTTCTAAGAAAGCACGGCGCAGGTCACGCAACCGGCTACCGTCATAACTCACACAGCACCCGATAACGTCTTCCCCGGCCAGCGCGACCAACGTGTTCTGATAGGAATACTGTGAATCGCGCCGTTTCACCAGTCTTATCAACATTTGATGAAAGTCATCCAACGTGTGATGAGGGCCTGCGAAATATTGGCAACAGTCATGATTCATGGCCAACATCACCAAGGAGGCAATGGTTGATGCCTGATGGAGCGCTGCGTTTTCAATTCTTATTTTGTCCATTTAGCTTTATCTTATAAAATATTCATCAGCGTGTCAATGAGAATTTGACGCTCAATCCGAAGTCACGTGTAGATGTGGGGTAACTATTACTGCTTAACAGTGGCGTGTTGCTCTGAAAGTCATAATAGAAGCTCATTGTCAGCATGCGAGAAAACGTATAATCCGCCGTGAAGTTTAATCTAAACGCGGAGTTTCCGCTACTCGCATTGCTGGTCACAGTGGCAATATCGCGCGTCAGCGAAGCCTGCTTGCGATAACTGAGATCAAGGTTGAGATTCAAATTATGGTTTACCCCCCCGTGCGTTTTCTCTGTCGTAGGCTGCTGCATATCGGCATTTGCATTTTTCTTGTGGCCTTTTGTCTTACGACGGACACCGAGACCAAAGAGATTAAAATCATTCAATCGGTAACCCAACCCGATAACCCAGTCTTTACTCCGAGCCTCATTCATCTGGACACTCGTCATACTGAGATTCAAGCTTCGCACCATACGGTATTCCAACTTGGCCGTCATACCACTCTTAAAAGTCATGTCAACCCCCAAGAGTGGAGAAAAAGCATCATTGATGCTCACCATTGAAACATTAAACATGCTTGAGGGAATGGGGTTCCCGGTTGTGGCATCATTGATAAACCCAAGCCCGTTCATATATTCCTGATAGCTACTGAACGAAGAATAAGCCCCGACAGTATAGATGCTCTTGTAAGAATGATTGACATTAAAGCTGCGAAACACATCTCGGAACCATGACAGCTTCACCAATCCACTGTAACGTACAGACCAGTTGGGCAGCAATTTAAGCAATGAAGGGAAAATACCAAGGCTGTTTCCTCCCATATTCGTATAGGCTGAAAGGAAAGCTGGCACCATCACATCGGCACTATACCGTTCAACTGTACCATTTGCAGCATTAAACGGCCGACCGGCCAAACTTGTTCCTGCAGGGTATGTAGCGTCACGGTATTGATTCTCCACGCGTTGTCGGAAAGCATCAAGCGAGTTACAGAACCTTTCAAAGGTCTTACTACGATAGCCATTGCCTGCATTACCTATTCCTTCGAATGCACTTCCCAAGGAAATAGTTGTCATAGAGAAAGTCCCGCTTTGCGTCGTAGGCTTTCCGGCATACATATATTGTATGCTTCGGGCCTTGGTTGCGACACGGGTCGCATTCAAATCAACTTTGAAGTCACGGAAAGGCTCCAAGGTTGCCCGTAGTTGAATGTCTTCTGTCAAGGTAGCGGCCACAGGTGTCGCTATGGAGTCGTTCATCAACAGCCAATTCCTGCTGAGTGCCTTGTCAATATACGAGTCGTCAATCATGCCGAATGCGAAATCAAGTCCCGGAGAGAGTAATCCGCCACCGCGAGTCTGCCCGAATGCCTTTCCTATGTTAGGCATGAAGCCCGGTAAGGTCATGGCATATTGGTTACGATAACTGATATTGACGTTTCTCACCATCATCAATATGCGCGCCATGGTTTGTGCCGTTCGATACCAACCTTGTTTCTCCAATGGTGCTTTCAGATTGACCGTGACTTTTAGTTTTAGTGCAGAGTCGACCTTATTCATTATACGGATTCTGTTATCATCAATTTTCTTAAACCTTAATTTGAATTGATGACCGTCTTCCGTGCGGGCATTTACCACGATTCGTCGGCTTTGCTTAGCATGTTCAAGGATTATTGTCGTGTCGGAACGTAATATGATTTCCCGTTCAAATGCATCTTTGTTCTTAGGTAAAGCCTGCAAATTTCTGTTATCAGACCGACGATTCTTTCTTGCAGAAGATTGTGGGGCAGATAATCCACTACGATTAAATCGCTCATTGGTTTTCCTCAAAAACGGAATATGATTGTAGAGCCTTTCCAGATTAAAACTGCCATTCAAATTCAAATTCCTATTGTTTGTTATCGTATTTCCAAGGCTGATATGGTTCTCGGTTTCCGTTCCTCTCACCCAAGTATAGTTTGCATTATACTGCGCATCGGTATTTATCCAATCAAAAACAGGGATTAAATTCAGCGGAAGCTGGTAAGAAAGCGTAAATGTCTGTTGATAATCAAGTGGCGTTCCCAGCTGTTTGATACTCGTCCATACCGAGTCTTTCCAAGCTTGATAACGGTCGGCATAAAGCAATTTATTTATAGGTGTGTAGGGTTCCTCTATTTGTGAGCGCGTTGCACTCTGAAAATTCATATGCAAATTGCGTGTCAAATCCCAACGAAGCATGAAATCACGATTCCACAAAAACTGTTCATTGAAAGTCACTGGAAGGCGATTAGCCTCAAGATTTTCCATATCCCGCTCCTGAAGTTCATAGTAACTACGAGTCATCTCCGTGTTGAAACCAACATTCTGTGGCAACCAATTGAAGCCGAACTTCCGAAAAATGTCCCACCATTTCGACTTGTTCCTGATGCCTTTGAATGGTTCCCATGCCCTATAGACTGGTGACCAATTATAGTTTATTGCACCTCGCCAGTTATCCTCATTTTCATAAACGGTGGTTTCACCACTCGTATGACTGTGAGAATGGCTGTAGGAAAACGAGAAATTGGCCGGGTCATAAGGCATAGGGTGCGTCTTTGTCTGAATACCTACCCTCATGTTTGAGAGTGACAGATTGGTATTGACCCGCTTTGTCACAACAATAGACTCAAGGCTATCACGCTCGTTCTTTGCAACTGATTGCAAAGCATCTTTCAATGTCATATCCGTATCTAAAGGGTTGTAACGCGGTCGACTTGTTTCATGGCTGACCGAATAATATAAAGGTGCAGAAACTTTAGCCTTATCCGGAAAGAATTTGCCCAGTTCCAAGTTTGTTGTCACACTGTAGAGTGACTGACTTTCCTGCATACGGTCGGCAACCGTACTTTCAAGTCCACCAAAACCATCACTAACATATCTTCCCTGCACGTTCACAGTTCCAAGGTCTGACAATTGAACATTTAGATTTCCGTTGGCAGCCCAGCCTCCTTTATTATTATATTCCTTCAGACGCAACTCATTGACCCATACTTCACCGCTTTTTATGTCGGCAGAAAGGTTTCTCACACCAATGATCATCGTCTTTATTGCACCCAAAGAAGGATTGCCCATCACCGTAATCAGATTGGCCGGATGCCCTCTATCATAGGCCGTAAACGCTTGTGTAAAGCTCGCATTCCCTTCAGCTTTGGCCATATTACGCTGCTTTTTCAAGTCGGTTAAAAGGCTTAATGAGATATCAACCATATTTTCCTGTGGCCAAACGGCGGCCTGGTCCGATGGCGAATAGAGGTTATATTTGCCTGCCGAAGTAAGTTTCAATGGTATCTGATACTCATAATAGTTATTCTTATAGTCTGAACCGAAGCGTATAAAAACCGCCAACTGGTTATCGGCCAGCTGTGTTGTGTTCTGTTCCAATGCATTTGCATGTACGAACATCTGCAAACGTTTATACTGTCTTAAATCAACTGCAGTGTTTTTATACACAGCTTTGCTCTCGCCATGACTCAAGTGATGCACATTAAAGCTCAAAGCCTGTTCGTTACTTTCCACAAGCTGTGGCTGTGTCGGGTCTTGTTCCCTACTAATCCCCGGAGGCAAGACGTAATTAACGGGACTTTTATCACCGTTTTCCTCTATACTGACTGAACTGACAGCCACTTTTCCCGAACCGACTCTGCTATCTAAATTCTGTTCGTAGACACGCCAGTCACCACGCACAAGATCAAGGCTTCCAAAACGCAACACTATCGGGTGCCTAAATCCCGTAAGAAACATACGCATGAAGCGAATACTCGTAAAACCGGAGATTGAACCGACCCGCTTTTCATATTCACTGAGCGGAATACGAAACTGATACCACGTCACTTCCTCGGTCTTCCGATTGCGCAGTTTCACGCTTGCATCACGCTTGTCAACAATATGATTGCTGCCAACCACCATATCTTCGGGACGCAATGAAACATGGTATTGGTAATATTTCTCGTATTCATTAAGTGTATAGTCCTGATTAATATCCTCCACATCAGGCATTGTCTTGTATGATGTGTCGTAACGTTCATTACTTGACTCACTATCCGGCGAGTTACCTTGCGGATTATTGATATATTTATAACGCCGAAGAATATCGGCTCTCATCTGATCATAGTCAGAACCTCGGAAATAATGGTAATCATCATTTGCAGGATCTCGATAGATGGAATCCCACACCGCCGCACTCACTCTTCCCTGAACGGAAGTGAGGAAGCTCTGATAGGAGCGAAAAGCACGTTCTTCTTCATCATTGAGTCCATTGAATCCCACATCTTGCAAAGCACGTGCATTCTTGGTAGTAGCAAAAGCATAGGTGACCGTACTCGAAGTCGGTATCTTTCCCCATTGTGTTGTCGTATAACGCTGCGAACCATCTACAGACATACCACTTTCATAGAACTTCTTTCCGTCACGAAGCACGTCTTCAGACACTTCGCCAAAGTTCAGATAGAAGTCTCCTCCATACTCATGTGCATTGGGCTTCCGCTTGGAATAGATGAAAGGATCCAGCAACCAAAATTCAACATACTCAATGTTAGCCTGCTCAAAGTCATTGGTGTCAAGCTTTCTCATCAATCCTCCCCAATGTTTCACAGGATTAGAAAGCAAACCGTCACGATTAAGGTCGGGATTAAAGTTATAAGGGCCACGCTCATTCGGGTAATAAGCAAGATTAAGAATACTCAATGTTGAAGAAGAACCATTGTAATTATTCAAATCTTTCTTGGGAAAGAGCTCACGTGTTGCCACTTCACGCACATAATGGTTGGAAAGTTGTTCCAAGTCATTCTTCAAATGAGCAGGCGTAAGCGAACTACTGCGACGCGTAAACAGCGGATCTATATTATACCATGCTAACAACGAACGATTGAAACCACTTGCCAATGTGGTCTTATCTCTGCTTTCCGGAAACATGGAAGGCACGCTGGATATGATCCATGACGTAGGTGTAGAGACATCAATCTTGCCGGTGGTGTTCTCGAAATCATCAAGATAAGAAGCATTATCTTGTGTTCCGGTGTTGCTTCCCGCAATAAGTTGGGCAAATTCGCCTGTAAAACTTATCTGTGAAGGCTGTGTCAAATGCAGGAAAGGCAACTTATCCAACATGTCCGTAAGCCATTGACTCTCTTTCTTCCAATTGATATTCAATCCCCAAAGCGTATTATTAAGTGGCTCAGATCCCATCTTAACCTTATTGGTGAGCGGCTGTTCCGACAAATGCTGCAGCGTTCCGCTCAATTGAAAGTTGCGCGAGAAGTCGTATTCCCAATTCATACCCAACATTGTCTTGCGCTGCATACCATAGTCGTTGTTGCTTTCAAGCGACACATTGACTGCCGTTCCGGCATCAAGAATGCTCTGATTGAGTATAGTTACCTCGCCTGCGCTGTAATCCACACTGTAGTCTGTCCCCTCCGTCAGCCGCATACCACCTGCAGTTACGACCACTGAGCCTTGCGGAATGTTATAGGCTCCAAGTAAAATAACGTTGGCTGAAGAACCTTTGAAGCGGCCCACAAGATTAAACTTATCTTTTTCCGCAATTTGTCCGGCTATAGTTTTCGTGCTGTCATAGAGTTCTGTGAAAACATATTTACGGGCTACAGCCGCTGTTACCCCTTTATCGACAAGCGCACGGTACAAATCGCGCCCGAAAGGTTCCGCTACAGGAAAGAACACCCTCCCGTTATTTACGGTGTAACCTTCCACATAGTCAAAATAGCCATTGCTATTTGGGCGGTTGTTATTGTCAAGACGGTCTGCTCCGAGAAGCTTGATAATCGGCTGTTGCCTTACTTTCGGTTCCGGGATATAGCTGAGATAAACTCCGGTCGTGTCACTCTGATACTTGACATCAAGACGAAATTTCTCTTTCTCAACCGTGTCGCTGAGTCGATACACGTTCTTCATCATCAGGTTCCAGTTGCCTTGCGAAGGATTATTGCTGGTATTCTTCAACGATTTCACGAACAAAGCCTCTTTCACATCAGTGCGGTCACCCGCAAACTCTCCCACTTGATAGGTCACCCCTCCATAAGTATATTCATAAGCCACAGCCACAACCTGATCTGTATTGATACTTGTGATGAGACTGACATAGCCCAAAGCCTGATTGACCGAATATTCGGAAGCATTCAACAGCCGCGCACTCTCCAACTTCTCATAATCAGCACCACCTGTCAGTCCGGCACCATCAAGTATCGTCGAGGTTTGATTTATATCACGAGCCATTCCATAGGCTCCCGTCATTGCGGCGTACTCGGTATTGGCGGCATTGGCAGGCACCACCATGCCCGATGTGCTCCAAAGATGCGTATTGCTCACCCTAACGTTCTCGCCAAGGTCTGTCAGTGCCACGATATTACGCGTGTTGCTGGTCGTTCCCGTCTTGTTAGTCACCCAAACTTCCACACGATTGATGCGAATTCCCGTCGTAAGATTAGGCAATTGCCGCATGGCAGAGGCATAACGGTCGCGAAAATACTGTGAAAGAAAGAAGTGGCGATTCTCTTCGTAGTCGGTCGCCCTGATATCAAAAGGCGTAAGCCGTACCCCACCCCGCCCGGAAACGCTTTTCGACGAGCTTTTCTTCTGTGATGCGACGAGTTGCATCTTGAGTTTGCCAAACTGCAAATCGGTTCTCAGGCCGAATAACGACGTGGCACCACTGATAAGTGACGAGTTTGAAGGAAAAGAAATATTGCCTGCCTCGACAAGCTTCACGATTTCGTCTTCCTTTCCTTCATACTTCAGCTTCAGGTTCTGTGCGTCAAAGTCAAAGGTAGCATCGGTGTTGTAGTTCAAGTTCATGTTTACCTTGTCGCCGACCTTGCCGTTGACATTGAGATTGATTTTTTCATCAAAGTTCATCGTTGTGGTGCGGCGCCGGTTGATGGTCAATGCCGGATTATCCACATTCTTCATTGTGGCCCCGAACTTCAATTCGGCCGTTCCCTGCGTTCGGATACGCACGCCGCCCGGCCCGAACAACTTCTCGGCAGGACCGAGTTCGAAGTGCATATCGCTGAAATCAAACTTCTCTTTGCCTTTGGTTTCGTAGATTTCCGTGTTCTTACTGCGGAAAAAAGCATGCTGCTGCTGCCGCCCGCTCCAGTCTAAATACTCCTTGGGCGACATTATGATGGGCGCAGCAAGATAGGTTCCGCCAAGCCGTTTGCCAAGAAAATAACTGTCGAGCGTGTCATTATAGAACACTTGCCGGCGCAGATTGAGCGGCATTTGAAGGTCGAGCGTACTGCTGTCGAGGTCGTGCCACGTCACCGGCAACGTGCGTTGGACGCGCCAAAGCGGCTTCTTCGGCGACGAAACGGTGTCTTTTTCAGGCTTTCGAGGCCGTTCTTGTCCCCCCGAATGCCCTTGCGAGCCGACGACTCCATGCTGATAAAAGGGCATACTAAAAGCATAGCTGATGACAAATGCCATCAGAAAGCCCAATAATGCGTATGCCTTTTTCCCACTCAATGAACGAAATTCGTGCTTATTTCAACTGCTTCAAAGCCTCTTTCACCACTTGCTCTACCGGCAAATCGGCTTGCTTCTCGAGAATGGCCACAACAACCTTGGCCGTCGGCGCAGGTGAAAAGCCAAGCATGGTCAATGCGGCCACGGCCTCATCTTTCACGGCATTGTTCACGATGGCGCCCACCTTTCCGCTGCCCACGTGCAACTCGTCGGCTATACCGGCCGCCATGATTTTGTCTTTCAGGTCAACGATGATGCGTTGCGCCGTTTTCAGTCCGATGCCTTTCACCGATTTGATCATCTTATCGTCGCCGTTGGCGATAGCATTGCAAAGTTCGGCCGGGCTCATCGACGAAAGCATCATGCGAGCCGTATTGGCTCCCACGCCAGAAACCGTGATAAGCAGCCGATAAAGCGCCCGTTCCTGCTTGCCGGCAAAGCCATAAAGCGTGAAACTATCGTCGCGTCCGCCCGTCATGATGGCCTCGTGCACATAGAGTTTCACCTCCTTTTTACCTTGAATGCCACTGTAAGTGGTCAGCGATATATTGAGTGCATAGCCCACACCTGCAGCTTCGACAACGGCCAAAGCCGGCGTAAGTTCGGTCAGTTCCCCTTTGATATATTCTATCATACTGTTCTGTTTCGTTCTTTAATCTTCTTTTTAATATAATTTCATAACGCATGTGAACACCGATTTATTGTGCGATGGCGATGTTAAGTAGACGCTCGTCATTCATTGCCACACTGTTTCGGGGCTGTAGGGACGCTCGGCCTGTACGTCCGTCCGAGATGGATTGAAAGCATATATACACGTTTGTTTGAGCGGAAGCACGCGTCGTGCGTCCCTATATTCATTCAAGCGGTTCACAATAGCAGTCACAGACTATCGTAAGCCGTAAAATTTCCTCCCGTATGCCCGTAAATTTTCTCCCGCAAGAAAATTTATTTCTTCCCGTATATAAATTTATTTTCTCCCGCAAAGAAATTTATTTTCATACGGGAGAAAATTTATTTCTTCCCGCAAGGAAATTTTCTTCCTCCCGCATGCTGAAAAAATTCCTCCCGTATGCCGTGAAATTTTCATACGTATGAAATTCTATTTTCATCCGTATGAAACTTTATTTT
>NZ_JH594500.1:173311-174659 GCF_000243015.1 Segatella maculosa OT 289
CGCTTCGCCCTCTGGTTGTCGTAATAGAAGGTCAGCGTGCTGCCGCTCACGGCCGCATAGGCTTCCTTGTCGGTCGGCGTGGTGAAGGTCTTTTCGTTGTAGAAGGCGAAGTTGCCGCATTCGTCCTGTGCTTTCACGGTCACCGTGTATCGGGTGTCGGGTGTCAGGTCCTTCAGCTTCAGTGTGTCTTTGCCGATAAATTCGCCAACGTGTTTGCGGTTTCCCGTTCTGCTGTCGTCAAGAAACACCAGGTAGCGCATAAGCTCCTTCGGCGTAACGTTGTCCGTGGCCTGCTTCCATGTCACGGTGGCCGTCGTGTGCGCCACGTCCTCCACCTTTATCGACGCATTGTCAATGCTGGGCTTTTCCCATTCGCTCTTTACAAAGGCGATGTTCTTTTTGCATCTTTCCCCGTTCAGCATTACGTCACCACCTTCCACGCTTACGCCTGCCGGCCCGATAAGCCTGCAGCCATTGGTAATGATGCTCCTGAAACCGGATACTTTTGGGACTTCATAACTCTCATCATACCTCAAGCCTAACCTTACAGAAGCGTCGTCGATCTCCAAGGTCTCGTTGCCGGTCATGCCTTTCAGCGTAGAAAGATAACCCATAAAATTCAATGCGCAGCCGCCTTCAATCCTCAGCGTCATGCCCCTGTTGTTTTCTGCTCGAATCCCCTGTGAACGAGAAATGTCCGTAAAACTGCCATCACCCTTTATGGTAAAGTTGGTCTTGGTGTCTATGAAATATGAGGTATAGAGATTGCCTTTATTCTCTCCTTTCAATGTAAGCGTATAGTAATGCGAGGGATCCGTGTCGGAAATATCAATGTAAGTGTGTGAAGCACTATAGGGGTTGCCAAACGTGGTGTTTTCAAAGGTAATGTCCTTGAAGTCATAAAATCTACTCCTGCCAAATGCCTTGACTAAAGAATTCTTGATGTAAAGCCCCTCTTCACGCTTGGCCGAAAGGGGATAGTGTTTTTCTGAATATACCTTAAGTCCGAGTCCCTCGATGGTGAGCGTGGCCTTGTTCTGCACATGAATACCCTCATATTCATTGCTCCATGTGTAGAGTGTGTTTTCTTCGGTATCGCCGTTGTAGCTCTTCAGCGTGGTGTTCTTCTTCAGAAAGATGCTGCTTGAGTTCTTCGCACGGAATTCATTATTGCCCATGAACACCACCGTCAGCCCGTCGTTGCTTTCATTCTCCAGCGCATGGTTGTAGCCGCCCGTGCGTTCCACCTTGATGTTGCGCACGTAGAGCGTGTTCTCCTCCGGCTCATACCATGCTTGCGGGTAGAAGTCTGCGTTCGGTGTGATGTACTTGCTTGTGATGTTGCTGC
>NZ_JH594500.1:174807-216666 GCF_000243015.1 Segatella maculosa OT 289
CAAAATTACACACGAAATGAGCAAAACCACCTATCACCATCGGACAAAAACTTATCAATATCGGACATTTTGCATGTTCGCCCGACTTATCATTATCGGACATCGACCCCATTTAACCCGCTGAAATATAGTCTTTTACCAGTGATAGGTTTAAACTATTTAACAACTGCTACTTTTTGACATCAAAAGAGACTTGCATGATCATAATGGAATGGAGACTAATAAAAAAGTTTATAGATGGATTTCTAAATATTAGAAAGTAGGTAAAATAACTGAAATTAAAAAACAAGGATCGTAGCTGTAAAAAACACGTGCAAAAGACCTTGCTTTTCGGTTTGTTTCTACCGACAAAAGGCCTAGTCCGATAGATGAAAATCTATACAAAAAGAATATCCCTTGATTTCGGAATTCAAGGTATGAAGAATAAGAAAATGAATAATAAAAAAATTGATTGTCTCACGACAACCAATCTTCTTAACCTTAATAATCTAATACCATGAAAAACACAGTGCAAAGATATATGATAGTTTGCATACTTCCAAATAAAACAAAGAAAAAGAGCTACTCTTTGATACTTTTTAACTAAACTAAAGAGCCCCGCCCCCCCGCCGATTTGGGTTAAATGAGAGGGGAATGTCTGGCACGTGAGAGGGGAAGCAAATTAAAAGAGTGGGAGAGTGGGAGTTATGCTTGCTCCAAGCGGCGTCTGATTTCGCGAATGAATGCAAGGCTGGTCACGGACTGTGGCTCTAAGCCTTCCATGAGGCCCGTGAGGTCTTTGGTAGCAATGCCGTCGTTGAGTGTGCCGAGGCAGGCTTGCTCCAACCGGTCGGCGAATTGTCGCAGGGCAGCGTTCCCGTCGAGTTCGCCGCGCTTGCGCAGTGCCCCGCTCCATGCAAAAATAGTGGCCATAGGGTTGGTACTCGTCTCTTCGCCTCGGAGGTATTTGTAGTAGTGGCGCGTCACGGTGCCATGAGCCGCCTCATATTCGTATTTGCCGTCGGGACTGACCAGTACCGAGGTCATCATGGCCAGTGAACCGAAGGCTGTGCTGAGCATATCGCTCATGACATCGCCGTCGTAGTTCTTGCAGGCCCAGACAAAGCCACCCTTACTGCGAATGACACGGGCCACGGCATCGTCGATGAGTGTGTAGAAATAGGTAATTCCTGCTTGTTCAAAGGTAGCGTGATATTCATTCTCATAGATGTCTTCGAAGATTTGGCGGAATGTTGCGTCGTAGGTTTTGCTGATGGTATCTTTGGTAGCGAACCACAGGTCTTGTCGACAGTCCAATGCATATTTGAAGCAGCTGTGGGCGAACGAACGGATGCTCTTGTCGGTGTTGTGCATGCCTTGAATGATGCCCGCGCCGTTGAAGTCGTGTATTTCTATCTCCTTCGTGCTGCCACTTTGTCCTTCGAAAACGAGTTTGGCCTTTCCTGGCTCGTCCACTTTCATTTCCACGCCCTTGTAAACGTCGCCGTAGGCATGGCGGGCGATAGTGATGGGCCTCTGCCAGTTCCTCACGGCGGGCTTGATGCTCGGAATGGTGATAGGTGTGCGGAACACCGTGCCGTCCATAATACTGCGGATTGTTCCGTTCGGACTTTTCCACATCTTGTGTAGCCGATATTCGTTCATGCGTTGGGCATTGGGCGTAATCGTGGCGCATTTCACGGCCACACCGTACTTCATGGCTGCCAAGGCCGAGTCGGTAGTCACGCGGTCCTCGGTCTTATCGCGGTTGGGCAGGCCGAGGTCATAGTATTCGGTCTTCAGATCAATGAACGGAATAATCAGTTCATCTTTGATCATCTTCCACAGAATGCGCGTCATCTCGTCGCCGTCCATCTCCACCAAGGGAGTTGTCATCTTGATTCTTTCCAT
The DNA here is from genome assembly GCF_000243015.1 of Segatella maculosa OT 289. NCBI lineage: Bacteria > Pseudomonadati > Bacteroidota > Bacteroidia > Bacteroidales > Prevotellaceae > Segatella > Segatella maculosa. The sequence continues at coordinate 176,698 of NZ_JH594500.1, forward strand.
ACTTCAAACTATTTGATTGTTTGCAAAAATAACAAATTAATTTCAAATCGTCGCGTTTCTCAGTGAAATTGTTTTGAATTAAACCTCTGAGACGGACGTGATAATGTCAGTTAAATAACACTAAAGCCACTCAACATATTTCGCTTTTCACCGTCTATAGTGTATATTTGCATCGATTATCACATCGTCAACAACACTAAAACGGAAGGAATATGAAGAAAAACGTATTTTTGCTAACAATGGTTGCCGGCACGCTGCTGATGAGCGGTTGCGCCAGCAAGAAGGATTTGGAGAACTGCCAGAACGAGAACCGCGAACTGACGGAAAACTATCAGAACGTTAAGGAACAGCTTGCTGCCAGCAAGGCGCGTGTAGCCAGCCTCGAAGACCAGCTTGCACAGCAAAAGAGGAATGCGGCTGCCCTGCAACGCTCGCTCGACAAGAGTCTCTCGAACGCCAATGCCAATAATGTAAACATCTCGAAACTGGTCGACCAAATCAACGAGAGCAACCAGTATATCCGTCATCTGGTGGAGGTGAAGAGCAAGAGCGACTCACTGAATATGGTCTTGACCAACAACCTCACGCGCTCGTTGAGCCGAGAGGAGATGAAAGAGGTCGACGTGCGGGTGCTCAAGGGCGTTGTCTACATCTCGCTGGCCGATAACATGCTCTACAAGAGTGGCAGTTACGAAATCAACGACCGTGCCGAAGAGACGCTCCGCAAGATTGCCAAGATCATTATGGACTACAAGGATTACGACGTGCTCATCGAGGGCAACACCGACAATGTGCCCGTCAATACCGCCGCGCCGTCGATGAAGAACATTCGCAACAACTGGGACCTCTCAGCTCTGCGTGCCTCTTCGGTCGTTCAGTATCTGCAAGACCGATTCGGCGTTGCCCCGAAACGCCTCACTGCCGGGGGCCGTGGAGAGTATAATCCTGTAGCTTCCAACAACACGGAAGTGGGTAAACAGCGCAACCGCCGCACCCAAATCATCATCACGCCCAAGCTCGACCAGTTCATGGACCTGATTGATAAGGCACCCGAGGAGAAGAAATAGAAAGCCCACTCGCGGCCTCTCCCGAGGAAAAGGAGTTGCGAACTTGAAAGCTTGAAAGCGTAAAAGGGTAGAAGCGTAAAAAGAGTAAGGGAGTGAAAGGGTAAAAAGACAGACCTTGTGAACCAAAGTGTTCGCAAGGTCTGTTTGCATTTTCTTCCTTTTTAAGAGCAAGCAAGTCGGAAAGTTCAACTCTCGGCCTTTAATATCAGGCGGAGACTCTGCTTGTAGTTAAAATAGTTCCACATCCAATTCAAGAAAACAACCGTCTTGTTTCTCACCCCAAGGATAGAGCGAAGATGAACGACCAGCCAAAGAAGCCACGCGAAAAAACCGCCAAACTTCAATTTCCCGATCTCTACGACGGCTTTTTTGCGTCCGATTGTGGCCATTGTGCCCGGATTACGATAAACGAACGGACGCGCTGAACGACCCCGCCCAGCAGCAATCAGATTTCTTGCCACATTCGCGGCCTGCTGCAAGGCCACTTGTGCCAACTGCGGATGTCCCTGCGGGTAGGCTTCATCACCCTCAACCAAACATTGGTCGCCTATGGCATACACGTTTGTCATACCCTTGACGCGATTAAAACTGTCAGTTAAGATGCGCCCACCGTGCCCGATACTTTCGACTGGAATGCCCTCTATCCGGTTTGCCTTTATTCCGCTGACCCATATCACGGTCTCTGCATGAATAAAATCCCCGTCTTCCAATATCAGGCTATGGTTTTGATAGTCCGTCACTCTGCAGTCGGCTATGATTTCCACGCCAAGTTCTTTCAAAGCTTTCTCGGCCTTATGGGACGATTTCTCGTCCATCGCACCCAACAGGCGCGGACCGGCATTGATGAGATAGATATGCATTTCGGAAGCATTCAGGTCGGGATAGTCGCGTGGAATAATCGTGCGCCTCATTTCTGCCAAGGCTCCGGCGATTTCCACCCCCGACGGGCCGCCCCCGACGATAGCTATGGTCAATAGCCTCTGCCGCTTTACCTCGTCGTCTTCGGTCTCGGCACGTTCGAGATTTTGGAGAATCGTGTTACGCAGCCGCATGGCCTCGCCGACAGTCTTCATCGAGAGCGCCGAAGCCTCGATATTTTTGTTACCAAAGAAGTTCGTCGTGGCACCGGCGGCCAGCACCAAGTCGTCGTAATGAATGGTCCCGATCGACGTAAGAATAGCTTTTTCCTCGGTATCGATACGCTGAACCTCGGCCATTCTGAAGAAGAAATTCTTCCGATTTTGAAACAATCTTCTGAAAGGAAACGCGATGTTGCTCGGTTCCAAACCCGCAGATGCCACCTGATAAATCAGAGGCGGAAACTGGTTATAGTTGTTCTTGTCCACCAAAACCACCTGATAATCGGTATCGCGAAGGCTCGAGGCCAACTTCAGACCACCCAGTCCGCCACCTACGATGACCACCCTTCGCTGTCCGTTGCGCTTGATATTTGCTCTCATTTGTTTATCATTTTAGTTCATTCGTTGCCATTCGTTCGTTAACCTATTCGTTGCTTTCGTCCATCGTGTCGCAAAAATCGTGCCTAAGTCTTTGTTGGTAACAAATGTTATTTGTCCATTTTTCTTCCCTGATTTTAACACTTTTGGGTATCGCCAAATAGAAAAACTGAAGGCGGAAAATGACCTTTTTTTGGCCGTTTCGCCGATTTTTTTCATAAGGAACAGTGGTTTTTAGTAAAAAGTATATACGTTTTAGTAAAAAAGTATATATGTTTTAGGTAAAAGGTATATACTTTTCTTATAAAAGATACGTACTTTTTAGAGGAAATATACGTACTTTTCACTAAAAATGATAGTACTTTTTATGAAAAACGATGGTACTTTTCAAGTAAAACGATTATACTTTTCGGTAAAAATGACGCAATCTTTTGGCTCACAACGATTTGCAAAAAGGGTCGTAAAACTCGCGTATTTCGGGCCAAAGTAGGCCTCGGTTGAGAAAAAGCGAGCTATGAGAGGGTGTTTGTAAAAGAAATGTCATCAGAAAGAGCGGTTGCGTGCATGGACCGAGCGTGCGTGGTTTGGCGGAACGTCCGGAAGTTTTTTTATTCCGCCCCGTTCCCGACGAGTGTCCTGTGCTGTCGGGCGAGCGGAATGGACGGAAGTATTTTTATGCGAGTGCGCTTTGTTGTTTCGCCGATTTTTATTACTTTTGCCCTATCTATGATAGACAGATTGACAGTTGAACGAATCAAGGAGGCTGCGAACATCGTTGATGTGGTGTCGGAGTTTGTTACGCTGCGCAAGAGTGGCAGTAACTATAAGGGCTTGTGTCCGTTCCACAACGAGAAAACGCCGTCGTTTTATGTGTCTCCGGCCCGTGGCACGTGCCATTGTTTTGGGTGCGGAAAGGGCGGAAATCCTATCGGTTTCATCATGGAGCACGAACAGATGACTTATCCCGAGGCGCTGCGGTGGCTGGCCGGCAAGTATCATATAGAGATAAAAGAGCGCGAGTTGACCGATGAAGAAAAGCAGGAGCAGAGCCTGCGCGAGAGTATGTTCATCGTGAACGAGTGGGCCGCGAGCTATTTCGAGGACGTGCTGCATCATCACGTCGACGGTGTGGCGGTGGGAATGCAGTATTTCCGCACGCGTGGTTTCCGCGACGATATTATCCGCAAGTTCAGATTGGGCTTCGATTTGACCGACCGCCTCGCCCTCGGTCGTATGGCCCGGCAGAAGGGTTATCAGGATGAATTCTTGCTCAAGACCGGAATTTGCTATCGAAACGACGGCGGGGAAATGATAGACCGCTATTCGGGGCGCGTCATTTTTCCGTGGATTGGTATCAGCGGTAAGGTGGTGGGCTTCGGCGGGCGGGTGCTCGATTCGCGCACGAAAGGTGTCAATCAGAAGTATGTCAACTCGCCCGACAGCGATATCTATCACAAGGACCACGAGCTTTATGGCATCTATCAGGCCAAGAAGGCCATTGCGAAGGAAGACCGCGTCTATATGGTCGAGGGCTACACTGACGTGATTTCCATGCACCAGTGCGGTATCGAGAACGTTGTGGCCAACTCCGGGACGGCCTTGAGTATTCATCAAATCCATACGCTCCACCGTTTCACCGGCAACATCACCCTGATCTACGACGGCGATGCTGCAGGCATTCATGCCGCCCTTCGCGGAACAGACATGCTGCTCATGGAGGGCATGAACCTGAAAGTGTTGCTCCTGCCCGACAATGACGACCCTGATAGCTTCGCCCGCAAACATACGGCAGAAGCGTTCAAAAGCTACATCGAAGAGCATGCCACCGATTTCATTCGCTTCAAGACGGCTTTGTTGCTCGACAACGAGACCGACCCGCTGAAACGCTCGGAGGCTATCAATTCGATTGTCACGAGTATTTCGATGGTGCAGAACCCCATTCTGCGCGACACCTATCTGCACGATTGTTCGCAACGCATCGGTATCAACGAAGCCACGCTCATCAATCAAATGAACACGATGATACGCGAAAGGAAGGCCACAGGCTCAATGTCGCCTCAGCAGGTCGTCCCGAATCAACAGGCGCATCAAGTCGGTCGGCCTGCAGGGCAAGCCCATGTGGAATCAAAGGTCGAGCATCTCATGGTGCAGATGGTCATCAAATACGGCGACCGTGTTGTCTTCAATTCTGTCAGCAACGATGGCGGGGAGCCTATTCAGCTGTCGATTGCCGAATATATCGATTACTTCCTCTCGGCCGATGGTTTGGCATTTGAGACTCCGGTCTATAATGAGATCTTGCAGGAGGCTGTAGAGCGAGGACGCGACCGCTCGTTCCGCGCTGAGCCTTACTTCGTGCACCATCAAGATATTCATATTAGTCAATTGGCTGTCAATATGACCGAAGAAAGGTTCAAACTTTCGGAGAGTCAGCAAATGACGAACGACGATGAAAGTCTGCGTAACCGCATCGAACACCTGATGCTCGACTTTAAAATGGAATATGCCGAGAAGCATCTGCGCTTGTTGAAACAGCAGATCGCCAAGGCCTCGCCCGACGATTTGCTGCAACTCATGGCTGAATACAAGGAAATGACGGCCATGCGCAACGACTTGGCAAAGCGGTTGGGCAATAATATTATCGTATAAACCACTTGAAAGATTTGGATATGTATTACATACAAAAGAGTTTCGAGGTATCGGCCTCACATCATCTGAAGCTCTCCTATAAGAGCAAATGCACGAATGTGCATGGGCACAACTGGCACATCACGGTGTACTGCAAAGCACGTGAGCTGAACAAAGATGGCATGGTAGCCGACTTTTCGGAGGTGAAGCGGCTCATACATGGGCGGCTCGACCATGCAGACCTCAACAAAGTACTGCCCTTTAACCCAACAGCCGAGAACATCGCACGCTGGATTACCGAGCAGATACCGACTTGCTACAAGGCGACGGTGCAGGAAAGCGACGGTAATATCGCTACATATGAGGAAGATGTATAGAGTCAACGAAATATTCTATTCATTGCAAGGGGAGGGTAGGAATACCGGTCGGGCTGCAGTGTTTATCCGTTTCAGCGGTTGTAACCTGAAGTGCTCTTTCTGCGATACCGACTTCGATGCATACCGCGAAATATCGGTCGAAGATATCGTTGCTGCTATCCGCCAATGGAAACAGGCTGCTTTTATCGTGCTTACAGGCGGTGAACCTACATTGCAAGCAGACAAAAAGCTTATCGATAGTCTGCATGCAGAAGGCTTCTGCGTGGCTATGGAAAGCAATGGGACCAAGCAGCCGCCACCCGGTCTCGATTGGCTTACTGTGTCGCCGAAAGTACGGCCGGTCGTGACAAGGTGCAATGAATTGAAATGTATCTTCGACGGCCGAAAACCCGTAGACGACTTCGGTATCGAGGCCGACTATTATTACCTGCAACCTTGCGACACGGGAGACGATGTACAGAATAAAGCCCTTACGCAGGCTTGTATACATTATATTATATCACACCCCAAATGGCGTTTAAGCCTTCAAACCCACAAAATGATTGGCTTCAAGTAGATGATTTACGTTCATTGGATCATAATAACATTCTATATAGCCACTGTTGTACTGGCGATGATAGCCGTACTGATGGACAACAGGCAGCCGGCAAAGACGGTTGCTTGGGTTATGGTACTGTGCTTCATTCCGGTCATTGGCATTATCGTCTACTTTTTCTTCGGGCAGAATTTCCGCAAGGAACGCTTCATCAGTCAACGCAGTCTGGACGAACTGACCAAGCGAAGCATGCTCGAATTTGCCGAACAACGCAATCTGCACCTGCCCGAGAAGGGCCGTCAGCTGATGCACCTCTTTGCCAATCAGAGCATGGCGTTACCGTTCAAGGATAACGACGTTGAAATCTATACCGAGGGAAGTGATTTCTTCCTTGCGCTACTCCATGCCATCGGAAGCGCACGGCATCATATTCATATCGACACCTACATCATCGACGACGATGCACTCGGAATGCTCGTTGCCGATGCCTTGACAGACAAGGTGAGGCAAGGTGTTGAAGTCAGGCTCATCTACGACGACGTGGGTTGCTGGAATGTCCGCGATAAGTTTTTCAACCGAATGAAACGCGAGGGCGTCGAAGTCAGGCCCTTCATTCCTGTACGGTTCCCGGCATTGACGGGCAAAGTGAACTATCGCAATCATCGGAAGCTTTGTATCATCGACGGAGAGACGGGTTTCATCGGCGGTATGAATATCGCCATGCGTTATATAAAAGGTGTGAAAGGTCGGCCGTGGCGCGACACTCACATGCGCATCACGGGTGGGGTGGTCTATTCCTTGCAACGTGCATTCCTCATCGACTGGTATTTTGTTGACCGTACCCTGCTGTCCGACCCTCGTTATTATCCCGAGAACACTCACGTCAAGGAAAACAATTGCCTTGCCCAAATTGTCACGAGCAGTCCTATCCAGCCTTGGCCCGACATCATGCAGGGCTATGTGCGTATCCTGCTCGAGGCAAAGCACTATGTGTATATGGAGAGCCCTTATTTCCTGCCGACCGAACCCATTCTCTTTGCCATTCGTACGGCGGCATTGTCGGGTGTCGATGTGCGGTTGATGATACCGATGCATGGCGATGCCAAACTCGTGGAATGGGCATGCAAGTCGTATTTGGGCGAAATTGTAGAAGCCGGAGCCAAGGTATTCCTCTATAAGGCCGGGTTCAATCACTCTAAACTGATGGTCAGCGACGACCACCTGTGCACTTGCGGTAGCACCAACATCGACTTCCGCAGCTTTGAGAACAATTTCGAGTGCAACATCTTCTTTTACGATGAAGATATGGCCTTGCGCATCAAAGCCATTTATCTGCGTGACGAACAGAACTGTGTCGATATCGAAGAGATACGCGACTTCACCCACCGCTCGTTCCTCCTTCGGCTTTGGGAGAGTATCGTCAGATTGCTAAGTCCGCTGCTATAACACCCGCCTTAACATCTAACCCAGTTCTCCCAGAGGGAGGGAGGAGAGGCCTCCCCCGACCCCTCCAAAGGAGGGGAGAGGCTTCCCGCAAGTTCGTACTCCCCTCCTTCGGAGGGGTTGGGGGGGGGTTTTTTTTGGGGAAAGTTTGCTTGTTCCGAAATTTTGCCTTACCTTTGCACGCGATGACAGAAAGTAATCATATATATAAAGGTGTGAAGCCGGTGCAAAGAAACTTTGATTTCTCTGCATCTTTTAACGCTTATTATTTGGCTGGTCCAAATAATTTGCTAACACACACACACACACACACACACACACACACACACACTTAGCGCACCTGGCGTTTAAACGTCTTCACGTACGCGCGCGCGAAGCGCGCGTAATCCCTATAGACAAAGGGCTTAGAAGAGTTCCCTTTGTTCACATATTCGTGTCCCTTTACGAGCAAAAAATGAACGAAATAAGGGAGCAAAATGTAGGGACGCACGGCTCGTGCGTCCGCTTACCACGGTTGACGAGTCATTGGAGCGGACGCACGAGCCGTGCGTCCCTACATGCAAACAGCGCAAATCAAGATAACAACAATAAATATGGAGAATATGGAAAGAAGGAAGCGGGCATACATAACGCCCGAGATTAAGGTTTATCCGATGCAGGAAGACAATCTCTTGCAGGCCGTCAGTGGTCAGCACCAGCACATCGGACAAGGTGGCACGTTTGGTAGTGCAAAGCGAGGTAGTGATGAAGAGTGGGAAGAAGACTCCCCCGAAAGCCTCACCCCCAACCCCTCTCCAAAGGGAGAGGGGAGTGATTACCCAAGCTATAATGTGTGGGAAGAGTAGATAACTAAAAAGCCCACCCCCAACCCCTCCAAAGGAGGGGAGAGCAAACTACCCGCAAGCTCGGGCTCCCCTCCTTTGGAGGTTTCTGTCCCCCGGTGGGGGAACCGAAGGGGGGCTAAAGACTATTGAACGGGGGAGGCTCTTAATAATTATAAAACAAATGAATATGAAAAAATGGATAAAGGCAAGCATGCTGCTCATGGTAGCAATACTGTTTGCAGCTTGTGCCAATGAAGACATTGCGCAAGACAAAAAGAAAGAGAACGGAACCGAAGCACCGAAAGGCAGCGTAGTCTTCGCGACCAATGACACAAAGATTTCGGCAAAGCGTCGGTTCATAGATGAAGACGAGTTTGCCGGTGCGAAGACACGCACGAACATCAAGCACACGCCCGACAAGGGGGCCGACGCCTATTGGACGAGCGATGACTTCATTTGGGTGAAGAAACAAGACGGCACTTGGGTCAAGAGCACGGGCACAACACTGCACGACGGCGGAGCCAGCGCGGAGTTCACCCTGCCCGGCAACAAGACAGACTATGCCAACGGTTGCGAAGTGCGCTACACGGGTATAGGACAAGCCTATTATCATAATAGCCCCTCATACTCAACCATCGGTATTCCTGACAATCAGAGCCGCACGGCAGCTAATGATTTCAGCCATGCCGGAGAGTGGGGCGACTGTGGTTCCGGCAAGGCCTACAATACGGGTAATCCAGACAAATTCAATTTCTCTCTTTCGCATAAGCCAGCTTATCTCTGTTTCCTACCCCGTTGCACCAATGGGGCTCTTGCCCCTAACATACGATTGAAGAGCATCAAAATTAATGCAGAAATACAGTATACAACCACAGGCTTCTTCGCCAATTATAGTGACTTCGACGGTGAAGATATTCGCAACACAGATGGCACCCCTTTTGGAGGAAATATAATCACGGTGACGCTTCCCGACTTCCCGCTCTATACAACCGCGAACCAAGAGGCCAACGCCACCTACCTCGTCGTCCGCCCCGGTAAATACGACTTCAGTATAGAATACACCATCAAAGACCCGACAACTAACGTGGAAATGGCCTTTTCGCAAATGCTCACAAATGTCACGCTCAACAAGGGTGAAATCAACGATATCACGGTCGACTTCTCTCAAAAGTATTATATGTGGGATGCCCGACAGGATTATTGGTATGGACATCTGCTGGCTGACGGAACACCTGACGGTAATACTCCACAAAGCAAGACGGCTGACCCCGAACGGTGGTGCAATGACTACTATCCCGGTCCGGGCATACGGATTGATGCAACACAGAACGAACTATTCAAGACTTTGCCCAACGCCAACGAGTTGTGCTGGTATGTCATGAAAGGCGACCCGCATAGGGGCACCGGTGTTTATGCAGATAACGGTCATCTCGTAACCGGTAGCGGCCTCTGGCTCAGGAAGAAGAGCGCCATCGTGAACTACCTGATCAATACGGAGCACTATCCCGCCACCCTCACGTGGGACGAACTCAAAGAGGGCTATCGGACCTCTGCCACCGCCACTCCCAAAGACGCGCGAGTGACTCTTATGAATCCGATTAATCATAATCTGATCTCCGGAAATCCTGCTCAACTCGATGACTATTTCTTCCTGCCCGTGACGGGTATTTACATCGGGGGGATGCTGTTAGACCCAACCACGTATGGCGGTTATTGGTCGTCGAGTGGTAATCCTCAATACGGCCCCAATGCGTACACTTTAGAATTCACCACCAGTTACGTACTCGTGGGGGATGGTACTCGCACGAGAGGAAGTATGGCGCGACCCTTCGAGTAAACGGCTTGCGCCCCGGGGCGCAAACGCCAAATGGTGGGAAAAGAGGCTTGCGCCCCGGGGCGCAAGTTCCACTTGTTAACCTGCGTTAACATCGCCCTAGGGCGCAAGGCTCACCCGTTAACCTGCGTTAACATCGCCCCGGGGCGCAAGCTTCCCCTGTTAAGCTGTGTTAACGTCGCCCTAGGGCGCAAGTTTCGCCTGTTAAGCTATGTTAACTGCGCCCCGGGGCGCAAATGCTAAAAAGATAATCTTTCGGAGCAATCCGACACATGTTAAACATAAAAACAATAAAAAATGAAAGAAATCATTGAAATTCATCTTGCAAAGCTGACCAACGGTGCGCATTTCGAGTTTATGACTACCGTGTCGAAGCGCGCCAAGGCTGAAAATGCAATCACGTCGAATGCCGTGGCCAAGGCGGCGCTGGGCGCGTTGCAAAGTGCGCTCGACGAGGAGGACCGTTGTCTGGTGCTCTCGCGAAAGAGCCTCTTCACCGATGACATCGAGGCGGCCGACAAGGAGCGCGACAAGCTGTTTTCGGGCTATCGGGCCGCTGTGAAGGGCTTTTTGCACATGCCGGTGGCCGACGTGGCTGCGGCTGCCAAGGTGCTCGAACAGCATCTCAAGGATTATCGCATCGACCCGCAGATGCAGCTCGACCGCGAGACGGGACTCATTGCCAACCTCATCGCCGACTGTGAGGATAAATACGCCGCCGAGGTGACCAAACTGGGCATCACGCCCTACGTGACGGCGCTGAAGGCGGCGAACGAAAAGGTGAGGGCGCTCATCGAGTCGCGCACGAACGAGAATGCGGGAGGTGTGGTCGGTGAGCTGCGCATGGCCCGCCGGCAGAGCGACGAGGCCTATCGCAAGTTCGTGCGCACGGTGAATGCCGTTGCCATACTCGGCGCGGTGGGTGCGCTCGACGAATTCGTCGATTACGTGAACGAGGTGATCAGAAGGTATAAGAAAGGTGCGAAGAAGAACTCCGGAGAGGGTGGAATCGGGCAGCACGGGAATTGAAAGCCCTCAAACCCACCCCCGGCCCCTCCCGAAGGGAGGGGAGAGCGAACAGCGTGCAAACTAATTTGGTGCAAGCTCGGACTCCCCTCCTTCGGAGGGGGCGGGGGAGGTTTCCGGGGGTTGGGGGAGGCTCCTTTGGGGAGGGCGCACGACTTACCTGTATTTAGTCAAAATCAAAATTCACCTTATGATTAACTCGCTTGTCTGTGTGCCCTCCCCGTTTTAATACACACCCGGAAAGCCTCACCCGGCCCCTCCCGAGGGAGGGGAGAGGCGAGATGGTTGACCATAAAGGGGAAAGGGAAAAAAGGTAAAAAAGTAAAAAATAGACCTTGTAAACCAAAGTGTTTGCTAGGTCTATTTGCATTTGTGGAATAAAATATGTAATTTTGCCACTCAATGAATACATCTGAACTGCAAAGAATAAAACAACGCTACAATATCGTAGGTAATTGTGACGGGTTGAACAGAGCCTTGGACATCGCGCTGCAAGTGGCTCCTACGGACTTGTCGGTGTTGATTGTGGGCGAAAGTGGTGTCGGTAAAGAGATTATTCCTCGTGTCATTCACGACAACTCGCCGCGCCGACGCGAGAAATACTTTGCCATCAACTGTGGCTCTATCCCTGAAGGAACGATTGACAGCGAGCTGTTCGGTCATGAGAAAGGGTCGTTCACGGGTGCCGTGGGCGAGAGCGAGGGCTATTTCGGAACGGCAAACAAGGGAACGATATTCCTTGACGAGGTGGGCGAACTGCCGCTTGCCACGCAGGCAAGGCTGTTGCGTGTGTTGGAAACGGGTGAGTATATCCGTGTGGGTGGGCAAAAGATCATGAAGACGGACGTGCGCATCGTGGCCGCAACGAATGTGAACATGCGCAAGGCTATCAGTGAGGGAAGGTTCCGTGAAGATTTGTTCTATCGCTTGAACACGATTCCTATCCAGATGCCTCCACTCAGAGACAGAGGCGAAGACATCGTTCTTTTGTTCAGACTGTTTGCCATGCAGATGGCTGAGAAATACCATTTACCGAAGATTACGCTGAACGATGAGGCCAAGCAATTGCTGCTGCAATACAAGTGGCCGGGCAACGTGAGGCAACTGAAGAACATCACGGAACAGATGTCCGTGCTCAGTGAGAAGCGTGAGATAGATGCTCGCGAACTGTTGCATTTTATTCCTAAAGACACGGAGAGCACGCAGTTGGCCATCATAGGCAAACCCGGTGAGCACTCTTATGAGACGGAACGCGAGATACTGTATAAGATATTATATGAGTTGAGGGGTAATGTCAGCGACTTGAAACGCGACATGAATGTGCTCAAGAAGCAGCTTGACGAGGCGCGTGCCTTGTCTGGTGCACAGGGATTTGCCACACCGCAGGAAACGGCGATTGTGCGCAGGGCAGATGAAAGTCCGTATGCCATTCTCAACCCTGCCGGTCGGCAACCCCAAGCGGCGGCTTATGATGCCTTTGCCGAGGAAATACGCGAACCGGAAAGTCTGAATCTGAATGATTTGGGCAGACAGATGGTTGAGAAAGCCTTGGAACGTAACGGGGGGAACCGCAAGAAGGCTGCGCAGGAACTGGGCATTTCGGACCGGACACTCTATCGACGCATCAAACAATATGGGTTGGAATAATTATTTTACCCGATAATCTTTAACAAATGAAGAGACTGAAATTGATATTGCTCGCTTGTCTGCTTGTCTTGCTTGCGTCGTGTAGCTTCAAAGGCTACAAGTTCAATGGCGCAAGTGTCGACTACAGTAAGACGAAAACGATACAGATTGCCGACTTTCCTATCCGGTCAAGCTATGTGTGGGGACCGATGGGACCGCTTTTCAACAATCGTTTGAAAGACCAGTTTGCCGACCATACGAAGTTGATTCAGGTGAAACGGAACGGCGATATGAAGATTGAAGGTGAAATTACACAATATACGCAGCGTAACAAGGCGGTTACAAGTGAAGGAACTTCGGCACAAACCGAACTTTCAATGACGGTGAATGTCAGGTTCACGAACACCAAGAACCATGCGGAAGACTTCGAAAAGCAATTCACTGCAACTGCTTCCTATGAGACGACAAGGAGTCTGAACTCGGTTCAGGAAGAGCTTGTCATGCAAATGACAAAAGACCTTGTAGACCAGATTTTCAATGCAACCGTAGCCAATTGGTAAACGAATGGATATAAAGCGCCTCATACAGCACCCCGAATACATGGACCGTGAAACTCTTTACGAGCTTCGCAGTCTCGTTGCGCTCCATCCTTACTATCAGACGGCACGCATTCTGTTATTGCAAAACCTTTATATCCTGCATGACCCTGCGTTTGATGAAGAATTGAGGAAGACTGCAATATGCATTACCGACCGTCACATTCTCTTCAATATGATAGAAGCTGCCCATTATAAAGTGTATGCAGAAAAGGCGACACTAACCCGGCAGCAGCTGCATGAAGTGGCAAGCGAGCATGAAGACCGAACGACAGACCTTATCGACACGTTTCTTGATTCAATTCCTGAAGGTAGCGACGGAGAGCCCGTGGAAAAGCAACATCATCCCACTCCTGCAGATGCCACCGTTGACTATGTGTCTTATTTGCTCAGGCTTGAAAAAGAAGAATTGGAACAAAAGCAGCACAAGGAGCAAGATCGTACGACGACACTGATCAACAGTTTCATGGAAGACGGAGGCTTTAACCTACAGACTGATGACGAAGACGAGCTGGAAAAGAACTATCCGACAAGCTACAAAGCAGAGGACTTAGAGGAAGAGACTCCCGCAGCACAAGCCATAGACCATTCAAATACCGAAGCAGAAACCGAGGAAGATAAAGACTATTTCACAGAGACGCTGGCGCGCATTTATATTAAACAGGGACGGTATGAGAAAGCTTTGGAAATTATTAAGCGTTTAAATTTGAATAATCCAAAAAAAAATGCTTACTTTGCAGACCAAATACGTTTCTTAGAGAAATTGATTATAAACAATAAAAACAAATAATAAAGAAATGACTTACACATTATTCGTAGTATTGATTGTCTTGGCGGCCATCTTGATGATACTCGTCGTGCTGATTCAAGAATCAAAAGGGGGAGGCTTGGCTTCAAACTTTTCATCATCTAATGCCATTATGGGCGTTCGCAAGACAACCAATGTGGTGGAAAAAACAACATGGGGAGTGGCTATTGCAATGGTAATCCTCAGCATAGCATGCGCTTATGTGGCTCCACAAGCATCAACAGAGCAAAGTGTCATGGAGAGAAGCGCTACTGAAACACAGACCACAAATCCGACCAATACACAGGGATTTGGTGCAAGCCAGCAGGTTCCGCAAATGCCTCAGACTCCAGCCAAATAAAAATGACAAAAAAGTAAGAGAAAAGTTTGGCAATTACAAACTTTTCTTTTATCTTTGCACCCGCTAAACAACAATAGCAAATCACTTAAAATGGTGGATGTAGTTCAGTTGGTTAGAGCGTCAGATTGTGGTTCTGAATGTCGTGGGTTCGAGTCCCACCCTCCACCCGAAGCAGGAATTCTTATTTAAGAGTTCCCGCTTTTTATTTTAATCTACCTATTGAGACGACTTATCGTTTAGTGTTTCTTACGCTCGTTGTCTCATATCGTTTTATAAGGTACATGAAGTCGGTTTCCAACATGAACATTTTACCGTGCAACAGGGTAGAGGCGGTGATGTAGGGACGCACGGCTCGTGCGTCCGTTCAAGTGGAATTACAAGTGTAGGCGCAGGGTTGTTGGAGTGGACGCACGAGCCGTATGTCCCTACATTATCCACGTTGATAACCAACGACTTGCACCTTGTGTTGCAATCTCGGCCATTTCACCGCGCAATATGGGCTATATTGGGTGGTGAAATCAGTCATATTGTGCGGTGATATGGCTGATATTGGAAAGCCGTATGATTAGGCCTTTTTATCGAATTTGATGAGCAATAGGCCTATTCCCGTCCAAAGCAATTCGCGAAGTCTGACAATCAATGCGATAAAGATACCGGCATTGGCTGATATACCCAATGCCGTCGTCGACATCAGGAAGCCGCCTTCACGCCCTCCCAACTGTAAAGGAATGAAGAAAAGCAGGTTGGCAAAAAGACTGGTGAAGGCAAGAATCAACACGCATTGCAGGAAGTTTGCACTCGGCATGAGTACCAAAAGAATAAAAAACAGCTCCAATGCGGAGCAGAAACGGCACGAAAGCTCTAACAATACGGCCGAAACAAAAGTCTTGGGACTCTGTTTGTGGAGGGCCGATATCTGCCGATCAATGGTGTCAAGTTGCTCCCTATGACTTTCAATGAAAGGCAAAGCCCATCGCTTCAAGAGTGGGATATGCCCTAAGAATTTCATCACACGGTTGGCCAATCCCTTGCGGTAGCCGGAGATAAAGAACCATATTCCCAACACGCAAAAGGCTCCCGTGACAGTCAAGAGCACAGCCATTGGCATGCTGACACGCTGTGTGAAGATAAACAAAAACAGAGAGAGAAGCCAGAACCAAAAGTGACTGAAGATGTGAGTCATGGCATATAAGATGACCGAAGACGAAGCCCTTTCTGGTCCGATCCTTGGAGACAGCGACATGATGCGATAGGGTTCGCCGCCCATCAAGCCGCCCGGCGTGGCATAGTTGAGGGCAAATCCCGATACGGTCAGCTTATACAACCATGCAAAAGACACTTTCTTCTGTCCCTCTTTGCGGTCTTGTGAGTTGATGATGATATACCATGCCGACGTATTAAAGAGGTAAAGGAAAGCCCAAAGCACTACTACTGCGATGAACCAATAGCCTGCATGTCGCAGTCCCTCCCACACTTGATGGAAGTCGAGCTGCGTAATCATGATGCCGAGAACGATGATTCCGAAGATGAAAAAACCGTTCTGATATTTCTTATTCATGTTTTTTCTTTGAAACGGAAAAGCGCACTTTCTCCCCGTCGTCATGCTTTTCGTGATAAAGCTTTTGCAGAGGATGCTGTAAAGGCTCATCATATCGGGCACGGTTGCGATGAATATCAATGGCCATATAAATGGCATGACGGAAAGAACGCTCGTCGGCTACACACTGACCGGCGATGTCGAAACGCACATGACAGTCGGGCTCGGTCGTAATGATGGGAAGATTGGTGTTGAATTTCACTACGCCTTCCGTGGCAAGTGCTTTGATCGAGGGGACTCCTTGGTCGTAAAACATGGCAAGAATACCGTCGAATTCATTGTAATAGTCATTCTCAAAGAATTCGGCTGCCGTATAAGGACCGAATGCCTGCACCCCTGTTTCTATCAGTTCTTTGATGGCCGGCGCAATTATCTCTTGCTCTTCTTTGCCTTGGTTAGGGTTCAGGGCCAGAATGGCAAGGCGTGGATTAGAAATATTAAAGTCTCTGCGAATGGTTTTAAAGAACAATGTGGCCTTGTCCTTCACCAACTCTTTGGTCAATACGCTTGCTATGTCTTTGACAGAAGAGCCTTCTGTCGCCACCATCAAGCGCATCTTGTCGCTGATAAACAAGGTTGCGGCCTTGCTTCCTTCGCCCAAACTGGCTTCTATATACTTGCCGGTGTTACTGAACCGATAGCCGCCAATATGTATATTCCCGTCATCCATGGGGCAGTTGACCAGCACATCGTAGGCATTTTCTCGGTAATCTGTCATGGCTTTGTCGAGAACTTTCAGGGCAGCCATACCGCTTTCAGGCGATGCCACGCCCATTTCTACTTTCACATCTTCGTCAAAGCAGGCGAGCAGATTGACGCGTCCGTCTGTGGCTTCTGCCACATTGTTGATGATGCTGAAGTTTCCTTGAATGTCAAGAACCTTGCGATGGTAGGCCGCAATCTTGGGAGAACCATAGATAATCGGCGTACATAGTTCCAATATTTCAGGCTCGGCAAAGGTCTTGAAGATGAGTTCATATCCGATACCGTTGGTATCACCGTGCGTAATAGCGACACGAATTTTTCTATTTTCCATTGTTTATGATATTTATTGAACCCAGTATGGCACGAAGCTGACTGAGAAGTGTATTCTTTTCGTTGGTTTCGGGCGCATAGAGGAAGCCTTCCGCGATGATGAGCCCGTGCCTGTCAGGCCGTTCATATACGTCGCTGACGAATGGACCACCCATGGCATCGCCTTTCATTTCCCATAATCCTTCATAGCGACCTCGCCTGCTTTTCGGGTAGAAGCGCCCTTTGACAGAGGCCTTGACCGTGGCGACGTGCATGCTGTCTTCCTCTCCTTTAATATTTATCTTCATCACGCTGTCGCGCAACTCGCAGAACCTTTCCACGCTCAACGGCAGTGTGTCGCGGCTGCGAATGCGGTAGAAGACTACGTTCTTCATGCCCGAAGCAGCATTGTTCGACAGCCAAAAGAAGTCTTTTCCCTGCTTGCTCGACTGCATGTCGGCCGGCAACGCAATGGCAAGGTCGAAAGACTTGCGCACCTTTTCTTGCATTTCAGGATTGTCCGCATAGGGACGGTCGAGCCGTTGTATCCGCCTACACGCACTCAGCATGAGCAGTGCGGCCAAAATAAAACCTATCGTCTTACCGTTCATGCCTTATCTCGCCTATCTTTTTTGAGGTGGAAAGCAGGCCGCAGGCTGCGAATATGTCCTCTCCACGACTGGCCCGAATGGTTGTGAACACGCCATGAGCCGTCAGATAGTCGCGCAGCTCCTCCATCTTTTTCTCGTCGGCACCATGTAGCGGCACATCGGGAATCTGATGGAATCGGATCAGATTGACGCGGCAGTCCAATCCCTTCAGTAGCTTTACGATTTCCCGGGCATGGGCCGCAGAGTCGTTGACGCCACCGAAGACAATATATTCAAACGACAGCCGACGCTGCCGGGAGAAGTCATAGTTGCGCAGAAGCTCCACGATTTCCGCGATACTCATACTCTTTTGAGCCGGCATCAATTCGGCCCTTTGCTCAGCAATCGGCGAATGCAAGCTGATAGCCACGTGGCAGTCGCTCTCTTCGAGAAAGCGCTTCAGCTTGTTCTTCACGCCCACGCTACTCACCGTGATACGTTTCGGGCTCCATGCCAGGCCGTAGTCGGCCGTCAGAATTTCCGTTGCTCTCAGAACGTTGTCGAGATTATCCATCGGCTCTCCCTGTCCCATGAACACGATATTCGTCAGCTTGTCCGCCTCGGGCAGCGCATAAATCTGGTTCAGTATGTCGCAGGCATCGAGACTCCCCTCGAACCCCTGCTTGCCCGTCTGACAGAAAAGACAGTTCATCTTGCAGCCCACTTGGCACGAAACGCACAGCGTGGCACGGTCGTTCTCGGGGAGATACACCGTCTCGACGAACTTCCCGCCCGCCACGGGAAACAGATATTTGATGGTCCCGTCCGCGGAGTGCTGCGCGTCGATAGGCGCATGGCAGCCCACGGTGTAGCTCTCAGACAGCCGCGCACGATTGGCCTTGGATATGTCCGTCATCTCGTCAATCTCTTTCACACGATGCACATACAGCCACTTCGCCATCTGCCCGCCCGTGAAGGCCGGCATGCCGAGTTCCTTGCAAACCTGCCGGAGTTCGTCCAAGGTCATGCCCAAAAGTGTCTTCTGCTGAGAAATCATAGTGCAAAGGTAATAAATTAATGTCGAACGGCTTCACGCTCCGACTTGTTTTTTGATGCGAAGACACATGAAACTGCCCGTCCGCGTTTCCGTATGATACTATGGAAATAGGACATTATCGTATGGAAACGTCAGCGCAATAGCACGAAATACATTCTCATACCGCACGGAATGGTCAGCGCAATAGGATGGTTTTTGTTTATCACCATGGAGATAACACCTTATCACCGTGGAGATAAGACTTTATCACCATGGTGATAAGACCTTATCTCCACGGTGATAATCCAAAAAGAACTATTGCAAAAACCGTTCCGTGCGGTATGTGTGTAGTTTCTCTCCTATAGCAATTATAGTTCTTTCGAGTTACAATTATGGTTTTTTCCTATAACAATAATAAATCTCTCTTATGGCAGTTGCATTTTTCACCTAAAGCGAGCCGAACCGGACGCTTATTCAGGATAATTTAGTATCTTTGCACGAAACAAAGCTCCGCCACGGTTTTCCGGCCCTTTGGTCGGCTACTGTACGCAGGGCGTCGGAATACAAGCTAAAAAACATATCGTATGACAGGAAATACAGACTGCTTTCTGTCTTGCGAGAGCCCGGAGGAATTCGGGGAACTCGTCGGGACATTGAGACAGAATAAGGCCGTTGGGCAGATATGCCTTGTGGTCGATTCGAGTAGGGAAACTGACCGTGTGCCCGGCGGCTGTTCGCTGCTCGCTATGGAAAGGCGGTTTTCGACCGATGCAATTTGCAAGATCGGCACGACGGCCAAGGGCGACTACGTGCTTCTTGGTCTGAAATCCACGCCGGTAGTCTTAGGGCAGCACGCTATCGACCGAATGCTGCGCGTGGCTGACGACACTGGCGCAGCTATGGTTTATGCTGATTTTTATTCGGTTGCCGACGGAAAGCGTGAGCCACATCCTGTCATCGATTATCAGGAAGGCAGTCTACGCGACGATTTCGACTTCGGCGCTCTGCTGCTCATACGTACCCGTTTGTTGCACGAATACGCAGCCACTTGCGGACGCGACCCGCGTCATCGCTTCGACTTTGCCGGGCTTTACGACTTGCGCCTCTTTTTAAGCCGCAAGGGTGAACTGTTCCACGTTAACGAATATCTTTATACCGAGCAGGAATACGACACGCGGAAGAGCGGCGAGCGGCAATTCGACTACGTCAATCCGCGTAACCGTATGGTGCAGGCAGAGATGGAAAAGGCCGTGACGTTGCATCTTGAGGCTGTGGGTGCGCTGGTTGACACGCGCCGCTATCGTGAGCCCGACTTCACCGAAGGCAGTTTTGATTGCGAAGCCAGCGTGGTTATTCCCGTGTACAACCGTGAGCGGACCATCGCCGATGCCGTGAAGAGCGCGTTGGCGCAGCAGACGGAGTTTAAGTACAACGTTATCGTTGTTGATAACCACAGTACCGATCGCACGGGAGTTATCTTGTGCGAATTGCACGAAGAGCGGCTCGTTGTCATCAAGCCTGAGCGTACCGATTTAAGCATTGGCGGCTGTTGGAATGTGGCCGTTGACGACGAACGTTGCGGTCGGTTTGCTGTTCAGTTGGATAGCGACGACCTCTATTCTTCGCCGCATACGTTGCAGAAGATTATCGATGCGTTTCATGAGCAGAAGGCTGCCATGATCATCGGGGCTTATCGTATGTGTGACTTCGAACTGAACACGCTGCCGCCGGGGCTTATCGACCATAGAGAGTGGACCGAAGACAATGGCTGTAACAATGCCTTGCGCATCAACGGGCTGGGGGCTCCGCGTGCGTTCTTCACCCCGCTTTTACGCCAGCTCCGCTTCCCCAATACTGGCTATGGTGAAGACTATGCCGTGGGCTTGACCTTTAGTCGCCATTATCGTATCGGCAGAATCTACGACGAACTCTATCTTTGTCGGCGTTGGGGTGGCAACAGCGACGCCGCTTTGAGCATCGAAAAGCAGAATGCCAACAATCTCTATAAAGACCGTCTGCGCACGGTTGAGCTTATGGCCCGCCGCCGTTTGAATGCCGAGAAGGCCGGGGGCGCAATGGATAACGAGCTGAACGACTTCTTCTGTCAACAGCTAAAGCAGTGGGAAGAAGTCCGACAACGCTATCAGGGGCTGCAGGATGTAAAGGTGAAGCAAACGGGGCGACTGCGTGTGCAGTTCAATCCGGCACGCATGGTGAGCACGGGGGCAAAGATTGATAAGCAGACTTTGGAGAAGCGTCCATGCTTTCTCTGCGAGGCAAACAGGCCCGAAGCGCAGCTCACGGAGCACTTCGACGAAGGCTTCGACCTCTTGGTTAATCCGTTTCCCATACTTCCCGCCCACTTCACGCTCCCTGCCCGTAAGCATCGGCCGCAGGCCATCAAGGCAGATTACGGCGAAATGCATAAAGTATTGTCACGCTATGGTAGCCTCATGGTGTTCTACAATGGGCCGAGGTGCGGCGCAAGTGCACCTGACCACATGCACCTGCAAGCGGGAACGGGCGGCTTGGTGCCGTTGCAATGCGAGTGGCGGCGCATGAGTCGCAGTCTTGAGCCTATCTTCGCTTTAGACCGCGATAACGATATCTGCGTGCTTCATGGCTTCGTTGTGCCGGCTCTTGTCATTCGAAGTAAGGACGAGACGGCTGACCGGACGCTCTTTAATCTTGTTTACGAGGCCCTGCCGCAACGCGACGGAGAAACTGAACCAATGATGAACATTGTGAGCTGGCGGGAAGAAGCGTATTATATCTCCGTGATTATCCCACGCGGAAAGCATCGTCCCGATTGCTATTATGCCGAGGGCGAAGAGCAGCTGCTGGTGAGTCCCGGCGCCTTGGATATGTCGGGATTGCTGATAGTCCCACGTGAAGAAGACTTTAACCGGCTGACCGAAACGCAAGCAGAAGCAATTCTGAAAGAGTGCGGCATCACCGATGAGGCCATGCAGCGGGTGGTTGAAAAGCTGAGTGCATACCATTGCGGGCCGAAGATAAAGGGAAGGGCCGACGTGTCGGTAGGTATTGTCAGTGGAAAGCAAATCAAGTTCCGACTCAATGCGCCTTATCTCGTAGATAATAATAAGGTAGAAGGCGAGCAGGAGGTTTCCCTTGCCAACGGGGCCGTGCTATGGAAGGGCAAGTCTTATAGCGGGCTGACTTTCATACCGCAAGCGAATGGTGCCTCTTTCTCGCTTTCCGATGTCACTATCGGAGTTGATTTCCATTGGGAACGCAAAGAGACGCAGACGTTCCTCGGTGCGTTGAAGCTCATTGTTGCGGGCGATAGGATATATGCCGTTAATGAGTTGCCCGTAGAACAATATTTAGAGAGTGTCATTTCGAGCGAGATGAGTGCTACGTCGAGCCTTGAACTGCTCAAAGCTCACGCCGTTATCTCACGCAGTTGGCTGCTGGCACAGATAGAAAAGCGAGAGACCGCGCATGAAAGAAGCAATAAACCTTCTTCATTCATCAGGAATGACAACGAACTGGTGCGCTGGTATGACCGCGACGACCACACGATATTTGATGTTTGTGCCGACGACCATTGCCAGCGTTATCAAGGCATCACAAAAGCGACAAGTAAACAAGTGGCCGAGGCAATCAGGCAAACCAAAGGGCAAATCCTGACGTATGATGGTGAGATTTGCGATGCCCGTTTCTCTAAATGTTGCGGTGGTGAGACCGAAGAGTTCCGATATTGCTGGGAGAACATTCGCAAGCCTTATCTCGTTGCCTTGCGAGATGCGCCACACGACGAGGCGATCGACTTGACCATTGAGGCAAATGCCGACCGCTGGATACGCTCCAATCCGGAGAGTTTCTGCAACACGCACGACGCAAAAGTGCTTTCCCAAGTGCTTAACGACTATGACCAAGAGACGGCAGACTTCTACCGTTGGCGCGTTGAATACACGCAGGAAGCACTCTTCCGCTTGATAAATGAGAAGCTGGAGACAGACTTCGGGCACATCGTCGACCTTGTTCCGGTAGAGCGTGGTACGAGCGGGCGTCTCTCCAAACTCAGGATAGTGGGCGAGAAGAAGACCCTTACCATCGGCAAAGAACTTGAAATCCGCCGTGCTTTAAGCAAGAGCCATCTCTACAGTTCGGCTTTCGTCGTTGATGCGTTCGGCCGCGATGCGCAGGGCGTCCCACAGCGCTTTGTCCTCACGGGAGCAGGGTGGGGACATGGAGTAGGCCTCTGTCAGATTGGGGCTGCGGTCATGGGAGCGCGCGGATATGCCTATGATGCCATCTTGCTCCATTATTATAAAGGTGCAACCATTCAAAAAATCTACTAAAAACCATGAAGACTTCAAAACCTTGGACATGGGTTCCATCGCTCTATTTTGCTGAGGGACTTCCCTATATTGCCGTAACCGTGCTGGCCATCGAAATCTACATGCAATTAGGATTGACCGACGCCGAAGTAACATTCTACACCTCTTGGCTCTATTTGCCGTGGGTCATCAAACCTTTTTGGAGCCCTTTTCTCGACCTATACAAGACGAAACGCTGGTGGATAACGGCCATGCAGTTGCTGTTGGGAGCTGCCTTTGCGGGCGTGGCTTTCACCATTCAGGCCTCGTGGTGGCTGCAGGGAAGCATCTGTTTCTTTTGGATGATGGCCTTTTCGAGTGCCACACACGATGTAGCGGCCGACGGGTTCTATATGATGGGACTCAATCAGCACGACCAAGCTTTCTTCGTAGGCATACGAAGCACATTCTATCGCCTTTCGATGATTGTCGGAAAGGGAGTCTTGATTATGATAGCCGGAGTGCTTCAGGTGATGTTCCGCTATCAGATCAAGTTCTCTTGGAGCCTTATTTTCTATGGTCTTACCGGGCTTTTCATGGCTTTTTATCTCTATCACAACTACATCTTGCCGCGGCCGAAAGAGGATATCGACCATAAAGAGAAGCGGCAGGCCAAGGCGATATTGTATGAGTTCTTGATGACATTCGACACGTTTTTCAAGAAAAAGCAACGATTTGCGGCAATCGCCTTCATGCTCTTCTTCCGTCTTCCCGAAGCTTTGCTGAACCCCGTCTCGCAACTCTTTCTGCAAGCTCGGCCGGGTAAGGGAGGATTAGGGCTGTCGCCGCAGGAGTTCGGACTGGTCAACGGAACTGTCGGTGTGGTCGGACTGTTGGCGGGAGGCGTCATCGGCGGACTGCTTGCAAGTCGCGACGGACTGAAACGCTGGTTGTGGCCGATGACCTGCGCTATCACCATTCCCAACATCGCCTATGTGTATCTGGCTTATGCGATGCCCGAGAACCTGATGACCATCAATGCGTGCGTGTTCCTCGAGAATTTCGGCTACGGTTTCGGCTTCAGTGCCTACATGCTCTTCATGATTTATTTCAGTCAAGGGCAGCACAAGACCTCGCACTATGCTTTGTGTACGGGCTTCATGGCCCTTTCGATGATGCTTCCCGGACTCTTTGCGGGCGCTTTGGCGCAGGCCGTGGGCTACCGAATGTTCTTCATCATCGTCATGTTGAGTTGTCTGCTGCCCTTCGCCGTGGCTTCTTTCCTCGATATCGATCCCCATTTCGGAAAGAAAGACGTAGAAGAAGACGTTTGATTTCAACGTTTTCCTTCTTCCAAGTCCTTGACTGTTTGGAAACAAGATGCTTGGTAATGTGTTTTTATTCCAGCCGCATAACGACGCTATTTGGCTGTGAAGAAGTAGGGACGTACGGCTCGTACGTCCGTTCAAGGCGAATTTCCAAGTGCATGCACATGTTTGTTTGAGCGGACGTACGGGCCGTGCGTCCCTACATGCCTTGCAACAATCAACTTATTCACCCGTTTACTCGCCAACTGTCAATTGAAGGAGGAGCGGACGCACGAGCCGTGCGTCCCTACTTCCAGGCAAGCGGTTGCCCATATTCGTCGAACAGTTATTGTGAACCGTAAATTTTTATACGGGAAGAAATTTATTTTCTCCCGTATGCCCGTAAATTTTCTCCCGTAAAGAAATTTATTTCTTCCCGCAAAGAAATTTATTTTCTCCCGTATGAAAATTTATTTTCAACCGCAAGGAAATTTATTTCCTCCCGTATGAAAATTTATTTTCAACCGCATGAAACTTGAGTTTCAACCGCATGAAACTCGAATTTCATCCGTATGAAACTTGAGTTTCAACCGTATGAAACTTTATTTCAATGCGATTTCAGCAATATTGCAACACGATATCAGCTGTTTTGGCGCGCAATATCAGTCATTTCGCGCGCTAAAGTGGCTGAAATTGCGTCGCAAAATGGCTGGAATCAGAAACCGGAGTGCATGCTGCGGGAATTTATCCTCATGGATTGGCGGCCGTTGCTCATAAATTACGGCCAAAGTTTGCATATCTCGGAAAAAATAACGAATATTGCATGGCAAACAAACTTGCAGAAACAATATTCAAATCTGATTGAAAACATGAAATATCTATTGGTATCCGACATTCACGGCTCGCTCCCTGCGCTGGAGAAAGTGATTGACTTCTATCGCCAACAGCATTGCGATATGATGTGCATCATGGGCGATATCCTGAATTACGGGCCCCGGAACGGTCTGCCGGAAGGACTCAATCCCAAGGCCATAGCCGAGCGGCTGAATGCCATGGCCGACGAAATCGTGGCCGTCAGAGGGAATTGCGACTCGGAGGTAGACCAGATGTTGCTCGACTTTCCCATTCTTCAAGACTATGTGTTGCTCGTCGATAACGGCCGTAAGTTGCTGCTTACACACGGTCATATCTACCATAAAGACCACCTGCCGCACGGTCGTTTCGACGCTGTTGTCTATGGGCACACGCATCTTTGGGAGCTTCAACGGACCGAAGAAACGGTGATATGCAACACGGGGTCGGTCACTTTTCCGAAAGGAGGGAACCCGCCTACATTGGGAACTTATGAGGACGGGCGCATAAGAATGTTCCGGCTCGACGGCAAGCTGCTAAAGGAAATCGACCTTTAGCATCGGGAAAACGCCCCGAAAGGGCTTTGAAAGCAAAGCCTTTATCCTTTCAAGGCGATGTTGTAGTTGTAATATTCCGATACGCCCGTGATGTCTTTGACGACCTTGATGAACGGGGGAAAGTTCACAGACTCTTGCTCTGTGATGCCTTTCGTCTCTAAAATCGTCAGCCCGCTGACCGGTTTCAGAAAGTTGTCCAGCTCGAAATACTGCCCTTTCCAGATGAAACTCTTGCGCGTTTTCTGTATTGTCTTACGGTAAG
Source organism: Segatella maculosa OT 289 (assembly GCF_000243015.1). Classification (NCBI taxonomy): domain Bacteria; kingdom Pseudomonadati; phylum Bacteroidota; class Bacteroidia; order Bacteroidales; family Prevotellaceae; genus Segatella; species Segatella maculosa. The sequence continues at coordinate 202,760 of NZ_JH594500.1, forward strand.
GGTCGGCCTGCTGTAACAACGACGTATAGAGGTTGCTGCTGATTTGGCGTTCGGTTTCGAGCTGTTCTGAGTTTGAAATGTTCTTTTTCGTGGTGTGCACATAGACATATTTGCCCTGCCAGCCGCGGCGACGTAAGCGTACTTCGCACCCCGGTTCAGCCACCAAATAGGTCTGCGTGATTTCGCTTTCGATGCAATTCGGGATTTCTCCCGTCAGTTCGACAATGTATTTCCGTTCTTCAACGATAGGCTGGGGTATGCCCAAGACGCTCGATATCTCTTTCAACACGCGATGCAACTTGTTGTTGAAGTCTTCATGATTGTTGATTACACGCAAATGAGGATGCCCGGTCCATGCATCAATCACCTTTTTGTCAAGCAGCCGGGCCATTTCCAAGCCCTCCGTGCGTTGCTTGTTATTGGTTGTTGTATAGAATTTCTCGGCACCATCTGCCGCCGAAACAAGATGCAGCACGGCATCGTAACGCTGGTCTCGCAATGCCGTCGTGTTGGTTCCCACAGCCTTTGTGATGGTATCCCACGTTTCTGGGGACATATAGGCCGAGATGTCCATTGCCCCGCGGTCGCAGATAATTATAACCGGCTCCTCACATTGCTCTGCCATGCGCTGAAACTTGTCTTCCAAAGCCAGCTGTACTTCGAGCGTTGCCTTTTCGCCTTCATAGAAGAGCTTGCGGTTTGTTGTCAGATAGTCCATACCCGACTGGCTGAACATCGTCGGAACCTCGGGAATAGTGAATACCTTATAGCCGAGACTTGAGAAATGCTCGATAACCTTGACTAAAGCCGTTGTCTTTCCGGCGCAAGGGCCACCGGTGAGGACGATTTTCTTAATGCTGTTTATCATGTTTCGCTGTATCAAATTTGGGAACAAGGCCTGAGAAAGCCCGCTTAAAGCAGGTCTTCAGGCTGTTCTACGCGAACGATTGCGTACCTCTTTGGCTTTGACAAGCTCCGGGTGACTGTCTATGTAATGCTGACGATACTGTCGTGGAGTCATGCCTTTGAAGCGAAAGAATGCCCCATAGAAACTCTGACGATTGGCAAACCCCACCATTGCACCGATATCAGCAACGCGTAACTTCAGATAACGTGGGTCTACGAGCATCGACATAGCCTCGTTGATACGCTGTGCATTGACTAAACCGCAGTAGTTCGTATGAAAACGCTCCGCACAAACTGCCGAAATGTAGCGCACATTGGTTCCTAAATCCTCGGCCATCTGCTTGGCAGAGTAATCTTTATCCTTGTATTTCTGCTCGATAATGATTTTCCTGCTGATTTCTTCTTGCAACGTATCCTTGACGTTTGCACTCATCATGACACGATAAACGGTTGACCGTTTCTGCTTTTCTGTTATGTTATACTTAGCCATCTTCTGTATATGTTTTGTAGATTAATGCTATTCTGACATACAATCCGTATATCAATTTTATTATAAATCTTATTTCGCGTCGCAAAATTAATAAGAAAAAAAGAAAAACAGGCAAGATAGGATACAAAAAAACTGAAAGATGGTCAATCTTTCAGTTCTTTATATGATGTAAGACGGTAGAGAAATGCTTAGTCTGCCGTGTTGGTATCTTCTTTCTTCTTACGGATACTGCGCTTTGCACGCTTCGGTTTTTCTTCTGAAATCGACTTTTCTGACTTGATACCGGCTAACTCCGGATCAACCATGATACGCCCGCAATATTCGCAAACGATGATTTTCTTATGTATTTTAATATCTAATTGACGCTGTGGAGGTATCTTATTGAAACAACCGCCGCATGCATCACGCTGAACGTAGACAATACCGAGGCCATTGCGGGCGTTCTTACGAATTCGTTTGAAGCTGGTCAGTAACCGGGGCTCTATCTTTGTCTCCAGTTCCTTTGCCTTTTCTTTCAGTTTTTCTTCTTCTTCACGAGTCTCCTGCATGATTTCATCCAGTTCATCGCGCTTTTCGCTGAGGGCTTCTTCGCGTTCCTTGATAGCCTGTTGCGTCTGCTCTAAATCGCTCTTGCATTCTTCTATCTTGATAGCAGCCTCTTTAATCTTCTTGTTGCAAAGTTCGATTTCCAGCGATTGAAACTCGATTTCTTTTGTCAGTGTGTCGTATTCGCGATTGTTCTTCACATCGTCCAACTGGCTTTTATAGCGTTCAACGCTGGCTTGTGCTTCAGCAATATCTCGTTGTTTCTGCGTAACGGCGTTTTGAAAATCGGTTATTTCATTCTGTATTTTTTCCATACGTATGTTCAACCCCTCGAGTTCGTCTTCTAAATCCTGAACCTCCAAGGGGAGTTCGCCACGTAATGCTTTCTTTTCGTCAATGCTACTCAACGTTGTTTGCAGTTGATAGAGTGTCTTCAACTTCTCTTCAACGGATAAATCTGTAGGGTTTTTTCTTGCCATATTCTGTTATAAATAAATGATGGGATTGGTATTGATTTCCGTGAGAACGCATCTCGCACCGGAACACCGCTCCTCTATGATTGATTTAAATATTTCGTTTGTAAACTGTTCACTCTGATAATGCCCGATAACAGCTATCTGTATTTCCTGATCGTGACCAAAGAACTCATGATAGTGCATCTCTCCTGTTATGAAAGCATCTGCACCTGTCTCGATAGCATCATGCAGTAAGAACGAACCAGCACCACCACATATCGCAATTGTACGAATAGGGCGACAAAGAAGTTGATTACATTGAATGCATTCCGCATCAAAACGCTTCTTCAACATCATTACAAAGTCATCAGCCGCCAATTCTTCATGGACTTCACCCACGACACCATCGCCCCCTTCGATGCCATTGACGAGAACCTGTTTACCAAAGAAACGCAGATTCCTTAGTCCAAGTTTCTCGGCTATCTTATAGTTTACACCACCCTTGGCACTATCCATATTCGTATGCATGGACACAATGGTGATGTGATGCTCTATCGCTTGACGTACCGTAATCTGCACTTCGTTTTCATCAGCAATGCGTTTCAGCTTATGAAAGATAAGCGGATGATGGGAAACAATAAGATTACATCCCTTTACAATCGCTTCATCAACGACTTTAGGGGTCACATCAAGACACAATAAAGCCCCTGAGAGTTCCACATCTGTTAATCCAATTTGCAGACCGGCATTGTCATAGTCTGCCTGCAATGGCAGAGGTGCGAATTGTTCAAGGGCACCAATTACTTCCTTTATCTTCATGCTATGCACAAAATATGGTTACAAAGATAGTGATTTTATCAGATTTTATAAAGGTAGCATGATGTTGTTTAACGTTTTTTACCAGTCCGATAAATCTGTTTTTGCCTCTATTTTTGTCTCTATCGTGTCCGGGAGCGAAGAAAAGAAATCAATACCGGTAATGCGTTCGATTTGATCTACCGAATTAACATAATCACCTTTCGGTCTATTTCCTGATTTGTTTTTATAGATAAAGCCAATTGCTTTTATCGTTCCTTCCATACAAAGAATCACTTTGAAAAAAGCATCGGGCACCACAACCTTGGACTTGCCTATCGTTTTGTGTTTCTGATGATAGAGAATCGGGCCGGCAACGATATAGATGCTGCCATATACTTTGGCCCATTTCCGGCATTGCTTCTCCATTTCATTCCAATCACCAACATTCAAACCGTGGTCTTGCGGACAAACATTGGTGAGTAGAAACGACTGTTCCTGTGCGCGTCGACTCCATTTATTGTCAGCCGAAGGACACATATGGCCACGATCATAACCACTTCTGCTGTAATCAAAAGTCGTTACTCTCACGCCTTTTGCTTCAATATCCTCCTGAAATCCAATGCCTTCACGCTTGTAAGGGCCGGTCGTATGCTGTGCTTTCAGGTGCCATGCCACCCAATTTGGAATGTGTGTTTCATAGTTATAGGAGACGATATAGCCCTCTCTTTTTAGGATTTGGGAGGGTTCTCCTTGTGGAACATTTTGTATTAGTAATCGTTCATCAGTAATTGTAGTAAAAGTACTCTTTGTCAGGTGTACTTTTGTTGTAAGATGCTTCTTTCTATTAACTTCAATGCCACCATTATATTTGCTATTGTTCTTCAGGAAATTACAGTTTCCCTTAGCTAAGTTGCAGGTTACTGTTCCAATAAGAAATATAAGAAAAGGAATATATACAGGGAAATGCTTTTTCATTCTTCAGTTTCGTTTATCTGTTTCTGGGTGCTCAACTTGCCATACTCGTCAAAGGTATAGCGTTTGGTAAGCACTAATGTCAACAACAAGGCCAAAGGTGAGGCTGCTAACATCACAGCGAGAGCCAATAATTCTATGAGGATAGCCGAATAAACATCGGCACCAGCTAACAGCATTGCCCACATAACAGCTGGTGTAACACCTATTATTATATATGTCATACGGCCTAAGGAAGGAAGCATATTACGCTCCAAAGACCGCTTAATAAAGTATTTGACAGCCTGATGATGACTAGCTCCATTACCCAAAAGATTGTAAAAAAGCGCGCAATGATTGCGCAATCCGGCATAATAAGTATCCAAAGCCTTAGCATTACTCTCTATTATACCACCAATAATAAAGCCAGTAATCGGAATAAAATAACGTGTATCGAATGGATTCCCTGTTGAGAAAACAGCCATGATAACGAGAATTCCAATGATGAAAGTTACTATAAGTGTAGAAAAAAAAGCTGGGATAAAATACCTTTTCATGCTCAATTTTGCTCTGCTAACAGTCACGACAGAGGTTAAAAGTGACAAGAATATCACCCAAAGAATATTGAGTATGACATTATTCAGACGGAAAACGAACTCCAACATGATGCCCGTAACCGCAAGATAGCCCACAGCCTTTGTGATTGCCATGGCGAACTTTCGCTGTAAATTCAGCTTGTAAAAATAAATCAGATACACAGGGATACATAGTAATATCACAAGGATACAAATACCCATAAAACCAATATTCATCGTCTTCTCTATAATCATTGCGGTTCTAACAGCGTTTTATCACACAGTTCTTTCACTTCTTCATCTTCAGTTGCAATAATAATCATTCCACCAGAGGCCGTATATTGTCTGAGGTAAACTATTATTTCAGGTGTCACGGCCCCTCGTATTTGATCAATAATGATGTAATTACTGCTCTTCATTACAGCCACAACCATCATCATTTGTTGCAAGACCATCTGCGAAACAGACGATATGGCCTGCTCCCATAGATTTCCCTTGATTCCTATCTTATTCCATTCCTCCTCGATTTTGTCTTTTGTCAGAGATTTGTCTATTGTCATCATCTGCATCATCTCGCCGATTGTAATCGAAGGGAACTGAAGTTCATGAGGAACATAGGCTGCATGTGCTCTGAAATAAGCAGCGGAACGGCTGTCTACGACATCTCCATCAATAGAAAAAAAACCAGATTTGAGAGGCTGTAAGCCTAATAGCGTGTGTATGATTGCCTGTCGTTTTTCATCATGCCAAGCATAAATGCACAGCATTTCTCCTGCTTCTACCATAAAATTAATGCCGGCTACAGTCTTGGAGTACTCGACTCCACTCAAAACCCCATCTTTTATTTCCAACATTTCTCATCGCGTTTAATGGGGCAAAGGTACTGTTTTTTATCCAAAAAATCAATAATTAGAGAAAAAACAGTTATTTTTGTAGGCAGCAATACGAATGATGATAGCACAATATGACAAATAATAACTTCATGCTTCTTGCTGAATGGGCACCGCAACGTGGCATTCAACTCACATGGCCGCATGCTGGAACAGATTGGAAACCTTATCTTGACGAGATAACAAAGACATTTGTCGAAATGGCAAGGGCCATTACATGTGACGAACGGCTTTATCTTATCTCACCGGAGGTACCTCAAACAAAGACCTTGCTTGAAAAGCAACTGACAGACGACCAACTTGCCAATATCACATTCTATCAAATAGATTCTAATGACACATGGGCACGTGACCACGGAGCCATCACACTGACAAACGGAACTGAAGCTCGCTATCTTGACTTCAAATTCAACGGCTGGGGTGAGAAGTTTGAGTGGCAAAAAGATAATGTCATCACAGCAAACATGGCCGGACTTGGCGCTTTCGATGGTGTAGTTGAAGACCACACAGACTTTGTCTTGGAGGGCGGAAGTATTGAAAGCGACGGAAAAGGAACCATCTTCACCACTTCAAGCTGTCTTTTGGCTCCGCATCGAAACCAGCCTATGACACGTGCAGAGATAGAGGAAAGGCTACTTAAAACGTTGTATGCAGTGCGAATTGTGTGGATAGAACACGGCAAACTGGAAGGAGATGATACCGACGGGCATATAGATACGACGGTGCGACTTGCGCCTGACGACACCTTATTATATATATATAGTGATGAGAACGATGAACATTTTACCGACTTTCAAGCTATGGAAAATCAGTTGAAGGCTCTCCGCACACTCGAAGACAAGCCCTATCGACTGCTTCGCCTGCCATTTCCCGAAGCCATTTATGATAATGGAGTGCGACTCCCGGCTACTTATGCCAACTTCGTAATCCTCAATCATAGCGTGCTTTGCCCTACATATGCGCAGCCGTATAGAGACGGGAGGGCTATGTCGCAGTTGCAAAAGGCCTTTCCCGGCCGTAAGATTATCGGCATTGATGCCCGAACGGTTATCCGTCAGCACGGTTCACTCCATTGTCTCACCATGCAATTCCCTAAGATATGAAAGAACTTAAAATAGGTTTCTTGCAGCAACATAATGTTTCTGATGCCTCTGTAAACATACAACGTTTATCTGAAGGCATTGCCGACTTGGCAACTCGCGGTGCACAACTCATCATACTGCAAGAACTCCACAACTCACTCTATTTCTGTCAGGTGGAAGACGTCAATAACTTTGATTTGGCGGAGCCTATACCCGGTCCATCAACAGACTTATATGGCGAACTTGCACGTCAATTCGGCGTAGTCATCGTCACATCTTTGTTTGAGAAGCGTGCTCCCGGACTCTATCACAACACGGCGGTCGTGATAGAAAAGGACGGAACGATTGCCGGAAAGTATCGTAAGATGCACATTCCCGATGACCCTGCCTACTACGAAAAGTTTTATTTCACACCCGGAGACCTCGGCTTTCGTCCCATCGAGACGAGCATAGGCAAGCTGGGTGTGCTGGTTTGTTGGGACCAATGGTACCCCGAAGCAGCCCGCTTGATGGCCTTACAAGGGGCAGAAATATTGATTTATCCCACAGCTATTGGGTATGAGAGCAGTGACACGCCCGACGAACAAGAGCGTCAGCGCGAGGCATGGACCACTGTTATGCGTGGTCATGCGGTTGCCAACGGACTGCCTGTCATTGCCGTGAACCGCGTTGGCCACGAACCCGACCCCAGCGGACAGACCAATGGTATCCAGTTTTGGGGCAGTAGTTTCGTAGCCGGGCCACAAGGCGAACTCCTTTACCGTGCGAGCAACGATAAGGAAGAGCGCATTGTCGTCAGTATCGACATGCATCACAGCGAGCAGGTGCGTCGTTGGTGGCCTTTCCTGCGCGACCGCCGCATCGATAGCTACACCGACATCACCCGCCGCTTCATCGATGAATGAGCAATGCGGGTAGAAGTGTAAGACACAGCAAGAATACACACTTTTAAGTATTGCCGCATACGTCTCCTTTCTGTAACTTTGATGCATCGTTTTACGACATTTTATTAAATCAGACACATATGGAAACAAAACAATTATCGGCTATTCCCGAAACGATGCTCATTCCGCTGTGGGCCAAGGCTACGGAAACAATCAACAACGGCGGACTGCTACACGACGAAACGGCCGTGGAGATATTCCAAAAGCTCGACTATGACTTCTCGAAATTCAAGAAAGCCACCATGTCGCAAGTGGGTTGCTGTGTTCGGGCAAACCTCATCGACCAAGAAACCAAGGCGTTCCTCAAGCAGCATCCCGATGCCGTCGTCATTCAATTGGGTGCAGGTATCGACGCACGCTATCAGCGGCTCGGCATGCCCACGGTCACCCATTGGTACGACCTCGACCTGAAAGAGACTATTGACCTGCGTCGCCAGCTCATTCCCGAGACCGAGAAGAACACCTATATAGCCCTCTCGATGTTCGACTATCAATGGATTGACACTGTCAAAGCCGCGGGAAAGCCCGTGTTGATTATTATCGAGGGCGTATTGATGTACTTTGAACCACAACTCGTAAAAGACTTTTTCATCACACTTTGCAACCGTTTCGACCGCGCAACCATTCTCATGGACATGCTCTCCTACATGCTTGTGAAGCACAACAAGCAACACGACGCGCTCAAAAAGATGGACAAGGAGGCCGAATTCAAATGGTCGGTGCTCCACACCGAGGAAATGGAGGCGTGGCATCCCAAACTACATCTTGGTAAAGAGTATTTCATGAGTGATTACACGCAGGGACGTTTCCCCCTCATAGCCCGTCTTGCCTATAGAATCCCTTATTTCTACAGGCACGGTAACCAACGTATCGTAAGGCTCGAAATCGAGTGAAGGCTCCGGAAGCCTGTCCTCTTGCAACCTGATATCAGTCATATCAGCGTGTAAAGTCAGCCTTATTGTGCCCCGATATCAGCCATTTTAGCGTGTAATATCAGCCATATTACGTGCTAAAATGGCTGATATTAGATTGCAATGGCAGATACAGTTTGTCTAAAGTAGGACTATACCATGTCTAAAGTAGGATTACACCATGTCTAAAGTAGGACTACATCTCATGTAAAGTAGGACTACATCATGTCTAAAGTAGGATTAGATGTTGTCTATAGTAAGTATAAACAATGTCTATGTTGGGAGTTGACGTCTCCGATATCGGTTGGAGTTGCCAATGAAGTTATGTTTATCGAACGACTCTATAGTGTATTTTTCGGTTCATTATTATCAGTTTTTGGCAACTATTTTATGTTTGTTTTATATCAAAGTTTCCAAAAACTTTTTGTAACTTGCTTATAATTAGTTGTTTTACATTAATTAACTCGTGAAAAGTTGTCTAAAAAGTACGCCGTAATGAAATTAATACTATCTTTGCAAAAGAAAAATATAATCAAAATATAACAATCAAAATGATACAGACGGTAGTAAAGCGAGACGGACGAATCGTTGGTTTTAACGAGCAAAAAATCATGGCAGCCATTCGTAAGGCCATGATGCATACCGATAAAGGTGAAGATGATGCCTTGGTACAAAAGATAACGGACCATATTAGTATTCACGGAAAGAGCCAGATGACCGTGGAAAAGATTCAGGATTCGGTGGAAATGGAGCTGATGAAGAGTGCACGTAAGGACGTAGCACAGAAGTATATCGCTTACAGAAACCAGCGGAGCATTGCCCGAAAGGCCAAGACGCGCGACGTGTTTATGGAGATAGTGAACATCAAGAACAATGATGTGACGCGCGAAAATGCCAACATGAATGCCGATACGCCGGCCGGAATGATGATGAAATTCGCTTCGGAAACGACGAAGCCGTTTGTAGATGACTACCTGTTGTCAGAGGAAGTGCGTGAGGCGGTGACCCATAATTATATCCATATCCATGACAAAGATTATTATCCGACAAAGAGTTTGACTTGCGTTCAGCACCCTTTAGACCACATATTAGAGTATGGTTTCGTGGCCGGTCATGGCTCTTCACGACCTGCTAAGCGCATAGAAACGGCAGCAGTTTTGGCTTGTATTTCGTTGGAGACCTGCCAAAACGAGATGCATGGTGGGCAGGCCATACCGGCTTTCGACTTCTATTTGGCTCCTTATGTGCGCAGTTCTTACATCGAGGAACTGAAAAACCTGGAGAAACTGACGGGCCGTGACCTCTCGGCATTGTATCATCAAGAGCTGGAAGACTATGTATTGAAGGAACTTGATGGCTTGGAAGGCGATGAACGTCTGCGCCAACATGCTGTGAACAAGACGGTGAACCGGGTGCATCAGGCCATGGAAGCCTTTATCCACAATATGAATACGATTCACAGCAGAGGTGGAAATCAGGTTGTTTTCTCGTCGATAAATTATGGAACGGATACTTCTGCCGAGGGACGTTGCATCATACGCGAGTTGTTGAAATCCACTTACGAGGGAGTTGGTAATGGAGAAACCGCTATATTCCCTATTCAGATTTGGAAGAAAAAGCGGGGTGTAAACTATCTTCGCGAAGATAGGAACTATGATCTTTATCAATTGGCTTGCAAAGTGACGGCCCGTAGATTCTTCCCGAACTTCCTTAATCTCGATGCCACGTTCAATCAAAACAGCAATTGGAAAGCCGACGACCCGGAACGTTATCTGTGGGAGGTGGCTACGATGGGATGTCGTACGCGCGTGTTTGAGAACCGCTTCGGTCCGAAGACGAGTGTGGCTCGTGGTAACTTGAGTTTTACGACAATCAACATCGTCAAGTTGGCCATCGAGTGCATGGAAATAGCCGGTAAGGAGGAGCGTATCAATGCTTTCTTTGCAAAGCTTGACCATATTTTGGAGGTGACAGCCAAGCAATTAGACGACCGTTTCCAGTTCCAAAAGACTGCGTTTGCCAAGCAATTCCCGTTGTTGATGACGAAACTTTGGATTGACTGCGACAAACTTCAGCCTACTGACACGATAGAAAGCGTGCTTAATCAAGGTACGTTGGGTATTGGCTTTATTGGATTGGCCGAATGTTTGAAAGCATTGGTGGGCAAGCATCACGGAGAAAGCGAAGAAGCACAAGCCTTGGGCTTGAAGATTATAACGTATATGCGTGACCGTGTGAATGATTTCTCAGAGCGTTACCAGCATAATTACAGTTTGTTGGCTACGCCGGCTGAGGGACTCTCGGGGCGTTTCACGAAGTTTGACCGTAAGCGTTTTGGTGTAATCGATGGAATTACCGACCGCGATTATTATACGAATTCAAACCATGTGCCTGTATATTATAAGTGTTCTGCGCTGCATAAAGCACAGATCGAGGCTCCTTATCATGATTTGACGCGCGGTGGACACATCTTCTATGTAGAAATTGATGGTGATGCAACGCATAATCCAGATGTCATTTCTGGTGTAGTGGATATGATGGATAAGTATAATATGGGCTATGGCAGTGTGAATCATAACCGCAACCGCTGTATGGACTGTGGTTATGAGAATGCCGAAGCTGAAATGGAATGCTGTCCGAAGTGTGGGAGCCGACATATTGATAGGTTGCAGCGCATTACGGGGTATCTTGTCGGAACAACCGACCGTTGGAACCAAGGAAAACTGGCCGAATTGAATGACCGGGTGACGCACATCGATAAGAAATGCAAGTAGAAAGCCAAGTTCTCTTTGCCTTATAAAGGCGAAGAGGGAGTTGGATTTATATATGAGTAATGATAAGTATATTGGAGATTGTGCACGACACAATGGTTGACGGGCCGGGGTTTCGCACTTCGATTTATTGTGCCGGATGTCCAAATGCCTGTTCGGGCTGTCATAATCCACAATCGTGGGATATCCGTCATGGCACATTAATGACGACCGATGCAATCATGAAAGAGATCGTTTCTGACCCTTTCGCCAATGTTACTTTTACAGGTGGTGATCCGATGTTCCAGCCTGAAGGCTTCTTAGAACTGGCAATGGCTATTAAACATGAGACGGAAAAGACGATATGGTGTTATAGTGGGTTCGTTTTTGAGAGTTTAATGAAAAAGGAAGTGTCATGTCGGTTGCTGGAGAACATTGATGTATTGGTGGATGGTCCTTTTATAGAGACTCAGAAAGATAATGATTTGATTTTCAGAGGAAGTCGAAATCAACGGTTGATAGATGTCAAACGCTCACTAAAGGAAAAAACTGTCGTGCTATTAAATTATAATCCAAAGGGGGATTTTCTATAAGGAAAAAATCAATATGTCTTAATTTGAAGTTGAATTCTCCGGATATTAGGCAAGAATATAGCTATAAATGAAGGCTTATTCTTGCTTGTTTTTGTTAAATTTCTTGATAGTCTGGGATATCGCCTAAATATAAATATTTTTGATAGTCATAATCCATTTTACAACAATAATGCTGAATGCCGTTTGAGACGATGAGATAGTCTACATGAAGAAGCATATTATAGGTTGTAATTTGATCGAACACTTTTTGAGTAATGGCGATATGAGGTGCCTTGTATTCTATGATGATACGTGGTTTGAGTTCTCTTGAATAAAGAACTGTGTCAGCTCGAAGAGTTTTATTGCCTATCTTAAGTCTTACTTCATTTGCCAAAAGGGTGGCGGGGTATCCTTTGTGATTAATCAAAAAATGAACGAAGTGTTGGCGTACCCATTCTTCTGGAGTAAGGGCAACATACTTACGACGTAAAATGTCGAAAATCGTTGGTTTGGTAGGCGTTCCGGATAACTTTATTTCGTAATCGGGTAGGTTTAATGGAATCATTTTATTATTTTTGCAGATAAAGAACAGGTTGATGAAAAAGACTTCCTTTTAGGATAAGTCTTTGTTTCTTGTTTTCTGCAAAGATAAACAATAAAAAATAAAATAGAGCGAAATGCCTGAAAAGAAAAATACAGGAACATCGTATGAAACGATAATGCGTGACTTAAAAGCACGTCATTTTTCACCTATATATATATTAATGGGTGACGAATCATATTATATTGATAAGATTTCTGATTATATTGCTGAACATGTATTGAGGCCGGAAGAACGTGATTTTAATCAAACCGTAGTGTTCGGCTCAGATATCTCAGCCTCACAAATCGTGGATTCGGCCAAAGCCTTTCCAATGATGGCCGAAAAACGGGTTGTGATAGTAAAAGAAGCACAGAATTTGAAAGGTACAGAGCCTTTAGTGAAGTATTTCAAGCAGCCGGTGGTTTCCACAGTTCTTGTCCTTTGTCACAAGAATGGAAGCATTGATAAAAGAAAGAAGATTATTCCAGCAGCACAGGTAGGTGGTGCGGTTATTTTTGAGAGTAAGAAGCTTTATGAGCGCGAATTGCCGGGTTTTATAACATCTTATTTCATGCAACATGAGATTACTATAGAGCAAAAGGCAGCCCAAATGATTGCAGATCATGTTGGGGCCGACTTACATAGATTAACTTCTGAGCTTGATAAGATTTTAATTTCTTTTTCTGAGGTTGATAGAATGGTAACTCCGGAAATTGTAGAAAAGGAAATTGGGGTTAGCAAAGATTTTAATGCTTTTGAATTACGAAGTGCTATTATTCAAAGAGACGTCTATAAGGCTAATTTAATTACGAAATATTTTGACAATAATCCCAAGGCAGGTTCCTTGTTTTCTTTTCTCCCAATGCTCTTTTCTTACTTTGAAAATTTGATGATTGCATTTTATTCACCAAACCGAAGTAATGAAAATGCGCTTGTACAATTTTTGGAATTACGAAATGGATGGGCTGCAAAAGACTACCTTACTGGGCTGCGAAATTACTCGGGAATGAAAACGATGCAGATAATTTCAAAAATAAGAGAAATAGATGCCAAAAGTAAGGGGTTAGATAATCCAAATACAGCTTCAAGTGAGTTAATGAAGGAACTTATTTTCTTCATTTTGCATTAAATGTGGCTTTTTTAATGCTATTTTTTTCTAGATTGAGTGCTCTTGTAGAGCACTTTTTTTATGGTAATCTCCGATAAATAAACGTTTACCATAGTTTTTCCCCCTCTAAAACTCGCGTATTTTCAGCAAAGAAATCCCTTATCAAGAATATGTGAATTATGTTATTTTTTATCGATTTAGCACACTATGATTTTGAGATTAGTTTTTATTAACGTTTTGTATTCTGAAACTTCGGAAACAAAAACCAAAAGCCCTGAATATTATTTTAGATATGTAAACGTAGAATGCTCGTTTATAAATAATTCTTTTTTATCAGAATAAAGAT
>NZ_JH594500.1:216858-247338 GCF_000243015.1 Segatella maculosa OT 289
TAAATTTAATATACGAATGTTGTATATGTTGTTTTTTTATTTTACTTTTGTAAAATCAATAAAAATCGGGTATTATACTCTAATTAAATATAAATGTTTATGAAGGATAGAATAAAAACAATCATGGAAAGTCAGCATATGACTCAGCAAACCTTTGCACAATTCATACAAATATCTCCTGCATCATTGAGTAGTATTTTTAATGGAAGAACTAAACCAACATTGACCGTTGTTGAGGCTATTCGTTCAAAAATTCCATCTTTATCACTTGAATGGTTGATGTTTGGTGTAGGTCCAATGTATAATAACGATAAGGCGAAGTCTAATTTGGAGGTTGTAGAAGGAACATTTGCTGCTAAAGAGGGCTTGAATCATTTTGGTGAGCAAACAAAATCTCCTACTCCCTCACTTTTTGATCAAGACCAAGAAAGAATTCAGAATATAGGTAATACGCTTATTGATAATAAAGAAAAAACGGTTAAAATAATTGACAAGCCGCAACGCAAGATTTCTGAGATAAGAATCTTTTATGATGATAGAACTTGGGAAACTTTTGTCCCACAGAAAAGTTAGCTATTGGTTAGAATGTTTTTTTTTCTTATATTTGCATCAACCAAATTGCAAAAGCAAATATGAAGAAATTCGTTCAAGATTTGACTGTCAAATCTGTAGAGATTCTTAGTTCTAAGCATGTGCTATTGAAACTTACAGCAGAAGAATCACTACCACCAACAATTCCCGGCCAGTTTGTTGAAGTTCGGGTTGACAATTCACCCTCTACTTTTCTTCGGCGTCCAATTTCAATAAACTTAGTAGACTATCAGCAAAATGAGCTGTGGTTATTGATAGCTATGATAGGTGATGGTACTCAACAATTGGGTAAACTTAAGGTTGGAGATACTTTGAATTGTTTGTATCCCCTAGGTAATGGGTTTACACTTCCCAACGATTCAAGTGAAAAAATATTATTAATTGGCGGTGGTGTGGGTATTGCTCCACTTCTTTATTTGGGACATGAGATTAAGGCTAATAAAGGAAAACCCACATTCATTTTGGGTGCTAGGACAAAGAATGAATTGTTAGAGTTGGACTTATTCCAACAACTTGGACGTGTTTTTATTACAACAGAAGATGGAAGTATGGGAGAAAAAGGCTTCGTAACTAATCATTCGATTCTCCAAAAAGAAAAGTTTTCAAGTATTTCTACTTGTGGTCCTAAGCCAATGATGATGAGTGTTGCACAATATGCATATGCGAATGATATACAATGTGAAGTCTCGCTAGAGAATAAAATGGCTTGCGGTTTAGGGGCATGTCTGTGTTGTGTAGAGAAGACTGTTGATGGAAATATATGTATATGTAAAGAAGGACCGGTGTTAAATATTAAGAAATTATTATGGCAGATTTAAATGTAAAAATAAGCAATCTTCAATTTAAGAATCCCGTAATGACAGCTTCTGGTACTTTCGGTTACGGGTTGGAGTTTGCGGATTTAGTGCCATTACATGAGATTGGCGGCATAATAGTAAAAGGTACTACTTTACATTCGCGTGAGGGCAATGACAGTCCACGTATGGTGGAGACTGCAAGTGGAATGCTGAATTGCGTTGGGCTTCAAAATAAGGGTGTTGACTATTTTTGCAAGCATATCTATCCACAAATCAGGGATATTGATACGAATATAATAGTCAATGTAAGTGGAGACAGTGCGGAGACCTATGCCGAATGTGCCCGGCGAATCAATGAATTGGACGCGGTTCCTGCGATAGAATTGAATATCAGTTGCCCTAATGTCAAAGAAGGCGGTATGGCATTTGGTGTATCATGTGCCGGTGCGGCGGGTATTGTCAAAGCGGTTAGGGCTGTTTATCAGAAAACTTTAATTGTCAAACTCTCTCCAAATGTGACGGATATTGTATCTATAGCCCGTGCATGTGAAGAGGAGGGAGCAGATGCCGTTTCGCTTATTAATACATTGATGGGGATGGCCATTGATATAGAAAAGCGCGAACCTCTATTGAGTATCCGCACCGGAGGCTTGAGTGGTCCGGCTATCAAGCCCGTTGCCCTGCGTATGGTTTATGATGTTGCTCATGCTGTCAAAATTCCTGTTGTAGGGCTTGGTGGTATTAGCAGTACGGAGGATGCCATTGAGTTTATGATGTGTGGTGCGACCGCAATTGAGATAGGAACAGCCAATTTTATTGATCCTACGATAACAAAAAAGGTGAAAGATGGAATAAGCAGTTGGCTTGATGCACATGGCTGTAGAAGTATCCAAGAGATTATCGGAGTCGTTTGATTTCAATCATACCTTTTGTTTTAACGTGAGTTGGATATCGGCCTTAGAGCGAGAAAGCAAAAAACAATAAATTCTGCGTTTCGTTCGCGAGTGACAAGTAAAAAATAGCAAATTTTGTGTTTCGCGCGTGTGCGACGACATAGAAAATAGGAAAAAGAGCTTTAAAAATCTCTTCGTCTATCGAACTCACATTGTTTTATTGTTTATGTTTTCGGCAAAAAGTACTATCTTTGCAAAGCGTTTAATCTATTTGTTTTATTTATCCATTATGGAGAAGTCTCTTAATAAATACATTGTTGCTTCATATAAATTGTATGATGTGACAGAGGGCAAAAAAGAATTGGTAGAAGAAACTTCGGCCGATCGTCCTTTTGTTTTCTTGAGTGGATTCGGTGTTACACTTCCTGCTTTTGAAGATGCGTTGGTTAATCTGGGCAAAGGAGAATGTTTCGATTTCTCGCTAACGGCAGAACAGGCTTATGGTGCGTATTATCAAGAACGTGTGATTGAGCTTGACAAATCTGTCTTTAAGGTTGATGGCAAGTTCGATGAAGCGCACATTGTTGTCGGGGCAATCGTACCACTTCAGAATGAAGATGGAAATCGCTTTAATGGTCGCATACTCACTGTCACGGCGGATAAGGTGAAGGTTGATTTGAACCATCCTTTCGCCGGCAAGAAACTTAATTTTGTCGGAAAGGTCATAGAGAGCCACGAAGCTGACAGTGAAGAAATAACCGATTTTGTGAACATGCTGAATGGAGAAAGCGGCTGCGGTGGTTGTAGCGGAAGATGTGGTGGTGGAAACTGCGAAGGTGGTTGTGGTTGCCATTGATGTAAAATAGTATGAGATATGGTGCGAAATAGTTTTGGTAATATATTTGTACTTACGACCTTTGGCGAAAGTCATGGAGTTGCTATAGGGGGCGTCATTGACGGAATGCCAGCTGGTATTGAGATCGATTTTGATTTTATTCAAAATGAGCTGAAACGCCGTCGCCCGGGGCAAAGCAAAATAACTACGAGTCGATCGGAACCGGACAAAGTTGAATTCTTCAGTGGTGTGTTTGAAGGTAAATCTACGGGGGCCCCGATTGGTTTTGCCGTCTATAATACCGATCAACATTCTAAGGATTACGACAATATGCGTGCGCTATTTCGTCCTTCTCATGCAGATTTTACTTACTACAAGAAATATGGTGAGCGTGATTATCGGGGAGGAGGACGCTCTTCCGCTCGTGTGACAATAGCACGTTGCGTAGGTGGTGCTTTGGCTAAATTGGTGTTGAGGAAGCTACATATTGACATTAAAGCTTATACCTCGCAAGTGGGAAGTATCATTTTAGAGAATGATTATTATAAATATGATTTGAATACTATAGAGGATAACATTGTTCGTTGTCCGGACCAACGGAAAGCTACAGAAATGGCAGAACTCATTGAACAGGTGAAAAACGAAGGAGACACGATTGGTGGTGTCGTGAGTTGTGTCATAAAAGGCTGCCCGGTGGGACTTGGTGAACCCGAGTTCGGGAAACTTCATGCACAGTTGGGAGCAGCAATGCTCAGTATTAACGCCGCGAAAGGTTTTGAATACGGTATGGGATTTGCCGGAGTGGGGAAACGTGGAAGTGAACAAAATGATGTCTTTTATTCTCAAAAAGGGAATATCTCCACAGTCACAAATCATAGTGGAGGTGTTCAAGGCGGCATCAGTAATGGGCAGGATATATTCTTCAGAGTTGCATTTAAGCCTGTTGCTACGCTTTTAATGCCACAAGAAACGGTAGATGAGCATGGAGATGCTACTTCTTTTCATGCACATGGACGCCACGACCCCTGTGTGCTCCCGAGAGCTGTCCCTATTGTCGAGGCAATGGCTGCAATGGTGGTACTGGATAACTACCTTCTCAACTTGACAATAAAAGTATGAAATCGGCATATAGGCTTTTATGATGTAACGTGAGTTCGATATATTCCCGGGGAACTTGCAGAAGTCACTCTCACGATGGAGAGTGCAGCTCGGGGTAAAAGAACCCACCCGATAGCTTCTACGGCATCGGACGACAGCTCCTTTTATCATTCGAGCCCTCGGATGACAGTTCCTTTTTACTTTTTTATCATCCGAGCCCTCGGAAAACAGTTTAATCTTTCTTTTTCTTCCATCCGAGGCCTCGGATAGCATTTCCCGTTAATTAATTTCACATCCGAGGCCTCGGATAGTATTTCCTGTTAATTAGTTTTGCATCTGAGGCCTCGGATAGTGTTTTCTGTTAATTAATTTCACATCTAAGGCCTCGGATAGTATTTCCTGTTAATTAATTTCACATCTGAGGCCTCGGATAACTGTTCTTTTTCCATTTAGCTTCCATCTGAGCCGTCGGACGAGTGTCCCTTTTTTGTTTTCCGCTAATCCGATGCTTCAGAGACGCAGTTTTTCTCCATGGGGCTTATATCGAACGCACATAGGGCAGAGCGCAGCACGAACTTCCTCATCATGAAAAGCGCAAGTATGGTGAGAAGACCAAGGGAAACATTGAACTTCGTAATATCGAAGCCGGAGTTTTACAGGTACTATTCGTGATATTGCACGTGATGTGGGAGACTTTACTTACAGAAATCAGCAGACTCCAGTTTTGTAAAAAAGATAAAAAGAATTGCACGTTACATATAAAAGTTGTATATTTGCCTACCGTAATAGAGATTAGCACTTAATGAGACAACTGAAAATCACAAAATCAATTACTAATCGAGAAACGGCATCGCTCGATAAATACTTGCAGGAAATAGGGCATGAAGAACTGATTTCTGTTGAGGAAGAAGTTGAACTTGCACAACGAATTCGGAGAGGAGACCGTCAGGCATTAGAGAAATTGACGAGAGCTAATTTGAGATTTGTGGTTTCAGTCGCAAAGCAGTATCAGAATCAAGGATTAAGTTTGGCTGATTTAATAAACGAGGGTAATCTCGGTCTTATCAAAGCTGCTGAAAAATTTGATGAAACACGTGGCTTCAAGTTTATATCCTATGCAGTTTGGTGGATTCGGCAGAGTATACTTCAGGCAATAGCAGAACAGAGTAGAATTGTAAGATTGCCATTAAATCAGGTTGGGTCCGTAAACAAAATAAAGCGTGCACTCAATAAGTTCGAGCAAGAAAATGAGTGGTATCCCAGTATAGAGGAAATAGCGAAGAAGGTGGATATTCCGGAAGAAAAGATTGCAGATGCCATTAAAATGAATGGACGGCAAATCTCTGTCGATGCTCCCTTTACAGATGGTGATGATTGTACTTTTTTGGATATCATGCCTAATAGTGATGCGCTTATGGCAGATAATGTCTTGGTTAGAGAGTCTCTTCAAGATGAAATTTCGAATGCACTCCAGACATTAAGCGAACGCGAACGTAACATTATTGAGGCCTTTTTCGGTATTAATCAATCGGAACTGACATTAGAGGAGATAGGAGATAAGTTCGGTCTGACTCGTGAACGTGTGCGGCAGATAAAAGAGAAAGCCATTCGTAGGTTGCGGCATCATGCGAAGAGTAAGAATCTGAAAACGTATCTTGGACAATAAAATAACTTTATATACGTTTGTAGTAAATAAATAACAGAAGGTAATGAGATTGGAAAGATTTTTTTTGATAGTGGTTGTGTTTTCCGTTTGTACCACGGTATTTGCCGGAAACAAAAACAAGGTGTTCCTTTGTGGTTTCGCAGCTTCATTTAATGATTCAACCGTTTTTTTCACCGATATACAAGAGGTGGATTCTGCTGTGATAGATAAGAATCATTTCCTGTTTGGTCGCGATAATTATTCATATCAATTGCGTGATTACTTGACTTCGCAAGGCTTTGAGCATGCAACTTGTGTGACATTATGGGCAACGGCACGCGATGTCATAGAAAAGAAATATCAGAAACTGAGAAATAAGTATGCGGTTATTGCTCAGAAAAGAACAAGAAGAAAGAAGACAGCTCCTCTTACTGTAAAGTATCTCACAACAGAACAGTTCCGTTATGAGGCCATCGTTCCTGAGGGGAATACCGTCTCTGCAACAAAGCAATCAGCCGTGAAAACTAAGAAGACAGGAAAGTAATCGGGCACAATCTTGGTTTTAGATACTGTTATCGTAAAACATATGGATTACTATTTCGAGATTGCCGAGCATTATATAAAAATCAGTCAGTTGGACGGCAATATTCCGCTCTTAAGCCTATTGCCTTCGTTTCAGCCGTTTTTATGTGATGCCGTCAGCGACGAAGAATTATTGTTCAGTTTTACGATAGACAATCACTTAAAGGCCGTTGATAAAAGTCGGCGGCATCCCATCAGGACTTTTGACACCGGAAACGGAGATACTGTCGTAGATAAGCTTTCGGATGGCGGTTATCAATACGTCGTCAAGAACATCAACAGGGACGCGTGTGCTTTATTGATATGCGATAAAGACTTCAGGACGTGTTCGTGTACACTCAATGGAAGTTTGAATATGCAAAGTTTCGGTCTTAACAATGCACTCATGCTGACGATGGCCTTTGCGGGTAGCAAGCGCGACACGGTGCTGATACATGCATCTTTGGTCAGGAATAACGATTATGGTTATGCTTTCATTGCAAAGAGCGGCACGGGCAAGAGCACGCACGTCAGCCTTTGGCTGCGCTTTATCCCTGATTGCGATTTGATGAATGACGACAATCCAATTATCCGGCTCATCAATGGCACGCCATATATCTATGGGAGTCCGTGGAGTGGCAAAACACCTTGCTACCGCAAAGTAAAGGCACGTTTAGGGGCTATTACACAGATAGCACGCGCCCGGGAGAACTCCATTGAGCGTCTTTCTGTGGTAAATGCTTTCGCTACACTCCTCCCATCGTGTTCGTCGATGAAGTGGGATGCCGATATCTTCAATCATATTTGCAGCATTGTAAGCGACATCATGGCCCAAACCCCTATATACACCTTGCACTGCAGGGCTGACCGGCATGCTGCTGATTTGTGTCACCAAACCATAACCGCAGAGTGAAGAAGGTTTTTCCAAATGAACAGCTGATACCCGAGGTTATCTCGTTAATCGAACAAGGGCACACCGTGACGCTCCCGCTTCGTGGGTTCAGCATGCGTCCGTTCTTGGAAGACAATCGCGACAAGGCACTGTTGACAAAGCCGGACCGGTTGAAGGTGGGAGACCCCGTTTTGGCAGAGGTGCGCCCGAAGTTCTACGTCTTGCATCGCATCATTGCAATCGATGGCGAGCATGTCGTCCTCCGTGGTGACGGCAATCTGGCATGCGAGCATTGTCTGCAGAAAGATGTCAAGGCCGCTGTCATCGGCTTTTACAGGAAGAAACATAACTATCTAGACCGGACCGATGGTCTAAAATGGCGCCTATATTCACGCCTTTGGCTCTTTCTCTTTCCCGTCCGCCGCTATCTGTTGGCCTTTTACCGACGCGTGTGGATAAAGTGTTTCGGATTGATTTAATAATAAATAAACACGTATGAAAACAAAACAAGGATTTATACTTCGCAACGTTTGTGGTGAGAACATTATTGTTGCGGAGGGCGAGACGAATATTGATTTCAGCAATATCATCAGTATGAACGAAACGTCTGCTTTCTTATGGAACAATATTCAAGGAAAAGAATTCACACACGACGACCTTGTCGATTTGCTGACCGAGACGTATCAGGTTGATGCGCAAAAAGCGCTTGAAGATGTTACCCGTCTCGTCGATAACTGGAAATCGGCAGGCATTATAGAATAAGTATTGCTGTCCGGTAAACATTTTCCGCACAGCAATAAAAATGGCATGTGCATGGAAATGCAGAATGTTTCGCATGAGTTCTTGGCAATGTTTATTTCACTCAGAAATGATTTCAGCCGTTTTACCTCGCAATCTCAGTCATATCAGGCGATAAAATGGCTGAGATTGTGAGGTAAAATGGCTGAAATCAAGTCGTAATATGACTAAGATGGAAAAGTCTTTGAAAGTCAATCAACTATATGCATTGTTGATGATGAATTTTCTTTCAAGCTTGTCGGTTACGTAACTGCATGATAAGGGCATTCAATTGGTTTTCATCTTGTATCAGCACCTCACGCGGTTTACTTCCTTGCGCAGTACCGACAATACCCATATGTTCAAGCTGATCCATCAATCGCCCTGCACGATTGTACCCAATGGAGAAGCGACGTTGAATCATACTGGTTGAACCTTGCTGAGAAAGAACAATTGCATGGGCTGCTTCCTCGAAGTAAGGGTCGAGTGAAGAAATGTCAGTTGCCCCGTCACCTATACTACCACCGCTATTATCCTCGATTGGTTCGGGAAGTTCCATGGGCTCTATGGGGCCGGGCTCTTCACTGATGTAATCGTTTATATGCTCGATTTCGGGTGTATCGACAAAGGCACATTGCACGCGGACAGGCTCATTGCCATTCAAGAAGAGGAGGTCGCCCCGACCTACAAGCTGGTTTGCGCCGGAACGGTCAAGAATTGTGCGCGAATCTATCTGGGAACTCACACGGAATGCCATTCTTCCGGGGAAGTTAGCTTTAATATTTCCTGTAATAATCTTTGTTGTCGGACGTTGTGTTGCAATCACCATATGGATACCGACAGCGCGTGCCAACTGTGCAATACGTGCAATCGGAAGTTCTATTTCCTTGCCAGCTGTCATGATAAGATCGCCGAACTCATCGATGATGACAACAATATAAGGCATGTAGTCGTGGCCTTTCGTGAGATCAAGTTTATGATTGACGAATTTAGCATTATATTCCTTGAGATTCTTTGCACCAGCCATCTTCAACAAATCATAGCGATGGTCCATGAGCGCACAGAGACTGTTCAACGTTCTGACCACTTTGGTGACATCGGTGATAATGGGCTCTTCTTCATTTTCAGGCAGACAGGCCATAAAATGTCCCGAAATCTTGTGATAGACACTGAACTCGACCTTCTTTGGGTCTACAAGAACGAATTTCAGTTCATTTGGATGCTTCTTATATAATAATGATGTGATAATCGCATTCAGGCCAACAGACTTTCCTTGTCCTGTCGCACCGGCAACGAGTAGATGGGGAATCTTGGCCAAGTCAACCATAAAGACCTCGTTGGTGATGGTTTTTCCCAATGCCAAGGGCAGTTCCATCTTTGTTTCTTTGAACTTTTTGGAGTTAAGAATACTCTCCATGGAGACAATCTGCGGCCTTTTGTTCGGTACTTCAATACCAATGGTCCCCTTGCCCGGTATAGGAGCGATGATACGAATACCAAGTGCCGAAAGACTCAAGGCAATATCGTCCTCTAAGTTTCGTATTTTAGAGATGCGTACACCCTCGGCTGGAGTAATCTCATACAGTGTAATGGTAGGGCCGACAGTAGCTTTAATCTCTCTGATTGACACACCGAAGCTGTTAAGCACTTCGACAATACGGGCATTGTTGGCCTTGATTTCTTCCATGTCGACATTGGGTTTGTCTTCTTCGTCATACTTTTTCAGAAGCTCAAGCGTTGGTTTCTTGTACTTAGTAAAAGGCTCCAGAGGGTCTATAGGCGTACTAAGGATATCTTCCAAGTTCACAACTGCACTGCCGGCTTTCTCTTCATTCTTGGCAATCTCCACTGTCAGCCGATTGTCGTTTGCCGTCTGAGGCTCTGAATTGTTCGTAACGCTCAGCGTGGGAGCTGCATTTGCAGGTAAAGTATCTTTGTCAATATTTCCAAAGTCGGTAAGATCCACCACAGGAGCAGGAAAATCTTCGGGCAACCCCTGATTTATCGTATTGCTGTCTTCAGTTTCTTCGTTATTATCAGCCGCTGCATTGTGTTCGGAGTCAGCTGTGTCTATCTCGTGATTCGTAACCGTGAACTTGACTTTAGAAGTCAGATATTTCACCGGATTCATCGCTTTTCTAATAATAAAAATCGTTTCTGCGCTCAGATAAGTCAAGAAGGCAAGTGCCGTGAAAAGCAGAATTACGATTAATCCCGGGGCACCGACAATGTTCTCTAACTGCTGAACACAGAACAATCCGTGATTGCCACCGGGATTAAAGAACAAATTTCCCATGACAGGAGTAAGGAACTTGGCAAATGTTATCGAACACCATATCATGGTCAACATCATACCAAAGAACCATTTCCACAGGTTGATGGTATAGATGCTCATCAGTTTCAGTCCGACTAAGACAATAAAAGCTGGAATAATGAAAGCCGGCAGGCCAAAATTAACCGACATGAGGGTGTAAGCCACAATGGCTCCGATGGAACCGCAATAATTTGTAATCGAACGGTTAGAGTTTATCCATTCTCCATGCCTTAAACTTTCAAGAATACTTTGGTCATCCTGCCCAGTAGAGAAGTAGGAGACCATAGCTATGATTACATAAATTGCAATTAAGAGGAGTATAAGTCCTAAAAGGAAATCTGTTTTTTCATTACTGAAAATATTGCGAAAGCCGACTGCCTCACCAATACTCTTGGGTTTGCGGTCAGATTTTTTCCTTGCCATGTTTATAGAGTCGATATTGTATTTCTTGCAAAATTAGTGTAAAATTCCGAGAAAAGGCGTTCTTTTCGTAACTTTTTTCTAATTTTGCACGTTGGAACAAGCCATTTATAATGAAGAAGACAATATACAGCAAGTTTGATAAAAAAAAGATTACCAATCTCCCTATCGTTCAATTTCCGGGAAGGATCATTACAATCGTCAGTGAGACAGATGCCGATAAGGCCGTTGATTATCTCTTATCGCGTGATATCTTAGGCGTAGATACCGAAACCCGGCCGACCTTTCATAAGGGAGAACAGCATAAGGTTGCATTATTGCAAGTTGCATCGCATGACACTTGTTTCTTATTCCGGCTTAACGATATAGGAATGCCTGCCTCAATTATAAGATTGTTAGAAGACCAGACCGTCCCAAAAATCGGTTTGTCATGGCATGACGATATTCTTTCTTTACACCGCCGCACAGAGTTTACACCGGGATATTTTATCGATTTACAGAATGTGATAGGTGAGATTGGTATAAAAGATCTCAGTCTTCAGAAGCTTTATGCCAATCTCTTTCATCAAAAGATAAGTAAACGACAACGGCTGACAAATTGGGAAGCAGATATATTGAATGACAAACAGAAGCAATATGCTGCCACGGACGCTTGGAGTTGTATTAAACTCTATGAAGAGGTTAAGCGACTGCATGAGACAAAAGATTATGAGTTGATCGTTCCGCTGGAGGTTACTGAAAACAACAATGACTATGCTGTCTGACAAGTTTTGTTAATCATCGAAATATTTGAACTTATGTATAAATCTGTCTATCTCAAGAAAGGGAAAGAAGAATCGTTGAACCGCTTCCATCCATGGATTTTCTCAGGCGCCATTCATCACATGGAAGAAGGCATAGAAGAGGGAGATATCGTCAATGTATTCACTGCGACGAACGATTTTATTGCGGTCGGTCACTATCAGATTGGCTCTATTGCCGTACGCGTGCTTTCGTTTTCAGAAGAGGAAATCAATCATTCTTTTTGGTGTAGTCATTTGGAAAGTGCTTTGAAAATGCGGCAACGCATCGGCATTGCAGATAATGAGAACAACAATACATATCGATTGGTACATGGCGAAGGCGACGCTCTGCCCGGATTGATTATAGATTGTTATGGTGAAACGATGGTCATGCAGGCACACAGCGTAGGTATGCATGCTTCCCGCAAGGCAGTGTGCCGTGCATTGGTTGAAGTTATGGGTAACCGCATGAAGCACGTTTATTACAAAAGTGAGACCACACTTCCATTCAAGGCCGAACTCGAACAAGAAAACGATTTTATTCATGGCGGGACAGACAATGATATTGCCATTGAGAACGGGTTGAAGTTTCATGTGGACTGGTTACATGGACAAAAAACGGGATTCTTTATCGATCAAAGAGAAAATCGCAGTCTGTTGGAGCACTATGCTAAGGACAAAAGCGTACTGAATATGTTCTGTTATACGGGTGGCTTCTCCGTTTATGCCATGCGTGGGCAAGCCAAGATGGTTCATTCCGTTGATAGTAGTGCCAAAGCCATAGAACTGACAAATAGAAACATTGATTTGAATTTCCCCGGTGACAAACGTCACGAAGCCTTTTGTGAAGATGCATTCAAGTATTTGGACAATACAGACAACGCCAACAAATATGATTTGATTGTTCTCGATCCTCCGGCATTTGCCAAACATCGTAAAGCACTTCATAATGCATTGAAAGGTTACACTCGGTTGAATGTGAAAGGATTGCAGCGCATTAAGCAGGGCGGTATCTTGTTTACGTTCAGCTGTTCGCAGATAGTTTCAAAAGAAAACTTCCGTAATGCTGTGTTTACAGCTGCGGCGCAGGCAGGGCGTAAGGTGAGGATTTTGCATCAACTTCATCAACCTGCAGACCATCCCATCAACATTTACCATCCGGAGGGAGAATACTTGAAAGGCTTGGTGCTTTATGTTGAGTAGTTTCGCATATGGTGTCAAAGCGTTTATCGATAGGAACCGTTTGTTGAAGACCGATGGTTTCTATCTGCTTGCTTTAAGCGGAGGCTGTGACAGCGTGGCTCTGCTCCGTGTGATGATAGAACTCGGCTATCGTTTCGCTGCCGTCCACTGCAATTTTCAATTGCGTGGAGAGGAATCTCAGCGTGATGAATTGTTTTGCGAGCAACTTTGCCTCGCTCAAAAGGTCCCATTCCATCGTGTCCATTTCGATACAAAAGCCTATGCCAAGCTTCATCGTGTCAGCATTGAGATGGCCGCACGCGAACTGCGCTATCGTTATTTTGAACAATTGAGAAAAGACTTGGGAGCAGATGCCATTCTTGTGGCCCACCATAACGATGATTCCGTCGAAACTTTTTTGCTTAATCTGATACGTGGAACCGGAATTCACGGGCTATTGGGAATAAAACCGAAAAACGGTTTCATCGTTCGGCCGTTGTTACCCATCGGCCGTTCCGACATAGAAGCATATTTATCCGGTATCGGGCAAGCGTTCGTGACAGACTGCAGCAACCAAATTGCCAATGTCAAGCGGAATATGATCAGGCTGAAAGTGTTACCGCTGCTCCGCGAAATTAATCCTTCCGTGTCAGACAGCATTACTTCGACAGCCAAACGATTGGGGCTTGTGGCGCAGATATTCGATAAAGCTATGGCTGAAAGTATTGCGGCAGTAACCTCTCATCAAGGGGCGGACAAGTGTGTCATAGACATTCGGCAGCTGAAAAAAGAAACGGCACCGGAGTACACGTTGTATTCCATTCTCAAAAAATATGCGTTTTCATCGGCCCAGATAGAAAGTATTGCATGCTCACTCGATGCGCCTTCGGGGAGAAAATGGTTATCGAAATCGCACGAACTGGTTGTGAGCAGAGGACAACTGATTGTCGTTCCTCTTTTGCAGGACGCGAACCGTTCCCTGAGTCTGCCCGAACCGGGGCGCTATGTCTGGGATGATGTGATGAAGTTTGATGTCACCTTGTGTGACATTTCGTCGGATTTTTCCCCGAGTCGTAGTAAAAACATCGTTACATTGGCTGCTGACAGCGTCCGTTTCCCGCTGCTTGTCCGTCATGTCCACAAGGGCGATAGATTCCGCCCGTTGGGAATGAAGGGGAGTAAGCTCGTCAACGACCTGCTGACAGACCTGAAACTTTCATTAGACGAGAAACAACGTCAGCTGGTTGTCGTCGATGCAGCCGATAAGATTATTTGGGTCGTGGGGAGAAGGATAGATGACAGCGTCAGCGTAACATCCGAAACGACAGAAATACTACGCTTGCAAATTCTTTAAAAGCCTGCTTTTAACTCTGCCGAAAGCCAAGGGTAAAATACATATCAGCGGGAGCCCCGCCGGAAGTCAAAACTCAAAAGACGTATCAGCGAAAGTTCCGCCAAGAGTAAAATTTTAAGGAAAGTATCGGCGGAAGTTCCGCCGGGAGTCAAATGTTAAGATATGTATTGGCGGAAGTTCCGCCGAAGATAAAATATTAAGAAATGTATCTGCGGAAGGTTCCCCCGGCTCTTTCCAAATAGAAGTGCAAAATCTTGGTGGTGTTTGACACTATGCAAAACACCACGGGGCTTGCCTTGCGGCTGGGGGGTGAAGCCCCCAAAGAGCCCGGCGGAAGACTTAAGCAATGCAAAAAAGGAGGAGAACGCGTCCGCTTCCAATATGGATGTCAACTCTTGCTATCACCCATTAAAAATTGGGCTTCTGTCTTGAATGTTTAGAATTCTGCCAACATATAGCCAACGGTAGCAGTTTACAAAAGGAGAATCAACAAGGTTCTCGATTTTTATGCCCGAGGGCAATTTCATTCCTTATCATTTGCCCATGTATGGAAAATTATGTAACTTTGGGCCTGATTAAAAATTACAGAGTTATGGCTGATAAAAATAATCATTTAGTTATCATGGCCGGCGGTGTCGGCAGTCGCTTCTGGCCGATGAGCACGGCAGCACGCCCCAAGCAGTTTATTGACGTGCTGGGGGTGGGGCGTTCCTTGCTGCAGTTGACCTACGACCGTTTCAAAGGAATTTGCCTACCCGAGAACGTATGGGTCGTGACCAACAAAGACTACGCCGAGAGCTGTCGGGAACAATTGCCCGATGTTCCGGCGGAGAACATACTGCTGGAGCCGTGCCGTCGCAACACGGCACCCTGCATTGCCTATGTCAGCTGGCGTATCAAGTCGAAAGACCCGAGGGCAAACGTCGTCGTCACACCAAGCGACCATATCGTTACCGACACGGCAGAGTTCAGGCGTGTTGTCGCTTCGTGCCTGAAGTTCGCGGGCGAGACTGATGCTATCGTCACCTTGGGCATGAAACCCACCCGCCCCGAAACAGGTTACGGCTATATTCAGGCCGACCTCTCCACCGCTTCGCCTCGCAATAAGGAGATTTTCCGCGTGGATTCGTTCCGCGAGAAGCCCGATGCCGATACGGCTACGAAATATATCCGGCAGAACAATTATTTCTGGAATGCAGGCATTTTCATCTGGAGCGTTGGCACCATCGTCAACGCGTTTAGGGTCTATCAGCCCGCCATCTCCAAAGTCTTCGAGGGAATGGAACGCATTTACGGGACGGCTGAAGAACAGTCGCTCATTGATGAACGCTACCCCGAATGCGAGAGCATTTCTGTGGACTATGCCATCATGGAGAAAGCCGAGGAAATCTTCGTGTGTCCGGCTGACTTCGGTTGGAGCGACCTCGGCACATGGGGCAGTCTGCTTGCCGAAAGCCGGAAAGACCTCTACGGTAACAGTCTCATCGGCGACAATATTACATTGTTTGACTCCCACAACTGCATTGTCCACACCATGCAGGAGAAGCAAGTGGTCGTGCAAGGGCTCGACGGCTACATCGTTGCCGAGAACGATGGCCGGCTATTGATTTGTAAACTATCCGAAGAACAGCGTATCAAGCAGTTCTCCGAAAACAAATAAAAGAATAATGGAAAGAAAAACAGCACTTATCACCGGTATCACCGGACAGGACGGTTCATATTTGGCCGAGTTTCTCTTGGAGAAAGGCTACGAGGTGCATGGCACCATACGCCGCTCCTCCGTCGACTACCGCGAGCGCATTGCCCATTTGGAGAGCCATCCTCATTTTCATTTGCACTACGCTGACTTGAGCGACTCGATGAGCATTCTGGGCGTCGTCGGTCAAATCCGACCGACAGAAATCTATAACCTCGCGGCGCAGAGCCATGTGCAGGTGAGTTTCGACTCGCCCGAATTCACGGCCGACGTGGATGCCGTCGGTGTGCTACGCGTGTTGGAAGCCGTTCGCCAATTAGGTCTCACCAATTCCTGCCGCATCTATCAGGCCAGCACGTCAGAACTCTACGGCAAGGTGGAGGAAGTGCCGCAGAACGAAAACACGCCTTTCCACCCCTACAGCCCATATGCAGTGGCCAAGCAATATGGTTTTTGGATCGTGCGCGAATACCGTGATGCCTATAACATGTTCTGCTGCTCGGGCATTCTGTTCAATCACGAGAGCGAACGCCGTGGTGAAACCTTCGTCACGCGAAAGATTACACTGGCTGCCGCACGCATCAAGCAGGGCAAACAAGATAAACTCTTGCTGGGCAACCTGAGTTCACTGCGCGACTGGGGCTATGCCAAGGACTACGTGGAGTGCATGTGGCTCATCTTGCAGCACGACAAACCTGAAGATTTCGTCATCGCTACGGGCGCACAACACAGTGTGCGCGAGTTCTGTTACTATGCTTTCAAGCGTGTGGGCATCGAACTGGAGTTCAAGGGCGAGGGCATCGACGAGAAAGGTATTGACAAGGCCACGGGAAAAGTGCTCGTTGAAGTCAGTCCCGACTTCTATCGCCCGACGGACGTCGTCAACCTATGGGGCGACCCCACCAAGGCCAAGGCCGAATTGGGCTGGAATCCCGACAAAACGAGCTTCGAGGAACTCGTCAACCTCATGGTCGATAGCGACATGGCCAAAGTGGCTTCGGAGGGCGCAGCCGAGAAGGTACGTACCAATTTGGCCGAATACCTTGAAAAAGGCATCGTTAAATAGCCTTTTTCCCGTTTTATATTTCACGCATATCCGCTTTGGAATATGCGTGAAATCTTTTTATATTGCTGTCCGGTAGACCTCTTTCGCATATAGAACCACAAGCTTGTCAATCGTAAACCACAAGTTTATGACCCGTAAATGTCAAGATCTTGAAAGCATATCGGGCAGATGTTGATAATCAATGCCTTACTATCAGTTCATAATATCAGCCATTTTAGCCTTCAATATCAGCCATTTCACCGCGTAAGATGGGCCATATTGCGCGGTGAAATGGGCCATTTTGTCGGGCGATATGAGACGGACTTGTTTTCTGAATGAACCAAAAAGGATAACCATTTGGACGATAGCGCACACGAAGCGCCTACAACGTAAGGATAAGACAGGCCCAATCGCCCTCTTGCTTCCGTCCGAATTCTTCCAATCCAAGTTGTCGTGCATGCTTCAGAAGCAAGGGAATGTCGGCCGCATAGAAGCCGCTGAGTATCAGCAAGCCGCCTTTGGCCATGACATTCTTGAAAGTTTCCAAATCGTTTAAGAGTATGTTGCGGTTGATGTTGGCCATGACAACGTCGAAAACCCCGCTGATATGGTTCAGTACATTGGCATCACCATGGTACACCTCCATATTTTCTACGCCGTTGAGTGAGGCATTATGCCGGGAATTCTCCACGCTCCACTCGTCTATATCATATCCGATAACACACTTTGCTCCATGCTTCGCGGCGACAATCCCCAATATTCCGGTGCCACAACCACAGTCGATCACACGCTTACCTTTCAGGTTCTGGTGGAGCAGGGTAGAGACTATCAACCTCGTTGTCTCGTGTGTTCCGGTCCCAAAGGCCAATCTTGCGTCGATGAAAACATGCTCTGTCTTGCCGGTTGTGGCGGGAACAGGCTTCTTGGCATCGCAAATCAAGAGTCTTCCCTCAATGTCGATAGGTTCGAAGCCCTGTGCCTCCCATTCTTGGTTCCAGTCTTTATCATCGGCATTTCTCACTATATAAGTGATGTGAACGCCCGGTATAATAAAATGTTCGATAGCCTTCTTCATCACGTCTTCATTCCAATTCTCCGTTTGGGCGAATGCTTTGAGTCCGTTTTCAGTGTCTTCGAACGATTCACAACCGGCTTCTCCGGCTGCATCTGCCAGCAAAGCGCGTGCGTCATCAGCAGTTTCTGGGTTGCATTCCAGCTTGAAATCAATCTCGAAATACTTCATAATGTTGTTTAATTTTGGTGCAAATATATAAAAAATAGGGAAAAACCTATCGCCGATTAGGGAATTTCCTTATTTTTGCAATAGAAGAATAAATAATTTTGTAACTGAAAATAAGTGTAATTAAATAGGGAGACAATAATATGAAAAAGCTTGTTCTCATGACAGTTCTTGCCGGATTTTTGCCATTATCAATGATGGCACAGGACGACGACCTCTATTTCACACCGAAAAAGAGTTCGGAAACCGGCCCTATGGTTGAAAAATCAACCTATTATTCAGGCAGTGACCGCAGCGTTGATGAGTACAATCGTCGCGGGAAATATTGGAGTCACTATCAGAAGATAGGCACTGATGGAAAGGGAAACGACATTATTCAGTTCTCCAAGGGCAAGGGTGTCTATCCCGATTCCACGTATATCGACACCACCTTTGTCGGGAAGTATTATGATTCCATGACAGATGCCGACGATTATAGATACACACAGCGCATGAGTCGTTGGGATGGTTTCTATAATCCGTGGTATTACAGTTATTCATGGGGCTTTGGACCTTATTGGGGCTATGGCCCTCGCTGGCGTTATGGCTGGTACGACCCATTCTATGACCCTTGGTATGATCCATGGTATTATGGTTACTACGGCTATGGTTATGGCTATCCATACTATGGTTATGCTGGTTGGTATGGCGGATGGTACAGTCCATGGTATTACGGCGGCTATTATGGCGGTTATTATGGCTATCCTTATTATAGTGGATACGTAAGCTATAATCGTCCGACAGGCACGATGAACCATAGTTATGCTTCCAATTCAACTTCGTTCCCAGCCGGTTCGTTCGGCGAAGCGCGTAGTCGTTTCAGCGGTAGCCGTTCTTCTATGTCGTCAACACCGGGCGTTCGTGTCGGTAACAGCGACATGTTCGGAGGCTCAAGGGCCGTGGGGGGCAGTCGTTCTTACAACAATGGCAACACGGACATACCTTCACGCTCTTACAATAACAGCCCCTCGCGCGGTTCCTATAATCAGGTTCCCACTCGTTCCTATAATTCGGGCAGCTTTAACTCGGGCTCTTCGTTCGGTGGTAGCGTTCATTCCGGCGGCGGATTCTCAGGCGGTCATTCCGGAGGAGGCTTCTCCGGAGGTGGCGGAGGCTTCTCTTCCGGTGGTTCGTTCGGCGGACGTAGATAAGCTATAAAACAACAAAGTAAAAGAATGGATATGAAAAAGTTATATATTTCTATTGCAGTGCTTTCCCTATGTGGGTTGCCTGCAATGGCTCAGGAGACTTATGAGAATACGAAGCTCGTTGATAACGATTTGAACGGTACGGCCCGTTATGTTGGTATGGGCGGTGCAATGGAAGCATTGGGGGCCGATATATCGACGATGGGCACAAATCCTGCGGGTATAGGTCTGTTCCGTAAGTCGAAGGTCGACATGTCTTTTGGACTTGTCAGCCAGCAAGACGCAACAAAGTTCAATTCGTTAGGTAAAACGAATGCCAGTTTCGACCAGATAGGCTTTGTATATATGCTCAATAAAACCTCGAATTCGGTTTTCAACATAGGTTTCAACTATCACAAGAGCCGTAACTTCGACCAGATTTTAAGTGCAGCCAACACGTTGGATAATGCATCACAGAACAAACTGACGTATCAGAAGTATCGCAAGGGCATCTTTACTGATAAGAAAAGCATGACCTATAATCAGATAGATAACCTCTATATGGAGAATCTGCTTTATAATAACAAGGATAAGAAGTACTATAACTTCCCGGCGACAGGCTATCTCTATAATGAGGAAAACAAGGGTTATATCGGCGAATATGATTTCAACATGAGCGGAAACATCAACAACCGCGTTTACTTGGGCCTGACCGTTGGGCTGCACGATGTGCATTATCGTAACTATTCCGAATACACTGAGAACTTTGCACCCAACAGGGATAATATCCCAGGCCTGACTTTGAACGACAATCGCGAGATAACGGGTACGGGATATGACGTAAAGTTCGGCGCTGTCTTCCGTCCGTTCGACGCAAGCGCATTCAGATTGGGTGTTTATATCCATACGCCGACATGGTATGACCTGACAACATCGAACTATTCGACGATGACCGACGGAAATGTAGCAAAACCAACGAATGAATCCTATGACTTCAGAATAGACACGCCTTGGAAGTTCGGCTTGAGCTTGGGCCATACGATAAACAACTTCATTGCCTTGGGTGCCACTTACGAATATGCCGACTACGGAGCCATCAGCACACGCATCAAAGATGGCGGTTATTATGATTCTTGGTCTGGTTCTTATTACGAGAACAGCCACAGAGATAAGGCGATGAATGCGCACACGGAGGCCACGTTGAAGGGCGTTCACACGCTGAAGTTGGGAGCCGAGGTCAAGGTTATGCCCGAGTTGGCGGTACGTGTGGGCTATAATTACCTAAGTGCGATGTTCAATGAGAATGGTGCGAAGAATGGAACCGTTGCTTCTCCCGGCTCATACTATGCAAGTTCTACGAGCTTTGTGAATTGGAAAGCTACGAACCGTCTCACTTGCGGCTTAGGCTATACGGCTAAGAATTTCAATATCGACTTGGCTTATCAGTACAGTGCACAGAAAGGGGACTTCTATCCGTTTATGAACTATTACGAAAGTAATACGTCGTCTCCGGAGGACAACATCGCAACCATGACCAAAGTGAACAACAAGCGTCATCAGTTGCTCCTGACATTGGGCTACCGCTTCTGACCAATAAACAATAAAAGGAATTTGTCTCTCGGCAAATTCCTTTTATTTTGTTCCCATTATTCCTTATATCGGTCCGATTTGGCCCCCACATCTAACTTGACCTTCAAAATCATTCCTATTGTACACATATTATCTATCCTGTCGTATAGATACTATCTATCCTCTCCTATACATATTATCTATCCTGTTGCATAGATACTATCTATCCTCTCCTATAGATACTATCTATCCTCAAGGACTCTAAGTATAAGTCCTTTCATACCTCCAATAGGAGTCCTATCGTACCTCCACTGGGAGTCCTCTTGTACTTCCACTGAAGGTACGATTCGTTTATAACTTGATGTAGATTTTCTTCTTCCACAGCGGGTAGCCGATGGCTGCATGGAGCAGGGTGAAGAGCAGTGCATATACCAATGAAGCAAGATAGGGATTGACGATGATGGCATGAAGCGTGCCGTATAACTCTTCCTTCCATGCCCGGCTGCCGAACAGGATGGAGAGCAGTTCGCTGACGACATAGAGGAACAAAGGATTGGTGCCAAAGACAAGAAAGAAGGTCAATCGCGAGCGTGAGACGCCTTTCATATCGATGACGTACATCAGGAGGCCCAAGCATGTTGCGGCCAATCCGCAGGTTATGCAGACGTAACTCGGACTCCAGATGCGTTTGTTCAGTGGTAGGCCGAAGCTCGCCAGATAGCCGATGAGAACAAGGACGCCGCCGACTAACATGAACTTCAGCACTTTCTCTTCCGTCGTTCGGGCCATAGCCATCAGTCTGCCGCAGTAAAAGCCGATGAGCGTGTGGGCTATAGCCGGCAAACTGCTGGCAAGTCCTTCGGGGTCGACGGGGCTTTTATGGTAGAGATGTGCTTGGCCGAAAAGGTGAATGTCGATTTGTGCGATAAGGTTTTGCTGGCTGTCGTAGGCATAACCGTTTCCGAGCATCAGGAACATAGCGTAGGCAATCAGCAGCGTTGCAATCAGGGGTAGGGTACGTTTGTGGTTGATGCTGAGCGCAAAGACGCTGACGGCACCATAACAGATGGCAATTCGCTGCATGACACCCCATATCCGGAGGTGTTCGAAGTCTAAGGCACGGCCTTGCAGCAGTAGGTCGAACCAATTGATGAACAGACCTATTGCGAACAAGAGCACCGTTCGCTTGGCAATCTTGCATGCTGTCTGCCTGTTCCACGCAAAGTTTGTCTGCTTCAGGCTGAGGAATGTGGATATACCCATGATGAAAAGAAAGAAAGGGAAGACGAGGTCGCAGGGTGTCATTCCGTTCCATTTGCTGTGTTGCAGCGTAGAATAAATGTGTTCGCCGGCGCCGTTGTTCACAAGTATCATCAAACAAACCGTCATTCCGCGAAGCACGTCAAGGGAGAGGAGTCTTTTCTTTTCCATATCGTCTTATTTCAAGAATTGGATTACTTCCTTTGCCATGTCAATGGCGTCGCCTTCGGGCTGACTTCGGTAGGTGTTGTGTTGCAGTGTCCAAGGCTCTTCGATGGCATACCAATCAATCTGCGGGCCTTTCGGTAGGGCCATCTCAAAGAGTTCGTTGGCGGTTTTGTTGGCATTCGCTCCTCCGCCGAGCGCATCTTCGTTGCTTCGCGTGTTGTCTTCCATTTGCTTGGCAAGCGCATCCATATAGATTTTCCACCTTTTATAATAGAAGTCTTTCAGAATGCCCTGCCATTCTTTGTGCGCATAGTCTCTTAGTCCGCCGTTATCGGCACAAGTTCTGTTTCCCCATGTCGTTATTTGCACGCGGGCATTCCACTCGTAGAGGTCTTTTTCGGCCTGCGTTGTCCCAAGACTTCTTGCTGCTTCCGTCCAATGTCCCAAGCGAAATTCCTTTCTTGTGCCCAATAACCTGTCTTGCAATAGTATCATATCAAGGAAACGTTTTGCGTCTTTCGCAAAGGCTGCACGGCTGAATCCATTGTAATCGGCGATGGTCTTGAGATATTGCAAACGACCTTGGTCGGCCAGAGCCTGCCGGCAGATATCTATTAGGTCGTATTCAAAGTTATTGTTGCCTTTGTAACGACTGGAAACGCTTGCCATGAGTCGGGCTGCTTCCAAGGTAGCTTGCGGGTCGTAATAGTTTCTCATCTTAGACCAACTCTTCACCTGAAAGTTATTCAACCCCGGTCTGCCGCAAAACACACTCTCATGTGGACCTTGCTGATTGTTTCCGGCCGGGCAATTGTAAATCGTTTCTGCAAGCAAGAGCCATGCACGCTCGATGGTCTCATCTTTCCTGCCGTATCTTGCCTTCACATAACCTCTGACCCAATCTTCCTTTTTGAATATTTCCGGTCGCCATGGCAGTTCGCTCATGAGTTCAAACATCACGGGATTGTTCTCTGAACCTTCCATCGTAAAGCCGATACCTTTCAAATGTTGTGTATTTGGGCTTCGCTTCTTGGTGCTATAGAAATTGTGAATCAGTTGGTCCATACGTCCATGTAGCCCCACATTTGCCCCGAAGTTCTCAAGCATGCAAAACAACCAATCGTGCTGCTCGTATCCTTTCTCTCGTTTCCACACAGAGGGAATACCGAACATGGGTCTGCATTCGGAAAACAAATCCAATATCAGCAAATCGCCATTCTTCATATCTTGTATCATACGCGGGCGCGGGTTTTCTGTCCATCCTTGAATAACCCATGTTGCTTTTGGGTTGATACGTTTCATCGCCTCCAGCATCACACTTCCCGCTTTGCCATAGTCCAAGGCATCATCGTCGTTGCTCTCATGGAAAGGGTCCATGCTATAGTAATTGGCCTTGCCATAAAGTCGTGTCAGCTCGGCATAATAAAGGTCGGCAATCCTGTTGAACTGGCTGTCGGTAGGCGACAGATTAGCGGGCCGAGTGTAGCCATTCCATTTGCCACCGTCAGTGACATTAAGTCCCAATTTCTCTTTGGCATCATGGGGCATCATACCACAGAAGCCCGGCAACACGGGCTCCATGCCATACTCATGCATTCTTTGAAGAATCTTCTTCTGTAGCGTTTCCTGTTGTTTATACCAAGAATCGGGCAGCGGACCGCCCCAACCTTCAAGGTTGTTCATCTCCCACCATGCGAGGAATGCAGGCCCTGCAATGAACTTTCCGATTTCTTTCTTGGTGTAACCCAGCTTCAATAGCATGTTACGCCACGCCACCTCTTCGCCCACAATGGCCAAGGGAAGATTGACACCATGCAGTGCCATCCAGTCAATCTCTGTTTGCCAGCGTTCCCAATCCCAAAAGGCCATGGAGTAGGAGAAGGTACAATAATTGAAATCATACCTCAGCTTCAAGTCGGTTTCGTGTCGTTCTGTTTGGGTTACTTGCGGCAGACGTTCCGGAAGGTTTGCAGTCATGTTGTTCCAAGTCAAGTGTATGCCGGCATGATATTTCAGATACCAATTCAGTCCGGTGGCAATATTCACCCACGTGTTGCCTTTTATGACGACTTTATTTCCCTCTTGCGAAAGTTCAAAGAAGTCTGTCGGGCCTTTAATCAATTGGGTTTTGAATTTCTTGCTTGCTCCTCTTTCAATACGCTCCAGCAGGTTCTCTACCGGGTTAGCCGATAT
Organism: Segatella maculosa OT 289; assembly: GCF_000243015.1. Taxonomy (NCBI): domain Bacteria; kingdom Pseudomonadati; phylum Bacteroidota; class Bacteroidia; order Bacteroidales; family Prevotellaceae; genus Segatella; species Segatella maculosa. The sequence continues at coordinate 241,337 of NZ_JH594500.1, forward strand.
AACGACGCTCGTCAGGCAAAATAATGCGATAATAAGGTTTCTCATGTCATTCACTTTTATTTGCAAAGGTAGGCAATTTAATTAATTTCTTATGGCCATTTTTGCTATAAAACAAAAAAAGAGAGATAAAATCTATCTCTCTTTGTACACCCTTAGGGATTCGAACCCTAGACCCACTGATTAAGAGTCAGTTGCTCTACCAACTGAGCTAAGGGTGCAAATGCAATGTTTCCGGTAATCTTCAAATGTACACCCTTAGGGATTCGAACCCTAGACCCACTGATTAAGAGTCAGTTGCTCTACCAACTGAGCTAAGGGTGCATTTGTTTCACCTCGGATATTGCTTTCCGAATTGCGTGTGCAAAGGTACATTCTTTTCATTAAACAGCCAAACAAAAGCGCTCTTTTTTTGAAAAAAACACGGACAATCTGTCATCTGTTTTACAGTTTCACCCATTTTACAACCCAATCTCAGCCATTTTGTGACTCAATCTCAGCCATTTTGTGGCCTAATATGGCTGACTTTGCAAGCTAAAATGGTTGAGATTGGATTGTGAAATAAAACACCTTTGTGGGAGGAATGAATTTCTTTGTGGGAGAAAATGCTACGGTTCACTATATCGCTTGGCTGATACGACAAACCGCATGAAAGGTGTAGGAACTCACGGCTCATACGTCTGTTCAAATAAATATGTGTGATATATCCTCAATTCATCTTGGACGGGCAAACGAACCGTGTGTCCCGACTTATCAATCCCAGCCATCTGGTAACACAGGTTGTTTTAGGTTTCAATATAAATCAGGTCACTCATGATGTCGTCAGCAGTGAAAAGACCTTTTCTTGTGAGCGAAAGGTGATGATTTTTAATTTGCATATAGCCGGAATTCAAATGTGGTTGTGCCTCATGAAGCATATAATCATGGTATTTTCTTCCATATTGTTTTAGAAGATCGGTCAAGTTGATTCCTTCACACGTTCTGAGTGCAGTCGTCACCAAGTCGTCATAGCGCGTATTCAAGTCCAAATACTCGGACTCTCGCGGCAGTTCATTGTTTTGAATGCTGTCAATGTAGGCGTTGATATCGCTGATATTCCAGCTGCGCGTGCTTTTGTTATAACTGTGGGCAGAGGCTCCTACGCCCATATATGGGATTTCATGCCAGTAGTTGCTGTTGTGTATGCTTCGGTAACCGGGTCGTGCGAAGTTGCTGATTTCATAGTGTTCGTACCCAGTATTCGCGAGTGTGTCTATCAGGCTATCATACATTACTAAATCAGTTTCCTCACTTATCGCTTTTATCTTTCGCTGTTTTAACAAGTGAAAGAGTGGTGTGCCCTCTTCATAGGTCAGGCTATATGCAGAGATGTGTTCAACATTGAGACTGATTGCCTCGTGTAAATCGGATTGCCACGCCTCAAGTGTCTCTTCGGGAAACCCGAATATCAAATCTATGCTTATATTCTCGATGCCTGCATCTCGTAAGTTTTGCACGGCATGCAATATATCTTCGCGGTTATGCCGGCGTTTAAGAAAACTAAGACGGTCGTCGTCGAAGGTCTGTACGCCCATGCTTACACGGTTGATGGGCAGGTTTTTGAGGGTGATAGCATAAGCGGTCGTCACATCATCGGGGTTACATTCAATCGTTACTTCCTGTAAATCCAAGTGTTTCGACCACACTTTGGAAATGCATGCAAACAATTGTGACAATTGCTTTTCTGTAAGTAAACTGGGAGTACCCCCACCCAAATAGATGGTTTTGATTTTATGGTCGGAGTGGATGCAATCTTTTGCAAGCTCGGCTTGGCGTAACTTCATTTCATGACAGAGTGCATCCACATATTGTTGTTGGAGCATTTGTTGTGTTGTGCTATAGAAATTGCAATATATACAACGGCTCGCACAAAATGGTATATGTATATACAGACCTGACATGTACTCTTTTTTCATACAAAATTACTAATTTTCCTAAAATATTTTTGGTTGTTCTCTCTTTTTTTTCTATCTTAGAGGCCAATAATGATACGTGAAGTCATTATCAACCATGAATGATTACTAACACTTTAAATCTTTTGATATGAGAGTTTATCAAACGAATGAAATTAAGAACATCGCACTGCTTGGCAGTGCGGGCAGCGGCAAGACAACGCTTGCCGAGAGTATGCTTTTTGAAGCGGGAGTCATTAAACGTCGCGGAAGTGTGGAAAATAAGAACACCGTAAGCGATTATTTCCCGGTAGAGTTGGAATATGGCTACTCGGTATTCCCAACAGTTTTTCATGTCGAGTGGAACAATAAGAAGCTTAATATTATAGATTGTCCGGGAAGTGACGACTTTGTCGGCGGTGCCATTACATCTTTAAATGTGACTGACGAGGCTGTTATTCTTATTAACGGGCAATATGGACCAGAGGTTGGGACACAGAATTTCTTTCGGTATACGGAGAAACTAAATAAGCCTGTTATTTTCTTAATCAACCAGCTTGATAGTGACAAGTGTGATTTCGATGCTATCATTTCGACCATGCGGGATATTTACGGTCCGAAGTGTGTTCAAATACAGTATCCATTACAAACAGGAGCCGGATTTAATGCTTTGATTGACGTACTCATGATGAAGAAATATTCATGGAAGCCTGAAGGTGGTGCGCCAATCATTGAGGATATTCCGGCAGAAGAAATGGATAAGGCCATGGGACTTCATAAAGCTTTGGTCGAGGCGGCAGCAGAGAACGATGAAACTTTGATGGAGAAATTCTTTGAATCGGAGTCTCTGACAGAAGATGAGATGCGAGAAGGCATTCGAAAAGGGCTTGTCACACGCAGTATATTCCCGGTCTTTTGTGTCTGTGCGGGGAAAGATATGGGTGTACAGCGTTTAATGGAATTCTTAGGCAATGTAGTTCCATTTGTTAACGAGATGCCGAAGCTGCATAATACGCGCGGCGAAGAAGTCGCTCCCGAGGTTTCTGGTCCGACGAGCTTATATTTCTTTAAAACCGGAATGGAGCCTCATATCGGTGAAGTTAGTTATTTCAAGGTGATGAGCGGAAGCGTAAAGCCCGGCGATGACCTGACGAATGCCGATCGTGGAAGCCGCGAACGGATGGGACAAATTTATGCTTGTGCCGGTGCTAATCGTATAGCGGTTGATAAGCTGAACGCTGGTGATATTGGGTGTACTGTTAAGTTGAAAGATGTAAAGACTGGCAATACCTTAAACGGAAAAGATTGTGATTGGCGATTTAATTTCATTAAATATCCTAATTCGAAATATAGCAGGGCCATCAAGGCTGTCAATTCGCAAGATACAGAAAAACTGATGGCTGCGATAGTAAAAATGCGCCAGGAAGACCCAACATGGGTTTTAGAACAAAGCAAAGAATTGCGTCAGATTATTGTCCATGGTCAGGGAGAGTTCCATTTGAGGACCTTGAAGTGGCGTCTGGAGAACAATGAAAAACTTCAAGTGAAATATGAAGAACCAAGGATACCTTATCGTGAAACGATAACCAAGAAAGCAAAAGCCGAGTATCGACACAAGAAACAGAGTGGTGGTGCCGGACAATTTGGCGAGGTTCACCTCATCATTGAGCCGTATGCAGAGGGAATGCCAGATCCTACGATTTATAATTTCAACGGACAGGAATTCAAAGTAAACATCAAGGGCAAGGAAGTTGTAGATTTGGAATGGGGCGGTAAGCTTGTTTTCATTAACTCTGTGGTTGGTGGCGCCATCGATCTCCGCTTCATGCCTGCTATATTAAAAGGTGTCATGGATTGCATGGAACATGGTCCGTTGACAGGGAGCTATGCTCGTGATGTCCGTGTGGTTGTCTATGATGGCAAGATGCACCCGGTTGACAGCAATGAGCTTTCGTTTATGTTGGCTGCACGTCATGCTTTCGCTGATGCTTTCCGTAATGCCGGACCAAAGATTTTGGAACCCATATACGACTTGGAGGTCTATGTTCCGGCAGACTTCATGGGAGATGTCATGAGTGATTTGCAAGGTCGGAGAGCTTTAATTATGGGTATGGATGCAGAGGCCGGTTATCAAAAACTCCAAGCCAAGATACCTTTGAAGGAACTGAGTAATTACAGTATCTCTTTAAGTTCATTAACGGGAGGACGTGCTTCGTTCACGACAAAATTTGCAAGTTATGAGCTTGTTCCTGCGGAGCTTCAGGCAGCTTTGATAGACGAACATGCAACGGAACTATCAAAAGACGACGAATAATTTACGCTAATCATGTAATGGAAAAGAGACGGAATAATAATTTCCGTCTCTTTTTTAGTACTATATTTTTATTTATAGATATATTGATTCGTTAAATTCATTGAATAATCTATATATATTTAACATTATGGTGTTAATGAATTAAGAATTGATATACCTTTGTCTGTATGAAGCAAAGAACAATATGGACAATAGCCATCATCATGGGGCTTTCGTTTATGGGGCTGTTATTCCTGCAATTGAGTTATATTCAGGAAATGGCTGAGATGAAAAAAGAGCAATTTGACGAATCTGTCAATCGTGCGCTCTACCAGGCTTCGCGTAATCTTGAATTAAATGAAACGTTACGATATTTAGAAAAAGACGTCAAGGAAACCGAACGTCGTTCTTTTGTACAGGATTCTGTTGGAACAAGGTCAGGGCAACCCAATGATGGTACCATACAGCAAAGTCATCAGTATTCTACGATAGGTAAAGATGGAACTATCTATTCTTCATTTGAACTTAAGACGATTTCTACAAAACCATCGGCGATGCCCAAGGGAATGATTCTAAAAACAGACAAGAATTCAATATCAGAGGCTTCGAAGTCATTGCAGGAGATTATCAAGAATCGTTATGTCTATCAAAAGGCTTTGTTGGACGAAGTTGTTTATTCTATTCTTTATTCAGCTTCGGACAAGCCTTTGAAAGAAAGAATAAACTTCAAACTACTTGATCAAGACCTCAAGGCGGAACTGATGAATAATGGGATTAATATACCTTATCACTTTACGGTTTCAACTCAAGATGGCAGAGAGGTCTATCGCTGCCCAGATTATTCTGATGAAGGAGAAGAGTTTACTTATTCACAAGTTTTATTCAGGAATGATCCCCAATCTAAGATGGGTGTTGTAAAGATTCATTTCCCGGATATGAATGCATATATCTTTTCTAGCGTTCGTTTTATGATACCAAGTATTATATTTACGTTGGTATTGTTAGTCACGTTTATCTTTACAATTGTAATTATATTCCGTTCAAAGCGTTATAGTGAAATTAAGAATGACTTTATTAATAATATGACGCACGAGTTGAAAACACCGATTGCAAGTATATCGTTGGCTGCTCAGATGCTGAATGATCAAAGTGTTACCAAGAGCGAGACGATGATGACCCATTTGGGAGGTGTCATCAATGATGAAAGTAGGCGATTGCGTTTCTTGGTAGAAAAGGTATTACAAATGAGCATGTACGATCGAAAAAAGGCTGTATTGAAAAAACGCGAGATAGATATCAATGAAATGGTTGAAGGCATAGGTAATTCCTTTACATTGCGTGTGGAGCATACGGGAGGAAATGTGTATACGGATATAGAGGCAGTTGATTCTAAGATATATGTGGATGAAATGCATTTCCAGAATGTAATTTTTAATCTGTTGGACAATGCCGTGAAATATAAGAAGCCAGACCTGCCATTGAATGTTTATTTGAAGACATGGAATGAGGGAAAGAAAGTTTGTATATCGATAAAAGACACGGGACTTGGTATTAAAAAGGATAATTTGAAAAAAATCTTCGATAAGTTTTATCGTGTACATACTGGAAATGTACATGATGTCAAGGGGTTTGGCTTAGGGTTGGCTTATGTGAAGAAAATGGTTGATTTGCACGATGGAGAAATCTATGTAGACAGCGAATATGGAAACGGGACGACTTTCACGATAAAATTACCATTTATAGAACAATAAAAATCGAGTTATAAAATAGAATATTAACTT
>NZ_JH594500.1:248994-331826 GCF_000243015.1 Segatella maculosa OT 289
TAATAATAATTATTTTTCAATTTTATTTAGTATGAATCAATACGAAACCGTTTTCATTTTGACTCCCGTTTTGTCTGATGATCAGATGAAGGAAACGGTCGCTAAATTCAGAAAACTTCTTACCGATAACGGTGCAGAGATTCTGAATGAAGAGGCTTGGGGACTGAAAAAGATGGCTTACGCTATCGAAAAGAAATCGACAGGCTTCTACTGTTTGGTTGAGTTCAAGGGTGAGCCATCCATCGTTAACACACTCGAAACAGGCTATCGCCGTGATGAGAAAGTTATTCGTTACATGACAGTACGTCTTGACAAGTATGCTGTAGAGTATGCTGAAAAGCGTAGAAACAAACTTGGTAAAAAAGAGGAGGCTTAATTATGGCAGAGCAGAAAAAATCAGAAATCCGTTATTTGACAGCTCCTTCAATTGATACTCGCAGGAAGAAGTATTGTCGTTTCAAGAAAAGTGGGATTAAGTATATAGACTACAAAGATCCTGAATTCTTGAAGAAGTTTTTGAATGAACAAGGCAAGATTTTGCCTCGCCGCATCACAGGTACCTCTTTGAAGTATCAGCGCCGCGTGGCACAGGCTATAAAGCGTGCCCGCCAGATTGCACTGCTTCCATACGTAACCGATTTGATGAAGTAATTAAGGAGGAATTAGCAATATGGAAATCATACTGAAAGAAGATATTATCGGACTTGGATACAAGAATGATATTGTGAATGTAAAGAATGGTTACGGTCGTAACTATCTGATACCGAAAGGTAAGGGTGTTATTGCTTCTCCTTCTGCGAAGAAAGTGCTTGCAGAAAACTTGAAGCAGCAGACTCATAAGCTGGCAATGCTTAAGGCTGAAGCAGAAAAGAAAGGCGCTGCATTGGATGGCATTACACTCACGATTACGGCAAAAGTTAGTGCTACTGGTGCTCTTTATGGTTCTGTAAATGCAGCTATTGTTGCAGAGGAACTTGCAAAGAAAGGTATAGAGGTAGATCGCAAGATTATTACCATGCACGATATCAAGAAAGTTGGTGAGTTCGAGGCAACTGTTCACTTCCACAAGGAAGTAGAAGTTAAGGTCCCTGTGACTGTCATTGCAGAGAATGCGCCAGTCGAAGCTCCTGCAGTTGAGGCTCCCAAAGTTGAAGAAGAAGTTACTCCTGCGGAATGATCATAGTACATTAATGATTGCAGTGTAAAGCAAATCTATATAAATCCCGATGACTACTTGTTGGTTCTCGGGATTTTTTATTTTATATGCGTCGTTCTGCATTTTTTTTTGTATTTTTGCAGGCAAATGAATTTTAATTAGAAAAAACAATGAAAGCATTTGTATTCCCGGGGCAAGGAGCCCAGTTTGTCGGTATGGGCAAAGACCTATATGAAAGTAATGCTCTTGCAAAGGAGCTTTTTGATAAGGCTGATGAAATTCTCGGCTTTAAGATTACTGATATTATGTTTGCCGGAACCGATGAACAGTTGAAAGAGACCAAAGTGACGCAACCGGCCGTGTTCCTTCATAGTGTCATTCAAGCACTGTGCCTTGGCGAAGCTTTCAATCCGGATATGGTCGCAGGTCATTCATTGGGAGAGTTTTCCGCGCTCGTAGCTTCCGGAGCGTTGAGTTTTGAAGATGGTCTCAAGCTTGTGGCAGCCCGTGCGAATGCAATGCAGAAAGCTTGCGAGGCAAATCCCGGAACGATGGCAGCCATTATCGGTTTGTCGGATGAAAAAGTTGAAGAAGTATGTGCATCGGTATCCACCAATAATAATATCGTTGTGGCAGCAAATTACAATTGTCCGGGGCAGTTGGTTATTTCGGGCAATATCGATGCCGTTAACAAGGCTTGTGAGAAAATGAAAGAAGCTGGTGCGAAGCGTGCACTTCCGTTGAAGGTCGGTGGGGCTTTCCACTCCCCGCTGATGCAGCCGGCCAAGGATGAATTGCAGGCAGCCATAGAAAAAACGACTTTCAAGATGCCGAAATGTCCTGTCTATCAGAATGTCGATGCCAAAGCACATACAGACGCTACTGAAATCAAGAGCAATCTGATAGCGCAACTTACAAGTTCTGTCCGTTGGACGGCAAGTGTTCAGGCCATGATTGCTGCCGGTGCCAACGATTTCACCGAATGCGGTCCGGGAACGGCATTGCAGGGAATGATTGGTAGAATAGACAAGAGTGTTAGTGCTCACGGCATCGCATAATGAAAGACAAGATAGTAATATATCAAGTGTTACCCAGACTTTTCGGCAATCGTAATGAGACTCTCATCGAGTCCGGCACGATTGCCGAAAATGGTTGTGGCAAGTTCTCCGCCTTTGATGACAAAACGCTGAAAGAACTCCACGATATGGGTATCACGCATGTATGGTATACCGGAGTCATACGTCATGCCACGCAGACGGATTATTCTGCTTATGGGATTCCAAAGCAGCATCCTGAAATCGTGAAGGGAAAGGCGGGCTCTCCCTATGCCATCACGGATTATTATGACGTAGATCCGGATTTGGCCGACAAGGTTTCGGAACGCATGGCGGAATGGGAGCAATTGATAGAAAGGACCCATGTGGCAGGGATGAAGGTTGTCTTGGATTTTGTGCCCAATCATGTTGCACGCGAATACGGGTCAGTCTGCAAACCAACGGGAGTGCGCGATTTGGGGGAGGACGACGACACGGCCTTGCATTTCTCGCCACGCAATGACTTTTATTATTGCTGGGGCGAACCGCTTGACCTCAGTGCAATTGCATCGGGTACAAGTTACGAAGAAACGCCGGCCAAGGCCACGGGCAATGACCATTTCGATGCGCACCCCGGAATAAACGACTGGTATGAAACCGTGAAGTTGAATTACGGCATTGATTACTGCAATACCGATGGCAGAAGTTCTCACTTCGATCCGATACCGAGCACATGGCGCAAGATGACGGACATACTTCTGTTCTGGGCCGCGAAGGGTATCGATGCTTTCAGATGCGACATGGCAGAGATGGTGCCCGTAGAGTTTTGGAACTACGCCACCAATAAGGTAAGAAAGCGTTTTCCACACATACTTTTTATCGGCGAAGTTTATAACACCTCGCTCTATCGCACCTATATCGCCAACGGCTTTGACTATCTCTACGACAAGGTGGGCATGTATGACTGTATGCGTGGCGTCATTAGTGGCATGCGCGGCGCGCACGAGATTACCCGCGAGTGGCAGGCCACTGACGACATTCACGAGCACATGCTCTACTTTCTCGAGAACCACGACGAGCAGCGCATTGCGAGCGATTTCTTTGCTGGCGCTGGGCGCAAGGCTATTCCTGCGGCAGCCATTGCAATTCTGCTGCGCACCAATCCTTTTATGCTCTACAGCGGGCAGGAGTTCGGCGAAAAGGGAATGGACTGCGAAGGTTTCAGCGGTCGTGACGGTCGGACGTCAATCTTCGACTATTGGTCGGTCTCAACGCTGCGGCGCGCTTTTACAGACAAGCAGTTGTTATCTGACGAAGAAAAGACACTGGTCGAGGCGTATCGGCGACTCTTGCGGATAGCCCATCGCGAGGCTGCAATCTACGACGGCGAGTTCTTCGACCTGACTTATGCCAACCCCTCTCGACAGGATTTCAATCCCGACAGGGAGTATGCTTTCTTGCGGAAGAAAGACGACGTAATCGTGCTGGTCGTGGCGAACTTCGCGGAGCACGACAAGACTTCGGACATCATTATCCCTGCGCACGCTTTTGATTTTTGGAAAATCCCCGAGGCGAACTTTGTGGCTCGCGAGCTCTTGTCAGGCAAACTGACGACGTTTGCTTTGAGGAGAGACGCCTCCGTGCGCGTAGTGGTTCCGGCCTACGGCTGTGGTATTTTTAAGTTCAATCTGAAGATGAAAGATTACGTGTTCAATGAGCATCATAAGGACGAGTTCCCGCCGGCCCACACGGCAGAGCACCTGCTCAACCGGCTGATGATGCAGATGTTTGGCTGCGAGCGGAGCCGCAATGCGCACATCGAGCGGAAGAAGAGCAAAATGAGCTACACGCTTGAGCGTAAGCCGACGCGTCAAGAAGAAAAGGAAATCGAGCGGCGCATGAACGAACTCATAGAGCAAGACCTACCCGTCAGCTACGAGCTTGTTGACAGAGCGCATGTTCCCGAAGGAATCGATCTCGACCGACTACCCGACGAGGCCTCGGAGATGTTGCGGCTCGTTCGCATTGGCGACTTCGACATCTGTCCGTGCTTGGGCAGGCATGTGCGGTCGACGGCGCAAATCGGGCGTTTCGAATTGTTGGGGACGAACTGGGACGAGATGAAGCATACATTCCGAATACGTTTCAAGGTGGTGCAATAGTGCACCGCCTGCGTTTCGAAGTGGGTTATTTTGATTGAAAAGTAAAGTTTTTTCGCATTCTTTTCGCACTAAAAAATCGCTTCTATAACTCATTGATAATCAACCCTTTGCAGAGAGCCAAAATTCCCTTATAAGAGAATTTAAATTGTCTTATAGGGGAATTTGAAAAGAATGCGCAGGGAATTTGAAGTTGCTTCTATATTGTAAAAAATTAATCATAATGCTTTTTGAACGTGGAGCACCGGGGGCTAATTCCGGAAGCGGGAAAAGGGCGTTGAAATAAAAATCAAAAATAAAAAGAGGAATTATGGAAAAAACAGAGAATCGACAAGAGTTGAACCGTAACCTTGCACAGATGCTGAAGGGCGGTGTCATCATGGACGTGACAACGCCCGAACAGGCAAAGATTGCCGAGGCGGCTGGTGCTTGCGCCGTGATGGCTTTGGAGAGAATCCCTGCCGACATTCGCGCGGCAGGCGGTGTGTCAAGAATGAGCGACCCACGAATGATCAAGGGCATACAGGAGGCCGTGACCATTCCCGTCATGGCCAAATGCCGCATCGGGCACTTTGCCGAGGCACAGATACTGCAGGCCATCGACATCGATTATATCGACGAGAGTGAGGTGCTTTCGCCGGCCGACGACGTTTACCATATCGACAAGACCCAGTTCAGCGTTCCTTTTGTCTGCGGGGCCAAGAATTTGGGCGAGGCGCTGCGTAGGATTGCCGAGGGTGCGACGATGATTCGCACGAAAGGTGAGCCGGGGACGGGCGATGTGGTACAGGCCGTCACCCACATGCGCATGATGCAGAGCGAAATCCGTCGCTTGGTCGGTATGAGTGAAGATGAACTCTTCGAGGCTGCCAAGCAACTGCAGGCGCCTTACGACTTAGTAAAATATGTACACGATAACGGCCGGCTTCCGGTAGTGAACTTTGCTGCGGGCGGTGTGGCCACGCCAGCCGACGCTGCCCTGATGATGCAGTTGGGCGCTGAGGGCGTCTTCGTAGGCAGCGGCATCTTCAAGAGTGGAAATCCGGCTAAGCGGGCTGCGGCCATTGTGCAGGCCGTGACGAACTATCAAGATGCCAAGCGACTTGCCGAACTTAGCGAAGACCTCGGCGAAGCGATGGTGGGTATCAACGAGAGTGAGATACAACTCCTCATGGCCGAAAGGGGAAAATGAACATCGCGGTATTGGCTTTGCAGGGAGCGTTTGCCGAACATCGGCAGATGCTCCAGCGCATGGGTGTAGACAGCTTTGAAGTGCGCCAAGCATCGGATTGGTGTCGACCTAAGGACGGGCTGATTATTCCTGGTGGAGAGAGTACGGTGCAGTTGAAACTGCTCCGCGATTTGAACTTGCTTGAGCCAGTGCGCGAAGCCATTGCGGGCGGACTGCCCGTCTTCGGTACCTGCGCCGGTTTGATTTTGTTGGCCAAACAGGTAGAGGGCGAGGCGCATATGCGCATTTCTACGATGGACATCGTGGTTAGGCGTAACGCCTATGGCAGGCAGTCGGGCAGCTTTTTTGTCAAGGACCGCTTTGCCGGGAAGCCTATCCCGATGCCTTTTATCCGCGCACCTTATATATATAAAGTGGGCGATGGGGTAGAGGTGCTGGCCGAAGTTGGCGGAAAGATTGTCGCTGCGCGTGAAGGTTCGCAGCTCGTGACGGCTTTCCACCCCGAACTGACCAGCGATACAACGGTGCATTCTTATTTCATGCAGCTGGTGAAGCGTGCCCTCTGATTTTGTTTGCATATTCAATATTATTTTGTAACTTTGCACGTCAGAAAACAGAACATTTAACACATACATACGATGTATAGAACGAACACATGTGGGGAGCTTCGTCTCTCGGATACCGGCAAGGAAGTTGTCTTGGCCGGTTGGGTGCAGCGAACGCGAAAGATGGGAGGCATGACGTTTGTCGACCTGCGCGACCGCTACGGCATCACGCAGCTTGTCTTCAACGAGGCCGACGACAAAACGCTCTGCGACGAGGCCAACAGGCTCGGGCGCGAATATTGCATTCAGGTCAAGGGCATGGTGAGCGAGCGCGAGAGCAAGAACCCGAAGATAGCAACAGGCGACATCGAGCTTCTTGCTAAGGAACTGAACGTGCTGTCGCCCGCTTTGACGCCTCCTTTCACCATCGAAGACAATACCGACGGCGGCGACGACATTCGGATGAAGTATCGCTATCTTGATTTGCGCCGCACCGCCGTCCGCAAGAATATGGAATTGCGTCACCGCATGACCATTATTATCCGCAACTTTCTCGACAGTCAGGACTTTATTGAGGTAGAAACGCCGCTTCTGATTGGCAGTACGCCCGAAGGAGCACGCGACTTCGTTGTGCCGAGTCGCATGAACCCCGGACAGTTCTACGCTTTGCCGCAGAGTCCGCAGACCTTGAAGCAGTTGCTGATGGTAGCCGGCTTCGACCGTTACTTCCAGATTGCGAAGTGTTTCCGTGACGAAGACCTGCGCGCAGACCGACAACCTGAGTTCACGCAGATTGACTGCGAGATGAGTTTTGTCGATCAAGACGATGTCATCAATCTGTTTGAGGAACTATGTCGCCGGTTGTTCAAAGAAATCCGAGGGGTTGAACTTCCAAAGTTAGAGCAAATGACTTGGCACGAGGCCATGAAACGTTTCGGAAGTGACAAGCCCGACTTGCGTTTTGGCATGGAGTTCGTGGAATTGAAGGCTGCTTTCGCGGGCAAGGGAAGCTTCTCTGTGTTCGACGATGCAGCCTATATCGGCGGTATCTGTGTGCCGGGCTGTGCTGGCTACAGTCGTAAGCAACTCGACGAGCTGACCGACTTCGTTAAGCGGCCGCAGGTAGGGGCCAAAGGGTTGGTTTATATCAAGTATAATGCTGACGGAACAGTCAAAAGTTCCATTGATAAGTTCTATAGCGAGGCCGAACTGAAGGAAATCAAGGCGGTCATGGGTGCGAATGACGGCGATTTGGTGCTGATTCTTAGCGGAGACAATGCCAATAAGACCCGCATTCAACTTTGTTCGCTTCGCTTGGAGATGGGCGACCGTCTTGGTCTGCGCGATAAAAATGTCTTCAAATGCCTTTGGATTGTAGATTTCCCATTGTTCGAATGGAGCGAAGAGGAACAGCGACTCATGGCTACTCACCATCCGTTCACGATGCCTAATCCCGACGATGTACCGCTGCTAGATGCGCATCCAGAGCAGGTGCGTGCCAAGGCCTACGACTTTGTTTGCAACGGTATCGAGGTAGGCGGAGGCTCACTGCGTATTCACGACACGCAGTTGCAAGAGCGCATGTTCGAAGTGCTTGGCTTTACGAAAGAGCGCGCCGAAGCCCAGTTCGGCTTCCTGATGAATGCCTTTAAATATGGTGCACCGCCCCATGCAGGTCTTGCGTTCGGGCTTGACCGCTTTGTGAGCATTTTGGCCGGATTGGACTCTATCCGCGACTGCATTGCGTTCCCCAAGAACAACAGTGGGCGCGATGTCATGCTCGATGCCCCCGGAGAATTGGACGTGAAGCAGCTCGAAGAACTTCAGATAAAGCTCGACCTCAAGGCTTGAAACAATTGATGTAAATCAAGAAAATAATACAACAATGTGCTAATTTGTAACTTTTCTTCTGCCATTCTGCACGAATTAAAAAAATATAAGTAATTTTGTATCGTCAAATTAAGGGTCAAACACGTTGACCATAACCTTGATAAAATTAATTTAGTTTGTTAGTTTATGGCAGAAAAGAAAGTAACAACGGCTGCAACGGCAAAGAAAGCTGTAACGAAGAAAGCCACTGCGCCCAAGAAGGCTGCAACGAAAGATGCCGGGTTGTTTATCAATGCAGAGAGTGTGGGCTTCCGTGCCGGCGATGTTTATCAGGCATTGGCAGCAGCAGAGAAAGCATTGTCTGTCGCAGAGATTGCAAAGGCTGCAAGAATCAGCGCAGAAGAAGCTTATCTTGGCATTGGCTGGCTCTTCAAAGAGGGCAAAGTTAAAGGTGAGAACAAATTGATTGCACTGGCATAATATTCGGATTGAAGAATATTTGCTAAAGAGAGGGGAGCTGACAACACGTTCAGTTCCCTTCTTTTATCATTGGCAATGTTGACTTATAATAAGGAAATACTGAGGATATTGATGGAGGCTGGCAACGAGGGATTGTCTGTCAAGAAAGTTGCACGCCATGTACACAATGCGTGTAACACGTTCTTTGCAACAGTCAGCTTTGAAGATGTCTATAACTATGTATCGTTTTATTTGAAAAGTAATTCAAAGAGTCTAGAGTCTATCATAGAAAGAGCCGGAACACGTGGGGTCTATCGTATCAATCTTGACAGTAAAGACTCACAGCAGTTGATGTTACAGTTTCAGGAAGACGATGAGACAGAGCCTACTGCCAAGGTAGTCACCGACCAATCACTTGAGTTATTTGGTGATGTGTGAATGTTTTTGATTTGGTTCTTTCCTAAGTTAAATTACCATGTGCCGGTTTCATCAATGTGAACCCTACTTATGTCGCCTTGCAATATGGCTTATTTCACCGTGCGGAATGGCTGATATTACCGCATGATATGGCTGATATTACACGTCAATATGACCTATATTGCGGATTGATTACAAAACGTTGATAATCAGCACCTGCTGACATGCCTTTCAAAACCTTATCACTTTTGGGGCGTAAACTTATAGTTTACGATTGATAAACTTATGATTTGCGATTGAGAGATGGCTTACTCTATAGGCCATATGACACTTCCCCGCCTGCAAACATAAGTCTCATTTTGCTGTTAAATTTTATGTTTTACTGATAAATTTTCATCAATTTGCTTATTTATCTTGCAAAGCTAACGTTTATTTGTCAAAAGTATGTAACTTTGTAGACAAATCATAAAATAATGAACAGCTATGTTTGATACAGCAACTTACATCAGACGACGCAACGAACTCAAGAAACTTGTTAAAGAAGGCATTATACTTCTTTTCGGAAATAATGAGTCTCCGGCTAATTTTCCAAATAATGGGTACTATCCTTTCCGCCAAGATTCGTCCTTTCTTTATTACTTTGGACTTCAACGCGACGGTCTTGTGGGCGTAATCGACATTGATAATGACAGAGATATACTGATTGGCAATGATATCGACATTGAAGATATCGTTTGGTATGGCTCGGTGGAAAGCATGGATGAGATGAGGCAGCGTTGCGGTGCCCATGAAACAATGCCCATGAAAGCCTTAAAGACGATTTGTAACGAGGCTTTGGGAAAGCATCGCAAAATCCATTTTCTGCCTCCTTATCGGCATGATATCAAAATCCTGATATTTGATTTGCTGGGTATTCACCCCGGTCAGCAGAAAGATGCAGCTGGAATGGACCTCATCAAAGCTGTCGTTAAAATGCGTTCGACAAAAGAAGAGCAGGAAATCGAGGAGTTGGAGCGTGCGGCAGTCATAGGTTATAAGATGCACACTACTGCCATGCGACTGACAAAACCGGGCGTAACGGAGAAGTTCGTCAGCGGGCAAGTCGACGGTATTGCCCATTCTTACGGTTCAATGGTCAGCTTTCCAACCATCTATACGCAGCATGGTGAGATACTTCATGGTGCACCTTCCATGAATATATTGGAAGAGGGGCGTTTGGTTCTTTGTGATGCCGGTGCGGAAACCATCAACAACTATTGCAGTGATAACACGCGTACAATGCCAGTAAATGGCAAGTTCACGCAGCAACAACTGGAGATTTATAGTATTGTTGAGGCCTGCCATGACTACGCATTGAAGATTGCAAAGCCCGGAATGAAGTATGCTGACGTGCATTTTGCCGTTTGTCGCCTGATGTTTGACCGTCTGAAAGAACTGGGGTTGGCCAAAGGTGATACGGAAGAAGCTGTCAAGGCCGGTGCTCATGCTATTTTTCTGCCTCACGGATTGGGGCATATGATGGGTATGGATGTGCATGATATGGAAAATCTTGACCAGATAAATGTAGGCTTTGATGAAGAAACAAGACCTAATTTGGAGCAGTTTGGGACAAATTGTTTGCGCATGGGACGCCGTTTGGAAGCTGGTTTTGTTGTGACAGATGAACCGGGTATCTATTTTATTCCGGCTCTGATTGATGCGTGGAAAGCTAAGGGGCATTGTAAGGATTTCCTGAATTTCGATAAGCTTGAAGCCTATAAGGACTTTGGAGGCATTCGTATTGAAGACGATCTTTTGATAACAAAAGACGGTTGTCGCTTCATTGGAAAAGACAGAATCCCTTATCATCCTAAAGATATCGAGGCATTCATGGCCGCCAATCAGTAAGAATGAGACTGGAATGCGATAAATGTAAAAACAGTAATGAATAATATAATCAACGTAAATGAGAAAATTTTTAATGATGACACTCCTTGCTTTGGTAGCATTGGGTGTAAATGCAGAAGAGAAGAAAGAGAACAAAAGCAACGTGAACAAACCGGTGTTCACCACAATTAAGGAAAACAAGATTACAAGTATAAAGAATCAAAATCGCAGTGGCACTTGCTGGGATTACTCGACGCTGAGTTTCTTAGAGTCTGAGATACTGAAAAAGACAGGTAAGACCTATGACTTATGTGAGGCTTTTGTCGCAAACAAGACCTATCTCGACCGCGCAATTCAGGTGGTTCGCCTGCATGGTGATTGCCAGTTTGCGCAAGGTGGTAGTGCATACGACCCGATTTACTGCCTCAAGCACTATGGCATCTGCCCTGAAGATGCGATGCCGTTACCGGGAACACTCTATGGTGACTCGCTCAATAACTTCAATGAGTTCTTTGATGTAATGACACCTTATGTGCAAGCTATAGCCAAATCGAAAACCGATAAGCTATCCACACAATGGAAAGTTGCCCTGCAAGGCATACTTGATGCTTATCTTGGAACGTGTCCTGAGAAATTCAACTATCAAGGAAAGAGCTATACGCCACAAACCTTTGCGCAAAGCCTTGGTATTGATGCTGATGATTATGTCAGTTTCACAAGTTATACACATCATCCGTTTTGGACTTCTTTTGCCGTTGAAGTGCAAGATAACTGGCGTAATCCGCACTCTTGGAACGTTCCGCTTGACGATATGATGCGCATTATCGATAATGCAGTCATGAATGGCTATACGATTGCATGGGGTGGCGATGTCTCTGAAGACGGATTTACGCGCATGGGCTTGGCCTATTCCATTGATTCAAAGAAAACACAGAGCCTTAGCGGAAGTGATATGGCACGTTGGCTGAAACTCACCAAAGCCGAGAAGAAGAATGTTCTTGACTCTTTGGGCTGCAAGGTACCAGAGATTACAGCTACACAAAAGCTTCGTCAGGAGCGTTTTGACAATTGGGAACTCACCGATGACCATGGAATGCTGATTTATGGCATTGCAAAAGACCAATATGGTAAGGAGTATTATATGGTCAAGAACTCTTGGGGAGAGACCGGCGACTATAAAGGCATTTGGTATATGACCAAGAACTTCATTGCCAATAATACAATGGACTTCATTGTCAACAAAAATGCCGTTCCAAAAGACATTCGTAAGAAGCTGGGTATCTAAGTTTTAATTCTCTTAAAATGTGGGCACAATGAGAAAAAACATTCTGATTGTGCCCTTGTTCTTGTTTTTATTTTGTATCTTTGAACACGGATTATCGTTGTCATGCATGGAAAATCCGCAGGCATACACATCTTCGTATGCATGAACATAGAATAAAATAAAAAAGACATAAATGCATTTTAAATGGAATTACGAACCACCTACACCAGAAGAAAAGCAAGCAGCCAATGAACTTGGCGACAAGTTGGCAATGAGTCCCATACTTGCACAACTTCTTATTCGAAGAGGAATTACGACAGAATCGGCTGCCAAACGTTTCTTTCGTCCGCAATTAGCCGATCTCATCAATCCGTTTCTGATGAAAGATATGGACGTTGCTGTGGATCGATTGAATGATGCCATGGGACGTAAGGAGCGGATATTGGTTTATGGAGACTATGATGTAGACGGTTGTACGGCTGTTGCCTTGGTGTATAAGTTCCTTCAACAATTCTATTCAAACATCGATTATTATATCCCTGATCGCTATGATGAGGGATACGGAGTGAGCGATAAAGGAATCGAATATGCGAAGCGAACGGGGGTGAAACTCATTATTATCCTTGATTGTGGCATTAAGGCAATCAGGGAAATAGAATATGCCAAGACACTTGGTATAGATTTTATAATCTGCGACCATCATGTCCCTGATGAAGAAATACCGCCGGCTGTGGCTATACTGAACCCGAAACAGCCAGATGATCATTTTCCTTTTAAACATCTTTGTGGTTGTGGTGTGGGGTTCAAATTTATGCAAGGTTGGGCCAAAAACAATGGGATACCTTTTTCACGTCTGATACCGTTGCTTGATTTCTGTGCGGTTGCCATAGCTGCCGATATTGTTCCTGTGACCGAAGAAAATAGGATTCTTGCTTTTCATGGGCTTAAACAACTTAATCAGAACCCCAATATCGGGCTGAAAGCAATTATTGATATCTGCGGTTTGAATGGACGTGAACTGTCGATGAGCGATATTGTCTTCAAGATTGGGCCACGCATCAATGCTTCCGGCCGAATGGAGAGTGGCAAGGAAAGTGTAGACCTGTTAATAGAGAAGGATTATAACTGCGCACTTCAAAAGGCCAAGCATATAGATGAATATAACGAGCAACGCAAGGACATCGATAAGCAAATGACAGAAGAGGCAAATCAAATCGTTGCTAAGATAGAAAGCCAGAAGCATTATTCCAGTATTGTTCTTTATGACGAGAACTGGAAGAAAGGTGTCATTGGTATTGTGGCCTCACGTCTTACGGAACTTTACTTTCGTCCAACGGTTGTGCTGACACGTGATGGCGAATTTGGAACAGGTTCGGCTCGCAGTGTCACTGGTTTCGATGTCTATGCAGCCATTAAGAGTTGTCGTGACCTGCTAATGAACTTCGGAGGTCACACTTATGCAGCCGGTTTAACACTTCGTTGGGCTGATATTCCATTGTTCATTAAAAGGTTCCAACAGTATGTTGAAGACCATATTGCACCAGAACAGACCGAGGCTACGCTGCATCTTGACGCACAACTCGATTTTAAGGATATCACCAAGAAGCTTTATAACGACTTGAAACGCTTCGCTCCCTTCGGGCCGGGGTGCAGTAAACCGCTTTTTTTCACGCAGGCTGTTTATGACTATGGCACGAGTAAGGTTGTGGGGCGCGAGCAAGAACACATCAAACTTGAATTGGTTGACTCTAAATCCAATGATGTCGTCAATGGAATTGCTTTTGGTCAGAGTGCTTCTGCACGCTATATTAAGAGCAAACGTGCATTCGATATAGCCTATACCATCGAGGCCAATGTGTTCAAACATCACCGACTTCAATTGCAGATAGAAGATATCCGACCGGAAGAAGACCGACATGACAAGGGCTTTCCGATGACCAAAGAATGAAGTAAGGCATGGAATATCGTCAGATATTACGGCAATATTGGGGGTATCCCGACTTTCGAGGTATTCAGGAAGATATTATCCGAAGTATCATCGATGGACAGGATACGCTTGGTCTGATGCCCACTGGTGGAGGTAAATCGATTACCTTTCAGGTTCCGGCCCTGACCATGACTGGAGTCTGTATTGTTGTCACGCCACTTATCTCCCTAATGAAAGACCAAGTGGACCATTTGGCCGAACGTGGCATAAGAGCGGGGGCCATTTATTCGGGCATGACACGTCAGGAAATCATTAAAACGCTTGAAAATGCGGTGTTTGGCGGTTTGAAACTATTGTATATATCGCCTGAACGACTTTCTTCCGAACTGTTTCTTGCCAAGCTGCACCACATGACGGTGAGTTTCATTACTGTTGACGAGGCACACTGTATCAGTCAGTGGGGATATGATTTCCGGCCATCCTATTTGCATATTTCTGAACTCAGACGTCTTAAGCCTACGGTGCCGGTGCTTGCCCTGACAGCCACGGCTACATTACCCGTGGTAGATGATATTCAAGAACGTTTAAATTTCAAGGAGAAGAATGTCTTTCGCATGAGTTTCGAGCGGAAGAACCTCTGCTATGTCGTTAGGCAGGCTTCGGATAAAGATAGGGAATTGCTACATATCCTCAATGTTGTGAAAGGAAGTGCCATTGTCTATACCCGAAGTCGCAAGCGAACCAAAGAGATAACTCAATTACTTAACCATAACCACATCAAGGCTACATTTTATCATGCAGGGCTTGAACACTTCACAAAAGATATCCGTCAAAAGGAATGGCAAGTCGGTGACACGCGCGTCATGGTGGCAACGAATGCGTTCGGCATGGGAATAGACAAGTCTGACGTGCGTATCGTGATCCATATGGACTGCCCCGATTCTCTTGAAGCTTACTTTCAAGAGGCCGGACGAGGTGGAAGAGACGGGCAGAAAGCTTATGCGGTTCTGCTTTATAATCCGTCAGATGCACGAAAACTCAACAAACGCATTGCAGATAACTTTCCCGAGAAAGACTATGTGAGGAAAGTGTATGATTCCTTGGCCTATTATTATCAGATAGGTGTAGGCAGTGGGACTGGACATACATTTACTTTTGATATCATTAAATTCTGTCGTGTCTATCATCTCTCCATGACATGGGCCGATGCTTCATTGCACATCATCGAACGACTGGGATACATCGTCTATGAAAATGAGCCAAATAATAGTGCACGCCTGATGTTTCTGCTTTCGCGCAGTCAGCTCTATCTTCTCGATAACCTAAGTCCCAAGGAAGAGGCTGCAATCGATGCGTTGCTTCGTCTCTATGGCGGACTGTTCAACGACTACACTTATATCGACGAACAACTTATTGCTCATAAAGCAGGACTGACTCATCAGCAGGTTTACATGATATTAAAGAATCTCAGTGCCCGCCATATTCTGCATTTCATTCCACAGCGCAAAATGCCTTATGTGAGTTTTCTACGTGACCGAATTGATGGTGATAAGCTTGATATCACACATGAAGTTTATGAAGATAGAAAAAAGGAATTTGAAAAACGTATCCAGACGGTCATTACTTATGCAGAGAATGATAAGATATGCCGTAGCAGACAACTTCTCTATTACTTTGGAGAAAAGAAAACCGAGGATTGTCTACATTGCGATGTTTGCCTCGAAAAAAATACACAGCTGGCCGAAAAGTCCCTTGGTGAGTCCTGTCGGGCCGCCATTCTCAAGCTTCTTAATGATGGCAAACGGCATCTCATCACCGAACTCAATGCATTCAATCTGCCCGAACGACAGTTGGACGAGGCACTTGAGTATCTTCTCAACGAGGAGATTATACGCATGGAGGGAAGTTACGTCTGGATAGGAAAGGAGAATTGATTTTCCCGAACGGTCAAAAAATCAATATGTTTTGCTCATCGTGCAGGAACAAGGCACCTATTTCCTCTTTTATTTACTTCAATCTCAGCCATTTCGTCGTGTAATCTCAGCTATATTAGGCGGTAAAATGGCTGAGATTGCAGGGCAAAATGGCTGGAATAACAAATGCAGAAAGGAAATATGAGAAAACACAATGGGTGACACACCATTTTATTGCAGGACGGTCAACTTGACCAACTCAATCTTTGTCATTGTACTTTTGATAATCTTAAAGCTGTAATGATCGATATTGATAACTTCATTCAGTTTCGGAAGACTCTGATAGCTATTCAAGATAAAACCGCCGACAGTCTTGTAATCGTCATCTTCAGGTAAATCCAGCCCAAACATATCGTTCACCTTGTCTATCTCCAAGCGTGCCGATAGCAGATATTCGTTATCGCCAGTCTTTTTTGCAACATATTTATTGCTATCGTGCTCGTCTTCGATATCCCCGAAAATCTCTTCCACGATATCTTCCAATGAAACGATGCCGCTCGTTCCCCCGAATTCGTCCACAACCACGCCTAAACTCTTTTTGCTTTGCAAGAAAGTCCTCATCAACTTTTGAGCGGCCATGGTCTCCGGGATAAAAGGCATCGTGCGAATGGAGTCATGCCAATCGTTTCCTGATATTCTGAACATCTCCGAAGAGTGGATATAGCCTTTGATGTGGTCTATGTCTCCGTGGTAAACGATGATTTTACTGTTACCGCTTTCAACAAACTTCTGCATCAGTTCGGAGACGGTGCTGTTATATTCTACGGCATTGATTTCCGTACGTGGGATCATACAGTCGCGTACCTTAGTGTCTGAGAATTCCAAAGCATTTTGAAAAATCTTGACTTCATCGCCGATTTCTTCGGCCGACCTCGCGTTGTCAATACTCGATTGCACAAGATAATCAAGGTCAATCTTGGAGAACTCTTCGTCATTATCTTCCTTGACGATTTTAACTCCCACTACTTTCAACAACACTTTTGACATGAATGTAGCAAACCGACTGATAGGCCAAAGAACAATATAGAAGAGATATGCCAACGGAGAAAATATGGTTATCAGTCCGTTTGGATTGCTTTTGAAAAGCGTTTTGGGCAGAAATTCTCCCGTGAACAGTACGATAAGCGTCGAAAGTATCGTGTCGGCAGGGACAGTGAAGGCAGGATCCAATCCCCAAAAAATCGAATGATCGAAGAAACGGGCAATCAAGATGCCATAAATGACAAGCACAATGTTGTTACCAACCAACATCGTGCTCACGAAATCATAGGGATGGCGGTAGAAGAAATTGATAAGACGGGTGGCTAAGCCGTTTTTCTCTTTATCCATCTCAAAGAGCATTCGGTTACTGGAAACGAAAGCAATCTCCATTCCGGAGAAGAATGCAGAAAAGGCCATCGTTATCAAGATGCCAATTACTAAAGATATATCTATGTTCTCGCTCATCTACTTTAATAAAAATTTCAATGCATCAAGGGTATTGACGTAATCTTACGTTGCGGTGTGGCAATCGGGTGCAGGGACTTCGCTATAGAGTCTTGTGCACGGTGTGCAGAATCCGTCGTATTCGTATTTTCCGTACTTTCATTATCAAAGTCACCCTTGACAAAAGAACCTTTTGTGTTGGATACATAATACTTTGTCATCTTCTCATCACTTCGAAAGTAACTTCCTTGAAGTGTACGCTCAGGGGTCACTAACTTAGAAAAGACATTTGAATAAAGTTCATGTCTGTCTTCATCCCAAAACAATTGTTCACTGGAAAAGCGCAGACCGTCTTTTGTCAGTATACGAACGCGAGAGCGCAGTTCCCAAAGTCGTGTTTGGTCATAATAATAAGCTGTGTCACATTGTATATATGCTTGAACATGAAACCGCTCATCAAATTGCTCTAAGAATATTCCTTTCTTGAACAGCCACCTTGATGGCTTCACGTTTGCATTGACTTCCCATTCCTCGGTCACAATACGATACTTGGCAATCCCCGAATCGGAAATCAGTGTATTTACTCCATAACTTGTCATCACGGCAACGGAGTCGCGCTCTCGGATTGCTGGGGCGGTATGTTCATGTTGTTCATCACAAGCTGTGAACAACATCACAACCATAATAACAATATAAAGGAAATATCTTTTTCGTTTCACCACAGAGAGAACTTGAGTATAAGGAGATTTGTATTAATCAACCTTCCACTTTGCGAACCAACGTTCATTGAAAGTAAAGCCTATATTGATGCGAAAAGTATTTTCCTTTATTAGCCCTTTGACTTCCTGATGTACCCAAGAACCACTGATATTAAGAACGGAACGATTGTTCCACTCATTGACTACAGGGATCCCGAAGCCAGCGCTTACACTGTACTCCTTAGGTCCGTCGATACCGTTGACTTTATAATATGATGTTGCATAAGAAGCTCCAATGCGATAGCGAATCCGTTCAGCAAGTTTACGTCCTGCATCATTTGGACAGAACTCTACGCCTGCTGTGAACTTCTGACGATCGTTATAGACTCCGTCAACCAAACCATACTGTAAGATATTGTTGTTTCTGTTTAATTTGGGATAACCTAACTTTGCATATTGCATCAACGAATAGTCAAAACCTATTTTCAACTTATTGTTATGGTTAAACATCAAGCCTGCACCATACGATGTCGGAATACTTAAACCGTTGGATATCTCATATAAAGTGGTGTCTGCGACTCCGGTCTGTCTGTCGCTGCTGATAACCTCACACTGAGGATTTGCTCCTAACCGATGACCGTACCCATAAGTAACACCCAATGAGAGTTCGTTCTTTTGAGATACCTTAATGGTATATTGTGCGCCAATATCTAATTTATAATTATTAATAGTTGCTTTATAATATCTTGACAGGCTGTTTGTGCCATTACTAAACGATGTTACAATAGAACGATTATAATTTCCCCACAGATAACCTATATTGGCACCTATCGCCAAACCTTTTATTGGTTCCCAGCCTGCACCAAGATATACTTGATGTAAACCTCCTTTTCCCTCATAAGTGCTGGTTCCTACTTCCGTTGACGGAAAAGCATCTCTATCATTTAAATTCTTTGTTGAAGAATAATTATAGCCTATCGTCGAATAAGGTAGAACTCCAAAACTAACACCTACATGCTTTGCTATTCTAAACCCAGCCACGACATAGTCGAAGACACCATTCTTTGCATTCTTTCTGACACTGTTTTCTTGGAAGTTCGTTATCTGTCCTGAAAGACCTGCATCAAAAATGAAAGACAAAGAATCTAAAGAAGAATAGGACGCTGGGTTCATATAATTAACTTGATTGTGGCTATGAAATCCCAATCCTAATCCATTCATGCCTCTGTTGAAACCGGAACCATTGGCTGATAGCAATCCCAAATCATATTGACTATATGGAGAATTAGTTCCACTTTGAGCCAGTGCCGTTGCTGATATTGCGGCCGACAGAGCAGCACTTAATATTACTTTATTCATAAATTGCTAAATAATTGCATGCAAATTTATCAAAAAAAACAGAAACAAATGCACGTTAAGTCAGAAATATAAATTATTTTTGCATCGTGAAACGTTTTCAATATATTTTCAAAAGTACCCTGCTTGTTTTTTTATTGTCTTTAACACATTCGATTAAAGCAGCGCAAGCTTCGCCTGATATTTATGGCGATTCCATGAAAATCAGCTTACTTACTTGTAGTCCCGGGCATGAAGTTTACTCATTATATGGACATACTGCTATCAGATTTCAAGATTTGAGGAACCATCAAGACCTCATTATCAACTATGGAATATTCTCTTTTAAACAAAAAAATTTCATATTGCGATTTATCTTTGGGCTAACTGATTACGAAATGGGGATTATACCTTATCAGTTATTCTATGAAGAATACAGAAGTGAAGGAAGATGGGTAAAAGAACAAATACTGAACTTGTCTTCAGAGGATAAACAGAACATTGCAATAGCTATAGATAAAAACTATATACCAGAGAATAGAATATATCGTTATAATTATTTCTACGATAACTGTACCACACGTGCAAGAGATATTTTAATAAATAATATAAACGGATTTGTTGATTATCATTATAATCAGCAGCTTATAACAACTTATAGAGACGAAGTTCACCAATGGAATACACAGCATCCATGGGCAAGATGGGGAAATGATCTACTTCTTGGACTGCAAGCTGACAAGTTGATTTCAAATGAAGAAAGACAATTTATTCCTGATTCATTAAGCAAAGACTTTCAACATGCAACTGTTAGTTATGCTCATGGGAAAATAAAGAAATTAGTCAGTAATTCATTATATATCATCCCTCCGGTACAAACAAAAGATATTGATAATGGTTTCTTGTCAAATTTATCACCAAATATAGTGATGATATGTATTATTGTCATTATCATAACATCTTTTTTGCTACAAAAAAAGTGTAAATTATATTATTTATTGCCTCACTATTTGTTATGGACTGTCACCGGTTTTTGTGGGATTATTCTTACAGCTATGATATTCAGCCAGCATCCTACCGTAAGTTTCAATCTTCAAATATTCATTCTAAATCCTCTCAATCTATTATTACTTTTCCCAAAGTTCCAAAATAACAGGAATTTCCAATATGTAATGATTACATGCTATGCATTGGGTTGCGTAGGAAGTTTTTTACAAACCTATGCTGATGGAATTCAACTTCTGGCATTCGTTTTGCTGATAACGAATTTGTTTTCTTTGAAATTTTCATGGAAAAACGGTACAAATTATTAATAAGATCATTGTGAACAAGTATATTGCCATACTAATTGCAGCATTGACGTCAGCAGAAATACAAGCATCAGAACTTGTACCGCGGTTAATTGTGAATATCACCATTGACCAATTGAATACAGATTGCCTTGATGCATTTGCATCTTTATTTGAAGAAAACGGATTGAAGAAGATGATGCAAAGTGGTCGTGTGTATGAAACGGCATCATGTTCTTTTACACCGGTAACGACACCATCTTCCATTGCAACTATAGCTACCGGCACAACTCCTTTTTATCATGGTATTATATCGAAACATTGGATAGACCGTTCAACCTTACGTCAAGTATATTGTGTTGATGGAAATCAATATGGGTATGGGCCAAGCCATCTTAGAGCTTCCACCGTTAGTGACGAGATGAAGATTTCAACCCATGGTAAAAGTGTTGTTTATAGCATAGCTGCAGGTCGTAGCTCTGCCATTTTGGCTGCCGGGCATGCCGCAGATAACGCAATATGGTATGATCAGTCCCAAAAAGGTTGGAAAACAACCGCTTATTACGGTGCATCTCCCCAATGGCTCAATACTCCTTTAGCTCCTCGAACCATTAACAATGAGGCTATCGGAGAGAAAGCTATGGATATTGTCATTCAGAGTAGGATGGGAAGAGATGAAGTTCCCGATATGCTTTCTGTCATTCTATCTGCTTCTATAGATGATAATGAGCAATTCCGTAATGTCCAAGATGCTTCACGGCATATATATACCAATATAGATAAGACTATTAGTAAGTTAATTGGAGGTATTGAGCGAGAGATTGGCAAGAACAATGTTCTCTTTGTTGTTACCGGAACAGGGACCATAGATAATACTGATAATGACTATAGCCTTTATAGGGTTCCTACAGGTGTCTTTTATATCAATCGTACTGCGAAAATACTGAATGTGTATCTGAATGCCATATACGGACAAGGAACCTATATTGATGCAGCTTGGGGAAATCAGATATACCTAAATCATAAAATTATTGAGCAAAAGCGTCTTAGTATGCATGAGATACTGACACGCTGTCAAGAATTATTGCTTCAGAGTTCTGGTGTCAGCGATGTCTATACCAGTGAACGCCTATTCTCCGGCAATGACAATATACAAAAGATTCTCCAAGGTTATAACCCTTCAATTAGCGGTGATATCATCATTCATGTTGTTCCCGGTTGGAAACTGGTCAATGAAGATACCCAAGAAAGCTATACAAGCCGTTCTACTTTAGTGCAATTCCCAATCATATTTTATGGTGCTGGCATCAAGGCAGAACAAATATCCACTCCGGTCACAGTTGATAGAATTGCACCTACCCTTTGTAAAAGCATTCATATTAGGGCACCGAATGCGTGTTCTTCGGTACCGTTATTTTAGGATATAAAAGTTTGATATCCTTACCTTCGGTGCAAAGTTTTGCTTTATTTAAGTGGAGATTTAAGAATATAATTCGTAAATTTGCACGATATATGTCATTTTGAGAAATAAAATAAACAATAAAATGAATTTCAATAACTTTTTGAAATCACTATTCGGTGATAAATCAAGTCGTGATATGAAGCTGATTCAACCTCTTGTTGAGAAAGTCAAGGCAGAATATCCGAAAATCAAGGCACTGACTAATGATGAATTACGTGCGAAGACAAAAGAACTTCAGCACTATGTACAAAGCTCTGCCGACGAGCAAAAGAAACAGATAGAAGAATTAAAGGCAAAGATTGAAGAAACTCCCATCGATGAGCGTGAAGAAATATTCAATCAGATTGATAAATTGGAAAAAGAGGTTCTTGATATCTATGAGAAAGCCTTGGACGAAGTGATGCCAACAGCTTTCAATATCATCAAAGATACCGCCCGTCGATTTGCAGAGAATGAAGAAACCATCGTTACGGCGACAGAGTTCGACCGTGAGTTGGCTGCCCAACCGACTAATGACTTTATTACCATTGACGGAGATAAAGCCATCTATCACAATGAGTGGACAGCCGGAGGAAATAAGATACAGTGGAACATGATTCATTATGATGTTCAATTGTTTGGTGGTATAGCCCTTCACCAAGGTAAGATTGCAGAAATGGCAACAGGTGAAGGTAAAACACTTGTGGCAACACTCCCTGTTTTCCTCAATGCTCTCACCGGTAACGGTGTCCACATGGTCACGGTGAATGACTACTTGGCTAAACGTGACTCCGAATGGATGGGACCTTTATACATGTTCAATGGACTCTCTGTTGACTGTATTGATAAGCACCAGCCAAATTCCGAAGCACGACGCAAGGCTTATCAGGCAGATATTACCTTTGGTACTAATAATGAATTCGGCTTCGATTATTTGCGTGACAACATGGCTTTGAATCCCAGCGACCTTGTTCAGCGCAAGCATAATTATGCCATTGTCGACGAGGTCGACTCTGTTTTGATTGATGATGCACGTACGCCTCTGATTATTTCCGGCCCAATTCCAAAGGGTGACGACCAGATGTTTGAAGAATATCAGCCTTTGGTTGAACGCCTTTATGAGGTACAGCGTAAGCAAGCTACGGAACTGTTGGCCGAAGCTAAACAAAAGATCACGGCCGGACAGGAAAAGAACGACAAGCAAATGTTAGAGGAAGGCTTCCTCGCCCTCTACCGTTCTTACAAGGCTCTTCCGAAGAACAAACCATTAATCAAGTATCTTTCGGAAGATGGAATCAAAGCCGGAATGTTGGCAACTGAAGAAATTTACATGGCCAATAACAACAGAGAGATGCCTAAGGCCATCGAACCTCTCTATTTTGTTGTTGACGAAAAACTGAACAGTGCAGACCTTACAGACAAGGGAACGGGTTGGCTTGCAAGCCAAACCGGGCGTGAAGATTTGTTTGTTCTTCCTGATATCACTTCTGAACTCTCTGAACTTGAAAGTCAAACCGGACTCTCTGATCAAGAAAGGATTGACAAGAAAGATGAGTTGATGACGCATTATGGAGTGCAAAGTGAACGTGTGCATACGCTTCAGCAGTTGCTGAAAGCCTATACCATGTTCAATAAGGATGACGAATATGTTGTTATGGATGGTGAAGTAAAGATTGTCGACGAGCAGACCGGCCGTATCATGGAAGGCCGACGCTGGAGCGACGGACTTCATCAGGCCATCGAGGCCAAGGAGCATGTAAAGGTAGAGGCTGCCACACAGACATTTGCAACCATCACTTTGCAAAACTATTTCCGAATGTATCACAAGCTGTCGGGTATGACCGGTACGGCAAGCACGGAGGCCGGCGAGTTTTGGGACATATACAAGCTCGATGTCGTTGAAATTCCGACCAACCGACCGATTGCCCGCCATGATATGGACGACCGGGTCTACAAAACTGCACGAGAAAAGTATGCGGCTGTCATCGATGAGATTGAGACCATGCGTAATGCCGGACGCCCGGTTTTGGTTGGTACGACCTCTGTTGAAATCAGCGAACTGTTGAGTAAGATGCTGAAGATGCGGCGGATACCTCACAATGTACTGAACGCAAAGCTCCATCAGCGCGAAGCTCAAATCGTAGCAGAGGCTGGTCGTTCGGAGAATGGCTTGGGTGCCGTGACGATTGCAACCAACATGGCCGGTCGTGGTACGGATATTAAACTGACCGATGAGGTGAAAGCCGCCGGAGGTTTGGCCATCATCGGTACCGAACGCCATGAAAGCCGCCGCGTAGACCGCCAGTTGCGTGGTCGTGCCGGCCGTCAAGGCGACCCGGGTTCTTCGGTTTTCTATGTTTCCTTGGAAGATAAACTGATGCGTTTGTTTGCTTCTGAGCGCATTGCCAAGGTAATGGACCGTTTAGGTTTTGAGGATGGCGAACGTATAGAAAGTCCGATGATCTCAAAGAGTATCGAACGTGCCCAGAAGAAAGTCGAAGAAAACAACTTCGGTATCCGTAAACACCTGCTCGAATATGATGATGTAATGAACAAACAACGCACTGTCATCTATGAAAAGCGGCGTCATGCACTCATGGGCGAGCGCATCGGCATGGATATAACCAATGTTATTTGGGATCGCATTGTCAATATCATTGAGAGAAATGACTACGATGGTGCCCGAGAAGAATTCATGAAGGTTCTGGCAATGGAGATGCCTTTCACTCAAGATGAATTCGATAACGGTGTGAAGTCTGAACTTGAAGAACGCGCTTTCCAAGATGCTATCGCATCATTCAAGCGCCATACGGACCGTATTCAGGCTGATGCCTATCCCGTTATCAAGAAAGTGCAAGAAGAACAAGGTGCAATGTATGAACGTATTCTTGTTCCTATCACCGATGGACGCAATGTTTATCAAATTCCGGCAGACTTGCAACTTGCTTATAAGAGTGAGGCTGCAAGCGTAGTGAAAGAATTTGAGAAGACTATCATGCTCCGTATCATCGATGATAACTGGAAAGAGAACCTTCGTCAGCTTGATGAATTACGACACAGTGTGCAGAATGCATCTTACGAGCAGAAAGATCCGCTGTTGATATTCAAACTTGAGAGCGTCAAACTCTGGGACAACATGATTGACGACATGAACAACCGCATTGCAAGCGTGTTGATGCGCTGCCAGATTCCGGTGGTTCAAGAGGTCCAAGAGGCTGCGCCCGAACAACGCGCACAGCGGTATAACGAACGTAAAGATGACATTGACGCTCAGGCAACACAGCGTGCAGTGGCCAATCATGATACCCGTGAGGGTGCAGATAGGGTAAATCACACGCCTTATATAGCTGATCGTCTGCCACGTCCAAATGATCCTTGTCCTTGTGGCAGTGGTAAAAAGTTCAAAAACTGCCATGGAAAGAACCTGTAGTCCACGGATTTAATCCATAAAGCCCATTCATACAAGATGTGTGAATGGGCTTTTCTTTTCTCGTTTTTCCGTCAGACCGAAGAAAGAAAGGCGAAATCTCCTCCCATTTACAGTCGTATGGCGATGCAAAAGAGTAGAGGACCATCGCATTGTTATCTCTTAGAAAGAGCGAAAAGCAAGGTGCAATCAAAGACTGCCTTTCATGGCAAAATTGTTTCAGCCATTTTACCGCGTAATATGGCTGAGATTACACGGTAAAATGGCTGATTTCAGGTTGCAAAATGGCTGAGATGGCGAAACTTATCCGCCTTAATCTCAGTTGTTTTGATAGAGATAGCGTTTGATACTCTTCTTAGGTGTCTTTTCAAACTCCTCTTCATGGATACGTATAGCCGCTAATTTGCAGTAGGCAGGCTGCGACTGATTGAGCTCATTGCGGTTTTGCTCCATGATGTTTTCCAAATCTTCATTGGTAAATCCCATGTTTTGAGCCTCATCATAGTCGGGATGAACCAAGCCGATCAGCTTGTCGCCCTCTTGAATGACAAGACTTTCGCTGACAAGCGCCAATGAATTAAGCTTGTCTTCTATCTCTTCGGGATAGATATTCTGTCCGCTGGCGCCCAAAAGCATGTTTTTTGACCGTCCTTTGATGAAAACGTTCCCGTCGGCGTCCATTGTTCCAAGGTCACCTGTGTGATACCAACCGTCGGCATCGATTGTCTGGCGGGTAGCTTCTTCGTTTTTATAGTAGCCAAGCATGACGTTGAGCCCTTTAGCAAGGATTTCTCCGGGGATATGTTCCGGGTCTGCACTGTCAATCTTCACTTTCATGTTGACGACAGAGCGGCCGCAGCTTCCCGGGACATAGTCTTTATAGTCGGAATAACAGATGATAGGCGCACATTCTGTGGCACCATATCCGACCGTATATTTGAAACCAATCCGATGCATGAACTGTTCTATCTCCTGATTGAACGCCGCTCCGCCTATAATGACCTCATAGAAATCGCCACCAAAGGCATTTGAGACCTGTTCACAAATCTTTTCACGAACTTTTTTGGCTACTACCGGCATGTGGAGCAGCATGCGCATGCGGTTATTCTGTATCTTCGGGAAAACCTTTTTCCTAATGATTTTTTCAATAACGAGCGGTACGCTGATGATGACCTTAGGTTTTACTTCACTGAAAGCCTGTGCAATGATTGCAGGACTCGGTATCCGCGTAAGATAATAGATGTGGCAGCCTTTGATAAATTCAAAGATGAACTCGAAAGACATGCCATACATATGAGCCATTGGCAGAATACTGATGATGTTGTCACCAGCATTTAGATGCGTACCTAATACTTGTTCTGCAAAATAAACATTGCTCCAAAGTGCGCGATAGGGGAGCATGACACCTTTAGAGAACCCGGTTGTCCCGCTGGTGTAATTGATCAGTGCCAATTCTTCGGGGTTCTTATCTACATAATAACCGACATGTTCTTTGCGAAAGAACTTGGGAAACTTCCTACCAAACATCTCATTAAGATGTTCGCGGGCGTAAGTTAGCTTGTCAGTACGTGAAAGCACGAGAGAATAGTCTGGAATATAGATGATACCTTCTAATGCCGGCATCTTGGTTGCATCAATCTGAGTGGCAACGACATCACCAACAAAGAGCAGTCTCGCTTCGCTGTGGTTGACAATGTTGTGCATTTGGTCCGGCGTGAACTCATGTAGAATGGGAACGGCTATACAACCGTAAGTGAGCGTGGCCAAAAATGCCACGGCCCAATTGGCACTATTGCGACCGGCCAACGCTATTTTGTCACCTTTTACCACTCCGCTACTTTCAAACATGATGTGCAGCTTTTCTATCTTGCGGGCCACATCATGATATTGTAGCGTTTCACCTTTGAAGTCTGTCAGTGCATCTCTGTTCCAATTATCAATGATAGACTTTTGTATCAGGCTATTAAAACTTGGTATTTGTTCCATAATGTGTTGTATTTACATTTTTAGAATATTAAATATCCGTTTAGATTGCATCTTGACGAAGACGGTGTTTGGTACTCTTCTTCTTGCAATCATCTGTTAAAGCGGCATCTTTATTCCAATTATTAATGATGCCTTGTCCTATAAATCTATTGAAGTTCAATACGGAATTCATTGCACAATTTTAGAAACTTTGTGCAAAGGTAGGTCTTTATCTGCACATTTCAAAACTTTATGTGCATTATTTCTTTTCTAAATACAGATTTTGGTTATTCGTAGCGCATTGATTTGGCAGGGTGTATGTGTGAAATCAAATAGCTTGGTGCGATAAGAACGAACAAACAAATAAGCAATGTCGATACATTCAGGATAATGAATAATGGCAAGTTGTATTCAACAGGGACTGTATTGACGTAATAGGTTTGTGGATCGAGCTTTACAAATCCTATAAATCTTTGTAACGTAATCAATCCAAGCCCAATAAGGTTTCCTATGAGCATTCCTTTGCAAATAATAAAAGCTGCGAACCACATGAAAGTGTGCCGTATTGTTTTATTGCGTGCACCGATGGCCTTTAGAATACCAATCATTACGGTTCGTTCAAGAATAATGATTAACAGTCCGGAAATCATCGTAACGCCTGCAACAGCAATCATCAGAGTTAGGATTATCCATACATTGAGGTCTAATAACCCAAGCCATGAGAATATCTGCGGGCATAAATCACGAATTGTTTTTGATGAGTAGGTTTCGCCATAACGGTCAAGTGTACGGTTCACTTTTGCCACCAAACCGCTTTCAACATCGTCAACCTTGTCGAAATCTTTGACGATTAGTTCTGCACCGGTAGCCTGATCATGATCCCAACCGTTAAGTTTTACGATAGTATTAAGATCGGTAAAGCACGTAAAATCATCATATTGTGAGAGATTCGTCTGATAGATACCTGCTATAATGAATCTGCGCGTGCGTACGCCGTTCTGATCAATGAAATAACTATAAATCTTATCGTTTGATTTTACGCCCAGTTTATCTGCAATGCTTTGTGAAATCAAAATCTTATTGCCATTACTATCATCCCTGAAGCGGGGAATTATTCCTTGCTTTATATTTTGATGTAAAAATGTTGTGTCGTATTCGGGGCCTATACCTTTGAAAACGACACCTAAAAAGTCATGGTCGGTTTTAAGAATTCCTTGTTTCATGGCATAACGTTGTACATGCTTTACGCCCGGAGTTGATTTCAATACCGTAATCATGGAGTCGCCCATTTGTATGGGATAAGAGTCTCCGGTCTGCATGGTCATGAAGTTTGCCACCTGAATATGACTTCCAAATCCGATAACCTTATCACGAATCGTATGCTTGAAACCCAGAACGACACTTACTGAAATCAGCATTACGGCAAGTCCTATAGCCACACCAGCCGTAGCTATTCTGATGGCTGGCCGTGATACCTGTTTACTATCGGTCTTACCACCATAGATTTTTCTTGCTATGAAAAGAGGTAAATTCAAGATTTGGATTATTGTTCTTTGGTAATATGCCCCGGATATGCTTCGAGGGCCTTTCTCAACACGAATAATGCACGCTCTAGATCTTTCTTCTTCAACACATATGCGATACGTACTTGATCGATTCCCGCATTCGGCGTGGTATAGAAACCAGCGGCAGGTGCCATCATCACGGTCTCGCTTTCATACTCAAACTCCTCAAGACACCAACGACAGAACTTCTCACTATTGTCAACAGGGAGCTTGGCTACGGTATAAAATGCTCCCATAGGTATGGGTGAATATACCCCGGGAATACGATTTAGCCCGTCGATAAGGCACTTTCTACGTTCTACATATTCATCATAGACATCACGATAATATTCTTCAGGAGCGTTAAGAGATGCCTCAGCGACAATCTGTCCGATAAGTGGGGGAGAAAGTCGAGCCTGACAAAATTTCATGACGGCCTTTCTTACTTCTGCATTCTTTGTAATCAATGCGCCGATGCGGATTCCACATTCGGAATATCGCTTTGAAACAGAATCTATCAGGATAACATTATTTTCAATTCCTTCTAAATGGCAGGCGCTAATGTAAGGTGATCCGGTATAGATATACTCGCGATATACCTCATCAGAGAACAAATAAAGATCGTACTTCTTGACAAGATCACGAATTTGTTTCATTTCACGACGCGTGTAGAGGTAGCCGGTTGGATTATTTGGATTGCAAATCATGATGGCACGGGTGTGCTCATTGATGAGTTCTTCGAACTTCTCTACTTTAGGCAGAGAGAAACCCTCCTCGATAGTGGTTGCAATAGTCTTGATAGTGGCCCCGGCGCTGATGGCGAATGCCATGTAATTGGCGTATGCGGGTTCCGGAATGATGATCTCATCTCCCGGGTTCAGACAACTCATAAAGGCAAACAACACGGCTTCACTTCCACCGGATGTAATGATAATGTCATCGGCATCGACGTTGATATTGTATTTCTTATAGTAGTCAACAAGTTTCTCCCGATAACTCAGATAACCTTGACTTGGTGAGTACTCCAATATCTTTCGGTCTATTTTCTTCAGTGCATCAAGCCCACATTGCGGTGTAGGCAAGTCTGGCTGACCGATATTTAAGTGGTAGACTTTCGTCCCACGCTTCTTTGCGGCTGCAGCAAGAGGGGCCAACTTTCTGATAGGCGACTCCGGCATCTCTAATCCGCGAACTGATATTTCCGGCATCTTTTGTTTGAATTGCGATGGTATTACCTACCATCTGTTATCATGCTTGCAAAGGTAATAAAATATTTGGAACCGTAATGTCTTCACTGAATTTAATAAACACGCGGACCAAAAATGGTTGTTCCCACGCGAACCATTGTCGAACCGTGCGCAATAGCTGTCAGATAGTCGTGGCTCATGCCCCATGAACGCTCTTTGAATGCTTCGCTATCTGCGAAATAGCATACCTTGAGTTCTTCGAAGAAACGAGTAGCCGTATCAAACTCAGCGGCAATCTGTTTTTGGTCATCTGTATTGCTGGCCATCATCATCAGGCCACAAATCCGGATATGGCCGAGTGTTCGCCACGTTCCGTCTTTCAACAGTTCACGGCAGGCATCAAGCGTCAACCCGTATTTGGTTTCCTCTTTGGCTATATGAAGTTCCAAAAGAACGTTGATTATACGATCGTGCTTGGCGGCCTGCTTATCGATTTCTTTCAATAGCTTAAGACTGTCTACAGCTTCTATCATTGAAATATAAGGCGCAATATATTTTACTTTATTGGTCTGCAGATGTCCGATGAAATGCCATTCGATATCCTTGGGCAGTATCTCTACCTTATGGCTCAGCTCCTGTTCATGGCTTTCGCCAAAGACACGCTGACCTTCGGCATAGGCTGCTCGGATATATTCATCGGGGTGATATTTGCTGATGGCAACCAATCTGATATCTTGAGGCAGATTGCCCAGCACCTCATGTAAATTCTTTGCTACATCAACGGTCATTTTTATTCTGCATTAACTTGCTCAGTTTGTTCTGCCGTTTCATATTCAGGCGCGTCATTGTGTGATATGGCGTCCTTCTTGGCTCCGTTATGTTCGAACACGTCCATTATTTGGGTTTCCTGAATGCCCACAATGACATAATCTATCATGGTTCCACCCATGACCTCGTTCACATGCTTGACGGCAGCGGGCAGACTTCCTGCCTGTACCAGATAGGTCACCGTGGAACGTTTCTCTTTCTCCGTCTTTTCGTCAATGGTGATGAACTGCAATTTACACTTGTACCATTTGTCGTCGGTGTCGGCATCACTGAAAAATATTTCACCATAGGCAGCCTGCTTCAGGTCGGTCACCTTGAAATCTCCCGTGATATAGACACGCATCTCTTCAATAATCGTATTCTCGGCCTCGGTGAAACTCAAGGCATCTACCACATAACTCTCCGACACTTTCTTCTGCATGCCGTCGTCAATTGTCTTCTCATAACGTATTTTGGTCTCAAACCAAACTGCGGTCCTGCTTCTCATACTTCTTCGTTTTT
Organism: Segatella maculosa OT 289; assembly: GCF_000243015.1. NCBI lineage: Bacteria > Pseudomonadati > Bacteroidota > Bacteroidia > Bacteroidales > Prevotellaceae > Segatella > Segatella maculosa. The sequence continues at coordinate 280,457 of NZ_JH594500.1, forward strand.
TGATTGTCGGGCAAAATTACGAATTTAATCCGAATCCCACAAAGAATTTATTCAGAATCAAACCACAGAAAGATAACAAAAACTACATTAAAGCGTCAACTCTTACGATCACACACCCATTAAGAAATTGCACTTCTATTTTGAATATTTATATTTTCCAACCACCCGTCCCAATGCTCGAGAGACCAGGCATGACGATTCCTGGCCAGAGACATCGCACGCCCAATCCTAAGAAAAAGGGCATTGAATGTCAAAATAATTTGTAATATATCCATACCTCCAAACATCATCAAATAGAAAAACAAAGTACGGAAAATTACTTTTTTTCGGTCGTTTTACTGGGTTTTATCCGAAAGGAACGTACTTTTTCTCAGAAAAGTATATACGTTTTAAGCAAAAAGTATATGCCTTTTGATTAAAACGTATATACTTTTCAGCCAAAATTACCGTACTTTTTGCCAAAAACGATGTAACCTTTTGGTTCACAGCAGCTTGCAAAAAGAGGCCTAAAACTCGCGTATTTCAGCCAAAAGTAGGTCTTGGTTGAGAAAAAGCGAGCTATGAGCGTGTGTTTGTAAAAGAAATATCAAGGGTGTCAAACAGATGTTCTTCGCCAATTGTCAATAACTTTAAATGACATTTACACTGTCACCATAGAAGGACAGAGGAAAGTTCTGTTTGAGCCACTGATAAAAAGACTCGCTTTCTTATTGACCAGATGGGACCATTGGGAGGCGATTTTCTCCAATCATTCACTCCATTTCGCCTTTTCTTGAACCTTCGGGGTTGGATTTTCTTGGAAAAGCAATAAAACTTTCTCGGGATTTTTAGCCGGCTTGCATCTCACGCAACAGTGTTTTCTGCCGTTCGCTCAATCCGGTGGGCAACTTGACGTTATAAACGATAATCAAATCGCCATAGACGCCGTTCCCGCGACTGTAGCCTTTACCGCGGACACGGACTTTCGTCCCGTTCTGCGTTTCGGGTTTCACCTTCAGTTTTATCTTCTTCCCGTTGCTGAGTTGAATGATGACTTCGCCACCGAGCAACGCCGTATACATGTCGATATTGACTTTGGCTTCCATCTGCCCATTGTCTTGACGTGGCCGCGTCCCGCCTTCAAAGCCCGAGGTATGGAATCCTCCTCCTCCGAACAAGTCTTGAAAGAAGCTCGAGAAGCCACCGCCGCTGCTACTGAAATTGCTGAAGTCGAAACCCTCGAAAGGATTGCCTTCGGCGTGGCTTCCCGAAGCATTGCCTTGGAAAGCGTCGGCCTCTCGCCACTGTTCACCGTATTTGTCATACTTTGCGCGCTTCTCCGGGTCGTTTATCACATCGTAAGCTTCGTTCAGAGCCTGAAACTTAGCCTTGGCCTTCGGGTCGTTCGGATGCAAATCCGGATGGAAGAGCTTGGCTCTCTTACGATATGCGTCCCTGACATCTTTCTGCGGAATGTTACGGTCAACACCCAGTATCTTATAATAATCAACAAATGCCATAATCTTTTTTAATTTAATACATGAATCATTTTCAGCTTTTGACATAGCAAAAAGCATGCCCGACCTGTTTTTTGGCATATCCTTTGCTTTTATTGCCCATAAATTTATTACTTTTGCAGCAGCAATAATATAAGGAGGCAAAATATATGACAAGTCAGTTTTCACACAAGGTCTCAGAGATATTAGCTTTCAGCAGAGAGGAAGCCTACCGATTAGCCAGTTGCTCAGTAGGGCCCGAGCACATCGTCTTGGGTATTTTACGTGAGAAAAATAGTTTGCTCAGTAATCTCTTCCAACGCATGAATATTGACGAGAAGAATGTAAAGTCGGAATTAGAATCGAAAGTAAAGAAAGATGAAGTTGTAGAATCTATCATTACATCTGAACTCGTGCTTAATGAGCAGGCAAGTAACATCTTGAAACTTGCTGTTCTGGAAGCACGTATACAACACACTCAACTGGTAGATGTACAGCACCTTATTTTAGCCATCCTACATGACCAAATAAACAATGGGGCCAAGGAAATCTTGGAATACAACAATATGAACTACGAAGATACGCTTTCCTATCTGAAAACCCAGATGAGCAGTAATCAGACTGCGACCGACGGTTATGGGATGCCCGATGAGGAGGAAGAAGATGAGGCCATGCCAACGGGTAATAAAAAGCAGACTTACACTAAGACGGCTAATGGGGAAGCAAAGAGCAAGACTCCCGTATTAGATAATTTCTCGACAGACCTTACGCAGGCTGCCTTCGATGGGAAACTGGATATGGTTGTCGGTCGAGAACAAGAAATTCAGCGTGTCATAGAAATACTCTGCAGGCGCAAAAAGAACAACCCGATTCTTATTGGTGAGCCCGGAGTAGGGAAAAGTGCCATCGTCGAAGGCTTGGCACAATTAATCGTGCAGCACAAGACCTCGCCCGTTCTGTTCAATAAACGTGTTGTAAGTCTTGATCTGACAGCCGTTGTAGCTGGAACTAAATATCGAGGACAATTTGAAGAACGTATCCGGTCCTTGATTAATGAATTAGAGCGGGCCCCGGAAGTCATTGTCTTCATTGATGAAATCCACACGATGATTGGTGCCGGGAGCACTCCGGGCAGTATGGACGCCGCCAATATCATGAAACCGGCCTTGGCACGTGGCATTATTCAATGCATTGGCGCGACCACTGTCGACGAATATCGCAAAAGTATAGAGAAAGACGGTGCTTTGGAACGCCGCTTCCAAAATGTGATGGTTGAGCCGACCACGGCCGAACAGACACTGACCATTCTCCACAATATCAAGGACAGATACGAACAACATCATCATGTCAGCTATACAGCCGAGGCACTCAAAGCGTGTGTCAATCTGACAGAACGTTATATTTCCGATCGTTATTTCCCGGATAAAGCTATTGATGCACTTGACGAGGTTGGAGCCCGAGTACATCTACAGAACACCGAAATGCCTACGGAATTATCCGACAAGCAGAAAGAACTGGAGGAAACAATCTTGAAAAAGAAACAAGCGGTGAGAAACCAGAACTTTGAACTTGCTGCGGGCTATCGCGACCATCAGACTTCCCTTGAAAAAGAAATCGACGAATTGAACCGTAGATGGGCTTCGGGAGAAGATGCCAACCGACACGTTGTCACCGACGATGAAGTGGCAGATGTAGTCTCAATGATGGCAGGTGTCCCCGTGCAACGCATTGCCGAGGCTGAAAACGTAAAGTTGAAGAATATGGGCAAGGTTTTGAAAGAGCAGGTAATAGCCCAAGACAACGCCATCGAAAAGATGGTGAAAGCTATCCAACGCAACCGTGTAGGTATCAAAGCCCCCAACCATCCAATCGGCGTGTTCATGTTTCTAGGCCCCACTGGAGTCGGTAAAACCTATTTAGCTAAGAAGCTGGCCGAGTATATGTTCGGTTCCGATGAGGCACTGATACGGATAGACATGAGCGAGTATTCAGAAAGCTTCAACACATCGCGACTAATCGGTGCTCCTCCGGGATATGTCGGCTATGAAGAAGGGGGGCAGCTCACAGAAAAGGTGAGGCGTCATCCTTACTCTATCATTCTGCTCGACGAAATTGAAAAGGCACACGGCAACATCTTCAGCATGCTACTTCAGGTACTCGACGAGGGAAGGCTCACTGATGGCAACGGGCGGCTCATTGATTTCCGTAACACGGTAATCATTATGACCTCAAATGCCGGAACGCGCCAGCTGAAAGAGTTCGGACACGGTGTAGGGTTCAATGCCAGTGGAAGCATCGGGCTTAGCCTGGGCGACAAGGACAAAGAATATGCACGCAGCATTATTCAAAAAAGTCTCAGTAAGCAGTTTGCGCCCGAATTCCTGAATCGTCTTGACGAAATCATCACTTTCGACCAACTCGACCTCGGGGCCATCAAAAAAATCATTGACATCGAACTAAAAGAGCTTTACAAGCGCATCAAGGGGTTGGGCTATCAGCTGTCAATCACGGACACGGCCAAAGAATTCGTTGCAACGAAAGGATATGACGTACAGTTTGGTGCACGGCCGCTGAAACGCGCCATTCAAAACTATATCGAAGATGGCGTATGCGAAAAGATTCTCTCCAACACGCTCCGAGAGGGTGACACGATTAGCGTGAGCAAAGCTCCCGGTAAGGAAGAACTGCTTTTCAAATAAAGAGGCGTAAAACGCCAACCGCGCGCCCCCCGAAATAAGGAAATCAAAGGGGCGCGGGGCTTCCACCATGGTGGAAAGGGGTTGAACAGAGAAAAAACGCACGTCTTCCATGGAAGAAATAAAAAAATGTAAAAAAGACGCTCGTCTTCCATGGAAGATGAAGGATATTTTAACAGAAAATATTTTCTTCCACGGGAGAAATAAAAATATGTAAAAAGAATGGTCGTCTTCCATGGAAGATAAAGTTTTTTTTAACAATCACCTCTTTTCTTCCATGGAAGATGACAATAAAAGTAAGAAATAACCCTTTTCTTCCATGGAAGACATTAAAAAAAGAAACAAAAAGCATTCGTCTTCCATGGAATATGACAACGAAAATAAGAAATATCACCGAGATACGGTAGCTCGACGCTGTCTGCGACGAGTCGTATCGTGTCCTGCAATTCACGGTGCGGGCGGCCAAGCATCGCCGTGCGGCTGACGTGCAGGCTGCAGCCGGCGAGGTGGAAAAGGTAATGAGGCGTTATCCCGAACTGGCCGTGCAGAGCAACATTTCTGCGGCTCATCTCAATAATTTTATTACGGTCAAGTGATTTTATTAGCTGCCCATACGCCGACTTTCCGAAAAAAAATGTGCACTTTCCCCAAGAGTTTTTACCGGACACGAGACACAACAAAAAAAGCCGAACTGCAAAAACAGTCCGGTCTTAGATCGTATTACACGAAAGGAAAAGACCTATCGGCTGTTTTCCATCGTGTGAAATTAGTTTATTTGTTCTTCAACTTCTCAATATACGCGTCGATGACGGCGATGGCAGTTATGTTGACCACGTCGTTAACAGAACTTTCGAAATCAGTGAAGTGGATGGCTTTATTCAATCCCATTTGAATGGGGCCAATGATTTCGCTGTCGGGATTGAGTGCTTGAAGCAGTTTATAACTGCAATTGGCACTGCTCATGTTCGGAAAGACCAGTGTATTTACGTCTTTACCTTTCAGACGGCTGAACGGAAACTTGTCATCGCGCAATTCCTTGTCGAGGGCAAAGTTCACTTGCATCTCGCCGTCAATGGCCAAATCGGGATATTCCTTCTGTATCTGCCCGACGGCATTGTGCACTTTCTGCGGGCTTCCGACTTCGTCAGAACCGAAGTTTGAATAGCTCAGCATGGCGATGACGGGTTCTTCATTAAAGAACTTCACCGTGTGGGCGCTGAGCTTGGCTATGTCGGCCAGAATGTTCTCGTCGGGGTGACGATTGATGAGCGTGTCGGCCATGTAATAGATGCCTTTCTTGGTGTTGAGAATATGCATCGTTCCGAAAGTTTTGAATTCGGGCCTGACACCGATGACTTCCTTGGCCACCTTAATCGTGTTGCTATATTTCGTATAAAGACCGGTGATGAATGCGTCGGCATAGCCGTTTTCGACTAAACTCATTCCGAAATAGTTGCGTTCGTACATCTTGTCGTAGGCTTCCTCGAACGTGTATCCCTGCCGTGCACGCTTCTCGGCCAGATGTTTGGCGAACATGGCGCGGCGCCCTTGCTCTTGATCGGCACGCATGTCGATGATTTCGACACCGGTCAGGTCGAGTTTCAGACGGTTGGCCAGTCGGTTCAATCTGTCGGGGTTGCCCAAAAGAATCGGTTCGCAGAAGCCTTCCTGCTTGGCTTGTACGGCAGCTTTCATCATGGTGGCATGTCCGCCCTCGGCAAACACCACTTTCTGTGGGTGCAAGCGGGCGGTGTCGTGGAGCTTGCGGGTGAGCGCAGTCTCTTGGCCGAGCAGTTGGCGCAGTCCTTTTTTGTAGGTTTCCCAGTCTGTAATCGGCGTACGTGCGACGCCACTTTCCATGGCGGCCTTGGCCACAGCTGCACTGACCTCGGTAATGAGCCGCGGGTCGACAGGTTTTGGAATGAAGTATTTCGGGCCGAATGTAAGGTCGGTCACATGATAAACCTCATTTACGACATCAGGCACAGGCTGCTTGGCAAGTTCGGCGATAGCCTTGACGGCAGCCAACTTCATTTCTTCATTAATGGCTTTTGCGTGGACATCGAGTGCACCACGGAAAATATAGGGAAAGCCGATGACATTGTTGATTTGATTGGGGTAATCACTCCGTCCCGTGCTCATCAATACGTCAGGACGGCTCGCAACCGCGTCTTCATAAGAAATTTCCGGAACGGGATTGGCTAAGGCAAAAACGATAGGATTGTCTGCCATACTGCGAATCATGTCTTGTGTGAGTATATTTCCTTTGCTCAGTCCTAAGAACACGTCGGCGCCTTTAATGGCCTCTTCCAGCGTGTGAACGCCCTTGCGTTTGGTAGCAAAGATAGCTTTCTGCGCAGTGATTTTCTCACGGTCTACAGTAATGACCCCCTTAGAATCAAGCATAATGATATTTTCGGTCTTTGCTCCAAGGGCAACATACAGCTTAGTACAACTGATGGCTGCAGCTCCGGCACCGTTGACAACAATCTTTACTTTGCTGATATCCTTACCAGCAACCTCGAGCGCATTAATCAGACCCGCAGAAGAAATGATAGCCGTGCCATGTTGGTCATCATGCATCACGGGAATGTCAAGAGTCTTCTTCAGCCGTTCTTCGATATAGAAACACTCAGGTGCCTTGATATCTTCAAGATTGATACCGCCAAAAGAAGGCGCAATCTTCTCAACGGCTTCACAAAACTTCTCAGGATCTTTCTCATTCACCTCAATATCGAAGACATCAACGCCACCATAAATCTTGAAAAGAAGCCCCTTACCTTCCATGACAGGCTTTCCACTCATTGCACCGATGTCACCCAGTCCCAATACGGCCGTGCCGTTGCTGATAACAGCCACAAGATTGCCTTTGTCCGTATACTTATAGGCATTATCGGGGTCAGCTTGTATCTCAAGACATGGAAATGCTACGCCCGGTGAATAGGCCAAACTCAAATCCGTTTGCGTGTGGTAAGGCTTTGTCGGCTTTACTTCAATCTTGCCCGGGCGTCCATTCTCGTGATATGCCAAGGCTGCTTCTTTAGTAACTTTTACCATTTCAATTGTTTATTTTGTTCAAATCATCTCTTTATTTTCCTCACTTTATGTGCAAAGTTAGCAAAAAACGTTTGAATAAGGAATGGTTTTTTTGTTATTTTTTGTAACTTTGCAAAAGAATATTCAGTCAGTTTCTTTTGATTTTTTATGCATAGACCAAACGCACCAACAGAGTATCGCGAACAGTTGAAGGAGCGTATCCTCAAAACTGCCATGCAAGAGTTTCTGACGAACGGTATCAAACAAGTAAAGATGGATGATATCGCTCGAAAGTTGGGTATATCCAAGCGTACCTTATATGAGATATATGGCAATAAGGAGGAACTGCTATTCGAGGGTATTAAGGATGGAGAGATGAATTATGAGCGTCATCTCAATGAATTCCAATCCAAACATGCACAATCAGTGATGGATATCTTGGCCGAGTACTATCGTTTGCAAGTGAAGATGTTCCAGTCTACTTCACCTCTTTTCTTCTTTGAGCTTCGAAAATACACCCGCATTACGTCTTATCTGAATACGATACACAAGGAACGTAAGGAAAAAGGCAAACTCTTTTTTCAATGTGGAGTAGAGGAGGGGGTCTTTCGCGATGATGTGGACTATGACCTGATAGTACAAATCAGCGAGGCTTCCATGCAATATGTTATGGAGCATCAGCTCTATCGCTTTTATAGTATGGACCATATCCTGTATAATATCATCTTTCTCTTTATGCGTGGTTTCTGTACAGAGAAAGGATTGGTGATGTTAGACGAGAAAATGAAGTCTATCAAATGAGAATCGTTCTTATTGGTTCAGGGAACTTGGCAACCAATTTAGGTGTGGCATTGAAGAATGCCGGTCATCAGATTGTCCAAGTCTATAGCCGAACGATGGAACATGCCCATGAATTGGCTACGCGTTTGGGGGCTGTTCCCACCCATCAAATAGAACAAGTCAGCGATAATGCGGATGTTTATATCTTATCGCTGAAGGACAGTGTGCTCCAGAACATTCTTCCGACATTATGCAAGGGAAAATCCGACAAGATTTTTCTCCATACGGCCGGCAGTCTGCCAATGGACGTATTCGCAGGTTTCGCAGTTCATTACGGTGTGTTCTATCCAATGCAGACATTCTCAAAAGAAAGGTTGGTCGATTTCAAAGCCATTCCTTGCTTTATCGAGGCTTGTGATGCACCGACAAGAGACTTGTTGCAAGCTCTTTCTCGCTCTATCACGACAAAGGTCTACCCACTCTCTTCTGCCGATAGGCAATATCTCCATCTTGCGGCAGTTTTTTCTTGTAATTTTGTAAACCATTGCTATGCGATTTCATCGGAATTACTGGCCCGACATCATATACCTTTCAGTGTAATGCTGCCCTTGATAGATGAAACTGCACGTAAGGTGCATTCGCTTTTGCCTTCAGATGCACAGACTGGACCAGCCGTTCGTTACGACGAAAACGTGATTGAACGGCAGAAGGCCCTGCTTTCCGACGAGCCATCTTGGGCGAATATCTATAAGCAAATGACTGCTTCTATTCATCAAACAGCAACGACAAAAAGAGAACATGATTAATTATGATTTGACAAAGATAAAGGCTGTAGTCTTTGATGTTGATGGTGTGCTTTCAGCAGAGACCATTTTGCTGTCAGAACATGGGGAACCGCTGCGTACGATAAACATCAAGGACGGCTATGCCATTCAGTTGGCAGTCAAAATGGGCCTACAGATAGCTATTCTTACTGGTGGAAAAACCGAAGCTGTACGGTTACGCTATGAAAATCTTGGTGTGCAAGAAGTTTTGATGGGCTGCTCTGTGAAGATAAAAGCTTACGAAGCACTTTTAGAACGCTTGAAAATCGGTGATGAACAAGTGCTCTATGTAGGAGATGACATTCCGGATTATGAAGTGATGTGCCATTGCGGATGCCCTTGTTGCCCTGCCGATGCCGCCCCGGACATTAAGAATATTTCTCTTTATGTCAGTTCTAAAGCCGGAGGACATGGTTGTGGCCGTGATATCATCGAGCAAGTGTTGCGCGCCCAAGGAAAATGGCTTAGTGATGCCAAGGCTTTCGGCTGGTAAAAATAAAGAATGAAGATGAAATACAACATCGTTTTGGCCAGTAATTCTCCCCGCAGAAAGGAACTTCTTGCAGGGCTGGATATTCCTTTTACAGTCAGATTGAAACAAGGAATCAATGAAACCTATCCAGACAATCTGCCCTCAGACGAGGTTCCACTCTTTCTTTCACGCCTGAAAGCAGCAGCCTATCTTGACTCCATGACCGAAAACGAATTGATTTTAACAGCCGATACGGTGGTTATTGTCGGTCAGCAGATTTTGGGAAAGCCGAAAGACGAAGACGACGCCTGCAGAATGCTACGGCTGTTGAGTGGTCGTGAGCATCATGTAGTAACCGGAGTAAGCCTGACAACCTTGCGTAAGCAGCGTAGTTTCAAGGTATCAACGGCGGTTACTTTCAAAACTTTGTCTCAAGATGAAATCTCTTATTATGTAAACCACTATAAGCCTTTCGACAAAGCGGGTGCCTATGGCATACAAGAGTGGATTGGCTATGTAGGTGTAACATCGTTACGAGGAAGCTATTTCAATGTGATGGGCCTTCCTGTCCAACGCATTTACGAAGAACTGATGAAATTCTAAACTCCAATGTATGCGGTCCTCTGTCTTTACCCTTTGCTAAGAGCAGAGTAGCCTCAACCATATTACCAACAAAATGGCCGGGAAAGGAGGGTAGGGGACGCAGGGCTCCTGTGTCCACTCAAGGTGAATGAGACACAAATACACGATCGTTTGAACGGCTGCACGAGCCGTATGTCACCACATACATTTAATCTATTCCGTACGCCTTCTATATTAATAATCAACGACTTATGCCTTTTCTTTCAATCTTAGCTATTTCACCGTGCAATCTCAGCTATATTGCGCGGCAAAGTCAGCCATATTACGCGGTGAAATGGCTGAAATTATACGGCAATATCGCTGAGATTGCAATGCAAAAAGTTGGCATGGAGTTTGCTTAATGAGGGATAAAAATTCTAAAAACAACAGATTATGCAAAAAGGAAACATCGGGGTTACGACTGAGAATATCTTCCCTGTCATCAAAAAGTTTCTCTATTCAGACCACGAAATCTTTCTTCGTGAAATGATAAGTAACGCTGTCGATGCCACACAAAAGCTAAAAACACTGGCAGAAAAGGGTGATTTCAAAGGTGAACTTGGCGAACTTAAGGTCAACGTGAAACTTGACGAAAAGGCCAAAACCATTACTATCAGTGATAACGGTATCGGAATGACCGAGGAAGAGATTGAGAAATATATCAATCAGATTGCTTTTTCGGGCGTCAGTGACTTCTTGGATAAATATAAAGACAACGCAAATGCCATTATCGGGCACTTCGGATTAGGTTTTTATTCAAGCTTCATGGTGAGCGATCGGGTGGATATCATCACGCGTTCTTATCATGATGATGCCAAAGCCGTGAAGTGGACGTGTGACGGAACACCCGCTTATGAAATCAGCGAAGTGGAGAAAGAGGGCCGTGGAAGTGACATCGTGCTCCACATTAGCGAGGATTGCAAGGAATTCCTCAATAAACAGAAGATTGAAGAGCTGCTTAATAAGTACTGTAAGTTCATGGCTGTACCTGTCATCTTCGGCAAAAAGCAAGAGTGGAAGGACGGGAAGATGGTCGATACCGACGAAGATAATGTCATCAATCATGTAGAACCGTTGTGGATCAAGGCTCCGTCAACATTGAAAGATGAAGACTATAAGAAGTTCTATCAGGAACTTTATCCGATGCAGGACGAACCATTGTTTTGGATTCACCTGAATGTGGATTATCCATTCAACCTCACGGGTATCCTTTATTTCCCACGCATCAAGAACAATATCGATTTACAGCGCAACAAGATACAGCTCTATTGCAACCAAGTTTTCGTCACCGACCAAGTAGAGGGCATTGTTCCTGAATTCCTGACACTGCTACATGGTGTCATCGACTCGCCCGATATTCCGCTGAACGTGAGTCGCAGCTATTTGCAGAGCGATGCAAACGTGAAGAAGATATCAAGCTACATCACAAAGAAAGTGGCTGACCGTCTGCAAAACATCTTCAAGGAAGACCGCAAAGCATACGAGGAAAAGTGGGACAATCTCAAGATATTCATCAACTACGGCATGCTTTCGCAAGACGATTTCTACGACCGTGCCAAGGATTTTGCCTTGTTCAAGGATGTTGATGGCAAGTATTTCACCTTTGATGAGTACAAAACCCTCATCAAGGAAGAGCAGACAGACAAGGATGGCACCTTGATTTATCTCTATGCCAACAACACCGAGGAGCAATATACCTATATTGAAGCGGCCAAGAATAAGGGCTATAACGTGCTATTGCTTGACGGCCAGCTTGACACACCAATTGTAAGCATGCTTGAACAAAAGTTCGAAAAGTCTCGTTTTACACGTGTTGACGCCGATATTGTGGAGCGACTCATCATGAAAGATGACCACAAAGAGAACGAAATAGCTGCTGAAGACCGTGAGAACCTAAGTCAGGTGTTCCGCTCACAAATGCCGAAACTCGATAAAACCGAGTTCAACGTAGAGGTGCAAGCCTTGGGAGAGAACGGCCAACCGGTTGTTATTACGCAGAATGAATACATGCGTCGTATGAAACAAATGAGTCAGTTCCAGCCCGGAATGAGCTTCTATCAGCAGATGCCCGACAGCTATACGATGGTGCTCAACAGCGATCATGCACTTGTAAAGCAGGTGCTTGCCGACTGTAACAGCAACACTGCCGAGACATTGAAGCCCATCTTGAGCGAACTAAAAGGACTACAAGCTCGTCTTTCGGCTTTGCATCAAAGTCAGGACAAGAAGAAACCGGAGGAATTGACACAGGAAGAGAAAGACGATTTGCAAAATACGGAAAAGGCTATCAATGAGCAAAAGAGTAAAAAGACCGAAGTGCTTGATGGCTATGCCAAAGGTAATGATGTCATTCACCAATTGATTGACCTTGCACTGTTGCAAAATGGCATGCTGAAAGGACAGGCACTCGATGTCTTCCTCAAACGTTCGATAGATATGATAAAATAAATAGGGAAACAAGACTTAGGGACACTTTGTCCTATGGAAATGAATAAGCGAAAGGCCTGTTGTATTTTTCTTTAAAAGAAGAATGCAAGCAGGTTTTTTGTTACGTGTAATTCCTTTATGTATTACTTGTATATTTCAATAAAAACGCTTAATATTGCAGATAAAACTATATAAAAGGGGAGACAGAAACGATTAAAATAATGTGATGGAAAAGAGATTATACTGCTTATGCTCCATGTTAATCGGTATCGCTGTAGCTTGTCATTCCCAACGGATAGAGGTATCAAGGCAGACCATAAAGGGTGATTTTGACAACGACAAACGGGAAGATTGGCTCACGGTGGTCTGTAAAACACACTATGAAAAAGGTGAGGAAGATCCGAAAACATGGTATTTCTCGGAGATAACTGTTGAGGGGAAGCTTGTTCTTGGAAACAGAAAGACATTGCATTTCACAGATTCAGAGTCGTTGGATGCGGTCATTGGTGGAGAATTGAGTTATTTTTCTCCTCATCCCGGGATTATTGTCAGGGCATTTCGTGAGCCACATGGCAGTACAGTTACCATAACTTATGACTATTATCTCTACAATATCGCATTACATGATTGGTATAGATATAAGATTGCAACCTATGATCAGGCCACATGGGAAGAGGCTTCCGTAGCGTTTGAATATTGCAATAAGGCACAGAAACCTTTGGTTGGTTCAAAATCAAGACGGCATTCTACAGCTCAGCCTGACCCGATGCTACCAAAAAGTCCTTTAAAGTATCTTCGACAACTGAATGAAAGAAAATGGTACCCTAAGTATTATTATGATTTCGTTTCGTGCATAGAAGTACTCAATCAGGTGGATAAGAAGATTGGTCGGAAGGCAATAGAGAAACTTGTAAAGCATTTGAAACCTCACAATTCAACGTGGGCACATTATATTGTTTCCAATTATTTGAACAGGAATATGAGATATTAAGACGAAATATAGGCCATGAGCTCTTTCCAAATAGAAGTGCAAAATCTTGGTGGTGTTTGACACCATGAAAAACACCACGGAGGCTTGCCTTGCGTCCGGGTGCCTGAAGCCCCCGAAGAGCCCGGCGAAAGACCTAAGCAATGCAAAAAGGAGGAGAACATTCGTTCCCCTCCCTAGGATTAATTAATTTTGTATTGCATATGTATAAACAATTAACCTCGGAACAAAGGTACACAATTAGTGTGTTGCTGCAAAAGAAATGCTCACGTAGTTTCATCGCCAAGACCATTGGTATTTGTGTAAGCACGGTTTCGCGGGAGAAAAGGCGCAACTCCAATGTACAGGGAGTGTATGACGGCCGTCAGGCAACGTTGAAAGTCAGACGTTGCAAGGCTACTCAAAGGGAGCGGGCTGCCCGTAAGGACCATAACCACGGACAACGGGACGGAGTTTGCAGCACATGAAATCATCGTAAAGAGATTGAACACCACGGTTTACTTCACACATCCATATTGCTCTTGGGAAAAGGGCGCCATAGAGAATATGAATGGGCTTGTCAGGCAATATATCCCTAAAAGGACAGACCTCAGGGAGATTTCAAGGGGGTACGTCAGGAAAATTGTAGAGAAACTCAACAACAGACCCAGAAAGAAAAATGGATTTTCAAAGCCAGCAGGTATGATTAACGACAAAATTGCCTAACTTTGCACTTGCTTATGGAATCCACCATCCGCCGTTAAAAATTAAAAAATGTGTCGGCGGGACCTCCGATGGGATGACGGACCAGCGGAAACAACTCCTGCTTCGTTCCGTCACCTCTTCAAGGTTCCTGCCGCTCCGGTCACGACAGTGGGAGCTACGCACATCACTCGCCCTCGCCTGTGTTCTGCCGCCTCTTCGAGGTTTCCGTCTAAATATTCTTATCCCGAACTGACGTATCGATAATTGATGATAAACATCTGTTTGATGCCCTTGATGTTTCTTTTACAAATATGCTTCCGTAGCGTGGTATGAAAATATCTTTTCCTCCCTAAGGAATGAAATAAATTGTTTGTTAGCCGGGAGTGAATAGCTTATAAAAATGGGAACCGACCAAAAGGCGGTTCCCATTTATTATCTGTGTCATCATAAATACGAGGACATGTCAATCAAGCCACTTCACATAGCAGAAGTCCTGACGGTGGGGAAGATTGGCATTCTTTGGATACATACGCACGCAACTGCGGAACGCACCGGCTTCATCAGGCTCGATGATGGCTTCGAAAGTATATAGGTTGCCTTCGTGCGCCTTGATCTTGAAGGGGTGGATACGGTAAACCTCGCGGTCGTCACCACCAAGATTGTTCTTCAGCGTGACGAGTTCCAGTCCGACGGCGTCTTTCAACCCTTGCTCATCGATGACATAGGTCATTGTGTATTTCATACCGGTTTCACCGCCGTTGTCAATAAACGAGGTATCCTTACTGACCACATGAATCGCATCCCAACGTTCGGCCACAGCTTCCTTCCACTGTGCTATTTCCTTGGCCAGACGGGAATCGTTCTCTGCCAACTTCTTGAAACGAAGCGCTTGTCTGTTATAGAACTTGTCATAGTAGTCGTCAAGTTGACGCTTCATGGTGTAATGAGGTGCAATGGTAGAGATGGAATTCTTGACCACTCTTATCCAATCCTCACTATAGCCTTTCTTGTTGTGATTATAATATAATGGGATGATGTCGTTCTCCAGCAGGCCGTAAATCGTGGCGGCATCAAGTTGGTCCTGATAAGACTGGTTCTCATAGGTGCGCTTCTCGGGCAATGCCCAGCCGGCACCTTCACGATAGCCTTCGACCCACCAGCCATCAAGTACGGAAAGGTTGACAACACCATTCATCTCTGCTTTCTCACCAGATGTCCCAGAAGCCTCAAGCGGACGGGTCGGCGTGTTCATCCAAATATCAACGCCTGAAACCAAGCGGCGTGCAAGCTGCATGTCATAGTCTTCAAGGAAGATAATCTTTCCAAGGAATTCGGGACGCTGACTGATTTCATAAATCTTCTTGATCAGTCCCTGGCCGGCACCATCGGCCGGGTGAGCCTTGCCGGAGAAGAAGAACAAAACTGGGTGCTCAGGATCATTGACAATCTTTGCTAAACGTTCAATATCCGTAAAGAGGAGATGCGCACGCTTGTAGGTTGCAAAGCGACGGCAGAAGCCAATCATCAGTGCGTTGGGGTTGATGCGCTGAAGCAATGAAACCACACGTGCGGGGTCGCCTTGGTTACGGAGCCACGACTCGGTGAACTTCTCGCGGATATAATCAACGAGTTTCTGCTTCAGGGTCATGCGTGTCTTCCAGATTTCCTCATCAGAAACGGTATTGATGGCATGCCAAATTTCCTCGTTGCTTTGGTCGTTCATGAAGTTCTTGTCGAAGTACTTGTCATAGATATGGCGCCATTCCGATGCAGCCCATGTCGGGAAGTGCACGCCATTGGTTACATAGCCCACGTGGTTTTCTTCGGGGAAGTAGCCATTCCACAACGGAGCAAACATCTTTTGGCTGACCCATCCGTGGAGTTTGCTTACACCGTTTACCTCCTGGCAGGTGTTGCAGGCAAAGGTACTCATACAGAAACGCTCACTATGGTCGTCAGGATTCTCACGGCCCATGCCGATAAATTCCTCCCAAGAAATGCCGAGTTTGGCAGGATAGCCGCCCATGTACTTACCGAAAAGAGCCTCGTCAAAATAGTCATGACCAGCCGGAACCGGGGTATGGACCGTATAGAGTGAAGATGCGCGCACAAGTTCCATGGCCTGATTGAAAGTAAGCCCGCTCTCGACATAGTCGCAAAGACGTTGAAGATTGCAAAGCGCCGCATGACCTTCATTGCAATGATAGATATCCTTCTGAATACCAAGCTTTTTCAATGCCAAAATACCGCCGATGCCGAGAAGGATTTCCTGCTTCAGCCGATTCTCCCAATCACCACCATAGAGACTATGAGTGATAGGTCTGTCGAACTCGGAGTTCAAGTCGTTGTCGGTATCAAGCAGATAAAGACTGATACGACCGACATTGGCACGCCAAACATAGGCATGGACCTGATAATTCATATAAGGAACATCAACGACGACAGGATTTCCGTTCTCATCGAGCACGTGTTCAATGGGAAGCGAGTTGAAGTTCTGGGCATCGTATTTTGCAATTTGCTGTCCATCGATACTTAAACTTTGCGTGAAATAACCGTAGCGATAAAGAAAACCTACGGCACACATATTGACATTGCTGTCAGATGCCTCTTTCAGATAGTCGCCGGCAAGCATACCCAAACCGCCGGAATAAATCTTGAGAACTTGGCTAAGTCCAAATTCCATACAGAAATAGGCAACGGAAGGACGACTGCTGTCGGGTTTTACGTCCATGTAGGCACGGAACTTGGCATAGACGTCCTTCACATTCTTCATAATGGTCTTATCCTTCACGATGGCTTCCTTGCGCTCGTAACTCAAACGCTCAAGAAGAACAACCGGATTGTGGCCCACCTCTTCATAAAGACTTTCATCAAGACTCTTGAAGAGATCTCTTGCCTCGTAAGTCCAAGCCCACCAAAGATTGTGTGCCAGCTCATCGAGACATTTCAACTGTTCGGGAAGTCTGGACTTCACAGTCAACTCCTTCCATTGAGGAGTATTTACGTAATCAGCTTTAATTTTCATAAATCACAATTTATTTTAATCTCATAAGTTCATTTTATTGTTTCTTGCTTCTGCTTTACGCAAAGCAAAATCATAAGCCTCTTGATAATAAATAATAAATTTATTCCACAAGGCTTTCTTTGACAATTTATCAGCATTGCTACGACAAGCTTTCACTTGGCTGTCAGTGAATGTGGCATATTTGTAGATGGTTTCTTTGATGGCTATTGCCACCTCTTGATAATTATAATCCGTGCGATGAATTACCTTCACTCCGTCTTCTATCTCACAATTAGCTCCCTTTACGGTATTGGCCCATAGGCCAAAGCCAGCAAGATCAGTCGTGATGCAAGGCACTTTGAAAGCTATGGCCTCAAGCGGCGTGTATCCCCATGGTTCATAATAAGAAGGATACACGCATAGGTCGTTGCCCAGCACCATATCATAATATGGAAGATTGAGGATACCATCTTCCCCCGTGAGATAACAAGGAATGAATATGACCTTAACACGGTCGTTAGGCAGGTTATGCATACCAAGATGTTTCATCATGCACAACACATTGTCGTGGTCTGCATCGTGGAGCCAATGTGTATAAGTAGGATTGCAGAGTGACGTTTCAAAACTCTTGCCGCTATTTAATCGTTCTTGAAGGTCTTCACGCGGGCCTGCCACCCACCCAGGCACCTCGATAAAGGCAACGACCTTTTTATGAAAGCTGTCACAGAAGCGCAACTGGTTCATTGCCTCAATAAAGACATCAATGCCTTTATTACGGAATTCATAGCGCCCACTGGTCGAAACAATCAATGTATTATTATCAAACTTGTCACCGGTCAGTGCATTAGCCACCTGCAACAATGCTTTGCGAGCCTGCTTTCTCTTTGCCGTGAAAGAGGCTCCCTTGGGTACAAAGTTATTTTCAAAACCATTGGGCAGAACATAATCGACCGGTTTGTCGAGCAGTTCCCTGCATTCTTGAGCCGTTATATCGCTTACGGTCGTAAAGCAATCCACATGCCATGCCGCCTGTTTTTCGACAGAATGCTTGCTTTGCATGTTGAGTTCGCCGGCCATTTGATCCCCATTGTATGCCCAAAGGTATTCATAAAGTGGTTTGTTATTGCCGGCAATGCTGCGCCCAATACTGGTTGCGTGGGTTGTAAAAATAGTGGCTATCTCCGGAACTGCTTTCTGAATGTAGAGCAACCCCAAACATGTCATCCACTCATTACCATGATAGATAACCTTGGCCTTACGGTCTATATTGTAATGGTA
Source organism: Segatella maculosa OT 289 (assembly GCF_000243015.1). Taxonomy (NCBI): domain Bacteria; kingdom Pseudomonadati; phylum Bacteroidota; class Bacteroidia; order Bacteroidales; family Prevotellaceae; genus Segatella; species Segatella maculosa. The sequence goes on from NZ_JH594500.1 coordinate 298,742, forward strand.
GAAACTCTCGACAACCTTGGCGGCAGCATAGGAGAACATGCTGGCCTCATCGTAATCGCCATAGGCATGGAGGCTGTCTACCTTAAAGTCTTCCCATAACCGACCATAGATTTGATCTTTGATAGCAAAAAAAGGTTTGAGATCCACCAAGATGGCTATTGGTTGCCCGGGAACATTCCAACGTCCGACCTTCACCTTGAGGTTATCCTCTTTTTCAGCTTTAATACACCAATCGGGAAACAGAGCTAAATCTTCTATGAAGTATGGGCAGTCGGATTGCTCCCAACAGTTAGGACCAATAAAAATCACTCGGTCTTTCATATTATTTTGTAGTGTTTTTGCTCTGGATGACAGTACCGTATAAATACCACCGACCTTATTGCAAACCTCCCAACTTGATTCAAAAATGTAATCCGGAACAATCAAATCTCTTCCCATACAAAAATATATATTCGGCGCAAAGATAATATAAATATTCCAAAAAGCAAAGTTTACCAGTTATATTTTCTTTTAGTTCTTTGAAATAGCTTATCTTTGCAACCGACAAAAACAAAACGAATGATGAAAAGAACTTTGGTGATGACATTCCTCCTTTCGGTCGTCCTTTCAATAGAAGTACAACATATGAGCGTCTTCAAGGGTTATCTTTATAACGACGAATATCAGGTTTATATCAACATGGACTTCTATCGGAATAACATAAAAGTTCCGGGACAGGAAATCTTCGGTGAGCTTCCGGGATATTTCGGCTCTAAACGCGACGGACGCAAATGGTTGTTTGTTACCGCAGAACTAAAAGATTCCATTACGGCTAAGCTTACGATTACCAACGACTATGGTAGTGAAGACCTTGAGGCTGTACTTAGGAGACTTCCCGACGGTAGTTTTGAATTGCAGCAAAACGATGGTAGCACCATCAAGATTGCCGTGAACCGGAAATGGGTGAAGATACCTAAGCGACTACAGTTCCGTGCGTCTGTAACGCCTATTACCGGACCGAAATAGCAGACCGTGCTTTGCATAACTCGAATAACCTGTTGTAAAGATAAAGGTATATCGTGGGAGAAGAAGAATTTTCTCCAAATTATCCAAGGAGGGAGTGCGAACTTGCGGACTGATAATAGGCTAATCATAAGGTCCAATGTTCAAAAGTCAAAGAAAAGTTTGGTAATTTGCAGAATTAGCCTTACCTTTGCACGCGATGATAAAAAGTAATCCTATATATTATGAAGGTGTGAGCCTGATGCAAAGAAACTTTGATTTCTCTGCATCTTTTAACGCTTATTATTTGGTTAATCCAAATAATTTGCTAACACACACACACACACTTAGCGCACCTGGCGTTTAAACGTCTTCACGTACGCGCGCGCGAAGAGCGCGTAACACTAATAAACAAAGGGCTTCTCAGCGTTCCCTTTGTTCACATTTTCGTGTCCCTTTACGAGCAAAAAATGAACGAAATAAGGGAGCAAAATGTAGGGACGCACGGCTCGTGCGTCCGCTCACCACGGTTGACGAGTTGGCAGTTAGTAAGTTGTTGGAGCGGACGCACGAGCCGTGCGTCCCTACATGCACCATGCACGCAACGAGACAAAGAAAACAAAGCAAAAGAATATTTACCCTATAAATTAGAGATTATGAACAAAGAAGAGAAAGAAAGATTACCTTATGTTGCTCCGCACTGCAAGGTTATTCCTATGGAAGAGGACAACTTTATCTGCAATTCCGTCCTTCCCAACGGCAACGCCTCTACTGTAGAGACCGGTTACGAAGACAAGGGCGAGCACGACGTGGGAACCGCACTCTTTGGAGACAAGAGTACGGTGGCACCGGCAAAGCAGCATAATAGTTTGTGGGACGAGGAAGAAGAAGAGTAGAGCCTCCCCCCGGCCCCTCCAAAGGAGGGGAGAATACCCACCCCGGCCCTCCTAAAGGGAGGGAGCGTGAGCTTGAGGGCTAATTAAGAAAAATGTATTACGAATTAAGAACTAAAGGAAATGAAAAGAAAGATATTTTTTAAAGCAAGTCTGTTGCTCGTGGCGGGAATGCTGGCGGCATGCAGCAGCAACGATGACAACGAAGATAACAACGGAACGCGAAACGGCAAGGTAGACGTGACCAAGGCTGTGGAGTTCAAGGTCGACTTTGCCGATTACAATGACAATGGCGAGACAGACATGACCCGCACAAACAGCAATGGAGCTGTGCTTCAGCAGCAGACCGTGAACCTTGGTAACGGTATTCTGGCACTATGCACCCTGCAACGCGACACAACCAAGCAAGCAAAGCCGGCAACTACACGTACGCTGCCTAACGATACCTACACCATGCTGGCCTACGACCACACTACCCATGCTTTCAAAGGCGAAGTGACGGGGACGATAACAGGCGGCGTGTTCAGCTATTCAGGCGACAAGGCCATAGAGTTGGAACCCGGCACGTATGACTTCGTGCTCTTCAACAGCAAGCTACAACGCAACGGGAACTCCCTGAACGTGACCCGTGCTAACGCCAGCGATGCATTCATCGGCCGCACCACACAAGCCATCACAGCAACTCCCTATCATCAGCTGGTGCCTTTCACAATGAAGCATGCGGCTGCAAAGGTAAAATTCAAGCTGACAGGCTACATGGACTTCCCGGCAGTTACTGCGGTATTGACTCCGAAAGCCCCCCTGGGATTTATTACAGGCTCCACCTATGATGCATCGACTGCAACTTGGCAAGCAGCGCAGCATGCAACAGAAAATATCCCCTTCACTTTCAATGCTGCCACAGCAGCAACCGATACTTATGTTTCAACAAGCAATGAGGAAGTCTATTTCACGCCGAAGGCAGAAGTAGGCTATATGGACTTCCGCTTCAACAGTGGCACCATCTATCAACAAAACATGTCCGGCAATATGGCAAATCTCAAAGCGATGAAGCTGGACCCAAACGGTGCCTACGTGCTCAACATCAAGCTGCTGTATAATTTCCTCTACCTGTTTAGCGACGGCACCATAGGGTATATTACTGAAACTGTCTATGGCGGTGCAACGGCAGCAACGGCAAAGACGCCCATCGCCTTGGTGGCAAGCCAAAGCAAGAGATTCGCTATCGCGCTGAAAGATGCCAATGGCGGAAACAATGTACTGCAATGGGGAAAGACGAATATGCAAACCTCGACAAACATGGATAATAACACGCTGACACAATATGTCCGCATGAATGGTTACGAGGAAACATGGACTACGGCATGCAGCACAGACGGTATCATCAAGGGAAGCGACCAGACGAACTATCCGGCTTTCTATATTGCAGGTACTTACGACCCCGGAACAACCGTCACAGGGGCAAACGTCAGCAAATGGTATCTGCCCACGTTAGGCCAATGGAGCACCGCTCTGCAAGTGCTGAATACGGGTATTGCCACGCAACCTTATCCGACAGACCTCAACAATTGGGAGATAAAGCTGGCAAACGTAGCCTTCACGCAGGTGGGAGGAACTCCCCTGCAAAGCGGAAATACTGTTTTCCATCCTTACCCCGGCCCCTTTCCCGGTGGTCAGTGGGATCATGAATTCTATGCTTATTGGAGTTCATCGGAGTATGATACCAAACATGCATGGGTTGTAGGTTTGGTAAAAAAAGGCTATCGTATCAATATGGGATATCAGAAAAATCAAATCCCATATCCAGGGCTGAAGATTGGTGTCCGGTCATTTGTCAATTTTTAAGTTCGGATATGCGATGCTGTTACTCCCTTGCGCAATATATGGAATGTGTCGTTTCGGACAGATAGTATATGTCCTTGAGGAGAGATAGTATGTGTAGGGGAGGAGAGATAGTATATGTCCTCGAGGAGAGATAGTATGTGTAGGAAAGGACAGATAGTATCTCTCCAAAACAGATGACAGGGGAGCATCGGGAAGACAGACGAAATAAGAAAATAACCTTTTATTAATCAATTAAATACAATGAATTATGATTAACTTCAAAGTTGTATCAAGAGTGCTCGGCATCGGGCCGAAAAAAGGGCAGCGGGCATATTATGCCGAACCCAAGTCGATTACTAAGTTCTCGGCCAACTGGCTCGTGGAACGCATCGTGCGCGAAACGTCATTGAGCGAGGGCGACGTGCGTAACGTGCTCGTCACGCTGCGCAACATCTTCATCGAGGTCATCAAGTTGGGTGCCTCGCTCGACCTCGGCGACATTTTTTCCATTCGTACTGCAATACCCTCGAAGATGGAAGCCAAGGAGGAGGACGTGTGCGCCACTTCGCTGAAAAAGCCCCGTGTCATCGTGACGTGGAAGGATTCTATCCGTCAGGCACTGAAGAAGATAGAAGTGGAGGTGGATAACGAGAAACGGAAGGAAGAAAAGAAGAAGAAGAAAAAAGAGGAAGGGGGAATAGGGCAGCACGGGAATTGAGAGCCCACCAACAAACACCCTAACACTCACCCCCGACCCCTCCCGAAGGGAGGGGAGAGCGAACAGCGTGCAAACTAATTTGGTGCAAGCTCGGTCTCCCCTCCTTCGGAGGGGGCGGGGGAGGTTTCCGGGGGTTGGGGGAGGCTCCTTTGGGGAGGGCGCACGACTTACCTGTATTTAATCAAAATCAAAATTCACCTTATGATTAACTCGCTTGTCTGTGTGCCCTCCCCGTTTAAAGAAAAGCCTCCCCCCAACCCCCTCCGAAGGAGGGAGAGGCCATGCTTGCAGGCAATGATGAAAAATGCATGATAAACAAAATAGACCTTGTGAACTAAAGTGTTCGCAAGGTCTATTTGCATATTACTCCCCTCTCCTTGGGAGAGGGGCTGGGGGAGAGGCTTCTACTCCCCTCCCTCGGGGGAGGCTTTTGGTAGGGCTTTTTTTCTTCTTTTATTTTGGCCGTTTGAAGTTTTTATCGTAATTTCGCGGTTGCAATCGGTTCAATGTGTGATTGATTAAAAGGGAACAGGGTGGAAATCCCTGACAGTCCCGCTGCTGTGAACGATGTTTTGGAAGAAACGAAAGGCCACTGACGGTTGTTGTGTCGGGAAGGTGTTTCTTCGTGAGTCGTGAAGTCAGAAGACCTGCCGTTGCAAGTTGATGCTTGGTTGCTTCGAGGAGAGTGACGGAAGCGTAATGAATAGGGTTTGACAAATAATGGATAATCGCATGGCAAGAATTGCGATTTGCTTGTGGCTTCAGCCGATGGCTTGTTGCATGCTCTCTGCCCAGCAGTCGGCAGACAGCTTGCATGTGCATGAGCTTCGAGGCGTAGAGGTGTCGGCTCGGCGCGAGACCATGGGGACAGTACCCGTGAGGCAGGTTACGCGGCGAGACATGCTTGATATGGGCATCACTGACATTGCAGATGCACTGCATCGCATGCCGGGTGTGAACCTGCGCGATTATGGCGGTGCAGGCGGCATGAAGACCATCGGTGTGCGGGGCTTCGGTGCGCAGCACACGGGGGTTAGCTACGACGGTGTGCTGTTGAGCGACTGCCAAAGCGGTGCAATCGACGTGTCGCGCTATTCGTTGGACAACGTGGCTTCGTTGCTGTTGGCGGTAGGCGGGAGCAGCGATGTGTTCGTCTCGGCCCGTGAGGCAGCTTCGGTCGCCGTATTCTCCATAGAGACATTGCGAGATGTGCCAAAGGACAAGCGAGCACATATGACAGCACAGCTCAAACAAGGTTCGTTCGGCTATGTGAGTCCGTTTGTACGTTATGTCCAAGCGTTGAGCGAGCGTGTGACAGTTTCGGCTTTGGGAGAATATGTTTATGCAGAGAATGATTATCCTTTCACGCTGCGCAACGGGATTTACAAGACTCGTGAGCGTCGTGCCAACAGCAGGATGAACAGCGGGCATGGCGAGGTGAACCTCTATTTGCAGACGCGCAGTAGGGGGCGATTGGACGGTAAACTCTATTATTACGATAACGACCGACAATTGCCGGGCATCGTGAAGTATTATACGAACCTCAGTGGCGAGACACTGCATGACAGGAATGCTTTTGTGCAACTGAACTGGCAGGCACATAGCCCGTCGGGAGTGTGGAGTTGGAAGGCGAAGGGGAAGTTTAATTGGGCTTCGTCAAGCTATCGCGATGCCTATTATCCCGGTGGCGTGATGGATGCCGACTATTGGCAGCGCGAGGCCTATGGCTCCGTGGCCGTGTTGTTCAGACCGGCAGAGGAATGGCTGGTCAGCTATGCCGCCGATTATAGCTTCAACAACTTAAACAGCAGTCTGAAGACAGACGTGCATCCTTTCAGACATACCGTGCTGCAAACACTGTCGGCAAAATATGTCTTCTCCCGCATCACGTTGCTGGGTAGGTTGTTGTATTCAGACTATATAAACCGTGCAAGGGTAGGGGCTTCTGCCAAGGACATGCGAAGATGGTCGCCCTCGCTGTCGGTGTCTTATCAACCGTTCTCTGCGGAACACTTCTACATTAGGGCTTCCTATAAGAACATATTCCGTGCACCGACGTTCAACGAAAGCTATTTCTTCCATTATGGCAGTACGGAACTGAATCCCGAACTGACCGACCAGTATAATCTCGGGTTGGCATGGGAGAAACGATGGGAGAATAGAGTAGGGGTGCAGCTGACGATAGATGGCTATCTCAATCATGTCAGGGACAAGATAGTTGCTGTGCCCTACAATATGTTTATTTGGACAAATGTGAATGTTGGTAAGGTAGAAATGAAAGGTATTGAAGGTTCTTTGCAAGGAGATTATCGCGTCAGTGCAAAACAATATCTTTCTTTTGCCGGTAGTTACAGCTATCAGCAAGTGAGCAATCATACCGACCGTGAGTCTCCGTATTACGGGAAGCAGATAGCCTATATCCCGTTGCATACGGCGTCGGCTTCTTTGAAGTGGGGCAATCCGTGGGTAGATGTCGTGGTGCATGGGACAGGTGTCAGCAGCCGATGGCCCAATAATGAGCATCACAAAGGAACAAAGTTGGACGGCTATTGGGATATGGGGCTTACGTTCAGCCGAAGCTTTCCTATATATAAAGGTGTACTGTTCTTGCGCGGAGATGTTAAGAATCTGCTTAACCGGCAATATGAAATCGTGGGCAACTATCCTATGCCGGGCATCAGTTATCAGTTAGTAATCAGTTATAATTTTTAATACATTAATACAATAGAAAGATGAAAAAGTATTTATTAAGTTTAGCCGTCCTGCTCGTGGGCGCAGTTTCGTTTACGTCGTGTGATAATGAAGAGGATACGCCGCAGTTGCATCTTGTTACGACCAGCAATGGCGCATTCGTTGTGTGTACAGGAAATATGAGTGGTAAGATAGGTGGCTCCATAAGCTACTTGGATTACAAGAAAGGCAAGATGACCAATGATGCATTCATCACAGCAAATGGTCGAGGGCTCGGCGATACGCCCAATGACGGTATTGTTTATGGCAGCAAGGTCTATCTCGTTGTGACGGGAGAGCATACCATTGAGGTCATGGACAAGAATCTGAAGTCGGTGAAACAAATCAAGACGACTGATCTTTTGGGTAAAAAGGAAGGTAATCAGCCCCGTCATATCATTGCCGGTGCTGGTGCTATCTGGGTGACTACCTATGGTGGCTATGTTGCAGTTGTAGATACGGCTACTTTTAAGTTGCGTAAAAGCTATAAGGTGGGTTCCTATCCCGAAGGTCTGGCCGGTAGCGGCAACAATTTGTTCGTGGCCAACTCTGATTATGGCAAAGGCAATGGCACCATCTCTGTAATCAACTTGACCACAGGAAAGGTTGACGACCATAAGATAGAAGGCATAAAGAACCCACAAGAGATTTATATTGTCAACAATCGTCTCTATGTGTTGGATTGGGGTGGTTATGATGCTAAGTATAATCAGATTGGCGCAGGCTTGAAAATCCTTACTGAAGAGAATGGTAAGCCTGTTGCCAAAGACGTTGTCAAAGATGCAACGGGAGCAGCTTATTACAACGGTGCGTTCTATACGATGAATGCCCCCTACGGAGCTTCATCTGTAAGCTACAGTAAATTAGATGTAAACACGCAGTATGTATCTCCTTTGTCCGTAACAATAGATGCAAAGACCTATTCGCCAGCTTCTATCGCCGTTGATCCGGCAACAGGCCACCTTTTCTTCTCTCTGTATAAGAAAGTAGGCGGATACACAAGTTATACTACGCCCGGCAGTTTGAAAGAATTTGATAACTATGGTAAGGAAGTTCGTTCGGCTGAGATAGGCATAGGGCCGGGCAAGATATTCTTCAATACGCGGATTGACTGGAAGTAATGAAAAAGCTTCTTAGTGTTTTAATAGCGATACTCTTCAGTGTCTTCACTGCTTGCACCAATTCTCAAACGAGGGGTGGTGCAGATGGTGGGGACACTGTCCGTATGGAGAATGCCCGACATTTGACCATTGTCAAATACAAAGGATATACGATTGTGAAGCTGGTTGATCCATGGAAGAAAGGCCGAACGCTCCACACGTATGCCTTGGTACCAAAGGGAAGGACTCGGCTACCGGCAGGACTCGACCCTTCTACCACCATCATACGGACGCCTATCAAGCGGTCTGTCGTTTTTACCACGGTGCTTTGCGGTTTGTTGTATGATTTTCAGGCAGCCGATGCCATCAGTGGGGTGTGTGACCTTAATTATATCAATATCCCCGATATACAAAAGCGTGCAGCGATGAAACCGACAGAAGCCCGTCATGTCGCCGACTGTGGAAACAGCATGAGTGCCGATGTCGAGAAAATCATAGACATGAAGCCCGAAGGCCTGCTCATCTCTCCTTTCGAGAACAGTGGAGGCTACGGGAAATTGGAAGACATACATATCCCCATCATCGAGACGGCCGACTATATGGAGGTTTCGGCATTGGGACGGGCGGAGTGGATGAAGTTCTACGGCATGCTCTATGGGCGCGAACATGAGGCTTTTGCCTTGTTCAATCGAGTGAAGCGCAATTATCAGCAACTAATGAAGAAGGCACGCACGGCCAAGAAGTCGCTGTCGGTCATCACAGAGCGGAAGACGGGCGGCGTATGGTATGTACCGGGTGGACAGAGCACCATCGGGCAGATGCTCAAAGACGCACGGGCACACTATGCCTTTGCCGACGACCATCAGGCCGGAAGCCTGTCTTTGCCCTTTGAAACAGTCTTGGACAGGGCCGGGCAAAGCGATGTGTGGCTGTTCAAATATAACGGACACCCTGCCACCTTGCAGGAGCTTGCGGCCGAATATTCGGGCTACAGACAGTTCAAGGCATTCCGAACCCGCAATGTTTATGCATGTGATTGCACGCGCAGACCCTATTTCGAGCAAGTGAGCTTCCACCCCGACAGGCTGTTGAGCGACATTATACAAATCGTCCACCCCGACATTGCCGGCTTTGCACCGATGCAATACTATGAGCGTTTGAAATAAAAGGCATGGGAACGAAAGCAATAAGACATTGTATCGCCTTGGGCGCAGGCATCCTCTTCCTGTTTGCACTGCATCTGGTCGTGGGCAGCGTAGACATTCCCGTGTCGGCCATTCTACAAATCATTTTCCCTTCATCGGGCAATGAGGCTGCCGCATCACTGCTCGCCCGGCACCCTTCGTGGAGTTATATCATCATGGAGTCACGACTTCCGCAGGCCTTGACAGCATTGCTCACCGGCTCCTCCTTGGCCGTATGTGGGCTGCTGCTGCAAACCGCCTTTCGCAATCCCTTAGCCGGACCGGGCATCTTCGGCATCACCGGCGGTGCAGGGCTGGGCGTCGCGCTGGTGATGCTCTTCTTGGGTGGGAGCATCATGACCACGATGTTCACGATAAGCGGCTTTGTTGCCATATTGCTTGCTGCATTCACCGGGGCAATGCTCGTGACAGTCCTTCTCTTCTTCTTCTCTTCTGCCGTCAGAAACAGCGTCATACTACTGATTATCGGCATCATGACAGGCTATCTTGCCAATTCAGCCGTCTCCCTGCTCAACTTCTTTGCAACAGACGAGGGCGTGAAGTCCTACATGGTGTGGGGAATGGGCAACTTCGGCACCGTCTCCATGGCCCACATGCCTGCGTATGCCGCTGCAAACATCGTCGGATTGGCGGCCTCGCTCTTATTGATTAAACCGCTCAACGCCCTGCTCCTTGGCGAACAATATGCCGAGAACCTCGGCATCAACACACGACTCACGCGGAACCTCCTGCTACTCGTCACCGGTTGGCTAACGGCCACGACGACGGCCTTTTGTGGTCCCGTGGCCTTCATCGGCCTGTCGGTTCCCCACATCGCACGCCTGCTACTGACCACCGACAACCACCGCCTGCTCCTGCCCGCAACGATGCTGTTAGGTGCGGCCGTCGCACTGCTTTGCAATCTCTTGTGCTATCTGCCCGGCGCCGGAGGCATCTTGCCGCTCAATGCCGTGACGCCCCTGATAGGCGCACCGGTAATCATATACGTCATCACAAAACGAAGATAAACATGGCCATCTATACCAAGCGCGGCGACACGGGCCGCACCTCATTGCTCGACGGCGAGCGCGTGGCAAAAGACGATATCCGCGTCGAAGCCAACGGGCAGCTCGATGAATTGAACTCGCTCCTCGGCATCGTCACAGCCTCGATGCAGGCCGACGACGTAGAGCTCGCCCGACTGCAAACCATTCAACGGCTCCTCATGACCGTCATGGGCCTGATTGCCGACGGACGGAACCGACCGTTCGATTATGCTCCCATCGACGACATGACCACGGCGTTGGAGCACTTCATCGACGAGCAATCCGGCAATAGCCGTTTCGCCTTTGTCGTTCCCGGCGGAAGTCTTCCCGCAGCTCTCCTGCACTATGCACGAGCGAAGGCACGCACCTGCGAGCGACGCCTGTGGACGCTCCGGCGCGATTATCCGCTCGACGAACGCGTGATGCGCCTGATGAACCGTCTGAGCGACTATCTGTTCACCTTGGCCGTCGCCCGCCAATCGTAGTCGCTTCCTTGGCGTCAGCCCGTCGCATGGCCGAAGCCTACGGAAGAGGATATGCCGTTTGCGTCCCAAGCATGGTATATCCTCTTTTCGTTTTGCCCGTCTCGTCCTTCTTGATGATAGGCAGGCGAGTTATAGTAGGCGTACGAATTGCACGTCCCAACATGCTCCCTTCCTTTTATATTAGGTGTGCAATACCTTTTATTATAGGTATGCGAGCCCCTTTACATAGGGAGTTCATCTCGAGAGATAGTAGGATGTATACTTTTCCACCATGGTGGGAAAACATTCCCGCCATGATGAGACTACTTTCCCGCCATGGCGGGACTCAATTCCCACCATCGCGGGAAACCACCTTTCCTACTATCTGTCGGCAAGGAAACCCTATTCTGTGGCTGTCATATCAGTAGGCTAATGACTCCCGTCTGCTTATTGGAAAGCGATTGTCGTTCAACGATGAGCCTATGTCTATCCCCTTTGCAGTGGCTTCTTATATGCAATAATTCCTAAAACAGACAAAAAAAACAACGGAAACTTGTGTAATTTGAAAAAAAAGCCTAAATTTGCACGCAAAGTTTGTAAAACTATCGAATGAAATAATAAAAATATCCAAATTTAATAAAATCAGTAAGAAGATGAAAAAGTTTATTTTAACGTTGGCCCTCGTTTGCTCAGCAACAATGGGTTTCGCTTCGTCGGCAGTAGATTCGGCAGAGGTAAAGAAAGTATTCGCTAAAGTTGGTCCGCAGGGTGTCACCTATGACTTCAATGCTGGTGAGACGAAGATTGCGCAGCTGACCCAAGACATCGAGAACTACAAGGCCAAGATGAGCCAGTCTGCAGATAACTACAAGGCTCAGATGAACCAATCCTCTGAGAACTATAAGGCCAAGATGACACAAAGTCAGGAGACAAGCAAGGCCAACTTGGCTAAGGAACAGGATGTCATCAAGGGCAAGATTGCACAGCTGAACCAAGAAATCGAGAATTGCAAGGCGCAGTTGAATCAGGTGAACGAGAAGTATAAGAACCAGATGGCTCAAGAGCAGGACAATTATAAGAACAAGATGGCTCAGGAGCAGGACAACTATAAGAACAAGATGGCTCAGGAGCAGGACAGCTATAAGGCAAAAATTGACGGTGCACGTCAGGCTATCGAAACGCTCCGCAACGAAATGAAGGCCGCTAAGGACGCTATCGTAAAGGCTGGCAAGGTAACACTGATGAAGTAATTTTCTTCGTTTAGAAGTTTTTGGTTATTATTATTGTAAAGGGCACATTGATTTTTCGGTGTGCCTTTTTGCATGTCTTCTTCAAACAAAAAACATATCGGGAGGACGTCACAAAGATGTCCTCCCGATAAGTTTGTTCTTAAGCGACGTTTTCTACTTGGTTTCTATTTCTTCTTTCATATCGATGAACTCTCCCTTCATGTCGTAAAACTCGTATTGCAGGAATGCAAGTTTCTGCGAAGGAATGATATGTACGCCGAAGCCGTATTTCAGCTGCCATTTGCGTCGAAGGGAGATAAAGCCCTTGTTGATGTAGGCCGCTACATACGGGTGGATATGCAAATAGAATTTCGTGATGCCTATCTTGTTGACAAGGCTGTCAATCTTTCTTTCCAATTGGTCGGTGAAGAGAATGCTCGACCTGATCTTTCCCGTTCCATTGCAAGTGGGGCAGGTCTCTTCGACATTGACGTCCATGGCTGGGCGCACGCGCTGGCGCGTGATTTGCATGAGCCCGAACTTGCTCAAAGGAAGGATATTGTGTCTGGCTCTGTCCTTCTGCATGTTCTTGCACATGCGCTCATAAAGCATCTGTCGGTCTTCTGCAAGGTTCATGTCGATGAAGTCGACCACGATGATGCCTCCCATGTCGCGGAGTCGCAGTTGGCGTGCCAACTCGTCGGCCGCACCCAGATTGACGTCCAAGGCGTTAGCTTCTTGTCCGTTTTCCGACCTTGTGCGGTTACCGCTATTCACGTCGACAACATGTAAGGCCTCGGTGTGCTCTATGATCAAGTAAGCACCATGCTTATAATTAATGGTCTTACCGAAGCTTGATTTGATTTGTTTCGTAACGTTGAAGTTGTCGAAGATAGGCACTTTTCCTGTGTAATGTTTGACGATGCCTGCCTTTTCGGGGGCAATGAGTGTCAGGTAGTGTTTAACTTCGTTATAGGCTTCTTCGTTGTTCACGTAGATGTTTTCGAAACTCGGATTGAACAGGTCTCGCAGCATGGCGATGGCCCTTCCTGTTTCTTCGAATACCAACTGTGGCCTTTTCTGTTGTTTCTGCGTTTTGAGGATAGCATCTTCCCATCGCTTGGTCAAGACATTCATCTCGGTGTCAAGCTCTGCCACCCGCTTTCCTTCGGCAACCGTTCTGACAATGACACCGCAGTTCTTCGGCTTGATGCTATAGATGAGCTGCTTGAGCCTTGCACGTTCTTCTCCGCTTTTGATTTTTGAGGAGACCGAGACTTTATCTCCGAACGGTATCAAGACGATGAAGCGTCCTGCGAAGGACAATTCGCCCGTCAGACGAGGTCCTTTTGTAGAGATTGGTTCTTTGATGATTTGCACCAAGACCTCTTGGCCCACGGTAAGCACTTGCTGTACGCTGCCATCTTTTTTCAGGTCGGGAAGTTTCTGCGCCTTGCTGAAAGGATAGAGTCTCTTCCTGTCACTGCTTACCTGTTTCAGGTATTTCGTGTAAGAATTGAATTGACTGCCTAAGTCAAGATAGTGGAGAAAAGCGTCGCGTTCATAACCAACATCTACGAAGCAGGCATTAAGTCCCGGCATGAGTTTCTTAACTTTTGCTGCATAGATGTTGCCAACAGAGAAAGAGGCCTGTCGCGGCTCATTCTGATACTCTACGAGTTTTTTGTCTTCCAATAGGGCAATCGAAATCTCTTTGTCTCTTACGTCGATTACAACTTCGCTGGTCATTTTGAAAATCTTTACTTAGTTCTGACTGTTACTACAAAGGGGCATGTCACGCCTCCTTGTGGATTAGTTGACATGCCCCAGAGTCCTTAATAGGCTATCGAGCGATTACTTGCTCTTATGTCTATTCTTGCGCAATCTCTTTTTGCGCTTGTGAGTGGCCATCTTGTGGCCCTTCTTCTTCTTTCCGTTTGGCATGATTTTGAAATTTTATATAATGTTTTGATAGTTATTCGCCTTTCATCTGCTCAACGAATGCTTTTGACGGTTTAAAACTTGGCAAGTCGTGAGCCTCGACCATTATTGTCGTGTTCTTGAGAATATTACGTGCGGTCTTGGCAGCCCGGTGTTTGATGATAAAACTGCCGAAGCCACGGAGGTATACGTTCTCTCTCTCTTCAAGCAGGCTCTTTTTGATGGTTTCCATAAAACTCTCGACAACGACGCCCACGTCTTTCTTGGGAATTCCGGTCGTTGATGCAATCTCATTAATGATGTCTGCCTTTGTCATGTCTGTAAATATAAAATTGAATTCTGATTACTTTAATTTATGTCACCCACTCTTTCGGGTCTGCAAATATACGATTTTTTTAGATGATATGAAAATTTATTGCTGTTTTTTCAATAATACTGTGCAAAAAAATGCCCGAAGCAGTTCATTTTCAGTATTCATCATACTGGGAGAGGAGGCGCAACTTCTCCGCTAATGAGCAGCTCACGGTGAATTGTCGGAACACTTCCGCTCGCTGCTTCTTGCCTTCATTCTCATCTCCATCTTTTGTTGCTTCTCCTTGATATATTATGCTATGCGAACCCGAGATAATGATAGTCTGACTGCAAGTCCAAGAAGTACGACTACCCATAGGCAGGCGATAAAACCTGCAGGGCACACCCCGTGCCTGTAGTCGTCCAATCCAAACAAAGTCCTGAAAAGGTGACGGAAGACAGGCAAACGAGAAGTACAGAATTGGAAGGAAAAAGGTGAAGCATTCTCTTTTTCCGTATTTTCCTACGCTCTTTATATTCATTTGCTACGATGTCAGTCGAAATTTAATTCGTATGAAAATAATTTACAGTTATAAATCTTTTCAAACTTACTGCGCACACTTTTGAGATTTACTACGCATTTTTTTGAAATTGTCTTATAAGAGAATTTAAATTGTCTTATAAGCGAATTTGAATTCTCTTATAAGGGAATTTTGACGCTCATAGCACACTGAATATCAATAAGTTATAAAGGCGGTTTTTTCGATTCTTTTCCGGTTCTCACGGGAATAATAAGATTTGAAAATAGTTTACAAAAACTACATCTGACACTACCTTGCAAGGAGATGTCGGACGCTTGGAATTGTAATCTCAGAAATATGTAAATGCCTTATTGATGCATGTATATGCGGCTTTCTTATGTCAGAGTTTGGCGGTAAAAGTGAAACAGTTTGCAAATGCAGTGTTAAGATGGCATGGTTCTTCCTTGAAGAGGCCGAAAAGGCTGCTGCCGCTTCCACTCATGGCAGCATAGACGGCACCAAGTTGGTAAAGTTGCTTTTTGATGGCTGCCAAATCTGGATGACGGTTGAATATAGGCTCTTCAAAGTCGTTGATGAGTTCATCTTTCCACGTTTCGATGGGCTGCCTTACGATGTCTCTGCAGCATTTTTCCGGCTTATGGGGCGAGATGTTGGCATAGGCCTCTTTGGTCGAGACGGCTATGTTTGGTTTTACAATCGCAAGATGATAGCCGTCCAGATTGCCTTTTGGCCCGTCTGCAGGCATGAGTTCATCGCCTATGCCCGTGGCAAACGAAGGTTCGCTACTGATGAAGAACGCGCAATCGGCTCCTAATCTTGCAGCATAGCGTTCCATTTCGGCCTTGCCGATGTTCAGTCTGAAGCGTTCGTCAAGTAGTCTAATCATGTATGCCGCATCGCTGGAGCCACCACCCAAACCGGCCTCTGACGGAATCTGTTTGTAAAGATGGGCGTGGACGCGTGGCAGTTTGTAGTCTTTCGCCAAGAGATTATAGGCTTTGATGACGAGGTTGTCGGCTTCGTTGCAGTTTACGACATTCCCTGTCACCTTCAAGTCGCAATTCACTTCCGAAGGGAATTCTTCTCCCATGTATTTGATTTCGAGCGCATCGCAAAGCGGAACAGGGTAGAAAACCGTCTCAAGGTCATGGTAACCGTTTGGTCGTTGCCCAACGATATTCAGTCCGAGGTTAATCTTGGCGCAAGGAAAAGTAATCATAGTCTGTGTATTGATTTATGTATTGCAAAAATACAAAAAATCCGTTTACCGAGAACTCATATAGACAAAAAATGACTACCTTTGCCGAAAATCTTTTTTTCATGGCAGAGAACAACAGCAATACCCCGCGACATCGCAAGCCGTCGGCCGGCATAGACACCACTTACAGTCACTTGCAACCACAGGCCACCGACATAGAACGTGCCGTGATCGGTGCATTGATGATAGATAAGGACGCTTTCTCGCTGATATCAGAGTTCGTTCGTCCCGAGACGTTTTATGAGCCTCGCAACCAGAAAATCTATCAGGCCATTCAGAACCTCAATATGAGCGAGCGTCCGGTTGATATCATGACCGTGACGGAGCAACTGAAAGCGGAAGGCACCATTGATGATGTCGGTGGACCAAGCTATTTGCTTGAAATCAGCGACCGTGTAGCTTCGTCTGCCAATGTAGAATATCATGCTCACATTCTTGCCCAAAAGCACCTTGCCCGACAACTGATACAGTTTGCCAGCAGAGTTGAGGAAAAGGCCTTCGATGATACGGTTGACGTCGATTTGTTGATGCAGGAAGCCGAAGGTAGTCTTTTTGAAATCTCTCAAAAGAACATGAAGCAGGATTACACGCAGATTGATCCTATCATTCAGCAGGCAATAGATATTCTGCAGAAAGCATCTGCCGACCCAAGCGGCCTGACGGGTATTCCGACGGGATATACGAAGCTTGACGAGATGACGAGCGGCTGGCAGAAGAGCGATTTGGTGATTATTGCCGGTCGACCTGCCATGGGTAAGACCTCTTTTGCATTGAGTTTGGCCAAGAATATTGCCGTAGATGAGCATGTTCCTATTGCGTTCTTCTCTCTCGAAATGAATAATGTTCAGCTCGTGAATCGCCTTATCTCAAACACTTGTGAGATAGCAGGTGGCAAGATGCTCAACGGTCAGTTGTCGCCAGATGAATGGGATCGGCTCGACAAACATCTGCCTAAATTGACCGGCTCGCCTGTTTATATCGACGATACCCCTGGACTTTCCGTATTCGAACTCCGCACGAAAGCCCGCCGATTGGTGCGCGAAAAAGGAGTAAAAATCATCATGATCGACTATCTTCAGCTGATGAATGCCAACGGAATGAAGTTCGGTAGTCGGCAGGAAGAGGTGTCTACCATCTCACGTTCGTTGAAAGGGCTCGCTAAAGAGCTTGATATTCCTATCCTCGCCTTGTCGCAGTTGAACCGAACGGTAGAGAACCGTGAGGGCCTTGAGGGCAAGCGTCCGCAGCTGAGTGACCTGCGTGAGTCGGGAGCCATAGAGCAAGATGCCGACATGGTACTGTTTGTTCATCGTCCGGAATACTATCATATCTATCAAGATGAGAAAGGCAACGACCTTCATGGCATGGCGCAGGTCATCATTGCCAAGCATCGTAAGGGCGCAACCGGCGACGTTCTCCTCACATTCAAGGGCGAATTCACCAGCTTCCGTAACCCCGAAGAGTCTTATAACACGGCTTCTGGCGGTGGAGAAATCATCGGTTCGAAAATGAACGGGGGCGATATGCCGCCTATTGATAATCCTTTCGGTCCGCCACCAAGGGACGATAACGGTCCGATGCCTTTTTAAGTCAGTGAAGCTATGCCTCGAATACAAAGCTTCCACGTTTAATTTATTTTAAGGAAAAACTCAAAATAGCGGACAAAAACAGCCGTACGGTCTTTCAGTCTGTTAGCCTTTACCTTTCAATTCTCTTCGTTTTAGCGATTGAAATAAACCATATTGCGTGGTAATATGTATCACTTTGCCGCACAATATGGCTGATATTGAAAGCCGAAATCATTCATTCTGCAATCCATTCCTGCATATATTACGCGCCATTTCTCCGTTTTATACGAAAAAAGGGAAAGCATATCCCTGCTTTCCCCAACCCAAAGATAATATATTTTGCAGGCGAATGCAAATCGAAAATGAATTAGATTGACAAAAAGGAAGGCTGCCATATAATATTAAAGGTAACGGGCTTTGATGCCTGAAACAAAGAAGGCGCATTTTATAATCAATTGAAAGAAATTCAAATAAAAAACTTTTAGTTTCTTTGTTTATCTGAAAAATATCACTATCTTTGCAACCGTAAAGTTAAAAATAATTGGAAAATGAAAGCTATATCTTTGGCTACGCTATGCATCATTATTCGAATTCGACTTCAAAATGAAAGTGGAAGTGATAAGGTGTGTGGCTGATTGAGCCATGGAAAAGTCAGAGGCCTTTCTCACTTCCTTGTAAGTGTGGAAGGCTTTTTTGTTCATTTGCGTTGTAATATAAAACGGATGAGATATGAGTGACAGATTATTTATTTTTGATACCACCCTTCGTGACGGGGAACAAGTGCCCGGTTGCCAGCTGAATACAGTGGAAAAGATTCAAGTGGCCAAGGCTTTGGAGCAGTTGGGAGTCGACGTTATCGAGGCGGGGTTCCCCATTTCGTCTCCCGGCGACTTTCATTCGGTTGTGGAAATATCGAAGGCTGTGACGTGGCCTACCATATGTGCGCTGACACGTGCAGTCGAAAAGGATATCGATTGTGCTGCAGAAGCGTTGCAATATGCCAAGCACAAGCGCATTCATACGGGCATCGGAACCAGCGATTCACATATTAAATATAAGTTTGACTCCACGCGTGAGGAAATCATTGAGCGTGCCGTTGCAGCAGTAAAGTATGCAAAGAAGTTTGTCGAAGACGTGGAGTTCTATGCCGAAGACGCCGGCCGAACGGACAATGAATATCTGGCACGCGTCGTTGAAGCGGTCATCAAGGCCGGTGCAACGGTGGTGAATATCCCTGACACGACAGGTTATTGCCTGCCTGATGAATATGGAAATAAGATAAAGTACCTGATGGAGCATGTCGATGGCATTCATAAAGCGGTGCTTTCCACGCATTGTCACAACGATTTAGGCATGGCGACGGCCAACACCTTGCAGGGCGTCCTGAATGGGGCACGCCAAGTTGAAGTGACGGTCAACGGCATTGGGGAGCGAGCAGGCAACACTTCATTGGAAGAGATAGCCATGATATTGAAATGCCATAAGGGACTTGATATCGATACGCACATCAATACCACGAAAATCGTGCCGATATCGCGTTTGGTTTCCAGTCTGATGAACATGCCGGTGCAGCCGAATAAGGCCATTGTAGGGCGCAATGCCTTCGCCCATTCGAGCGGTATTCATCAAGATGGTGTGTTGAAGCATGTACAAACTTATGAAATCATCAATCCGAAAGATGTTGGTGTAGACGACAATGCAATCGTGCTGACCGCACGTTCGGGTCGTGCTGCACTGAAATATCGGTTGCATGTCAACGGAGTTGAAATAGAAGACGAAGGCAAATTAGATAAAATCTACAAGAAGTTTCTTATCTTAGCCGATAAGAAAAAGGAGGTTACAGATGACGATGTGCTAATGTTGGCGGGGGCTGACATGTCAGAATCCCATAGTGTTAGGCTTGATTATCTGCAAGTAACCACGGGAAAAGGCGTGAAGAGCGTAGCAAGTATAGGCTTGGATATTGCGGGGCAGAAGTTTGAAGAGGCTTCTTCGGGCAATGGTCCTGTAGATGCAGCCATTCGCGCCTTGAAGAAAATCATTCATAAGCAGATGTCATTGAAAGAATTTACCATTCAAGCAATAGACAAAGGCTCTGACGACGTGGGCAAAGTGCACATGCAGGTAGAGTACGATGGCCATGTTTACTATGGTTTCGGTGCAGATACCGACATTGTTACGGCCAGTGTGGAGGCCTATATAGACTGTATCAACAAATTTAGAAACTAAGATATGAATACGTTGTTCGACAAAATTTGGGACAAGCATGTTGTTCAGGTCGTTGAAGACGGGCCTACGCAGCTGTATATCGACCGCTTGTATTGTCATGAAGTGACTTCTCCACAGGCTTTTGCCGGCATGAGAGCACGCGGATTGAAGTGTTTCCGCCCCCAACAGATATTCTGTATGCCCGATCATAATACCCCGACCCATGATCAGGATAAGCCCGTTGATGACCCCGTCTCAAGGAAACAGCTTGACACCTTGGACAAGAATTGTGAGGAATTCGGCCTGACCGAGTTCAAGATGAACTCAAAAGACAATGGCATCATCCATGTGGTCGGACCGGAGAAAGGCCTGTCCTTGCCGGGAATGACAATCGTCTGCGGAGACTCTCACACCTCTACACATGGTGCAATGGGGGCGGTATCCTTTGGTATAGGAACGTCTGAGGTTGAGATGGTGATGGCTTCCCAGTGCATACTTCAACAGAAACCGAAAAGCATGCGCATCAATATCAATGGCAAGTTGCAGCCGGGTGTGGTTGCAAAAGACGTAGCCTTGTATTTGATGAGTAGGCTTACGACAAGCGGTGCAACGGGATATTTCGTGGAATATAGCGGCGATGTGGTTCGCAATATGAGCATGGAAGGTCGACTGACGCTTTGCAATCTGTCTATCGAAATGGGTGCCCGTGGAGGTTTTATTGCCCCCGACGAGACTACATTTGCATACATCAAGGGGCGGGAATATGCTCCGAAAGGCAAAGAATGGGACAGGGCGGTTGCCTATTGGAGGACATTGAGAAGCGGAGACGATGCCGTGTTTGATAAAGAACTCTGTTTTGATGCTGCCGATATAGCCCCGCGTATCACCTATGGAACTAATCCGGGCATGGGGATTGCCATAGATGAGTGCATACCGTCATTGGATATGATTGATGAACGTGAGCAGGCTTCTTTCAAGAAGAGCTTGGCTTACATGGGATTTCAACCCGGAGAGAAGTTGCTCGGTCGTGCAGTTGATTACGTTTTCTTGGGTGCGTGTACCAACGGACGCATAGAAGACTTTCGAGCTTTTGCAAGTATCGTCAAGGGAAAGCGTAAAGCTGATGGCATTACGGCATGGTTGGTTCCCGGTTCTTGGCTTGTAGACCGGCAGATACGCGAAGAAGGTATTGATAAGGTTGTCGAGGCGGCTGGCTTTGTCATTCGGCAGCCCGGCTGTTCGGCCTGTCTGGCAATGAACGATGACAAGATTCCTGCAGGAAAGTATGCCGTGTCAACCAGTAACCGCAACTTCGAGGGGCGGCAAGGCCCCGGCTCACGTACGATACTTGCATCGCCGCTTGTTGCTGCTGCTGCCGCTATCACGGGCAAGATAACCGATCCGCGTACCCTTTGCATGTAGTCCTACTTTACATCACATGTAGTCCTACTTTACATTGCGTGTAGTCCTACTTTACATTGCGTGTAGTCCTACTTTACATCGCATGTAATCCTACTTTACACTAATTGATTTGTTATGAAACAGAAATTCGACGTTATTACCTCAACATGCATTCCTTTGCCATTGGAGAATGTGGACACTGACCAGATTATACCGGCCCGTTTCTTAAAGGCAACAGACAAGGAAGGCTTTGGAGAGAACCTTTTTAGGGATTGGAGATATAATAAAGATGGTTCCGTGAAGAAGGATTTCGTACTCAATGATCCGTCTTATAGCGGTGTTATCCTTGTTGCTGGAAAGAACTTCGGCTCGGGTTCTTCACGTGAACACGCCGCTTGGGCCATTGCAGGCTACGGCTTCCGAGTCGTCATTAGCTCTTTCTTTGCTGATATTCATAAGAACAACGAGTTGAACAACTTTGTGCTTCCGGTCGTTGTTTCTGAAGGCTTCCTGCAAGAACTGTTCGAAAGCATAGCCGATAACCATGGAACAGAGGTCAAGGTTGACCTCCCCAATCAAACGGTAACCAACCTTGCAACAGGCAAGAGCGAGCATTTTGAAATCAACGGTTACAAGAAGCATTGCCTGATGAACGGGCTTGACGATGTTGATTTTCTTGTGCAGAATCGGAATAAAGTAGAAGCATGGGAGCAGGCAAACAGATAGAAATCATGGATTGCACGTTGCGCGATGGCGAACAGACCAACGGCGTGTCTTTCCTTCCCCACGAAAAGTTGGTCATTGCCCGTGCCTTGCTGTCTGACGTCAAAGTGGACAGGGTAGAGGTTGCCTCAGCCCGTGTGTCCGAGGGGGAGAAGGAGGCGGTAAAAATGATTTGCCGTTTTGCCAAGGCCAACCGGTTGCTTCATAAGATAGAGGTGCTCGGCTTCGTCGATGGCAAGCAATCCGTGGATTGGATTAGCGCATGTGGCTGTCAGGTTATCAATCTGCTGGCCAAAGGCAGTCTGAAACATTGCGCTTTGCAGCTGAAGAAGACCCCTCAAGAACATATTGCCGACATATTAAACGTGCTGTCGTATGCCGAAGCGCAGGGAGTCAAGGTCAATCTTTACTTAGAAGACTGGTCTTCGGGCATGAAGGATTCCCCGGACTACGTGTTTCAGCTGATGGATGCCCTGCATGACAAGCCCGTCTTGCGCTTTATGCTGCCCGACACCTTGGGCATTCTCACGCCTCACCAGACAGAAACGTATATGGGAATGATGACCCGGCGATATCCCGACTGCCATTTCGACTTCCATGCACACAACGATTACGACCTTGCCGTGGCCAATTCCCTTGCTGCCGTCAAGGCCGGGGCCCGCGGGTTGCACGTGACGGTCAACGGATTAGGCGAGCGTTGCGGTAATGCTCCGCTGTCTTCCGTTCATGTGGTATTGAAAGATATGTGCCACATGACCACGCCTATCGACGAAAGTTCCTTGGTAGACGTCACGCATCTGGTGGAGGGCTACAGCGGCATAGCCGTTTCTCCGAACACACCGGTCGTGGGCGACAATGTCTTCACGCAGGTGGCCGGCGTACATGCCGACGGCGACAACAAAGACAAGCTCTACTGCAATGAACTTGCCCCCGAACGCTTCGGGCGCCATCGCGAGTATGCCTTGGGAAAGAACTCGGGCAAGGCCAATATCATTCAGAACCTAAACGAGCTGGGCTTGGAACTTACACCCGAACAGACCAAGGCCGTGACGAAACGCATCACGCAGCTGGGCGACAGAAAAGAACTCGTCACGCAGGACGACCTGCCCTACATTGTTTCCGACGTGCTGAAGCACAACACGCCCAACGAAGTCGTCAAGCTTTTGAGCTACATGGTTTCCACGTCCTATGGTCTCAGGCCTATCGCGAGCCTCAAAATCTCTGTTCACGGAACGGTTTATGAGGAAGATGCTTCGGGCGACGGACAGTATGATGCCTTCGTAAAGGCTTTGCGAAAGATATACAAGCACAGGCTGAACCGCGTGTTCCCACTCTTGGAGAACTATCAGGTGAGCATTCCGCCGGGGGGAAGGACCGATGCTTTGGTGCAGACCATCATCACATGGAGGCGGGAAGACGGACGGATATTCCGCACCCGCGGCCTTGATGCCGACCAAACCGAGGCTGCCATCAAGGCAACCATCAAGATGTTGAACATCATCGAGGCACCGGAACAAGAGAATTGAGTTCTTAACAAATAACAATAGAAATACGATGAAATTAAAAATTGCAGTACTGGCCGGTGACGGTATCGGGCCGGAGATTATGAAGCAAGGCGTGGCCGCATTGGATGCTGTCGCCAAGAGGTTCGGCCATCAATTCATTTATCAGGAGGCCGTTTGCGGCGCTCATGCCATCGACGAAGTGGGCGACCCTTTCCCCGAAGAGACGTTCAAGGTCTGCATGGCTGCCGACGCCATTCTGTTTGCCGCTGTGGGCGACCCGCGCTTCGACAACAACCCAACGGCCAAGGTGCGCCCCGAGCAAGGCCTGCTGGCCATGCGCAAGAAGCTCGGCCTGTTTGCCAACGTGCGCCCCGTTGCCACGTTCGATTGCCTGCTCCACAAGAGCCCGCTCAAAGAAGAACTGCTGAAGGGTGCCGACTTCGTCGTCATTCGTGAACTCACGGGCGGCATGTATTTCGGCGAGAAATATCAGGACAACGACAAGGCCTACGACACCGACATCTATACCCGTCCCGAGATAGAACGCATCTTAAAAGTTGCCTTCGACACGGCCATGAAGCGGCGCAAGCATCTGACGGTGGTAGACAAGGCCAACGTGCTGGCATCGAGTCGACTGTGGCGGCAGATTGCCAAAGAGATGGAACCGCAATACCCCGCGGTGACGACCGATTACATGTTCATCGACAATGCCGCGATGCGCGTGCTGACGGAGCCGACGTTCTTCGATGTCATTGTGACGGAGAACACGTTCGGCGATATTCTCACCGACGAGACGAGTTGCATCACCGGCTCCATGGGGCTGCAGCCATCGGCAAGCCTTGGCGAGCACACGCCGCTCTTCGAACCGGTGCATGGCAGTTGGCCACAGGCGGCCGGCAAGAACCTTGCCAACCCCGTGGCACAGATACTCTCGGCCGCCATGCTGTTGGAACATTTCGGGCTGAACGATGAGGGCGCATGCGTACGCCGGGCGGTCGATGCCTCGTTGGAGGCGAACGTGCGCACGCCTGAAATACAAGTAGCCGGTGGGCCGGACTACGGTACGGTGGAAGTGGGTCGCTGGATAGCCGATTACATCACGAGGGCCGAATCTTGACAAGTATAGGACTTGTGCCCCACAAGTATAGGACTTGTAGTCGACAAGTATAGGACTTGTCATTGACGGAAGTATAAGTCGTGCCCCACGGAAGTATAAGTCGTACTCAACGGAAGTATAAGCCGTAGTTGACAAAAGTATATATTGTACTTGACAAAAGTATATATTGTAGTTGACAAAAGTATATATTGTAGTTGACGAAAGTATATATTGTACTCGACAAAAGTATATATTGTACTCGACGAAAGTACATATTGTCATAAGGCACTCCTATCGGGCGGAGTGCCTTCATTGATGGAAAAGGGTCGGTGGAAATGATCAGAATGCCTCTTGAAACAAGACTTTCTTGGGTGTTTTATCCGAATGAACAACATATTTGAAATGGATGCCCGCCTCGCGATAGGTCTTGATGCCCGTGTCGTTGAGCAAGCCTTCGCGGAGTCCGTCGGCAATCTTTTGCTTGTTGGCATCGACAATCTTGGCATCATCCATTTTATCGGTGAACGAACAATAGTAAATCAGCGTGTTCGTGGCCTTGTCGAACACAAGACTGTCCGTGCGCGTGAAGTTGACAACCGGGGTGGGGCACACCTTCTGCGTGTATTCTTGGGCTTCGCGCTCGGCCCGCTCCTCAATCGTTTCGTGATGGCATGCCGAGAGTGACAGCAGGGCAAGTACGGAAAATAATATCTTTTTCATCGTGACAAAATGCTTTTATTTTGTGCAAAGATACTAAATAATCAGAGAAAAAACACTATCTTTGCATCTCAAAAATGGATAATCATCAAATGGACACGATAAGCAACATTCGGAATTTTTGTATCATCGCCCACATCGACCATGGAAAGTCTACGCTGGCCGACCGCTTGCTGGAAAAGACGCAGACCATTCAAATCACCGAGGGGCAGATGCTCGACAATATGGATTTGGAGCGTGAGCGCGGCATCACCATCAAGAGCCATGCCATTCAGATGAACTACAAGTCTGCCGACGGAAAAGACTACATACTCAACTTGATAGACACTCCGGGGCACGTGGACTTCTCTTACGAGGTGTCGCGCTCGATTGCCGCCTGCGAAGGTGCATTGCTTGTCGTAGACGCTACGCAGGGTGTTCAGGCACAAACCATCTCTAATCTCTACATGGCCATTGACCACGACTTGGAGATTATCCCCATTATCAACAAGATTGACATGCCGAATGCCATGCCCGATGAGGTGGAGGATGAGATTGTCGAGCTAATCGGCTGCGAACGTAAAGACATCATACGTGCCTCAGGAAAAACGGGGCAAGGCGTGGAAAGTATTCTCGAAGCAGTCGTCGAAAGGATTCCCGCTCCCGTGGGCGATAGGAAAGCGCCTGCGCAGGCACTGATTTTTGACTCGATATTCAATAGCTTCCGCGGTGTCATCGTGCTTTGCAAAGTGTTGAACGGGAGCATCAGGAAGGGCGAGAAAGTGAAGTTTTTCAACACCGACATGGAATATAATGCCGATGAAGTGGGCGTGCTGAAGATGGACATGATGCCGAAGCCGGAGCTTACCACGGGCGAGGTCGGTTATATCATCAGCGGTATCAAGACGGCCACCGAGGTAAAGGTGGGCGACACGGTTACTTCTGTGGCTAATCCTTGCAGGCAGGCCATTGAAGGTTTTCAGGAAGTGAAGCCGATGGTATTTGCCGGCGTCTATCCGATAGACCCCAACGACTATGAAAGTCTGCGTGCTTCATTGGAAAAGCTCCAACTGAACGATGCCTCGCTGACGTTCACGCCGGAGAGTTCCATCGCTTTGGGCTTTGGTTTCCGATGCGGCTTCCTCGGACTGCTCCACATGGAAATCATTCAGGAGCGGCTCGACCGCGAATTCAACATGGACGTGATAACCACGGTGCCCAACGTTTCCTATAACGTGTATGACAAGCAGGGGAACATGAAGGAGGTGCATAATCCCTCGGGGTTGCCCGAGCAGACGCTCATCGACCATATCGAAGAGCCTTATATCCATGCAACCATCATCACAGCTGCCGACTATATCGGCCCGATCATGACGCTATGCCTCGACAAGCGGGGCGAGCTGATCAAACAGGAGTATGTGACCGGCAACCGTGTGGAGTTGCACTTTATGATTCCGCTTGGTGAAATCGTAATCGATTTCTACGACAAACTGAAAAGTATCTCGAAGGGCTATGCCTCGTTCGATTATCATATAGACTCTTTCCGTCCTTCCAAATTGGCAAAGCTGGACATCCTGCTCAACGGCGAGCCGGTAGACGCCCTATCGACACTGACACACGAAAGCAATGCCGTGGTCTTCGGCCGGCGAATGTGCGAAAAGCTCAAGGAACTCATACCCCGACAGCAGTTCGACATCGCTATTCAAGCGGCCATCGGTGCAAAGATCATCGCCCGCGAAACCGTGAAGCAGGTACGCAAGGACGTCACGGCGAAGTGCTACGGAGGCGATGTGAGCCGCAAACGTAAGCTACTCGAGAAACAGAAGCAAGGCAAAAAACGTATGAAACAGGTGGGCAATGTGCAGGTGCCGCAAAAAGCCTTCCTTGCCGTGCTGAAACTGGATTAGCAAGAGAATAGGATCATAAAACAATAAACATTTAAGGAAACCGAATATGAAAGAACCGATAAACACACCACGTGATATAGCCCGCGAGCTTGCACGCAAATACAGTACGATGACGCATGACGAACTGGACGTTTTGGAGAGCGTCCTCGTGCCCATGAAGTTTGCCAAAGGAAAAATGATACTCGAAGAGGGAGAGGTATGCGAGAATATCTATTATTTGGACAAAGGACTCATTCGCCAGTTCTATTTCAAGAACGGCAAAGAGGTAACCGAGCATCTCGGCTCTGACCGTTCGATTTTCATGTGCATCGAGAGCCTTTTCCGCGAAATACCTTCCTTTCTTCAAGTGGAAGCCATCGAGTCCTGCCAGATTTACGCGTTGCCAAAGCACCGATTGGAGCAGGTCGCTCTTCACAATGTGAACATTCAGATACTTTATCGCAAGATTCTGGAAGAAAGCCTTATTCTTTCTCAGGTGCATGCCGATTTGGTGCGTTTCGAGACCGCCGGAGACCGATATAAGAAGATGTGTAAGCTCATGCCTCAGGTTGTTCTCCGGGCACCCTTGGTTTATATTGCCAGTTATCTGCAGATGACGCCCGAGACATTGAGTCGCGTCAGGGCTACGACATTGCTCGAATGACTAAAATGCCTAACTCTTGATTGGCAAGAAGTTGGACGTGTGGTATTATGGTTTTGCGGACAATAATATTACGGAAGCGGTCTTTTTAGCTTTCTTTACTATCTTACTATCTGACTATGGTTGTCTCGTCGGTTTCTTCCCTACTCTGACGATGCGGATGCCCGTCTGCATGGGATGCTTTGCCATGTAGGTGCGTAGGAGCATCGGTTCTTCCACGACCCGGCGGCGCACTTGGCTGGCATTGAGTAGGTGTAGACCGTCTTTATGCCACACGGCGATGCCAATATGGCTCGTGTCGAGTCCTTTTTTGGCGGTGATGATGGCGATGATGTCGCCGTCTTTGATGGTGTTACGACAGAGGCTACTGTTGGTAATCTGTACTTTGGGAATGTAGCGGAATTGCTTGCCGGTCAGCTTCCGTTCGCTTTCGGCAATGACCTTCAAGCGTTCGGGATGAGCTTTCAGCATGGGGTAGTCGGCGGCATGGCGGGTCATATAACCCACGCGTACCGTCTGCACCTGCGTGAATGGCGCACCGTTCCGTTGGATTTCGTACACAAAGCCAAGCCTTGTGTTGTCGGCAATCCAGTCTGTGAAATAGTGCAGGCGTGATGTGTAGTCGATTTTTCCACCTTCGTAACGGATAAGCCGTAGATAGTTACAGAAGTCGGCGAATGTCGTTTTCCTATTTTGCGTACAAAGTGTGAGTGCTAAGACATTCTCCACATAGGTCGTGCAGTCCAGTTGGCGCAGATTGATGACAAGTCGTTCCCAGCTGTTTACTTCGAGCGTCTGAGCTATGTAGGGTATACCCACCAGCCTTCGGGCATAAAACAAGATAAAGTTGGCATTCCGGGGCTGTCTCTGCCCTTCTTCCAACAGTCGCATTACCTTGACGCTGTCTTCGCGGGTATAGTCGGCAGTTGCATTCGCATGAACGGCCAAGAGCAGCAGTAATGTCGTAAGGATTTTCCTCATGGTTTTCATATTCTGATGATTTGCTTGACGCCCTTCACTGTGCGCAGCTTCTTGATGAGCGCGTCGAGTTTGCTGTTGTCATCGATCATCAAGACAACGTTCCCGCTGAAGAGTCCGTCATGGGAGTCAATATTGATGGAGCGCATCGTAAGCTTGTCTTCTTTCGAGATGATATTGCTGATATTGCTGACTATGCCAATGTCATCGTTGCCGATGATGCGCAACGTGATGGCGTATTGACTACTTCCCTTACCATCCCATTTTGCTTTCACGATGCGGTAGCCAAAACGTTTGCGCAACTCGGGTGCATTGGGGCAGTTCCGACGATGGATGGTGATGCCACCGCTGACCGTCACGAAGCCGAAAACATCATCGCCATAGATGGGGTGGCAGCATTGTGCGAGCTTATAGTCGATACCTTTTAGATTACGGTCAATGACGAGCACGTCATCATTCTTGCGGGTGAACTGCTCGTTCGGACTTTCATATTCGAAGTTCTCTGCGCTCTCGGCCTGTCGGACCCCGCTATCATGGTCGCGTAGCTCCACGTAGCGTTCAATGACCGTGTTAGTATCCAAGCGTTCTTCGGCGATGTCTTTATAGAAATCCGAGGTTTCCTTGTAGCCCAGCTTCTTGATGACGTGCGACATCAGACTCTCTTCAATCTCGATTTTCTTGTTCTTGAAGCGTCTTTCGAGTAGTTCCTTTGCATATAGTCCGTCCTTGGCCCGTGTTTCTTTCAAGGCAAGCCTTATCTTTGCCTTCGCTTTCGAACTTTTCACGATATTGAGCCAATCCTGCTTGGGCTTCTGGTTGCTCTGGGTCAGTATCTCTACGGTGTCGCCCGAGTGCAGTTGCTCCCGTAGGCTGACCGCTTTCCCGTTGATTTTGCCGCCGACACACGTATTGCCGATGTTGGAATGAATGTGATAGGCAAAGTCCAAGATGGTGGCTCCCTTGGGAAACTTCAGCAGATCACCTTTCGGCGTGAAGACATAGACCTCATCTTCGTAGAGGTCCATCTTGAATTGGTCCATTAGTTGCAGGTCATCATTGTTCTCCAAGGCCGAACGGATATTGGCCAGCCATTCGTCAATGCCACCTTCGCTCTTAATGCCTTTGTAGCGCCAGTGGGCAGCAAGGCCGTGCTCGGCGATTTCGTCCATACGATTGGTGCGTATCTGCACTTCGACCCATTTATTCTCAGGGCCAAGGACTGTGATGTGTAGACTCTCGTAGCCGTTACTTTTGGGCACACTGAGCCAGTCGCGCAGCCGCTTGGGATTGGGTTGATACATGTCCGTGACGATGGAATAGGCCTGCCAGCACTGCATTTTTTCTTTTTCGACAGGAGCATCTAAGATGATGCGAATAGCAAACAGGTCGTAGATGCCTTCGAAATTGCATTTCTGCTTCTTCATTTTCTGCCAGATAGAGTGAATGCTCTTCGTACGTCCTTTCATGTGGAACTTCAGCCCGGCCGCAGTCAGATGTTCTTCAATCGGCCCAATAAAGCTTTTAATATAGGCATCGCGTGAAGTCTTTGTCGCATTCAGCGCATCCTTTATCATATAGTAGGCATCATGCTCAAGGTATTTCAGGCTTAGGTCCTCGAGTTCGCTTTTCAACTGATACAATCCGAGCTTGTGAGCGAGTGGGGCATAGAGATAGCTTGCCTCTTCGCTCACTTCCTTCTTGGCTTCCGTTGCTTCCGTATCACGGATTTGCCGCATAAGATTCACCCTGTCGGCAATCATGATTAAAATGACGCGCATGTCCTCGGAGAATGAAATCAGCAGGTTCCTGAAGTTTTCACTCTCTATAATTGGGTTCTTCTCGTATAAGTTATGGATTTTGACCAGTCCTTGAATGATATGGGCGACACTTGTTCCGAACTTGTTCTCGATGTCATCTACAGTCTGATGCCCGTTAATGACGAGGGGAAAGAGCAAAGTGGCAAGCACACCGTCGCGTTTCAGTCCAATTTCGTCTACCGCAATTTGTGCCGTGCGCAGGGCCTGAAGTACAGGGTTCAGTCCAAAGACATCGCGCTGTATGTGGCCTTCTTCGATGGCTTTCATCAGCTGTTCGCGCAGTCGGAGCTCATCATCGGGCTTCAGCGTGTCGTTGATGGTGTCGCGGAGGTGATTGAGAATGCCCTCCGTTTCTTCAAGTTCGGGTTTTGTGAATTCAAATTTCTCCATGCTTATTGATGCTGCTCCCTCAAGAGGTCGTTCACGGTCTTTACGGGATTGAACGTTTTAAGCGGCACTTCCACGAATATTGTGTTCCAATCGCTCATCGCGCCATTCCAAAGTCCCGGCAACTCCAGTGCCTTCAGTTCGCGGCCGTTCTTGCTTTTGCTGCTGATGAAGCCTGTCGTCCGGTCTACATAGTCGGGAAGATGGAAGGCTTTTCCTTTATAATCTTTGATGGCGCAGACCAAGTCGACCGGATTGAAGTGTGTGCCGTTCTTAAACATCTCCACGTATTCGTCTTTACTCGTGTCAATCTGGCTACTCTCCAATATCTGTGGACTGACGGTTCCGTCTTGATTATAGGTAAGGAACGGACCTCCGCCCGGTTCGCCTACGTTCTTTACGACGCCGCACGCACGGATAGGGCGATTCAGTTTCCGCCTGAGATAAATCACGAGGTCGGCATCTTCCAACTCTTTGATGTCCGACTTCCTGCAACATAATGTCTGTTGCACGAAGCGAATGATTTCCTCCAGCGTCTCATGATTGTACTTCCCGGTGTCGAGCAGCTCCAGATAACCGAAAATCCGTTGCTGAACATCAACGAGCATACCGGCTAGAAGCTGCTTATAAGTGATTGTTATGGGCTTCAGCCTATCAGGAACCACGTTATCGATGTTCTTGATGAATACGATATCGGCATCGATTTCGTTCAAATTCTCTATCAGTGCACCGTGTCCGCCGGGACGGAAGAGCAGACTCCCATCTGTATTGCGGAACGGCGTGTTATCAGGATTGGCGGCAATCGTATCTGTGTTCAGCTTCTGCTCTGAGAAGCTGATGTGATAATTCACGCCGAATTTCTTTGTAAAATAGGCAACTTTCTCGTCCACCTTAGCCTTGAACAACGTCCGATGTTCGTGGCTCACCGTGAAATGCACGCTGGCTTCTCCGCCGCAGCAGGCATAAAGCGCAGCCTCTGCCAGATGCTCTTCCATGGGCGTGCGTGCCCCGTCTTCATAACGATGGAAGAGGAGTAGACCTTTGGGCAGACTTCCATAGTTTAGCCCCGAGGTCTGCAGCAGATGCGCAACGACCTCTTTGTAGCGCCCTTCCGAAATCAACGCCTCGACGTCTTTGCCCGTATCGGTCTCACATGCCTTGTCCAGTGCTTTTTTGAATGCGAAACGGCCGATATTTCCGAAGAATTCCCGCTCGAAGGCTGTCGTCGGAACATCATAAGAGGCCTCCAAAAACGCGAAAAGGTCTTTGAACATACGGCTGGCAGCCCCACTGGCCGGTACGAACTTCACGACCTTGTGCTTCTCACTTTTATACGTTTCCCACCGACGAACGTACGTTTCGCGCGCTTCTTCCGATGGCGCGACGATTCCCCTGCCCACGCTTGCCGCACGCTCGAGCTGCAAAAAGGGGAAGCCCCGTGCAATCTGTTCCAACTGTTTCTCTACCTGCGCCTCACGGATACCGTGTGCGTCCAACTGTCTGCGGTCTTGTTCTGAAAGTGTCATATTCCTGTCAATTAGATTTGTGATTTCTGTTCAATACTTGGAAAGTTCATTTTAAATGCCCCAGCCGACCTGTGCCAAGTGGCTCCCCAAGTTACTGCCTTCCGGATAGGTTGAAATGTCCGTCATTCTTGCTTTCAGCCTTTCTATTTTCCTATGCCATTGTCAGTAGTTGTTCATTGCAAATATAAACATTATTTCTTATCCGACAAGTTTTTTAATTCTTTTTTATAATCATGCAAGTCTCTTTTGATGTCAAAAAGTAGCGGTTGTTAAATAGTTTAAACCTATCACTGGTAAAAGACTATATTCCAGCGGGTTAGATGGAGTCGATGTCCGATAATGATAAGTCGGGCGAACATGCAAAATGTCCGATATTGATAAGTTTTTGTCCGATGGTGATAGGTGGTTTTGCTCATTTCGTGTGTAATTTTG
>NZ_JH594500.1:331926-333248 GCF_000243015.1 Segatella maculosa OT 289
GACAACTGTAGCAACATCACAAGCAAGAACATCACACCGAACGCGGACTTCTACCCGCAAGCATGGTATGAGCCGGAGGAGAACACGCTCTACGTGCGCAACATCAAGGTGGAACGCACGGGCGGCTACAACCATGCGCTGGAGAATGAAAGCAACGACGGGCTGACGGTGGTGTTCATGGGCAAGAATTATTTTCGTGCGAAGAACTCAAGCACCATCTTTCTGAAGAAGAACACCACACTGAAGAGCTACAACGGCAATACCGAAGAAAACACACTCCGCGTATGGTGTTATGAATATGAGGGCATCCACGTGCAGAACAAGGCTACACTCACCATCGAGGGACTCGGAATTGATGTATTTTCAGATAAACACTATCCCCTTTCGGCCAAGCGTGAAGAGGGGCTTTATATCAAGAATTCTGCTGTCACGGTATATGGCGGGGATAGATTTTATGATTTCAAGGACATTACCTTTGAGAATATCACGTTTGATGCTTTTCATTCTTCATCCACTTTAATCTATATTTCCGACACGGACCCCTCGCATTACTATACGCTTACATTGAAAGGCGAGAACAAAGCTAACCTCGATTGGGCATCTTTCATAAAGACCAAGACCAACTTTACCATAAAGGGCGACGGAAGTTTCATGGACTACGGCGGAGCATCACAGGGGATACTAGTAGACAACAACAGGGGCATGACATTCAGGCTTGAAGGCGGATGTGCGCTCACGTTCAGCAAGCCTATTCCGTTTAGGAGTACGACCGGCAACGAAACATTGGAAATCGATAATTCGAGCCTAAGGAATGTCGTATTGTATAGTTTCAATAACATCAACATCTCCGGTAGCAGGATTGTTCAGCCGGCAGGTGGGACGCTTACAAACGGAAAAATCATGGTCAATGGCGAAGAATACACAAATTCGGTGACCATCGTAAAGAGCGAATGGGAAAAGCCGAGCATTGACAATGCGTCGGTAAAGGTGGAGGACGTGACGCACACGACGGCCACCGTGACGTGGAAACAGGCCACGGACAACGCTACGCCGAAGGAGCTTATGTGCTATTATGTGTTTCTTGACGACAGCAGAACGGGAAACCGCAAACATGTTGGCGAACTTATCGGCAAAGATACGCTGAAGCTGAAGGACCTGACACCCGACACCCGATACACGGTGATCGTGAAAGCACTGGACGAATGCGGCAACTTCGTCTTCTACAACGAGAAGACCTTCACCACGCCGACCGACAAGGAAGCCTATGCGGCCGTGAGCGGCAGCACGCTGACCTTCTATTACGACAACCAGAGGGCGAAGCG
>NZ_JH594500.1:333673-555342 GCF_000243015.1 Segatella maculosa OT 289
GTGATTGATGCCTCTATGAAAGACTTCCGTCCGAAAAGCATGGAAATGTGGTTCTATAATTTCCGATACATGGATGAAATCAAAGGGCTTGAAAACTTGAACACCGAGGAGGTGACGACGATGCGGTGGATGTTCGGCCGGAGCCAAAATCTGATGGAACTCGACCTGACGGGCTTCAAGACCCGCTTGCTGCAGAACACGGAAGGCATGTTCAAAGGCTGCGAGTGCCTTGGCTACATCTATTGCAACGAGGCATGGACGGCCACAAAGTCGACTGATATGTTCCAAGATTGCACTGAGTTGATTGGTGCGGTGAAGTACGACCCGAACAAGACGGACATCAAGATGGCTAACCCCACCACGGGCTATTTTACACGCAAGGGCAGCACGGGCATCAACCGCCCGACAACCGTAGACGAACCCACCGTGAAGGCCATCTACGGTACCGACGGCAGCCGCCGCAGCCACATGGAACCGGGAATAAATATCCTGAAGATGAGCGACGGGACGGTGAGGAAGGTGGTGAAGTAATTCAAAATTCATAATTCAAAATTCATAATTAGACACCCACCCCGGCCCTCCCCAAGGGAGGGAGCCCGAGCTTGCGGGCAAATCATAATTATGAATTATGAATTTTGAATTATAAATTAAAAAAGAACGGGCCTTGCGGATAGTTATTCTCAAGGCCCGTTCTTTATGTAGGAGAGAGGGTGTACTTAAAGTCCCTGAGGAGTTATACTTAAAGATGTCGAGGACTTATACTTAAGGTCCTTGAGGAGTTATACTTAAAGATGTCGAGGACTTATACTTAAAGATGTTGAGGACTTATACTTAGACTCCTTGAGGACTTATACTTAGTGTCCTTTAGGATAGATAGTATGTGTAGGGTTGGATAGATAGTATCTATACAAGAGGATAGATAGTATGTATAGAAGGCTATAGATACTATATATAGAGAAGGATAGATAGTATGTATAGGAAGCTATAGATACTATATATAGAAGAGGATAGATAGTATCTATACGATAGGAGGCCTATTGGAGGTAGGATAGGACTTCCATTGGAGGTCGAGGAAGGGGCTGGGGGAGAGGCTTTTGGGAGAGTTGGAGGCTTATCGCTTGATGAATTTGATGACCATGTTTTTGTCTTGTAAGAGGTATATCCCCGTGTTCAGGTGACTGATGTCTATCAGCGTGGCTTGCTGAAGGGTTGGAACATGCTGTAGTCTGTTCCCAACTATATCATAAATGTTGATAGAGGAGCCTTGCTGCGTCCCGCTTACCAGTATCTTTTTGTCATATATTCCGCTCACAGAGGCAATATATGCCTTATCAATTCCTTCTCCGCAGGCAAGTCGTGTCATGACGTCTGCCATTTTGTTGCATGTTTTGGTGTTGTCGCTCCAATGCAGCGTAACTCCTGAGTCTTCAAAGCAAATCTCTACCACGCTTTTATCAACGTGGTTTCCGTTAATGCTCAAATCATTGTTTCCACGAACACATGTCGCGGCAAGCGTAAGAAAGGCTGCGAATAGCAAGTTTCTCATTGGCATGTCTTTTTATGTGCCCACAAATATATAAAAATGTGTGTGATGTAGTGTCGAATGTAACGTAAAAAAGATTGTTGTTTTGATTATTTAACAGCTAAGGGACAATGGCGAGACTTACGATAAATCCCCGCAGATGTCAGACATTTACGGGGATAATCGTGTATGTTTCAGAAAGAAGACCGTGCGACTGATTACTCTTCGTTTGCGCGTTCTTCGATGCTTTCGCCTTGCGTCGGTGCCAAGGTATCCTTAAAATCAGTAATGCCGGCCTTTATCAGCAAATCATACCATTGAAGTAGTTTCTTGATATCGCTGTCATGCACCCGATCTTGGTCGAAATTGGGCAGTACTTTTGCGAAATAGGTGCGAAGTTCTTTCGAACCGGCTTTCTTATAATTGATGGCAGTCTTCTTATAGCTTTCAATCTTTCCTACGTTGTCAAGTACTTTCCACAAAGGAACGTCGTCTGCATCAGTGTACATGGCAATATCTGCCAGATTTGTCACGCGGTCGGAAGCAAAGGTTGGAACACGTTTCCGACTTTCATCGAGTGATTCGACAATGAGATTCATTTTTCCGCGGGAAACCAACTTGTAAAGTCCCGGTTTGCCTGCAATCGATAGTATTGTTTCCATTATTTATTTATAATTTTGATGGTTTCTTATTATGTTGAGAACAGGAATCAATCAATGAAGACACGACAATAGTTTGTCTATTTGCGTCTCAAGATTTGCTTTCCCATCATTTATAATGACGAAATCGGTACGTTTCTCTATTTCACTCTGCGACATCTGGCTTTCTATCCACTGCCTTGCGTGTTCCTCCGTTATGAAATCGCGCTCCATGATGCGTTTTATTCTTATTTCTAAGGGAGCCGACACACAGATTGTGCGGTCGAAAGTAACTCTTTGGTAGAAACCGCTATCGAAAAGAATAGCACTTTCGAGCCATTGGAAACCGCTTTTTAGAAAATCAAGTGCTACGGCTGGGTGGACAATTTCGTTTACTGCCTGTTTATGGGGTTCGCCTTTGAGCAAGAAGTTAGCAAGTATGTCTTTCCGTAATCTGCCATTCTGATAGATGGATGAACCAACGAGGCAACTTAGGGCGTCTTGTAACGCAATATCGGAAGACATGAGTCGCTGGGCAGCTTCATCACAATCATAAACCGCTATACCGCGTTTGCCCAGCAGTTGACAGACATGGCTTTTACCTGCGCCTATACCGCCGGTTATGGCATATCTATGGATTTGTTTCCTCATTCGAGTAGGCTTCTTTTCATCGTTGTTCTATCAAGTAATCGACTTGCGTCATTTCCAACTTCGGCCGTCTGATTTCATTGGGGAACTGGCTCAGCTTGATCGGACACCTGTCAGATGGGTGGTTTGTGATATCGTCATAGTCGGCAACAACAACGAATTGTTCGGGACGGATATTGCGGAAGCGGCTTCCACCGACAGTAAATGTGACTTTGACCTTAGAAGGGAATGTGCGTAGGATTTTTCCTTCAGGCATGTTCACGGCCTCTATAGGAACTTCGACGCTCTCTTCGGTTAAAATATCCGGATAGATGGTCATTCGAACCGTTTTCGGAGTGATTTTTGCACCTGGAATGGAGCGTAGAGAAACCAAAAGACTGACGGTGTCTTCAATATGTCGCAAATTCAACTTTTCGGTAGTCACCCATCGAATGCTATCCAAAATCTGTCTGCTGGCATAGATTGTTGCATAGTTTGGTTGGAAAGCTATCCTTGAGATATAATAGCTACGCCCGGTTTGAAGCTGTCCTAAAGCACGAATGGGTATTCGTTTGGACTGACCATAATTGAAATAGAATGTGACAGAATCTGATTTAATTGCTGATATTTTGGATGAACTATAAAGACGAGAGTAAATCATTCGCTGTAAGTCGGAGAGCGGTACCCTGCCGAAACCTCTCTCTTTGTTTGCATAACGTTCAAAGTCTATCGTGACAGGCTGTATCTTTCCCGCGTAACTATAGGTAAGTAATGTAAATCCCTTATCTCTCATCGTCACGTCTATTGTGTCGTTCATATTCTGAGTGATTACTACATTGCGGGGAACATTGACCAACTTTATTGACACAGGAATGTCTTTATCATAGGTTTCATTAAGAGCCATCAGTAACCAAAATGTACCACTCAGCCCGAGAAAGAATAAAAAAATCAGAAACTCTCTGTTCATAGAACTGAAAAGAAAGTTCCTGACAATCTTGAAGAATCTGGATAGATTATGCATTTGGCATCTGAACTGATGCATTTTCAAAGATATATCCTCTACTTACGGTAATGACTACACTACGTGCAATTTCAATATCGACAGTATCATCTTGTATGTTTACATGTTTGACAGTACCATGGATTCCACCTCCGGTAACGATTCTTGAACCTTCTTGGAGCGAATTCTGAAAATTACGAATCTTCTTTTGTTTTTTCTGTTGTGGACGTACCATAAACAACCAAAAGATAACGAGAATGGCACCCATCATAATGAAAACACCCATTCCTCCACCCTGTGCTGCTTGGGCAGCTAATAACATTGTATTCATTGAAGTTAATTTTTATATAAGCTTAGTTGAATTCTTCTTATCCTTACTGTCCTCACTATTCTCATTATCGCGTTCCTTTAGTGTCTTCATCATAAGACCGTTATTGACAAAATAGCGAGCAATGCTATCCAACATGCCATTAATGTATCCTCCGCTTTTTGGTGTACTGTAAAGTTTAGCCAAGTCAACATATTCGTTGATGGTCACACTGACAGGGATATTTGGAAAGGTCAGCATTTCAGCAATTGCAATCTGCATGATAACGACATCCATATAGGCTAATCGACTGAAGTCCCAATTACGACTAGCCTCACTCATATACTGCTGATAACGGTCTGCATTGAGAATTGTAGCCCGGAATAATCTACGGGCAAAATCCTTATCTTCTTCGTCTTTATATTCGGGTAATAGTTCTTGTCCACTTTCTTTGTCCGGACTAAACCGTTTTATGGTTTTAAGAACAAAGGTGTCGATGACCTCTCGATCATCGTTCCAATAAAGACTCTTTTCTTCAAGCAGAGCGTCAAGATCTGTATTATTTTGGATCAATTGTTTATATAGCTTGCGCCAAAGTTCACGGTCAGTTTCATAATCATCGCTTTCGGAAGACATATAATTGGTATAAAACTCGCTGCTTTCTATTTGATTACAAACCTTACGAATGAATTCGATATCGTCGTCCCATGATAGTTTCTGGGCAACGATAAAATCATGGAGCGTCTTATTTTCCTCCAACTGAAGAGCAAATTTATTATATACAAACTTCTGCGAAGGCAATTCGGTTTCTTCACGCTGAGCTCGTTGGATGGCAATATCTACTCTATGATGCTCTTCTCGAGTGATAGCAACTATCAGTAAGAGTAAATAGTTATATAAATCATATGCTTTTGAAAGACTGAAAAACAATTCTTTTTCTGCCGTATCTATGTTTTTGTTACCGTTTTGATAGTATGCATAGGTTAACTGAACCACCTTTATCCTTATAAGTTCCCTATTAATCATTCTCTAATAATTTTGATTTCTTACACTTCCACTTTTCAAATGATAATGCAAATATATGATTTTTCAATAGAATAAACAAGCTTAATCTTTATTTTTTCATTATTTTTTTTCAGAAATTTGTATAATAGGCAAAAAAAGATTACCTTTGCAGCGCTTTTCCGAGAGCAATCTCGTGTGATGGCGAATTAATTCGTTAAAATTTAATTTAGAGTAACACAGTGTATGAAAGAGATTATTGTAACAGGCCAGAAGCGTAATAGCCTAGGAAAGAAAGCTTCAAAAGAACTCCGTAAGCAAGGATTCATTCCGTGTAATATCTATGGAGAAAAGAAAGATGACAACGGAAATCCCATAGCTCATGCTTTTTCTGTTTCATTTAGTGAGCTCCGTAAAATCATTTACACGCCACATATCTATGTTATCAATCTTGATATTGAAGGTGAACACTACACTTCTATTTTAAAGGAAATTCAGTTTCATCCCGTGACAGATACTCCTTTGCATGTAGATTTCTATGAAGTAAATGATCAAAAACCAATCACGATTGGTATTCCGGTTAAATTGGTAGGACTTGCACAGGGTGTGCGTGATGGAGGTCGCATGAATCTTTCTATCCGTAAAATCAACGTGACAGCTCCTTACCAGCAGATACCTGAACATCTCGATATAGATGTTACAGCTTTGAAGATAGGCAAGAGCATCAAGGTGGGCGAACTTACATTCGAGGGGCTTGAGGTTGCAACAAGTAAAGATGTTGTTGTTTGCTCCATTAAGATGACACGTCAAGCTCAGCAGGCTGCGGCTACGGCCGAAGAAGAAGCTCCTGCTGCTGAATAATCAAAATGGATAAATTCTTGATTTGTGGATTGGGTAATCCAGGTGATGAATATCAAGGAACCCGTCACAACACAGGCTTTATGGTATTGGACGCTTTTGCAAAGGTGTCCAATATTCATTTTGAAGACAAGCGTTACGGCTACATCGCAGAAATGACGGTCAAAGGACGTAAAATATTCCTACTTAAGCCCACTACTTTCATGAATCTCAGTGGAAATGCTGTGAGATATTGGCTTCAGAAAGAAAATATTGCACAGGATAGATTGCTTGTTATTAGTGATGATATAGCACTGCCATTAGGTGCTTTCCGTCTGAAAGCAAGTGGAAACACTGGCGGGCATAACGGATTGGGACATATCCAGCAACTCATTGGGCAGGATTATGCCCGTCTTCGTATAGGTATTGGTAATGATTATCCAAAAGGCAGCCAGGTAGAGTGGGTGTTAGGAAAATATAGTGCTGACGACTTGAAGACGCTGCAAACTAGTATTGACATGGCTTGTGAGATCATCAATAGTTTTGTTTTGGCCGGTATCGACACCACGATGAACCAATTTAACAAACTCGGAAAGAAGTAAGCATGGCAGAGATAGCGAGAATAGATAAATGGCTTTGGGCAGCACGTGTGTTCAAAACACGCTCTGTCGCTGCTGATGCTTGTAAAAATGGACGTATTATCATAAATGGTGTCAATGTCAAGCCAAGCCATATTATTAAGACCGGTGAAACGATTAATGTCCGTAAGCCACCCGTCACCTATTCTTATAAGGTGTTGAAATGTATTGAGCAACGTGTAGGTGCCAAATCGCTCCCTGAAATCTATGAAAACGTGACCGATACCAAACAATATGAACTTTTGGAGATGAGTCGAATAAGTGGATTTGTCGACCGAGCATGCGGTACAGGTAGACCAACGAAGAAAGAAAGACGCGCACTTGATGCCTTTGCCGCTCCAGTTGTGTTTGATTTTGATGAAGAAGACGAAGAGGATTAGTGTTAAACAACTTTAATTATAATATGAAATACAATCGTTCATACTTTGATTTTATATTAATTAGCGTATCTTTGCACGCGTTTCGTGGTGTGCCCGGATGGTCTGGACATGTCAGTATAACATAAAGTCTAACTTTATTAATTAAAAAACTTTTATTTATTTTATGTCAGAATTAAAGAACGTACAACCTTTATCAGACTTCGATTGGAACGAGTTTGAGAATGGTTCGAGAGCAGATGTAAGTAAGCAAGATCTTGAGAATGCTTATGATGAGACCCTGAACAAAATTCAGGAGCATCAGGTTGTGGAGGGTACTGTGATTGCACTTGACAAGAAAGAAGTGGTCGTCAATATTGGCTACAAGAGTGACGGTGTCATTCCGGCTTCGGAATTTCGTTATGACCCTGATTTGAAAGTGGGCGACAAGGTCGAGGTTTATGTGGAAAGCCAAGAGGACAAAAAAGGTCAGTTGGTTCTCTCTCACCGTAAGGCCCGCTTAAACAAGAGTTGGGATAAGGTGAATGAAGCACTCGAAAATGAAGAAATCATTCAGGGCTATATCAAGTGCCGTACGAAGGGCGGTATGATTGTTGATGTTTTCGGTATTGAGGCATTCCTTCCGGGAAGCCAGATAGATGTTCATCCTATACGCGACTACGATGTGTTCGTAGGCAAGACTATGGAATTCAAGGTTGTCAAAATCAATCAAGAGTTCCGTAATGTCGTTGTTTCCCACAAAGCACTTATAGAAGCTGAGTTGGAGGCACAGAAGAAAGAAATTATCTCTCACCTTGAGAAAGGACAAGTGCTTGAGGGCACGGTCAAGAATATCACTTCTTATGGTGTATTCGTTGATCTCGGTGGTGTTGATGGACTCATTCATATCACAGACCTCTCTTGGGGTCGCGTAAGTGATCCTCATGAGGTTGTTGCACTTGATCAGAAAATCAATGTTGTTATTCTCGACTTCGATGAGGAGAAGAAGCGTATTGCTCTCGGTTTGAAGCAGCTTACCCCACACCCATGGGATGCATTGAGCGCAGATTTGAAAGTGGGAGATCACGTAAAGGGAAAGGTTGTGGTTATCGCCGACTATGGTGCATTTGTAGAGATACAGCCGGGCGTTGAAGGCTTGATTCACGTGAGTGAGATGTCTTGGAGCCAGCACCTGCGTTCTGCTCAAGAATTTTTGAATGTAGGCGACGAGGTAGAAGCCGTTATTTTGACCCTCGACCGCGATGAGCGTAAGATGAGTCTTGGTATCAAACAGCTCAAGGAAGACCCGTGGGAGGCAATCGAAGTGAAATATCCTGTGGGCAGCAAGCATACGGCAAAGGTCCGAAACTTCACGAATTTCGGTATCTTCGTTGAACTCGAGGAAGGTGTTGACGGATTGATTCATATCAGCGACCTCTCTTGGACTAAGAAGGTGAAGCACCCGTCAGAGTTCACGACCGTTGGTGCCGAAATCGACGTAGTCGTTCTTGATATTGATAAGGAGAATCGTCGTTTGAGCCTTGGTCACAAGCAACTTGAAGACAATCCTTGGGATACTTATGAGACTATTTATACTCCAGGGTCTGTACATGAGGGTAAAATTACCCAGCTGATGGATAAGGGAGCCGTTATCACCTTGAATGAAGGTGGTGAGGGATTTGCCACTCCGAAGCACCTTGTGAAAGAGGATGGCTCTCAGGCTCAACTTGGTGAAGAACTCTCCTTTAAGGTTATCGAATTCGTAAAGGATACAAAGCGTATCATTCTTTCTCATAGTCGTACATTCGAGGAGGGTAAGGATGAAACTACAGCAACAAAGCCGACTCGTAAACATGCCGCTCACAAGGCAGAGGCTGCAGCTCAGATTACCAATGTGACTGCAGGAACGTCATTGGGCGACCTTGATGTACTTGCCGATTTGAAAGCCAAGATGGAAAAAGGCGAATAACAATCGCTTAGACCAAAGGATAATTAAGAGTCTGTTTTGAAAAAAGCAGACTCTTTTTTTGGATATACGGATTTTTTGCTTACCTTTGCAATGATTTTTAATGCAACTGTGTTTCCATTCGTGAAACATATTTCTATTCAATCAATATTTTCATATACTTAACATGTTTAGCAAGGATGAATTATTATCTAAGGATGTCACTGATTTGGCTACCATTGCCAAAGAATTGGGTGTCACCTTAAAGACTGATGAGAGTCAGGAAGATATCATTTATGCCATTTTGGACAAGCAGGCCATTGAAGAAGGTAGCAAGAACCCATTGGGCACAAAAAGAAAACGCACCAGAATCGCAAAGAAAGACACTGACCGTGTTTATACCGTGAAAGGGAAAGAAGGGGAGAACCTCGACGCAAAGAAAAGTAAGACGACCGTTGAGCAGAAGTCGCTTTTCAAGGATGAGGAGACGACTTCGCAAGAAGACGCGGTGAAGAAGACCGAAGAGGTGGCTGCCGTCCAACCAAAGCGGCGCGGACGCAAGCCGAAAAAGGAAACAGAGCCGATTGCTGTCGCCGAGACACCCCATAGTACCGATGACGACAAGTCCACCATTGATGCCGGCATTGTTGGCGAACAAGCAAAAGAGGCTTCGGAAGATGTTGCCGTAAACCACGGACAAGAAGAAGCTATCCCCGAAGCTGCCTTTGCCGCGGGAAGTGCGGACAAAGCGGATGCGGAGAAAGACAGTCTCTTGGAACAATTGCAAGCCAAGATTAACGACCATAACAGGGACAACGAAGGAACGTCCGAGTCCGCCCCGGAGGGTGTTTGGGCAGACGACCCCGGCGACGGCACCGACTTCATCACTGTGGTCGACCTGCCAATAGAAGATCAAGGAGCCGTGCCCAATTTCGACATGTTCGACAACCCCACGATGGGTGGCATCTCGCCTAACAGTTACCAACAGCCCGTTCAGTCACAAGGCGCGGAACGCTTCGACTTCACCGACCTCATCACGGCCAATGGCGTACTCGAAGTGATGCCCGACGGCTACGGCTTCCTGCGCTCGAGCGACTACAACTACCTTTCTTCGCCCGACGATGTGTACGTCGCAACGAACATCATCAAGAAATACGGGCTCAAGACGGGAGACGTGGTAGCGTGTCACGTCCGTCCTCCTCACGAGGGCGAAAAGTACTTCCCGCTCACATCGGTGGACATGATCAACGGCCGGAAGCCCGCGGAAGTGCGCGACCGTATACCGTTCGAGCATCTCACGCCACTCTTCGCCGACGAGAAATTCACGCTTTGCGGCGACCGTGCAACGACAAACCTCTCGACCCGCGTCGTAGACCTCTTTTCGCCCATCGGCAAAGGGCAGCGCGCGCTCATCGTGGCGCAACCCAAGACAGGTAAGACCATTTTGATGAAGGACATTGCGAACGCCATCGCCGCCAATCACCCCGAGGCCTACCTGATGATGCTGCTCATCGACGAGCGCCCGGAGGAAGTCACGGACATGGCCCGCACGGTGAATGCCGAGGTCATCGCCTCGACCTTCGACGAACCTGCCGAGCGTCACGTGAAGATAGCCGGCATCGTGCTCGAGAAGGCCAAGCGCATGGTCGAATGCGGACACGACGTGGTCATCTTCCT
Organism: Segatella maculosa OT 289; assembly: GCF_000243015.1. Lineage (NCBI taxonomy): Bacteria > Pseudomonadati > Bacteroidota > Bacteroidia > Bacteroidales > Prevotellaceae > Segatella > Segatella maculosa. The sequence goes on from NZ_JH594500.1 coordinate 344,223, forward strand.
CGACTCCATAACGCGTTTGGCCCGTGCCTACAACACCGTCAGCCCGGCCAGCGGAAAGGTGCTCACGGGTGGTGTCGATGCCAATGCGCTCCAGAAGCCGAAGCGTTTCTTCGGTGCGGCCCGCAACATCGAGGGCGGCGGATCGCTCACTATCATTGCGACAGCCCTCATCGACACAGGCTCGAAGATGGACGAAGTAATCTTCGAAGAGTTCAAGGGAACGGGTAACATGGAGCTTCAGCTCGACCGCTCGCTCTCGAACAAGCGTATCTTCCCGTCGGTCAACCTCGTGGCTTCGAGCACGCGACGCGACGACTTGCTGCAGGACAAGACCACGCTCGACCGCATGTGGATACTTCGTAAATACATCAGCGACATGAATCCCATAGAGGCCATGAACTCCATTCGCAACCGCATGGTCCACACCAAAGACAACGATGAATTCCTCCTGTCGATGAACTCGTAAGCAACCTTCTGCTGACAAGAGAAGTACATCGGCCGGCATGAGTGTTTAACACCTTCGCCCAAGGGTGTTAAACACCCTTATATATGGGTACGGTACACCCATGACAATGGGTACGGTACACCTACGGTAATGGGTACGGTACACCCACGACAATGGGTACGGTACACTCATGACAATAGGTACGGTACACCTACAGTAATGGGTACGGTACACCTTCGTACAACGGTGTATTACACCTCTGCCCAAGGGCATGCTACACCAATCTGCCACATCATGTGCGAGCAGGTGGTTTTGTGCCCTCTTTTTCTGTCCCGGCCCTTGCGTATGTGCGCTTTTCTTTGTATATTTGCACCGTTTTGAAAACAACATAACATCAGACTATGAACATTTCGTATAAATGGCTTAAGGAATACGTCGACTTCGACCTCACGCCGCAGGAGACGGCAGAAGCGCTGACTTCCATCGGACTGGAAGTCGGGGGCTTGGAAGAAGTGCAGACCGTCAAGGGCGGGCTGAAGGGGCTCTACGTCGGGCAGGTGCTCACGTGCGAGCCTCATCCCAACAGCGACCATCTTCATGTGACGACGGTGGATTTGGGAAAAGATGAAGCACAACAGATTGTGTGCGGCGCACCGAACGTGGCGGCCGGTCAGAAGGTCATCGTGGCCGATCTGGGCTGTGTGCTCTACGACGGCGAGGAGTCGTTCACTATCAAGCGGAGCAAGTTGCGCGGCGTGGAGTCGCTGGGCATGATATGTGCCGAGGACGAGATAGGCGTGGGCAGCAGTCACGACGGCATTATCGTGCTGCCCGATGACGCCGTGGTGGGCATGCCCGCAGCAGAATACTATCAGCTGGAGAGCGACTGGGTGCTCGAGGTGGACATTACGGCCAACCGTGGCGATGCACTGTCGCACTACGGAGTGGCACGCGACTTCCATGCGTGGCTCAAGCAGCAGGGAAGACCCACTGGCCTGTATCGCCCGTCGTGCGATGCTTTCAAGGTGGACAACGAAGACCTGCCGATAGATGTGGAAATCGAGAACACCGAGGCGTGCAGACGGTATGCCTGTGTGAGCATCACCGATTGCGACGTGAAGGAAAGTCCGGCGTGGCTGCAGGACAAGTTGCGCGTCGTGGGTCTGCGCCCCATCAACAATATCGTCGACATCACCAACTACGTGATGATGGCCTATGGGCAACCGATGCACTGCTTTGATGCCGACATGGTGAAGGGGCACAGGATTGTGGTGCGCACGCAGCCCGAAGGCACCAAGTTCGTGACTCTCGACGGCGAGGAACATACGCTTGGCGGACGCGACCTGAGCATCTGTAACGCCGAGGAGCCGATGTGTATCGCCGGCGTGTTCGGCGGAAAGGGTAGCGGTACGTATGACACCACGCGCAACGTGGTGCTCGAGAGTGCGTGGTTCCACCCCACGTGGATTCGCAAGAGTGCGCGTCGACACGGGTTGAGCACCGATGCCAGCTATCGCTTCGAGCGTGGCATCGACCCCGAAGGCATCATTTATGCCCTGAAGCAGGCGGCCATCTTGTGTAAGGAGCTGGCCGGCGGAAAGGTCTCAATGCAGATAAAGGACGTTTATCCCAAACCGATAGACGACTTCAAGGTTAGTCTTTCCTACGATTACGTGCATAGGCTCATCGGTAAAGAGATAGGCAAGGAGACCATCAAGAACATTGTTGCCAGCTTGGAGATGAAGATTGTCGGCGAGACCGAAGCAGGCGTCGAGCTGCTTGTTCCGTCCTACCGTTCCGATGTGCAGCGTCCTTGCGATGTCGTGGAGGATATCCTGCGTATCTATGGATACAACAACGTGGAAATCCCGACACAGTTGAAGAGTTCGCTGACCATTGCCGGCGACGAGGATAGGAAGCACCGACTGGCTAACCTCATCGGCGAGCAGTTGGTGGGCTGCGGGTTCAACGAGATACTCAATAACTCGCTCTCGAGACTCTCTTATTATACGGAACTTGACCTGAATGCCTATCCCGAAGCGAATACGGTCAAGCTGATGAACCCCTTGAGTGCCGACCTTGGCGTGATGCGCCAAACGTTGCTCTTCGGTGGTTTGGAAAGCATCATGCGCAACGTAAACCGGCGCAACGGCAATCTACGCTTCTTCGAAACGGGCAATGTCTATCGGTATGATAAAGAGAAATGGAATGCCGAAGCTCCGGCCAAGGCTTACAGCGAAGACCAGCATCTGGCACTTTGGTTGACAGGCAAGCGCGTGGAAGGCTCGTGGGCTCATGCCGATGAAGATATGAGCTTCTACGAACTCAAGGCCTACGTGCAGAATATCTTTGTTCGGGCTGGTGTTCCTACGGGTATGTTGGTCATCAACAAGAGCGACAACAACATCTTCAGCAAGGGACTTGCCTATGCGAACCGCGGAGGCAAGGTGCTGGCCGAGGTGGGTATTCTGAATGGAAAACTCTTGAAACGGTTTGACATCAGTCGGCCGGTTTATTATGCAGACATAGATTGGGAGGCATTGGCCAAGCTATCCGGCAAGCGGGAAATCGTGTTCGAGGAAATCAGCAAGTTCCCTGCCGTGAGTCGTGACTTGGCACTGTTGATAGACAAGGATGTTACGTTCGGACAAATAGAGCAGATTGCCTTGCAGACCGAGAAGAAGCTCCTGAAACGTGTAGAACTCTTCGATGTCTATGAGGGTAAGAACCTGCCCGCAGGCAAGAAAAGCTATGCCGTGAACTTCATCTTGCAGGATGCCGGAAGGACGCTCAACGACAAGGCTATCGATGGAGTTATGCAGAAACTTATCAAGCAACTCTCTGCCAAACTCGGTGCTGAACTGAGATAAATACGCTTAGAAACAAACAAAAACAGATAAACAAAATGGGAAGAGCATTTGAATACCGCAAAGCAACGAAGCTGAAACGGTGGGGGCACATGGCCCGTGTATTTACGAAACTGGGTAAACAGATTGCCATCGCCGTGAAGGCCGGCGGTCCCGAACCCGAGAATAATCCTACGCTTCGCGCATTGATAGCCAACTGTAAGCGCGAGAACATGCCGAAGGATAACATCGAGCGGGCCATCAAGAACGCCATGGGCAAGGACCAAAGCGAATACAAGGAAGTTACTTACGAAGGCTACGGGCCTCACGGCGTGGCAGTGTTGGTGGATACCTTGACCGACAACACTACGCGAACAGTGGCCGACGTGCGTTCTGTCTTCAACAAGTTCAGTGGCAACATGGGAACGACAGGTAGTCTTTCCTTTCTTTTCGACCACAAGTCGGTCTTTACATTCAAGAAGAAAGAGGGACTCGACATGGATGAACTCATACTCGATTTGATAGACTATGGCGTGGAAGACGAGTACGACGAAGATGAGGAGGAGAACGAAATCACCATCTACGGCGATCCGAAGAGTTTCGGCGACATTCAGAAGCACCTCGAGTCTGAAGGTTTCGAGGTCACCGGTGCCGAGTTCACCTATATTCCCAACGATTTGAAAGACGTGACGGCTGAAGCGCGCGAGACCATAGACAAGATGGTTGAGAAACTCGAAGAGTTCGACGACGTTCAGACTGTCTACACGAACATGAAGCCCGAAGAATAACCGGGGCAACCTTTTCGACAGTTAGGGTAGGAATGACGCTACCCTAACTGTCGTTTTTTTATATCCGTCAAATTGTAATCTGATATCGGCCACATGGCTTTGCAATCTCAGCCATTTCACCTCGTAATATGACTCATATCACCGCCCGAAATGGCTGAGATTGAGTCGCAAAAGGGTTGAAATAAGAGAAGAGGCTTGGAAATCGTTCCAAATGGGTCATCAGAAGCTCTTCGCCCTAAGGCGACGTTAACACACGTTTACGTTTGATACTTTCACCCTAGGGCGACGTTAAGACACGTTTACATTTGGAACTTTCGCCCTAGGGCGATGTTAATTTATGTTTTCATTTGAACCTTCGCCCTAGGGCGACGTTAACACATGTTTACGTTTGGCACTTTCGCCCTAGGGCGAAACCTATTTTTAATTCCATTTGGTGCTTTCGCCCCGGGGCGAAAGGTTGCCATCGTTCGCTGTGGCGTTTGCGCACATGGCGCAGGGCTAATTGCCAATCCGGATTTATCGGGTGTAGAAATCTATCAGTCGGGCGATGGCTCTTTGGCATACGGGGCAGAAATCCGGGCTCTCATTGGTGCGCATGCGACAATCCTGCATGGGACGATACACGCCTTTCAGGGCATATCCGGCTCCTTCGTACACGCCGACACGTTGGCGATTGTTCTCTGTGGCGGGTGTGGGCACGGGCGTTCCTTTCTTTATCATGTCTGCCCATTTGTCGCGGAAGCGGGTCAGCGTCGTGATATTCGGCTCCCACGGCTCAATGTCGTGGGGATAAATTGGAATTTGCTCGAAGTCGTATCCGTATTCGTCTGCCAATCCGGCGAAACTGTGGCCGAATTCATGAACAACCACCGCATTGGTGAGCCTGTGGTGCGCCATCGACAGGTTGTAGGAATTGAGAATGCCGCCTCCGCCATAGTGGTCGGTGTTGACGAGGACAATGATGTGTTCGTAGGGAATGCCGGCAAGTAGGTCGTGCATGTCTTTGAGATGCAGCGTGGTCAGGTATCTGTCGCTGTAGAATGTGTCGAAGTGGCTGCTCAGCGCGGTGTGTTTCCAAATATCTTTCGAGGGGATAGAGGTCCCGCTGTCCTTGGACGGTGCTTCGACGGCAACCACCGAGAAGCGGTCTTTCAGCCCCTTGAAAGGCTCATGGGCGAAGATGGCGTTCATGGCATGGGTTGCGTCGCTGATGAACGTCGGCATCTCAGCCGGCCGGTAGCCTTCGGCGACAAATGCGATGCGGATACAGGCTGTGCTGTCTTTGGGCGCGAGCAGCTGTACATGCGGTGTTTGCCTGTCGTAGCCTATCTTTCTGATGAGAATATCGGTCGGAACCACTTGATGATGCATGGAAGCCATCGGCTTTCGTCGATTGTCATAGAGGGTGAGGGTCACGTCTATGGTATCTTTGGGCATCGGTACAAGGAAAACGTTCTCAAAACTTCGCGGAGTGGTCTTGGCTTCGTCGTAAGAGAGCCATTCCTGAAAGAGTGTGGAAAAGGAGTTCTTGTAGATGATGCTGTCAGACCGATGGTCGCGCACGATGATTTGCCCGTTGCCTTCGACGGGCACTTCGGTCAATCGCCTGCGTTTTCCATACCATCGTGGTGAGCAGTTCAGTTTGTCCAAAGCAATTTCCTGATGCTTTGTGTTTCCCGAGAAGGTGTAGTCGATGCGTAGTGTCGCGTCGGTGAAATAGTCTTCAAAGCGTTGTGCCTTGGCATTGAGATTCAGCAAAAGTACTGAAAGGAGGAGTATCTTTTTCATATCAGGTTCATTTCTTCAAGGAGTTGTCGGATATAGGGACGTTCCCAATCGTCTTTATGTAGTTTTTTGTCTCCGAAACGGAGAAGGTCTATGTCGATGACGATAACGCCGTTCTTTCGCTGTTGCATGGTGTCGCCACATGAATGCTCTATGCGCTTGATGTCTCGGAGCGTATCTTCAAGACCGCCTTTCGCGGAGCAGACGGCGAGCGTGTTGACAAAGTGTGGTGAAGCTATGCCGATGGGCTTCGTCCGTAAGTGTGCGGAGAAGATGATGTCGGGGAAATGTTTCTTCAACATGATTTCCGCATGCCGGATATGCTGCATCGGATGGTAATTCGATCCCAGTACGATGATGAGTTTCTTATCGTCAGACATGTTGCAAAATTACTAATAATTGATAAAAGCCCCTATGTTTCTTGTGTTTTTTTCTGATATTTCGTAATTTTGCTGCCATGACGAAAAGAATATGCCTCTTCCTGTTTGCTTGTTTGTTTTTTATATCGCATCTCTCTGCACAGATGCGTTGGAACTCGGTATATCAGGAATACATCGACCAATATAAAGACCTTGCGATAGAGGAGATGTTGCGTTATAACATTCCTGCAAGTATTACTTTGGCTCAGGGAATTTTTGAGAGTGGAGCCGGCAGAAGTGAGCTGTCTGTAAAGGGCAACAATCACTTTGGTATCAAGTGTCACGGCTGGACAGGGCGAAGCGTTTACCATGACGATGACGCACGCAACGAATGCTTTCGGGCATACGATAATGTATTGCAAAGCTACGAAGATCATAGTAAATTCTTGCGGTATAACGTAAGATACAACAGTCTCTTTACGCTCCAACGCACAGATTATCGTGGTTGGGCACAGGGATTGAAGGCTTGCGGATATGCAACCAATCCGAGATATGCGGACAAGTTGATCGAACTGATTGAGCTCTACAAACTTTATGAACTTGACAAGGCCACCAGCTATGACAAGTTCATGGCGAAGCGCGGAGGATACGATAGGCCCGTATCGCAAGGCATGAGCCTTCATCCTATCAAGATTTACAACAAAAACTATTACATCATTGCGCGCGCCGGCGACACATTTAAGGGTATAGGCGAAGAGATAGACATTTCCTATCGTAAGATTGCAAAGTATAACGAGCGCGACAAGAACGACGTGCTCCATGCAGGTGAGATTATTTATCTGAAGAAGAAGCAGAAGAAGGCAGACAAGGCTTATAAGAATCGTCCGCACATTGTGAAGGCTGGCGAGAGTATGTACAGCATCGCACAACGCTATGGCATCCGCCTCAAGAGTCTTTACAAGAAGAATCAGCTGTCGCCGGATTATCAAGCGAGAGTGGGAGATACATTGAGGGTGTATTGAGCCGTTCAATAAAAAAATCCCTTTATCATCCGATTGTTCGGAGATGATAAAGGGATTTATATTATGTTTAAGATAAATCAGAGAATGTCTTTAACTGCGTCAAGCATACCTTTCTCTTGGATTAAATCAAGATACTTCTTCACCAGTTCGGTTAAACCGGGAACGGTTTTGTTAAGGTCTTCATGCCAGATATAGTCGAAAGCAAGAACACCCTCTGCCACCTTTTGCGTGTCGCCGGTGTTCCAGAGTTCGGTCAGTCTGTCCATAATCTTCTTGTCGTCATTCGGAGTGATGGCGGTTCCGTCCGAACGCTTTCCACCTTTATAATAAGTGATGATGGCAGCTAAACCGAATACCAATCCGCGTGGAAGTTCACCCTTTCTTTCCAAATAAATCTTTAGGCCGGGCAGATCGCGAGTTTCATATTTCGGGAAAGAGTTGAGCATGATAGAAGTGACCTGATGATCAACAAACGGGTTTTCGAACCGTTCCATTACATCAGTTGCAAACTGCTGGAGTTCTTCCATAGGCAAGTCTAAGGTTTGCATGAGCTCGTCAAACTGCACTTTATGGATATATTTCCCTATCACAGGGTGTTCGCAGGCATCACGCACAATATCGACGTTGCTTAAGAAGGCCACCGGCGAGAGCACCGTATGCGGACCGTTCAGCAGGGTTACTTTGCGGGCATGATAAGGCTTTTCATTGTCTGTGATGAGCACGTGCAGGCCGGCTTTGTGTGCAGGGAACTCTTCCTGCAGCTGTTCCACGGTCATGTTCTCGGCCTTCTCAATCACCCATAGATGGAAGCTCTCGGCTTTCACCACGAGGTTGTCCTTATAGCAAATCTTCTCTTGGATTTCCTTAATCGTATCGCGTGGGAAGCCCGGGACGATACGGTCTACAAGGGTGGCACAAACGAAGCAATGGTCTCTGAACCATGCTTTGAAGCCTTCGTAATCGGCCCCTAAATCAGCTTTCCACAAGTCGATATATTGGTTGATGCAAGCCTTCAGATGATGTCCGTTGAGGAATATCAATTCGCACGGCATGATGATCATGCCCTTGTCGGGCGCACCATTAAAGTATTGATAGCGGTGGAACAGCAGCTGCACAAGCTTGCCCGGATAGCTCGAAGCCGGTGCGTCGGTAAACTTGCAGCTGTCGTCGAAAGCAATACCGGCCTCGGTCGTGTTTGAAATGATGAAGCGCATTTCGGGTTGTTCGGCCAAAGCCATGAAAGCCTGATACTGAGTATAGGGATTAAGCGCACGACTGATGGCATCGATGCGTGTCAGGGTGTTGACGGGCCGACCGTTTTCCTTGCCTTGCAGATTGAGATGATAAAGACAGTCTTGCCCGTTCAGCCAATCTACCATACCGCGTTCGATAGGTTGTACGACGACAACAGACGAGTTGAAATCCGTTTTTTGATTCATGTTGTGGATAATCCAATCGACAAAGGCACGGAGAAAGTTTCCTTCGCCAAACTGAATAATTCTTTCGGGCATCGTGCTTTTGGGAGCAGTGAGCTTGTTCAGGGATTTTAATTCTTTCATGATTAGTTTCCTAATATTTGTTTGATTGCGTTATATGATGGTTGCTGCAAAAGTAATCATTTTGGAGATTGGCAAGGCATGATGACCGTAAAAACATCACGTAAAGGTTTACGCTTCTTATTGACTGTGTTTAGACTTCCTATAAGGAAAGGTCAAGGCTTCCTATAAGGAAAGGTCGAGGATTCCTTATAAGGAAAGGTAGACAGTTCCTTATAAGGAAAGGTCAAGACTTCCTATAAGGAATACAATTGCCTTCCTTTTGGAGGTGTGGAAGGACTACTAATAGTAGTCGTAGAGGATTACTATCGGTAGTCGTAGAGGATTACTATCAGTAGTATAATAGGACTACTATTGGAAGTCGTAGAGGACTACTATTGGAGGTAGGATAGGACTTCCAATGGAGATAGGACAGGACCTCTATTGGAAGTAGGATAGGACTTCCAATGGAAGTAGAAACGGATGCCTTGGCCCGGTCTTTAGCGACAGACGGAAACCAAGCCGTTGCAATGGCTGGGCATGAAACATAAATTCATAAGTTTTTGTGATTGTTGGATTAAACCTAATCGCGAAGGCCGCGTCTAAACCACCGAATTTATTTTGAAATCATTGATGAGAAAATCTATCTTAATCTTGCTGATGGCCATTGCGTGCGGAAGCGGCTTCGCGCAGAGCCGGCTTGTCAGCGGACTTCTTTCTGACAGAGACAGTAAAGAACCTTTGCCACAGACCACGGTGCAGCTGCTTCGCGCCCGTGACAGTTCGTTCGTTGCGGGAACGGTTTCCGACAACGACGGAAAGTTCTCGGTGAAGGCGCCCGACGACGGGCTTTATCTCGTCAGAATCACCGGCATCGGCTATAAGACGCTGCTGCGTCAGGTCAATGTCGTCGATGGGAAAGACGTGGACTTGGGCACGATCGTGATGGGGGCCGATGCCGTGATGCTGAAGGGGGCGACCATAACCGGTCAGGCAACCAAGGTGACGCTGAAAGAAGACACGTTCGTCTATAATGCCTCGGCCTATCGCACGCCCGAAGGTTCTACGATAGAAGAACTCGTGAAGCGTCTGCCCGGCGCCCGTGTCAGCGACGACGGCAAGATAACCATCAACGGCAAAGAGGTGAAGAAGATACTCATCGAGGGCAAGGAATTCATGACGGGCGACACGAAGACTGCGCTGAAGAACATTCCTGCGTCGGTTATCAACAACATCAAGGCCTACGACCAAAAGAGCGATCTGGCCAAAGTAACCGGCATCGATGACGGCGAGGAAGAAACCGTGCTCGACTTCGGTGTGAAGGCCGGAATGAACAAAGGCGTCTTTGGCAATGTTGACCTCGGGATAGGCACCGACGGTCGCTATACGAACCGCGGTATGGGGGCTTCATTCGATGATAAGAGCCGACTGATGGTCTTCGCAAATGCCAACAATACCAATGACCAGGGCTTTCCGGGCGGAGGCGGGTTCGGACGCTTCGGGGCCGGCGCACAGGGACTGAATGCTACGAAGATGCTGGGGGTGAACTATAACTTCGAACTGAAAGACAAACTGCAGCTGGACGCTTCCTTGCGTTGGAACCATGCTGATGGCGATGTCAGTTCCTTCGGCTCTTCCGAGAACTTCGTCAGCAAGGTGGGAGCATTCTCCAACAGCAACGACAAGACCTTTTCGCGCAGCGACTCGTGGGACGGGCGCATGCGTGTGGAATGGAAGCCCGATTCGATGACCGTCGTCACGTTCCGCCCGAAGTTCACTTATACCGGTAGCGACAGCTATTCGAACAACCTCTCTGCTTCTTACAATGCCGACCCCTATCTCTATGTGACCGACCCGCTGTCAGCAGCGTCGCTGGCCCAGCTTGAGGCCGACGACCTGATGGTTAACAAGCGCGAGAGCAAGAGCATTGTGAACGCGGGGAACAAGCGTGTCGGCGGTATGCTGCAATACAATCGCAAGTTGGGCGTGCGAGGGCGGAACGTTACGTTGCGTGTTGATGCTAATTATGGAAAGAACGACAGCAAGAACCTTTCCATGAACAACGTCCACCTCTATCAGGTGCAGAACAAACTGGGGCAGGATTCCACTTATCAGAAGAACCGCTGGAGTCTGATGCCGACAACGAATCATGGTTACAGTGCCCGTTTCACCTACAGTGAGCCTATTCTGCGTGCGACCTTCTTGCAGTTCAGCTATGAGTTTCAATACAAGTTCAGCAAGAGCGACCGCTCGACCTATGATTTCAGCAACTTAGGCGAGCACTTCTTCAGCGGTCTTTCCCTTGGCTACGGTGCATGGGACGCTTATCTCTCCCGACTGGCCAATCCGCTTGGAAGCTATTTCGACAAGCGGTTGAGTCGTTATTCCGAATATCGCAATTATATCCACGACTTCCAACTGATGCTGCGCATCGTCCGTAAGAAGTATAATTTCAATGTGGGCATGATGGTACAGCCACAGCAATCGAAGTACATGCAGGATTATCAGGGAATTCATGTCGACACGATGCGTAGGGTAACCAATGTCGCGCCGACGCTTGATTTCCGCTATCGCTTCAGTAAGGTGAGCAATCTTCGCATCAATTACCGGGGCACAACCTCGCAACCGAGCATGACGCAATTGCTCGATATCACCGACGATAGCGACCCGTTGAATATCTCCATGGGTAATCCGGGGCTGAAGCCTTCGTTCACCAACAACTTTAGGTTTTTCTACAACAACTATATAGAAAGCAAGCAGCGGGCCGTCATGGCGTTTCTGAATTATAGCAACACGCGCAACGGTATCAGTAACAGGGTGACCTACGATGACAAGACCGGCGGACGGACAACGCGCCCGGAGAACATTAACGGAAACTGGAACGTGAACGGTGCCCTGATGTTTAATACGGCAATCGACTCTGCCGGACATTTCAATGTCAACACCTTCACCAACGTGAACTATAATAACTATGTGGCTTATGCCGCCCGGAACGCCAGCTCCTCATCTGTGAAGAATACGACCCGTTCGACCTCTTTGGGTGAGCGCCTTGAAACAAGCTACCGTAACAGTTGGCTGGAACTTGCTCTCGATGGTTCGTTGAACTACACGCACAGCCGTAACCAACTTCAGCAGCAGAGCAATCTGGACACATGGCAATTCGCCTATGGCGGTTCGGTGAACATCTCGTTGCCATGGGGCATGTCGCTGGCAACCGATTTGCATAACAACTCGCGCCGCGGATACAACGATGCATCGATGAATACGAACGAACTGGTCTGGAATGCACAACTCTCACAGGGATTTTTGAAAGGGAGGTCACTGTCTGTCAGCCTGCAGTTCTATGATATTCTCCGTCGGCAGAGTAATTTCAGCCGTACGGTCACTGCACTCCGACGTAATGACATCACGTATAACAGCATCAATAGCTATGCCATGCTCCACGTTATTTACCGCCTGAACCTTTTTGGAGGAAAGGATGCCAATAAAGGTATGCCCGCTCCTCCCGTCGAGGGCGGACACGGCAAGGGCGGGCGACACGGAAGGCCCATTGGTCCTCCGGGTGGCTTCGGTGGCTTTGGCGGAAGGCCGATGTAGTAAAAAAACGTCTGGAGCGCCGCACGCTGACACTCGAAAATAGAAAAAAGCCTAAGAGTGCCGCACTCTGACACTAAAACGTTAAGAAAAACCTAGGAGTGCCGCACTCTGACAGTTAAATGTTAAGAAAAGCCTAGGAGTGCCACACTCTGGTAGTTAAATGTTAAGAAAAGTATAAGAGTACCGTACTCTGGCACCTAAAAGTTAAAGAAAGTGTAGGAGTGTCACCCCTTCGGGGTTTGCTGCCTGAATATTCTTATCCCGAACTGACGTAACCAAAAACCGTCAAGCATGAATTTCGCCGGCAAGTGAACGCTTCAGTTGGTGCCGTATGGTCTGCGTGTCGTTCCCATATCTGCCATAGAGATACATCAGTTTCGTGACGGCTGCTTCGACCGTGCTGTCACGCCCGCTGATGACCCCGGTCCCTTTCAGCTGATAGCCCGTGTCATAGCGTTCCATTTCGACAAAACCGGCCACACATTGGCTGATATTGACGACAGAAACGCCGCGTTGGGTCGCTTTCTTCAGAATGTCTATCAACCAAGGCTGTTGTGGTGCGTTCCCACTTCCGAAACTTCTCATGACGACACCTTTCAGTTCGGGGGCATCAAGAGCGTGTTTGAAAATATCAGCTTGAATGCCGGGGAAAAGGGAAAGCACCATGACGTTCGGATTCATGTCGAAATGCGGTATCATCGGTTTGGCGAAGTCGGGCTGCAAGATGTTGTGCTCCTGAAAATGGAAATCGACGCCGGCTTCACACAGATGTTGATAGTTGAAAGAGTCGAAGGCATCAAAGCCGTCGGCATTTCGCTTTGTCGAACGGTTCCCTCTTAGCAGGCTACCGCTGAAGTAGATGCAAACTTCCGGAACGATGGCCGTCCCGTCTTCATGTTGTGCAGCGGCAAGTTCGATGCTTGTGATGAGATTTTCTTTTCCGTCGGTCCGCAGTTGTCCGATTGGCAGCTGGCTTCCTGTGAGGATCACGGGCTTGGTTAGGTTTTCAAGCATGAACGACAACGCCGACGCCGTATAGGCCATGGTGTCTGTCCCGTGTAGAATGACGAAACCGTCGTACGCTTCATATCTGTCGGCAATGATTCTCACGAGTTCGGCCCAATGTTCCGTTGCCATGTCGCTGGAGTCGATAGGCCGTTCGAATTGGAAGACATCGATATTGATTGAAAGATATTTCATCTCTGGGAGATTGCTCACCAGATGGTTGAAATCCAAAGGCTCCAAAGCGTTTGTCTGCCTGTTCCTGCCCATTCCGATGGTCCCTCCCGTATAAATGAGCAGGACGCTTCCCGTATAATTTGTTCTTCTTTTGTTGTCTGTGTGCATACGTCATCGTTTGCGTAAAAATCGGTGCAAATATAGCCCAAATTTCCCGTAGTTCCAAAAAATAAATGTATATTTGCATCACAAAATCAATCGAAATAACCGAGTCAATTATGAAACAGTTTATGGATGAGAATTTCCTGTTGGAGACGGTAACCGCGCAGGAACTTTTTCACAATCATGCGGCAAAAATGCCAATCATTGATTATCATTGTCATTTGATTCCTGAAATGGTGGCAAACGATCATCGTTTTCGCAGTATTACGGAATTGTGGTTGGGTGGAGACCATTATAAATGGCGGGCTATGCGTACGAATGGAGTGGACGAGAGGTATTGTACGGGGGAAGACACCGATGATTGGGAAAAGTTTGAGAAATGGGCTGAGACGGTCCCCTATACATTTCGTAATCCACTTTACCATTGGAGCCATTTGGAATTGAAAACGGCCTTTGGCATCACCAAGCAGTTGAGTCCTAAGACTGCGCGTGAAATCTATGACGAGTGTAATGAGAAACTTCAACAGCCGGAGTTCAGTGCCCGTGGTCTGATGCGTCATTATCATGTTGAGTGTGTTTGTACGACAGATGATCCGATAGATGACCTTCGTTATCACAAGCAGACGCGTGAAAGCGGTTTCGAGATCAGAATGATACCGGCATGGCGTCCTGATCGGGCAATGAATATAGAAAAAACAGATTTTGCCGACTATGTAGGTAAACTGGCTGAAGTGAGTGGGGTAGAGATTTGCAGGTTTGTCGATATGATGGAGGCACTTCAAAAGCGTCATGATTTCTTTTCAGATAATGGTTGTCGACTTTCCGACCACGGCGTGGAAGAGTTCTATGATGATCCTTATACAGATAGTCAGATTGACATTATTTTTGAAAAGGCTCTCCGTGGTCAGCAGCTCAGTGCGGTGGAAATCCGCCAATACAAGCACGCTTTTCTTAAAATGTGCGCGGAGATGGATCATGCAGCAGATTGGACACAACAATATCACTATGGTGCCATTCGTGACAACAATACGCTCATGTTTAATAAACTGGGTGCAGATACAGGGTTCGACTCTATTGGTGAGTTTAATACGGCACGTGCCATGAGTCATTTCCTGAATGAACTGAATCTGGAAGGAAAACTCACGCGTACAATACTCTACTGTCTAAATCCCTGTGCCAATGAAGTAATAGCCACGATGCTTGGCAATTTCCAAGATGGTTCATGCCCGAGCAAGATACAGTTTGGCTCAGGCTGGTGGTTCAACGACCAGCTTGACGGTATGACTCGTCAAATGAATGCACTTTCTGTACTTGGTTTGTTGAGTCGTTTTGTGGGTATGTTGACCGATAGTCGTTCGTTTCTGAGCTATCCGCGACATGAATATTTCCGTCGTCTGCTTTGTAATCTGTTGGGTAATGATGTGGAAAAAGGCCTTTTGCCAAACGACAAGGAAACTTTGGCCCGCATGGTAGAAGATATTTCCTATTACAATGCCCGAAATTATTTCAAATTCTGAAAGATTCCTCCGGGTTTATCGGAGAAGTAAACATAAGAAATGCCGGTTTCAATCAAGAGACCGGCATTCTATTGTTTGTTTGGAATAAGTGCTTCTTATTTAAGCTTTTGTTTTCTCTGCATAAGCCTCCGGGGAGAGAACAGATACTGTACTTTTATTATATTTGCCTTTGTGGAAGTAAACCACACCGTCTGCAAGTGCATAGAGTGTGTCGTCCTTTCCTTGAGCAACATTCTCACCGGCATAATGCTTATTACCACGCTGGCGAACGATGATGTTTCCAGCGATAATCTTCTGACCACCCCAAATCTTAACGCCTAATCTCTGTGAAGCTGATTCGCGTCCGTTCTTGGAACTACCTACACCTTTTTTATGTGCCATTGTTCTTTCCTCCTGAATTTTAAGCGTTGATTGATTTAACTGTTACTTCCGTGAACTGTGAGCGATGACCGTTCTTGACACGATAGTCCTTGCGGCGCTTCATCTTGAAAACGATGACCTTGTCACCTTTCACAAGGGGGTTCACTACTTCTACTACTACTTTTGCACCATCGATTGTTGGTGCACCAACTGTCACTGCTCCGTTGTTGTCAACAAGCAGGACTCTGTTGAATTCAACAGTCTTACCTGTCTCTGCATCTTTAATGTGATGCACAAAGAGCTTTTTACCCTCTTCAACTTTGAACTGTTGACCGTTAATCTCTACGATTGCGTACATTATTTATTTATTAAACGGGTTTTTCCGCAAGGCGACCGACATTTGCCGATACTTCTTCCGAGCCTAAAACGGACTAAATCGGTGCAAAGTTACGCTTTTTTGTTGAAACCTTACATCGGGCTTGTAACAATTCTGTGGCTTTTAACGCAGATTAACGCTTCCATTGTCAGAGTTTCCCTTTGGTTGAGGGAAGTTCGAAATGATAGATGTCTCGCTTGACAGCCATTCTCAGTGAACGTGCAAGTGCTTTGAATATTCCCTCTATCTTATGATGTTCGTTAGTGCCTTCAGCTTTGATATTGAGGTTCATTCGCGCGGCATCGCTCAGACTCTTAAAGAAGTGGAAGAACATCTCTGTGGGCATCTCGCCGATCTTCTCCCGATGAAAGTCTGCGTCCCATACGAGCCAAGGGCGTCCTCCAAAGTCAAGTGCAACTTGACAAAGGCAGTCGTCCATGGGAAGGCAATAGCCATAACGCTCGATGCCCCGCTTGTCTCCTAATGCCTGCAAGAGGCAATCTCCGAGCACGATGGCCGTGTCTTCTATCGTATGATGCTCGTCTACTTCGAGATCGCCTTTTACGCGTATCGTGAGGTCCATCATGCCATGCTTGCCGATTTGTTCAAGCATGTGATCAAAGAAACCAAGTCCTGTATTGATATCGCATTTCCCCGTACCGTCAAGACAAAGCCTGACATAAACGTCGGTCTCTTTTGTTTGGCGATGAACTTCTGCGATGCGCTCACCGGCAAAGAGCAGTTCAGAAATCTTGTCCCATGTAATGCCGTCTTTTCCTAATATCAAAGCCTTGCAGCCAAGGTTCTCTGCCAACAACGCATCGCTTTCCCGATCGCCTATGACATAGCTACCTTCTATATCATAAGCAGGATTATTCAGATAGTCCTTCAGCATGCCGACGCCCGGCTTTCGCATGGGCGAGCCGTCTTCTGGGAAGTGGCGGTCGATGAGTTGGTCGTCGAACGTAATGCCTTCCCCCTCAAGGGTTCGGAGGATAAGGTTATGGACGGGCCAGAACGTTTCTTCAGGGAAGGAAGCCGTCCCCAAACCGTCTTGGTTGCTCACCAGAACCAAGCGGAAGTCGAGCCTGTTGCAGATGAAGCCAAGGTTTCTGAACACGCCTTCCTTAAACTGTAGCTTCTCAAAAGCATCTATCTGCTCGTCGGCGGGCTCTTCGATGAGCGTACCGTCGCGGTCGATGAATAGGAATTTCTGTCTCTTCATTTCTGTTCATTCTTATGTGTCTATATCGAAAGATGGTTTTAGCTGTTTCTTCGGCGGAACTCTGCGCAAGTGATAGCCGTAGCGATAGCCACGTTCAGCGATTCGGCCGTGGCACGTCCTTCGGCATAGGAGGGAATCCGCAGTCTATGGCCGACCCTCTTGCCGATTTCGTCGGAGATGCCGTTGCCCTCGTTGCCCATGATGATGAGCCCGTGAGAGGAAAGCGGTTCGCGGTAGATGTCGTTGCCGTCGAGCATGGTTCCGTAGACGGGAAAGTCGGTGGGCAACCGGTCGAGCATCGCTTCCAAATCGCCATAGTGCAGCCTTACGCGTGCAATGCTCCCCATCGTGGCCTGCACGACTTTGGGATTGTAGACATCGGCCGTTTCCGTAGAACAGTAGATGTTGCCGATGCCAAACCAGTCGGCTATGCGGATAATCGTACCCAGATTGCCGGGGTCTTGCACGCCGTCAAGCATCAGCGAAAGCGACGTGGTGTCGACGACATCGCTTGCCGCATCGTCGAAGAAAGGGAACAGGGCCAGCACTTGTTGCGGATGTTGCAGGAAACTCACCTTGCGTAGTTCCTCCTCGTCTACGGCAATGAGTTCGTTGGTCGGCGGAGCCGGGTGAGCGGAAAGCCATTCCTGCGTGGCCACTATCGTGTGTGCGCAGCCCGAAGCCAGCAGTTCGCCCACGACTTTATGCCCTTCGGCTATGAAGAGACGAGCCTGCTCGCGGTTCTTCTTCAGTCGGAGCGATTTGATGAATTTGACTTTTGCTTTGCTAATCATGTCTGCAAACTTACGGAAAAAATCCGTATTATGCACTGAAGGAGCCGACAAATTTGCGTCGTCTGCGCTTAAATCGCCCTGTTTCGGTAGGATTGTCGATGCAATATGGGGCGCGTCCGGCCGTCGGAACGTGGGAGACGGGCTTTGTAAGCGTGGTCCGTCGGCCGACAAAGAGGAAATGCAGGCCCGAAGACAGTACATCTTTGAGATGAGATATATAAGGAGTATCGAATTATCTCCATGGTGATAAATATTTATCACCATGGTGAGAAATATTTATCAGCGTGGAGAGAAATATTTATCACCATGGAGATAATTCGATACCTTAATAATAAAGACGATGACAACTCTTAAGGGAGGAGCGTCGGATGTGTATTGTGATGCGCGCGGACAGCCTATAACAATGGGATAAATCGTGCAAAGTTTCATTTATTTTCGGTTATACCTTTCGGCTTCCTCACTTTTTTATTACCTTTGCAGCGTATAAGCAATACATTGATTTCACAACTATGGGAGTTTTCGGACTGTTTAATAAGAAGAAAAAGGAGACGCTCGACAAGGGACTTGAAAAGACGAAGGAGAGCGTGTTCGACAAGCTGACGCGGGCCGTTGCCGGTAAGTCAAAGGTCGATGACGAGGTTCTTGATAATCTTGAGGAAGTGTTGATAACGAGTGATGTGGGTGTGGGCACGACTTTGAAAATCATTGAACGGATAGAATCGCGTGTGGCACGTGATAAGTATGTCTCGACCTCTGAGCTGAACGGAATGCTGCGCGAAGAGATTGCTTCGTTGCTTGAAGAAAACAATGCGGCGGATAATGACGATTGGGAACTTCCTTGCGCGCATAAGCCTTACGTGATTCTGGTGGTCGGCGTCAACGGCGTTGGGAAAACGACGACAATCGGTAAGCTGGCCTATCAGTTTAAGAAGGCGGGAAAGAAGGTTTATCTTGGGGCTGCTGATACGTTCCGTGCGGCTGCCGTGGAGCAGATATCCGTTTGGGGCGAACGCGTCGGTGTGCCTGTCATCAAGCAGCAGATGGGAGCCGACCCGGCGAGCGTGGCATTCGATACGTTGCAGAGTGCCAAAGCCAATGGGGCTGATGTGGTGTTGATAGACACGGCAGGTAGGCTTCACAATAAGGTTGGGCTGATGAACGAACTGAAGAAAATCAAAGACGTGATGAAGAAGGTGTTGCCCGAAGCTCCCGACGAGGTGATGCTCGTCCTTGACGGCAGTACGGGACAGAATGCCTTTGAACAGGCTAAACAGTTCTCGGCAGTGACAAACATCACGAGTCTGGCTATTACGAAGCTGGACGGAACGGCCAAAGGCGGTGTGGTTATCGGTATCAGTGACCAACTGAAAGTGCCGGTGAAGTATATCGGTCTTGGCGAACAGATGGAGGATTTGCAGTTGTTCAACCGCAAAGAGTTCGTAGACTCACTGTTTGCTTGACGTATTGATGAAAAAGAATCAGATTGATATCGTGACGATGGGTTGCTCGAAGAATCTTGTTGACAGCGAGCTGCTCATGAAGCAATTTGAAGCTAATGGCTATCACTGTGTCCATGACAGTGAACGGCCCGACGGCGAGATTGCCGTTATTAATACGTGTGGTTTCATTGAGTCGGCGAAAGAAGAGAGCATCAATACGATTCTTGAGTTTGTCAGTGCGAAAAACGAAGGTCGTCTGAAACGGCTTTATGTGATGGGGTGTCTGTCGCAGCGCTATAAGGAGGAGTTGGAAAAGGAAATCCCGGAAGTAGACAAGTTCTATGGAAAGTTCAATTATAAGCAACTGCTGTCAGACCTCGGTAAGGCGGAAATTCCTTCATGCAATGGCCGTAGGTCACTGACAACTCCCCGACACTATGCTTATGTGAAGATAGCAGAGGGTTGTGACCGCCGTTGTGCTTATTGCGCAATTCCTTTGATAACCGGTAAGCATGTGAGCCGCCCAAAAGAAGATATATTGCAAGAGATCAGAGAATTGGTGGCTGATGGTGTTAAGGAGTTTCAGATTATTGCTCAGGAACTCACTTATTATGGTGTTGATATCGACGGACAACGACATATTGCCGACCTGATTGGCGACATTGCAGATGTGGAAGGCGTAAAATGGGTTCGACTGCATTATGCTTACCCTAATCAGTTCCCGCTGGAATTACTCGATGTTATTCGTGAGAAGCCGAACGTCTGCAAGTATTTGGATATTGCTTTGCAGCATATCTCGAACCATATGCTTGATGCCATGCATCGGCATGTGAGCAAGGAAGAAACGATTGAACTGATAAAGAAGATAAGGGCGGCTGTTCCGGGAATCCATCTTCGAACGACCTTGTTGGTTGGATTCCCCGGTGAAACCGATGAAGATTTCGAAGAACTCGTTGAGTTTGTGAAGTGGGCCAAGTTCGAACGTATGGGTGCTTTTGCTTATTCGGAAGAAGAAGGAACCTATAGTGCAGTGCACTATGAAGATAATGTGCTTCAGGAAGTTAAACAGTATCGTCTTGATAGGCTGATGGCAGTGCAGCAGAGAATTAGTGCCAATGTCGAAGCCGAAAAGATAGGTAAAGTCATGACCGTGATTATTGATAGGAAAGAAGGAGATTATTATATAGGTCGCACGGAGTATTGTTCACCGGAAGTTGACCCCGAGGTTCTTATCCCGACAAAGGGAAGTAGGCTTCGTGTGGGTTGCTTCTATCGTGTGAAGATAACGGACAGTGAAGCGTTTGACCTTTATGGACAAGTTGTTAAATAACCATTCTTGGTATGAATAATAAGGATTTTATAGCAGAGTTGGCTCTAAGGACAGGCTATGCTCAGACAGATGCCCAAAAGCTTGTCAATGCATTGATTGAAGGAATGGGCGATAGCTTCGAGGCAGGAGAGAATGTGTCGTTAGCAGGTTTCGGGACTTTTGAAGTAAAAAAGCGTATGGAGCGTGTGGTTGTAAATCCTTCAACGGGGTTACGTATGCTTGTCCCGCCAAAGTTGGTTCTGGGGTTCAAACCAAATGCTTCTATCAAGGAAAAACTAAAGAATGGAGGAGAAGCAAATGCGTAATCTAAAAGACATTGCCCGTTACTTGGTTGATAAGCATGAACTGAAGACTTCTGATGCCGAGCGCTTTGTTTTGTCGATGATTGATGTGATAAACGAAGGACTGCAACGTGAAAGGCAAGTCAAGATAAAAGGTTTGGGGACCTTTAAGGTGACAAGTGTCAGTTCGCGTGAAAGTGTTGATGTCAATACGGGAGAACGTATCGTGATAGACGGTCGCGACAAGATTTCGTTTGTACCTGATAACTCAATGAAAGAGTTGGTGAATCGCCCGTTCTCTGAATTTGAGACTGTTGTTGTCGGCGATGGTGTGGAATTGGAAGACAAACCTATTGACGGACTTTTGGATAAACAGTCTGAAATCGTCGAGGAACAAATGGAAAAGGAAAGTAATAAGCATGGTTCGTTGGTTACAACAATAGAGCAAGCCGAATTTGAAACAACTTCGCACAAAGAGGACGTAGAGGAAGAGGCTCTTGTTCCGCAAAGCAGTTTTTCGTTGAATGTACCGTCAGAGGTAGTAAACATAGATGATGAAGAGAAAGACGAGACGGAACAATCTGTTCCGAGCAGTGGTTGGTCACCTTTTGCAATAAAGACATTGATTGTTTCCGCAATTGTATTATTCGTCCTTTTAGGTGGGGCAATATCTTATCTTTTTATGGAATTGCATCGTCGGGATATGCGTATAGAGGCACTGATAACGCAGGTAGGTAAACGGCAAGCTGTTATCCATAACACACAACCTACGGCTGGAACTAAGCAGATAGAAAACAAAGTCAGTGATATCACTCCTAAAGTAAAACCAGATGATGCTTATGCAGAGATGAATCGTAGTGATGCACGTGTCCGTACTGGTGCTTATCGAATTGTAGGTGTAAAGCAGGTTCTCAAAGCTAGGGCTGGGCAGACGCTTCGTTCAATCAGCAGACAACAATTAGGTCCGGGTATGGAATGCTATCTCGAGGTTATGAACAAGAATAAAGAACTGAAAGAGGGTGATGTTGTCAAGATACCAAAATTGGAACTTAAACGTCATAGATAGCATTCTTTTTGTTTGATAACGTGTCGTTCTTTTTTCTTTGTATGAAGGATATTATGGGAACGCAGGATATTAATAAATGAAAAGTTTGTTATTTCAAAAAAATAGGATTAAATTTGCAAAGATTAATTATTTACTAAATATAGGATATGAAAGAAACTTCATTTTCACTTTTAATATTAACGGCTGTTTTGTTCCTGAGCAGTTGTTCTGGAAGCAAAAAAGTAGCTTATTTTCAGAATATAGACAAGGTAGACCTTGCAGCTTCGAGAGGGCTTTATGATGCACATATCATGCCAAAGGACTTATTGAATATCATTGTAAACACCACGGATCCACAGGCTGCCGCACCATTCAATTTGGGATCTGGAACTTTTGTGGGGACGGATAATCAGAAAGTAATCGGAAACGTGTCAGCCTTGAATTATTTGGTTGACAACAAAGGTGATATAAATTTTCCCGTTATTGGTAAAGTACATGTTGGGGGACTTACAAAAGGAGAATGTGAGGATTTGATTAGAAACCGTCTGGTGCCTTATTTAGCTAAAACTGAAAATCCTGTAGTAACTGTCCGCATGGCAAGTTTTCATGTTACAGTGGCAGGCGAAGTGAGGAACCCGGGTGTTTTTCCTGTTACAACAGAGAAAATGAGTATTATAGAAGCTTTAGCACAAGCCGGAGATTTGACGATTTATGGTAAACGTGATAATGTGATTCTGTTACGAGAAAAAGCTGATGGGGAAAAGGAATATCATCGATTAAATTTGAATGATGCCAATCTTATCAATTCACCTTATTATTATTTACAGCAAAACGACGTGCTCTACGTAGAACCGAATAAGGTGCAGTCTCAAAATTCTTCTATTGGTAATTCAACTACACTGTGGTTCTCTTTTGTCGGTATCGTGACCAGTGTAGCTTCGTTGTTAGTTAACGTTTTAAGATAAAAATAAATTGAAGAATGATAATTGATTAAATCGGTTTCATTCTTCTTTTTTGAATATAACAGGATAATTTAATAGTATATTATATGTGTGGAATTGTAGGATATTTAGGCAAGCGTGAGGCTTATCCCATATTGATAAAAGGATTGAAGCGATTGGAATATCGTGGTTACGACAGCGCCGGAGTCGCCCTTATTAACGATGACGATACGCTCAACGTATATAAAACCAAAGGAAAAGTGGCTGATTTGGAGGGCTTTTGTGCCGATAAGAATATCTCGGGTTCCGTTGGTATAGCGCATACACGTTGGGCAACTCATGGCGAACCGTCATCTGTTAATGCCCACCCTCATTATTCTGCATCAAAGAACTTGGCAATCATCCATAATGGAATCATTGAGAATTATGCTGACATCAAGAATAATCTGATTGCTAAAGGAGTGGAATTCCGCTCAGATACAGATACAGAAGTGCTTGTTCAACTGATAGAGTATGTGCAGGTAAAGAAAAAACTTGATACATTAACGGCAGTCCAAGTGGCTCTTCATCAAGTCATAGGGGCTTATGCAATTGCTGTTTTGGATAAACGAGAGCCTCATCAGATTATCGCAGCACGAAAGCAAAGTCCTTTGGTCGTTGGTATTGGTAAAGATGAATTCTTCTTGGGTTCCGATGCAAGTCCAATCGTGGAGTTTACAGACAAAGTTGTCTACCTCGAAGATGGAAGTATTGCCGTAATGCGTTTGGGTGAAGAACTTAAAGTCGTAAATCTGCTTAATCGTGAATTGAATCCTTCTGTTCAGACAATAGATATCAACCTCGGACAAATAGAGAAAGGAGGCTTCCCTCACTTTATGTTAAAAGAGATCTTCGAACAACCAGAATGTCTGAAGACCTGTATGAGAGGGCGTATCAATAGGGAGGCCAATCATGTGACATTGAGTGCTGTGATTGATTATAAGGAACGCTTACTCCATGCCAAGCGTATCATCATTGTAGCTTGTGGTACGAGTTGGCATGCCGGATTGATAGGAAAGCAATTGATAGAGACGTTCTGCCGTATTCCCGTAGATGTGGAATATGCCAGTGAGTTCAGATACCGTAACCCTGTTGTGACGAGCGACGATGTTATCATTGCCATGTCGCAGAGCGGAGAGACAGCCGACACACTTGCAGCCGTGGAGCTGGCCAAGGAATCAGGGGCCTTTATCTATGGTATTTGTAATGCTGTCGGTTCAAGTATCCCACGTTCGACCGATACGGGAAGCTATATCCATGTAGGTCCGGAGATAGGGGTCGCCTCAACAAAGGCCTTTACAGGGCAGGTCCTTGTATTGACGATGTTGGCTTTGGCCTTGGCGAAAGAAAGGAAGACGATTACCGATACGGTTTATGAAGAGGTTGTTAAGGAATTGTCTGTCATTCCCGACAAGATACAAGAGGTGTTGAAGCTGAACGAGAAGATTGCTAACCTGAGCAGGATATTCACGTATGCCCACAACTTCATTTATTTAGGGCGCGGTTACAGTTATCCTGTGGCGATGGAAGGAGCTTTGAAGTTGAAAGAAATCAGTTATATCCATGCCGAAGGCTATCCGGCTGCGGAAATGAAGCACGGGCCTATCGCTTTGGTGGACTCTGATATGCCGGTAGTGGCCATCGCCACACACAATGCGATGTATGAGAAGGTGTTGAGCAACATTCAGGAGATTAAGGCAAGAAAGGGTAGGGTGATTGCTTTGGTAACAAAAGGCGACGAGACTATCAGCCGCATTGCCGACGAAGTGATAGAACTCCCCGAGACCTTAGAATGTCTCGAACCGTTACTGGCAACGATTCCGCTTCAGCTTCTTGCCTATCACATCGCCGTTTGCAAGAATAAGAATGTCGATCAGCCTCGAAATCTGGCTAAGTCTGTAACCGTGGAATAATCAAAGAATATAATGGAAGAAATAAAGGAAGATTGCGGAGTCGCTTTGATACGCTTGCTGAAGCCTCTTGAATACTATCAGCAGAAATACGGCACATGGATGTATGGCCTGAATAAGCTCTATCTGATGATGGAGAAACAGCACAACCGGGGGCAAGAAGGCGCAGGCATGGCGTGTGTCAAGCTTGATACGCAGCCCGGACATGAATACATGTTCCGCGAAAGGGCTGAAGGCTCGAACGCCATCACCGAAATCTTCGGAAAGGTACATAAGAACTATGCCGGCATGAGTGCACAGCAACTGGCAGACGTGGACCATGCTAAGGCCGGTCTTCCTTTCGCCGGTGAACTCTACATGGGACATCTGCGGTACAGCACGACGGGGAAGACGGGCATTTCCTACGTGCATCCTTTCCTACGGAGGAACAATTGGCGCGCCAAGAACCTTTGTTTCTGCGGGAACTTCAACATGACCAATGTTGATGAAATCTTCGAGAAGCTCACTTTGCAGGGGCAATGCCCGCGCATCTACAGCGACACGTACATCATGCTCGAACTTATGGGCCATCGGCTCGACAGGGAAGTGGAACGTAACTTCGCCGAGGCAAAGGCCAAAGGACTGACGAACACCGACATCACGCGCTACATCGAAGACCACGTCAGAATGAGCAACGTCTTGAAGACCACGATGCCCGACTTCGACGGAGGCTACGTGGTGTGCGGCGTTACGGGAAGCGGAGAAATGTTCTCCATGCGCGACCCTTGGGGCATCCGCCCGGCATTCTACTACAAGGACGACGAAGTCGTGGCCTTGGCGAGCGAACGCCCCGTGCTGCAGACGACGTTCGACTTGGAGTGTGAAGACGTGGAGGAACTCAAACCGGGCACGGCCCTGATGGTGAAAAGGAACGGCGAGTGTTCCATCGAGCGCATCTTGGCGCCGAGGGGAGACGCGGCATGTTCGTTCGAGCGCATTTACTTCAGCCGGGGCTCCGACCGCGACATCTATAACGAGCGCAAGAAGTTGGGCGAACAGCTCACAGGACCGATACTGAAGGCCGTGAACCACGACGTGGAGCACACCGTGTTTTCCTACATTCCCAACACGGCAGAGGTGGCTTACTACGGCATGCTGGACGGCCTCACGCAGCATCTGAACGAACGGAAGATCAAGCAGATCGAAGCTCTCGGTCATACGCCCTCGCACGAGGAACTGAAAAGCATAATGAATGCTTACGTGCGCTCGGAGAAGGCGGCATGGAAAGACATCAAGCTGCGCACGTTCATCGCCGAGGGCAACAGCCGCAACGACCTTGCCAGCCATGTATACGACATCACCTACGGAAGCATCGACGCCGGAAAGGACAACCTCGTCATCATCGACGACAGCATCGTCAGGGGAACCACACTGAAGAAAAGCATCCTGCGCATACTCGACCGTCTGCACCCCAAGAAAATGGTCATCGTGAGCAGTGCGCCGCAGATACGCTATCCCGATTACTACGGTATCGACATGCCCTGCTTGGAGGAGTTCTGCGTGTTCCGCGCCACCATTGCCCTGCTGAAAGACAGACACATGGAGCACGTCATTCACGCCATCTACGAGGCATGCCTTGAAGAGTTGCACAAGCCCAAGGAGCGAATGACCAATGTGGTGCGCGCCATCTACGAACCGTTCACGACAGAGGAAATCAATGCCAAGATCGTAGAGATGTTGCGCCCGAGCGGCGTGACTACTCCCATAGAACTGGTCTACCAGAGCATCGAGGGGCTCCACGAGGCCATGCCCGGCTACAAGGGCGACTGGTACTTCACGGGGCGTTTCCCCACGCCCGGCGGAACGAAGCTCTGCAATCAGGCCTTTGTGAACTATTACGAAAGCGTGGAAAAAGATATTGCAACAACGGGGGTTTAATACCTTGAACTGTGAGTGTTTAACACCCGCACTGATGAGTGTTTAACACTCGCATTGGTAAGTGTTTAACACCTGCACCGGTAAGTGTTTAACACCTGCACTGATGAGTGTTTAACACTCTTGTTCAAAGGTGTATCGTACCGACGACCAAAGGTATACCGTACCTATGACCAAAGGTGTATCGTACCTATGACCAAAGGTGTATCGTACCCATGACCAAAGGCGTACCGTACCGACGACCAAAGGTGTACCGTACCCATGACCAGAGGTGTACCGTACCGATGATGAGAGGTGTACCGTACCTATGACCAAGGGTGTACTACACCTTTGCCGGACACATTGAGAGAATGAACGATTTAATATAACTACAGATGATGAAAAACGTAACTTTAGTCCTGAGTGACGGAACCCGGTTCCGCGGTAAGAGCTTTGGCTATGATGCACCCGTTGCCGGCGAGGTTGTCTTCAACACGGCGATGACGGGCTATCCCGAGAGCCTCACCGACCCGTCGTATGCCGGGCAGTTGATGGTGTTGACCTATCCGCTTGTGGGTAACTATGGGGTGCCTCCTTTCACCATCGAGGCCGACGGATTGCCCACTTTCATGGAGAGCGAACGGATTCACGCCTCGGCCCTCATCGTCAGCGATTACAGCGAGGAGTATAGTCATTGGAACGCCACGGAGAGCCTTGCCTGTTGGCTGAAGCGCGAGCACGTGCCGGGGATAACGGGCATCGATACGCGCGAGTTGACCAAGGTGTTGCGCGAGCACGGTGTGATGATG
Source organism: Segatella maculosa OT 289 (assembly GCF_000243015.1). Lineage (NCBI taxonomy): Bacteria > Pseudomonadati > Bacteroidota > Bacteroidia > Bacteroidales > Prevotellaceae > Segatella > Segatella maculosa. Next base: position 371,900 of record NZ_JH594500.1, read on the forward strand.
GGGAAGATACTCTTCGACGACGAGCCCGATAATATCCCCGAGGCCGATTACGAAGGTGTGAACTTCGTAGACAGGGTGTCGTGCAAGGAGGTTATCAGGTATAATGAAGGCGCAGGAAAAAAGGTGGTGCTGGTGGATTGCGGCGTGAAGGCCAATATCATTCGTTGCTTGGTGGAGCGCGGCGTCGAGGTCGTCAGGGTGCCGTGGAACTATGACTACACAGACATGAAGTACGACGGACTATTTCTTGCCAACGGTCCGGGTGACCCGGATATGTGTTCCGATGCGGTGGAAATCATCAGAAAACAGATGAGCCAGAGCACGAAGCCCATCTGTGGCATCTGTATGGGTAACCAACTGCTTGCAAAGGCGGCGGGGGCAGAGATATATAAGCTGAAGTATGGACATCGCGGCCATAACCAGCCCGTGCGTTTTGTCGGCACGAAACAGTGCTTCATCACCAGCCAGAACCATGGCTATGCCGTCGACGCGAATACACTGGACTTTGATTGGGAAGAGATGTTCGTCAATATGAACGACGGCTCGAACGAGGGTATTCGTCATACGACCAACCCTTGGTTCTCCAGTCAGTTCCATCCCGAGGCTTGTTCGGGGCCCGTTGATACGGAGTTCATATTTGACATGTTCGTAACCACATTAAGATAGAAAGACTATGAAAGACGAAACGATAAAGAAAGTGTTGCTTCTCGGTTCGGGAGCATTGAAGATAGGAGAGGCCGGAGAGTTCGACTATTCGGGCTCGCAGGCGTTGAAGGCATTGCGCGAGGAAGGCGTGGAGACTGTGCTCATTAATCCGAACATCGCCACCGTGCAGACTTCGGAAGGCGTGGCCGACCGGATTTACTTTCTGCCCGTCAAGCCTTATTTCGTTGAAAGGGTGATACGGAAAGAACGCCCCGATGGTGTGCTGCTTTCGTTTGGCGGACAAACGGCGTTGAACTGCGGTGTCGAGCTGGAGCGTACGGGTGTCTTTGCCAAGTATGGCGTCAAGGTGTTGGGCACACCTGTTTCGGCCATCATGAACACGGAAGACCGCGAGCTCTTCGTCGAGCAACTGAATGAGATTGACGTGAAGACCATCAAGAGCGAAGCCTGTGAGACGATGGACGAGGCGCGCAAGGCCGCTGCGGCTTTGGGCTATCCGGTTATCGTGCGTGCAGCTTATGCCTTGGGTGGGCTGGGGTCGGGTTTCGCCGATAACGAAGAAGAACTGGACAAGATTTGCGAGAAGGCTTTCTCGTTCTCTCCCCAAGTGCTTGTCGAGAAGAGTCTGAAAGGTTGGAAGGAGATAGAATATGAGGTGGTACGTGACCACTATGACAACTGCATCACGGTGTGCAACATGGAGAACTTCGACCCGTTGGGCATACACACGGGCGAGAGCATCGTCGTTGCGCCCTCGCAGACACTCACCAACAGTGAATATCACAAGCTCCGTGCACTGGCCATCAAGATAGTTCGCCATATTGGTATCGTGGGAGAGTGCAATGTGCAGTATGCCTTCGATCCGAAGAGCGAAGACTATCGTGTGATAGAAGTGAATGCACGTCTGTCCCGTTCCTCTGCACTTGCATCGAAAGCGACCGGTTATCCGTTGGCTTTCGTAGCGGCTAAGTTGGGTATGGGATACGGTCTCTTCGAATTGAAGAACTCGGTCACCAAGACCACGAGTGCCTTCTTTGAACCTGCGCTCGACTATGTGGTTTGTAAGATTCCACGCTGGGACCTGTCCAAGTTCCGTGGAGTAGACAAGGAGTTGGGCTCAAGCATGAAGTCGGTGGGCGAGGTCATGGCCATTGGTCGCAACTTCGAAGAGGCTATTCAGAAAGGGCTCCGCATGATAGGGCAGGGTATGCACGGCTTTGTGGAGAACAAAGAGCTTGAGATAGAAGATTTGGATGCTGCGCTCAGCGAGCCTACGGACAAGCGTGTCTTTGTCATCTCGAAAGCCTTGCACAAGAACTATACCATTGACCGTATCCATGAGTTCACGAAGATTGACAAGTGGTTCCTTCAGAAACTGAAGCATATCATCGATATTGACGAGGAACTGAAGAAGGTAAACATCAATACCTTGGATAAGGATTTGCTCCGCACGGCAAAAGTCTATGGCTTTACTGACTTCCAGATTGCGCGTGCAATAGGCCTTGAAAAGGAACTGGGGAACATGCATAAGGCAGGTCTGCTGGTGCGTAACAAGCGCAAGGGCTATGGTATTCTCCCCGTGGTGAAGCAGATTGATACGCTGGCAGCAGAATATCCCGCACAGACCAATTACCTTTATGTGACCTATAGTGGCGTAAAGAGTGACATCGTATTCGAGAATGACAAGCGTTCTGTGATTGTTCTCGGCTCGGGTGCTTATCGTATCGGTAGTTCGGTAGAGTTCGACTGGTGCGGTGTTCAAGCATTGAACACGATACGTAAGGAAGGTTGGCGCTCCGTGATGGTCAACTATAACCCAGAGACCGTTTCGACCGACTATGATATGTGTGATCGCCTCTATTTTGATGAGCTCACGTTCGAACGTGTGATGGACATCATCGAAATAGAATGCCCGCATGGTGTGATTGTCAGCACTGGTGGACAGATACCGAACAATCTGGCTATGAAACTCGATGCACAGAATGTTCCGATATTGGGAACCAAGGCACAGGATATCGATGGTGCGGAAGACCGCGCAAAGTTCTCTGCAATGCTTACAGATAGTGGCATCAACCAACCCGAGTGGAGTGCATTGACTAGCATGGAAGACATTGATAAGTTTGTTGATAGGGTAGGGTTCCCGGTTTTAGTGCGTCCTTCTTATGTGCTTTCCGGTGCTGCAATGAATGTCTGCTCCAACGAAGATGAATTGGAACGCTTCCTCCAGTTGGCTGCAAATGTGAGTGAAGACCACCCCGTTGTCGTCTCTAAGTTCATCGAACACGCCAAGGAGATAGAAATGGATGCCGTTGCAAAGAACGGAGAAGTTCTTGCTTATGCCATCAGTGAGCATATCGAGTTTGCCGGAGTCCATTCCGGTGATGCTACGATCCAGTTTCCACCGCAGAAGCTTTATGTGGAGACCATGCGCCGTATCAAGCGTGTCAGTCGGCAAATAGCAAAGAACCTGCACATCAACGGACCTTTCAATATCCAGTTCATGGCTCGCGAAAATGATATCCTTGTGATTGAATGTAACCTTCGTGCTAGCCGTTCTTTCCCGTTTGTGAGCAAGGTGTTGAAAATAAACCTTATCGAACTGGCTACGAGAGTGATGCTCGGGCTTCCTATTGAAAAGCCAAGTAAAAACCTCTTCGACTTGGATTATGTGGGCATCAAGGCTAGTCAATTTTCGTTTAATCGCTTGCAAAAGGCGGATCCTGTCTTAGGTGTGGATATGAGTTCTACAGGTGAGGTTGGTTGTCTGGGCGACGACACGAATACCGCACTGCTGAAGAGTATGCTTTCTGTGGGATATCGTGTCCCCGAGAAGACCGTGTTGCTATCAACGGGTGGTGCTAAGCAGAAAGTCGATATGTTGGATGCAGCTAAACAATTGGTTGTCCATGGCTATGAACTCTATGCCACCGGTGGTACTAGCAAGTTCCTTGAGGAGAACGGCATTGCCAACACGCGCGTCTTCTGGCCTTCAGAAGAGGGAATGCAACCACAGGCTTTAGATTTACTGCACGAAAGGAAGATAGATATGGTCGTCAATATCCCGAAGAACCTTACGGTACATGAACTGACCAACGGTTACAAGATACGTCGTGCGGCCATAGACCTGAATATTCCTCTCATCACAAATAGCCGTCTTGCCGGTGCATTCATCAATGCATTTTGCACGGTGGCCCTTGAGGATATCGACATTAAGGCATGGGATGAGTATTGAACTTTGGAAAGGAAAGGGCCGGCCTGATAGCTTTTGTTATCATGGTCGGCCTCTTTATTGTATCTATTATATGGTGTTAACTGTGTCTTTTATGCCTTTTTCGTTAACAATAATTTAATATCTGTAAGTTATTGATTATAAAATGATTAATGAAAAGTTACAAAAACAACAAAAAAAAGTCGTTAAAACATGATTGATATATTGAAAAAATACTTATCTTTGCATCGTTTTAATTAACAAATGATTGTTTTACAGATTTAAAAAGCAAAGAAAATGAAGAAATTAGTTTTAATGTTCGTAGCTGTTGCAGCTATCTCTTTCGCATCTTGTGGTAACAAAACTACAACTCCTGCAGCCAACAATGACTCTGACTCTGTTGCTCAGGTTGATACCGCTGCTGCTGATACTGCTGCTGCTGACACTGCAAAGTAATTTGCAAATCGAACTGAAAAATGAGAGATTGCCGCTGAACTGTAAAAGGTTCAGCGGTTTTTTATTCCTTTTTATTTGTTTACTTTTTTAGTACACCTTATAAGAAGGTATGCTTTTCCTTATTTGATGTAATCGAACTATTACTGTCCGGTAAATATGTTCCGCATATAAAAGTTAAGGGCGGCGTAATGGATATTTGGTAGACTGCCAAATCTGGCCTACCAAATGTCCATTACGCCTAAATCTGTTTCATTCTATTACCGTTCTTATTTTCCTGATATCACGATGCGATATCAGCCATATCACACTTCAACCTCAGCCATTTTACCTTGTAATCTCAGCTATTTCACCGTTCAATATGACTGACATCGCGTCGCAAAATGGCTGAGATTAGTCACAAAAACAAACGTCTTTGCGGGAAGAAATAATTTTTCTTGCGGGAAGAAATAAATTTTCTCCCGTATGAAAATAAATTTATATACGGGAGAAAATTTACGGGCATACGGGAAGAAATACACGGGGAGGATAGAAAGCTCCCCTTTTTATATCATCAAGCCGTCATTTTATTGAGCTTCTTCAGCAAGGCAAACATCACGATGGCACTGATGAGACAAAGAGCTATTAGGATGCTCCAGTTATACATCAACGGAATGCGGTTCCAAAGCATTGAAGGTATCGAACTCAAATAGTTACCTATGGCTGTGGCTACGAACCAACCGCCCATCATTAGCCCTTTATACTTCGGCGGAGCAACTTTGCTGACAAAGGAAATACCCATCGGAGACAGTAGTAATTCGGCTAAGGTCAACGTGAAATAAGTGGAAATCAGCCAGCTTGGCGACAGAATACTCTGCGTCTTGTCGCCTAAGTCCATCGGAGAAATAAGTCCTGTGGAAGCCATGGTTATTACCGCAAAGCCAAGGGCGGCTACCAGCATGCCCCATGCTATGCGGGCGGGTGCACTCACTTCGTGTCCCTTATTGGCGAGAAGGCCGAAGAAAAGCATGCTGAACGGCGTCAATGCAACTACGAAGAAAGGATTGAACTGCTGGAAATCGGAGGGTTGGGACATTGTCGGATTGTCCATGCCCAAGAAAAGTGCCGCGGCACCTCCCCATGCTATCAAGGTTGCAAATCCGCAAATAGCCTTGCCCTTCATAGTCTTTGATTGCAAGGCGCCGAAACCCGTATAGACGGAAAGTGCTATCAATGCGAGACTGAAAATATTGAACCATATACGCATTGAACCATAAATCTCTAAATTCGTATATTTCTTGGCGAAGAAGGTTAGGGCAGAACCGTTCTGATGGAAAGCCATCCAGAAAAAGATAACCACTGCAAAGACGAGCAGCAAAGCCACAATACGGTCTCGGGTCTGCTTGGGCGTAAGCTCTTCAACTTCCTGATTGGAGGCTTCTGCCTGTTTTGCTGTCACATCGGCATGTTTGAACCAACTGCGGCATGCAAAGTAAATTCCGGCCGAAAGAAGTAACGACACACATGCCACACCAAAGCAAAGCCCATAGGCACCATATAATACTTTGAGGTAAGCGGGGTCGAAATTGCCTGCATCGTAGACAAAACCATACTGACCCAAATAGAGATTAGTAATCCATTTGGCCATGGAGGGAGCGAACATGGCGCCGATGTTGATGGCCATATAGAAAAGGCTGAACGCCGAATCACGACTACTTGAATACTTCGGGTTGTCGTAGAGGTTGCCGACAAGCACTTGAAGGTTTCCCTTGAACAGCCCCGTTCCCAATGACACGCAGGTTAAACCGGCAAACATTGCAATCTTTCCGGCTTCGTCGGCACCCGTGGGAATAGCCAGCCCAAGGTAACCAAGGAACATTGTAACAAAACCAATGGTGACACACTTCCCATAGCCTATCTTATCAGCGATTATCCCGCCAAGGAGCGGTGCAAAGTAGACCACGGCAAGGAATATGGCATACACTTGTCCGGCCTGAGATTCTGTCCATCCGAACTTGGCTTGCATAAATAAAGCGAAGATGGCTAACATGGTATAGTAACCAAAACGCTCGCCGGTGTTGGCAAGAGCTAAGGCATACAGGCCTTTTGGTTGATTTTCAAACATAGTAGATATATTTATTGATGATTATTCTTTCTTTTAGTGCGTGTGATGTCAAAAAGATAAGCGGCTTTGATAACGATATTTCCATGGTTGGACTTTGAGAAATAGTCGCGCTTTGACGAGCCATAGATGTTGGCAAGACCGTAATAATATCGGGCTTCCAATAGAAAATGGCCCATCTTGGGATGGCTATACGCCAAACCAAGTCCCACGGCTATGCCGTAATCGAACTTCTTACTGACTGCCATTGTGTCTTGAGCCACCACGGGATTCACACGATCTTGCATGTTGCGTTGGTCAAAGGCAAAGTTCATATCGGTGCTTTCACGGAGCATATAACCAAACTGAGGACCTAAATTCACAAAGAAATTGGCTCCCTTATATTCCTTTCCCCATGCAAGATGCGCAAAGACCGGTACTTGGATATAGTCAATGGTGCGGCTGTAGTGTTCGGCCTGTCCTGTCAATGCATTGATAACAGGTTGGTCTTTGTTGTCAAGGATATCTTCTTTCCAACCCAACTGGGCATAGTTCACTTCTGTCAGAATAGAACAAATGGTCGAGAAATATTTCTCACTCTTATAACTTAACGACAATCCCCCTGTAATTCCGCTGTGTTGCTTCTGATTGACTTTGGGAACAAAGCCCACAGTACTTAGCACATAGCCGGCATTGAACCCTACGGAAAAGTCATTGCGATGTTCACCTATCTGTGCCTCTACACGCAACACGCCGCAGCCAGTAAGAAGCAGACAACATATTATTTTGTTTTTTAGTTTCATACAAACTCTTTAATAGGCTATGCTCTCTATGTTTCCATTATAAAGATAATGTATCAGCTGGAAACTCGAGTTGATACGTCCGCCCTTTTCCACAGGTTCGAACTTTAATGGGGATTGCAAGAACTTGTAAACCTGTTGCCACTTGCTGCCAAGAAACTTTCGTCCGTATTTTGCATACCCACGCACAAAGAACTGAGCATGGTCATAGCCTGTTATTGCAAAGCGGGGCAAGGCTTGTTGCATCGGCTCATGGAACCAACTACGATAGCTTCTTTCCAAGGCTGTCGTCGCTGTCGACGAAGCATTATAATAGAATGTTGTCGGGATATAGGTGTCGTATTTACAGAAATGATTGAAGTCGTATGGTGCATACATCAGCCACTCCGTATAACCGAACATGCTGATTGGTGTTCCCGGGCGTAACTGGTCGAAACGCTCCAGCTTTGTAAAGGCCTCATTCAATTCCGGAGAGCGTGCCGTATTTAGGATAACAACATTCGTCTTTTCTTTGGTAAAGGCTTTGGCGAAAGCCTCGTCATCTGACTTCAGATTAGTTACATTATATGCGATGCCCTTTGCTTCGAGTTGCCTGCGCAGCGCCATCGTAAAAACACCTTTCTTGCTGGAGGCATCATTGCAGTCGACAAACACAGGATGACACTTGCTAAATCGTTCCAAAAAGGCATTGAGCGTAGCATTCAACAGTCTTGTGTCGTCTTGATAAACCTGAAAGATGCTCTTGTTGGAGGCGATGTCGGTGTCGGAAATAGAGAAAGGTATTACCAACCGAATGTTTTTCGACTGGCAGAAATCCGCCAAAGGCTTCACCTGTTTACTATATAGCGGGCCGAAGATAATGTCACACTTTGCCGTATGCTCATCAAGCAACGTAGTCCTGATATCGGCATCGGCATTCACATTCCATGCATGCACATCAATACTATAGCCTTCGGATTTCAGTTGGTCGAAAGCCATCAGCATGCCTCGGTAGTATTCCGTCATTCGTTTTCCGTCGCCATCCGCTTGATGCAAGGGTAGTATGATGCCTATGGAAACATGGTTTTTGTTATCAGCCGTAGCTGTAAACGTACTTAAAAAGACGGATAGACAAAACAAAATATACCGGAAGAAAGATATCATCATTTAGGGATTTATTAATTTTTCAACTGCAAAAATACAAAAAAATATGTCATTACATCACATTCGGTGTGTTTTCTTTTTAGTAACTTTGCACAATTATAGCGACAAAGAGATGAAAGTAAAGATTTTAATCCTGCTCTTCCTGCAGGTGCTGGGTTGCAGCTTTGTCTTGGCTGACACCACTCCGAATGCTTCGCCAACCGCAGTTTTCAAAGATGCGGCAGGAAATGAACATCAAGACAGCTTCGAAGGTTCGGCTCCGGTGACGGCCTCGTTCAAAGCCAATCCGCAAGACATTGTCGGTTGGACGGCTTACTATGAGTGGCGGTTCTTCCATGGAAATGAAGTAAAGCCTTATCTGCAAAGATACGAGGAAGACACGCAATATACATTTGACCGTTCGGGCAATCACCGGGTCATTCTTCGTGCGACATTCATCAGCGGGAATGACACCATCATACACGAATACAGTCCTATAACCGTCTCTCTGTTTGAGAGCAGGCTCGAACTTCCCAATGCGTTTTCTCCGAACGGAGACGGTATCAACGATGTCTATAAAGTGAAATCAAGCAGCCGCAGCATTATAGAGTTCCATGCCAAGATTTACAACCGTTGGGGACAGAAACTCTATGAATGGGACAGCATAGACGGCGGTTGGGACGGTAAGTTTCACGGCAAAGATGTAGCGCAAGGCGTCTACTATGTCGTGGTAGAAGCCCTCGGGGCCGACGGGAAGCGTTATTCCATCAAACGGGATATAAACCTTTTGAGGAATCACACGGTAGCAGCCGGATATGGCAGAGCTGCGGTTGAGAATCGCGCGGAAGTTGGCAGCGGACATGACGAATATGCGGTTGCATTGCCCAGCACAATAGGGGAGACGTATCACCTTCCTATAGGAAAGGTACAGTCCCGCCATGTCGGGACAGTTTTCCCACCATGGCGGGACTGTTGTTAGATAAGTATCTCTTCGATAGGAGATAGGTATCTCTTGGGCAATAGATACGTAGGGCGTTCGTGTAATGTTACCTTTCAATCGGCAGAGACTGGCACTGGTAATAGGGGGAACAGGTAAGAAACGACTTTATAAACAAGTAAAAGACTTCCTTATGGAAATGGAAAGAGAAGATAAAAAGATAAATGTGTGGGGAGCACGCGTGCACAATCTGAAGAACATTGACGTTGAAATCCCTCGCAACTCGCTGACAGTGATAACGGGCCTTTCGGGCTCCGGTAAATCTTCCTTGGCGTTCGACACCCTATTTGCCGAGGGGCAACGCCGATACATCGAGACGTTCTCGGCCTATGCCCGGAATTTTCTTGGAAACATGGAACGACCTGACGTTGATAAGATAACCGGCTTGAGCCCCGTTATCAGCATTGAGCAGAAGACGACGAACCGGAACCCGCGTTCTACCGTGGGCACGACGACGGAGATTTATGACTATCTGCGCCTTCTGTATGCACGTGCAGGGACGGCCTACAGCTATGTCACGGGAGAGAAGATGGTGAAGTTCACCGAGGAGAATGTCATCGAAATGATTACCCACGGTTATGTCGGAAAGCGAATCTATATCCTTGCACCGCTCATCAGAAACCGAAAAGGCCACTATCGCGAACTCTTCGAAAGCATGCGACGCAAAGGCTATATCTATATCCGGGTGGATGGAGAAATCAAGGAAATCACACGGGGAATGAAGACCGACCGCTATAAGAACCATAATATAGAGGTGGTGGTTGACAAGATGCTCGTTGAAGATGTCTCGCATGAACGACTGACCAAGAGCGTTCAAGAGGCCATGAAACAGGGCGACGGTCTCATCATGGTGCTTGACAAGGATAGCGACGAAGGCAAGTTATTCTCTAAGCGGCTTATGTGTCCCACTTCCGGCGTCTCCTACAAAGACCCTGCTCCCAATATCTTCTCGTTCAATTCTCCGGAGGGAGCCTGCACGCGTTGCAAAGGGTTGGGTTATGTCAGCGAAATCGACCTCAAAAGAGTGATTCCCGATGCCAAGATGAATATTCATGATGGGGCTATCGTTCCGTTGGGGAAATATAAAAACCAAATGATCTTCTGGCAGATTGACGCTATCCTCAGGAAATACGACTGTGACCTCAAGACGCCTTTCAAGGATATTCCGCAAGAAGCTGTCGACGAAATCTTGTATGGAAGTCTGGAGAACGTGAAAATAGACCGGAAGCTCATTCATACTTCATCAGACTACTTCGTTGCTTTCGATGGCATCGTCAAGTATCTACAGACGGTGATGGAGAGCGATGATTCGGCTGCGGGAAAGAAGTGGGCCGACCAGTTCTTAGGCACCGCGGTCTGCCCGGAATGTAAAGGGCAACGACTTAACCAAGAAGCGCGCTCTTATCGCATATGGGACAAGAATATCACAGAGGTGGCCGACCTCGACATCAACGACCTCAAAGAATGGCTCGAGCATGTGGAAGAGCACATGGAACCGCAGCAGCGGAAGATTGCCGGCGAGATACTCAAGGAAATCCGCACTCGGGTGAACTTTCTCCTTGAAGTGGGCTTGGACTATCTCTCGCTCAACCGACAAAGCGCCACGCTGTCGGGTGGTGAGAGCCAGCGTATCCGGCTGGCTACGCAAATCGGAAGTCAGCTCGTCAACGTACTCTATATTCTCGACGAGCCGAGCATCGGTCTGCACCAGCGCGACAACGACAGGCTGATACGCTCCCTGAAGGAACTGCGCGATTTGGGTAATACGGTCATTGTCGTGGAGCACGACGAAGACATGATGCGCGCCGCCGATTGGATTATCGACATCGGACCGAAGGCTGGCCGGAAGGGCGGTGAGGTGGTCTTTCAGGGAACGCCTAAGGAGATGCTCAAGAGTCACACCATCACGGCCGATTACCTCAATGGCGACCGGAGGATTGATGTTCCGTCCGAACGTCGCAAGGGGAACGGCAAGCATATTCGGATTTTCGGGGCAAGGGGAAATAACCTAAAGCACGTCGACGTGGACTTTCCACTGGGCAAGCTGATTGTCGTCACGGGCGTGTCGGGGTCGGGTAAGTCGACTCTCGTCAACGAGACGCTACAGCCCATTCTCTCTCAACATTTCTACCGTTCGCTCAAGAAGCCTATGCCCTATGACAGGGTCGAGGGCGTGGACAATATAGATAAGGTGGTCAACGTAGACCAAAGCCCCATCGGCCGCACGCCGCGAAGCAATCCGGCCACCTACACGGGCGTCTTCAGCGATATCCGCAGCCTCTTTGTCAACCTGCCTGAAGCCAAGATACGCGGCTATAAGCCGGGGCGCTTCTCCTTCAACGTGAAAGGTGGCCGATGCGAGGCTTGCGGTGGCAACGGCTACAAGACCATCGAAATGAACTTCCTGCCCGATGTGATGATACCTTGCGAGGTGTGCCACGGCAAACGCTACAACCGCGAAACGCTTGAAGTGCGCTTCAAGGGGAAATCTATAGCCGACGTGCTCGACATGACCATCAATCAAGCCGTGGAGTTCTTCGAGAACATACCGTCCATTCTGCCGAAAATCAAAACCTTGCAAGACGTCGGCTTGGGTTATATCAAACTCGGCCAGAGCTCGACTACGCTGTCGGGTGGCGAGAGTCAACGCGTGAAACTGGCCACCGAATTAGCCAAACGCGACACGGGCCGTACGCTGTATATCCTCGACGAGCCTACCACGGGCCTCCACTTCGAGGATATCCGTATCTTGATGGACGTGCTCCGACGGCTCACCGACCGCGGCAATACCGTAATCATCATCGAGCACAACATGGACGTCATCAAGTTGGCCGACCATGTCATCGACGTAGGACCCGAAGGCGGCCGTGGCGGCGGCACCATTCTTGCCACGGGAACGCCCGAGGAGATTGTACGCAGTCGGCAAGGTTATACCACGAAATACCTTGCGAAGAGCCTGAAACGTTCCTCCTAAAATCCATGTGTCTGAAAGAGCCGGAATGGTCGACGTTCATATTTGGAAATACATAGAGAAAGAAGACATCCCCATCTGATTGGAAGAAGATGGGGATGTCTTTTCATTCTGTGCCGCGTCTGATTTCATTCCGAGCCGTCTCTCTTTTAAATTAGAGGGGGATGTTATCGAGAAAGGCTCTTCTCAAGTATGTCTTTCCATTCGCGATAGGCCTCGATATATTCTTCGTGCTTGCTTTCTTCGGGCGCTATGACAGCCAATCTCTTTAATGTCGAGAAGGCTTCGTCGTGGTCTTTGTATATGCCCGCGCCGATGCCCGCACCTTTCGCGGCACCGACACTTCCGTCCGTCTCATACAGTTCGATAGTCGCGCCACTGACATTGGCCAAAGTCTCCCTGAACAGCGAACTCAAGAACATGTTGGCCCTGCCTGCATGTATCTTGTTCAGTTCCATTCCCATCTGCTGCATGATTTCCATTCCGTAGCAGAAACTGAAGACGATGCCCTCTTGGGCTGCCCTTGCAAGATGGGCACGGCCATGCTTGTTGAAGTTCACGCCATGGACAGAGCAGCCCACTTCCTTATTCCCGAGCACACGTTCCGCGCCGTTCCCGAATGGAATAATCTTGACGCCCTCGCTGCCCACAGGAACGCTTGCCGCCAAGTCGTTCATCTCCGAGTAGCTGAGGTCCGACGTGACATTGCGATGCATCCAGGCATTGAGAATGCCAGTGCCATTGATGCAGAGAAGCACGCCCAGCCTGTCCGTCGCAGTCGTATAGTTGGCATGCGCGAAGGTGTTCACACGACTCTCGGGATCGTAATTCGCGTCGCCCAAAACGCCGTACACAACGCCCGACGTGCCTGCCGTACTTGCTATCTCTCCTGGATTGAACACGTTCAGGCTGACGGCATTGTTGGGCTGGTCGCCCGCACGATAGCCGATGGGCGTCCCCGCCTTCAGGCCCAACTCCTGCGCCGCCTCTTCGGAAACCACACTCTGAATGCCGAACGTTGGAACAACTTCTGCCAACAAGCTGTCTTCAAAGCCGAAATAATCTAAGAGGAGCTTAGCCGGCCTCTTGGCCTTGAAGTCCCACATCATCCCTTCGGAAAGGCCACTGATCGTAGTCTGCGCTTCACCCGTGAGCTTCATGGCGATATAGTCGCCGGGCAGCATCACCTTGTCAATCTGTCTGAATAGTTCCGGTTCGTTCTCTTTCACCCAAGCCAATTTGGCGGCCGTGAAATTGCCGGGCGAGTTAAGCAAATGCGTCAGGCAACGTTCCTTGCCCAGTTCGTTGAATGCGCGCTCACCGTAAGCCACCGCACGTGAGTCGCACCAGATGATGCTCGGCCGCAACACTTTTTGGTTCTTGTCCATACACACCAGCCCGTGCATCTGATAAGAGATGCCGATGGCCGCGATGTCTTCGCCCTTGGCACCGGCTTGCTGCATGATTTTCCTCAGCGCGAGCTTCGCATTGTCCCACCACATCTGCGGGTCTTGTTCTGCCCAGCCCGTCCTTACGGCCACGATGGGCGCCTCTTTTTCCGGATAGAAGGCCGATGCCGCAATGTCTCCGCGCTCGATGTCTACCAAAGATGCCTTGACAGAACTGCTGCCGACATCAAACCCCAATAAGTATTTTCCGTTCATTTCGTTAAGATTTAGTGCTTTTGTCGTTCTATATAGAATTTCTTTTATCTTTCTATATAGAATACGGACAAAGCATGATTTCCCCCTATTTCCTATACCGATTTCCGACGATTGATAAGCAACATCGGGCGGATTATAAGGCTACATCATACGAACGCCCAACGTATCTATTGCCCAAGAGATACCTATTTCCTATCGAAGAGATACTTATCTAATAACGTTCCCGCCATGGTGGGAAAACTGTCCCGCCATGGTGGGAATATAGTCTCACCATGGCGAGAATTATTTCCCACCATGGCGGGACTGTACCTTTCCTATAGGAGGCTGGCATGCTTCTCCTATTGCGCTGGGCAACGCAACCGCTTTGAGACTGCCACGACAGCAATCTCTCTTTCGATTCAAACAAAGTGTGAAGGGGATTATTCCGAACCTACGAGGTCTTCCATCAACATACGGTCTATCGTGCCGATGCCGTTGTCTTCGAGCAGACGGTGGTCTTGCCCGAAGACCGAGGATATGGTTTCCGTGGACTGCTGCGCAAGCCAATTCTTGAACAGGACGACCGCTTCGTTATTCTTGTTCAAGAACCACTTGCTGTAGCCGGCGTTCAAATAGTCCTCGGTGATGACGGCGTCCGACGACAATATCGCTTCGTAATAACGCTCGGCTTGGTCGGGCTTGCGTCGGAGCAGCAAGGCCCACGCTATCGTGCGCTTCACGGGAATGTTCACTTCTTCCATGTCCAAAGGGTAAAGGAGCGAGAGCGTCTCTTCCACGCGCCCCATGTTCATCAGTGCCAAGGCATGGTGCCAGCGGTAACGGTTGTTGTCGGTGGCCTCAAAAAGCGCTTGATAGGCACGGGCGGCCTCTTCGAAAAGTGCGGCTCTCAAAGCGGTCGAGGCATAGCTTCGCAAATCTCTTTCGGTGGCGAAACCTAAATCCAAGGGTTCGCTGTCGAGCTTCAACAAGTGCGTCTCCTCATCATAGGCCACCGCTTCGGTTTTCACACGGCTCTCTTCGTGTGCAACCAATCCGGCAATCACGAGCGAGCGGCAATAGCGATGGGCCTGTTCGTATTCGTGGAAATGGCACGAAAGCGTGTTCTGCAGGCGATAATAACGTTGCAGTCGCTCCACGTCCGTGGTCAGCAGGTGAAGCGTTTCCTGCCGGTCTGGCCGATGTCGCTCTGACAGTTCGCGCATGAATGCCCATTCTTTCCGCTTCGCGGCAAAAGACATCAGGGAGATGATTTCCTTGTAAAAGGACGCGAAAGGAAGTGCGTCGTGCAGGAAGAATTGGCTGTTGCGGGTTACATGGTCGTTCCAGAAAGGATTTCTGAACTCTGCGCGGTAAGGGTTCAATTCAAAGAAGCGATAGAGGTCTTGCAGATATTGCAGTCGTTTGTAAGACGGTTTGTCCATGTCTTCGGCGCTTTCCAGCAACATCATGCCGTCGGTGGTGTTCATCATCTCGCGTACTTTCGGCGGAAGCTGCTCATAGACCGACTTCAGGGCAAAGCTAAATGAATATTTGTCGGAATTGCAAAAGAGCCCGCCTTTTAGCATCGCATCAATCAGTTTTGTGCTGTCCAGTTGGCTAAGTACTTCAGCAATCTCTGGATTTTGCTTTGAGAACGGCACGAACCAATTGCTGACCGAAGAGAAGAACGGAAACCTTTTCATCTGCGAGAAGCCTCCGAAATAGATGTCGGCACCCTGTTTCTGCATCTCTGTCATGCGGTTCATACTCTCCTCAATGCGTTCCATTTCCTGCTCTGCCTTGTCGGGATGCAGGATATCCTCCAAAGAATCTTCGTTTTCTTCGATTCCGAAACGGTCGAACCTCAGTCGTTTTCCCTTCATCAGGTTGGGGATAATCTCTTTCTGTATGCTTTCGTTGTCGCGACGAGCACTGCTGCAATAGAAGATTTGGCATTGCAGCTCGTAGAGTTGTCGGCGCAGGTCGTCGGCATTTGCTGTTTCGAGGACGGAAAGCATCTGTTCGACAGCATCATCAAAAAGCCTCATGCCGTCGGTGCAGGCCATGAGTGTCCACCCCACGAAGGCTCTTTGGCGCAGTTCCTCGTCTTCTGTCTGCTGCCATACGGCCAACAGCAACTTGAAGCGCCAAGGGTCGAAGCCGTTCATGCCGCTCAATGCCACTGCAGAGACGAGCGTCAAGGCATCAAAAGAGTCGACCATTGGGCTGAGTATAAGTTGAAGTAAAGCGCTATGGACGGCCTCGCTCCAATAGAACGAAACCACGATGGTATCGAAGACTGAAGCTACGTAGTGCTGATGTTGCTTGCGCAAAGTGTGTTCTTTCTCGCTCCGGACGGTATCAGGCTCCAGCGACAACATGGCCAAGTCCTGCACGTAGGCCTCCAGCTTCTGTTGTATATCGCCGTCAGACAGATTGATGTGGCGTGCACTCAACTCTGCCAATCCATGATAACCACCGCTGATTACGGCCTGCTTGACCCTTACGTCGAACGCGATGCTGTAGAGTTGCCTTAGCATAGAATGATAAAGTTGCGGGCGCATATCGTCTTGATAGCCCCGCAACATGTAATCTTTCATGAGTTGATAGCCCGACGCTATCTCTTCGATGCGCGTATCGAACTGCGAGAGTCCTGCTTGTTTGAGGAACAATTGAATGTTTTTTAACGCCAAAGGTAGATTCTTTTGTTCAAGAATCAATGATAATACAGCTTGTAGTTCAATTTGAGATGAAGGCATGAGTACAAGTTATTGAAAGTTAGAAGCGATTTGAATGTCCTTCGCTCTCGGTTTAGCTACATGATGAAACTTCAGTTTTGGCAATGCAGAAATCGTTCTTTCATCTGCCTTGCAATACTTCCGAAGTAAATCGGCATAGTGTACTATCCCGTTTTCATTAATAGAATCGCACGCCTTATTATATGCTTTTACAAACTCTCGAAGTTGCAACTTGCGCCGATTGTCACTCACTCCAGCATGACGTAAGGCTAATACCCCAAGCGATATTTTAAAATCACGACTGTCACGTAGCATAGGATTTTCAAGTATGCGGGCTTTAGTTGCCTGTGGTTCCGTAAGCCAAAGGGCATCAATCTCATTGTTAAGCAGCATGTTTAGGCGAATGAACACATTATTGAACTGTACCCGATATACGCGGGCCTGCGTTTTGACCGTGTCAAGCGTGCGGTCGGTCAGA
Source organism: Segatella maculosa OT 289 (assembly GCF_000243015.1). NCBI lineage: Bacteria > Pseudomonadati > Bacteroidota > Bacteroidia > Bacteroidales > Prevotellaceae > Segatella > Segatella maculosa. The sequence goes on from NZ_JH594500.1 coordinate 389,056, forward strand.
TAGTCGGTTGCCGAGAAACGAGTCATAGCAATCATTTTATCCCCTAATTGATTGAGTCGTTTCAGGCGTGATTTACGATTGGAATATAGTTGCCAATAGGCATTGGTAGCGGTGAGATAATCAAGTTGTAGGCCACGCTTCTTCATTCGCTCCGTACGTACAAGGTCGCTGATAGAACCCTCTACGTGTTTATTTAACAGAGCCGTATCACAGTCCATTTGAGCCGTAAAGAACTTCAGACGCAAATCCAATCGTGCCGTATCATAAAGCTGGTGGTCTTTCATCAGATACAAAGGAAGACAATCAAGCGTAGGTATAACGGCTATTTTCAAGGCCAATGAGTCTTCTCGAAGGAGCCGTTGACGCTCGGCACGTGACAGTCTTCTTTGCTCATCGTAGGACTGTCCACAGGCAGAAACGAGTAAGACCAAAGCAAAAAGGGATATTTTATGACTTAGAAATTTCATCATTCAAACACGTTTTATATCCGTTTCTAAACCATGCAAAAGTAACAAATAATTTTGGAACTATAGAATTTATTGTTACTTTTGTGGGAAATATAACAAGAAGCAGACATAGAAATGGCCAAGGATAAGATTGCATACGTGTGCAACAACTGCGGACAAGAATCGACAAAATGGATTGGGAAATGCCCCAGTTGCGGCCAATGGAACACGTTTAAGGAAATACGTATTGCCAATGACACGGGTTCAATGGCTGCAAAAACGGCTGCACATGCCGTCAGGAACAGTCTGTCAAACAAGAACAAGCCTCTATTCCTTCGTGAAATTTCTGCAAAAGATGAACCGCGAATAGATATGCACGATGATGAATTAAATCGAGTTTTAGGTGGCGGTTTGGTTCCGGGAAGCATTGTGTTGCTTGGTGGTGAACCGGGAATAGGCAAGAGTACACTGACGCTTCAGACTATTCTTCACATGACCGAACACCGTATTCTATATGTGAGTGGGGAAGAAAGTGCCCAGCAGATTAAGATGAGGGCCGAGCGTATTGGGGGCAACAGTGAAGTGATGGTTCTTTGCGAGACTTCACTCGAAAATATCTTTGACCATATAAAAGAGGTGAAGCCCGAGCTTGTGATTATTGATTCTATACAGACTATTTCCACTTCGGACGTTGAAAGCTCCCCCGGAAGCATCACTCAGGTGCGCGAATGTGCAGCAGCCTTGCTTCGTTTTGCTAAAACAAGCGCTATTCCTGTAATTCTCATTGGGCACATCAACAAGGAAGGCACATTGGCAGGTCCAAAGATATTGGAGCACATTGTGGATACGGTCATTCAGTTTGAAGGCGATCAGCATTATATGTACCGAATTCTCCGTTCTATCAAGAACCGTTTTGGGAGCACATCGGAACTTGGAATTTATGAAATGCAACAAAACGGACTCAGGCAAGTATCTAATCCTTCCGAACTCTTATTGACACAAGACTACGAAGGACTTTCGGGTATAGCCATCTCTTCGGCAATCGAGGGTGTAAGACCATTCTTGGTGGAAACGCAAGCTTTGGTGTCGTCGGCAGCGTATGGAACTCCGCAACGTTCTGCCACGGGTTTCGACCAACGACGCCTCAACATGCTGCTTGCCGTGCTTGAAAAGCGCGTTGGCTTCAAACTCATGCAAAAGGATGTTTTCATCAATATTGCCGGTGGACTGCGCGTGACCGACCTTGCTATGGACCTCAGTGTGATAGCGGCCGTTCTGTCAAGCAATGTCGATACGGCGATAGAAGCCGGTTGGTGCATGGCCGGAGAAGTGGGACTGAGTGGTGAGGTGCGCCCTGTCAATCGCATTGATCAACGCATTGCTGAAGCCGAGAAATTAGGTTTCGCCCACATGATCATACCAGCACATAACCTGAAAGGCTTTGATAAACGTAAATATAAGATAGCACTCCACCCCGTAAAGAAGGTGGAAGAGGCACTAAGAACGTTGTTCGGATAAATATATGAAAGATTCGGTAATCATCGTCAGTGGCGGAATGGATAGCATTACGCTGCTTTATGACAAGAAAAACGAGATAGCGCTCGGCATCAGTTTCAACTACGAAAGCAACCACAATGCCAAAGAGATACCCCTTGCCGAGATGCACTGCAGGCGATTGGGCATCAAGCACATCACCATCAATCTTGATTTCATGGGCCAATACTTTAAAAGTTCTTTGCTCGAAGGCGGCGAAGCCATTCCCGAGGGGAATTATGCCGACGAGAACATGAAATCAACCGTGGTGCCTTTCCGTAACGGCATCATGCTATCTATTGCCATCGGCATCGCAGAGAGCAACAACCTCAAGAAAGTGTTGATAGCCAATCATGGCGGAGATCACACCATTTATCCCGACTGTCGCCCCGAATTCATCAAGGCCATAGATGCAGCCGCCTATGCCGGCACCTTTGTTAATGCTCATGTTGAAGCACCTTATACTCATATCACAAAGGGCGACATTGCACGCATTGGAAAGCGACTCGGTCTCAACTACGCCGAAACGTGGAGCTGTTATAAGGGTGCTGACAAGCATTGTGGAAGATGCGGCACCTGCATTGAACGCAAGGAAGCACTCACGGAAGCGGGCATTGATGATACCACCGAATATGAAGAATAACTCTCAATCGGTTCATCAGGAAGTCTCCGCCCTAGGGCGCAGTTAACATTCCTTTCGGTTTGATGTTTGCGCATGCGGCACAAGGCCTATGCCGATTTTGATTAAACAATCAAAGCACAGGAACAGAACATGACGGTCTTTTGTCAACTATATATAGCATAACAAGGCTATCGTGTACGAAAAACTCTTAATTCTTAGAGAATGATTTCCCGTTGTGCATAAAAAAATGTACCTTTGTCGTGTAAACAGAAAAACAATATTAACTTAAAACATAAAGATAAAATGACAATCGATCAATTCAACTTTGCCGGCAAAAAGGCAATCGTTCGTGTAGACTTCAATGTCCCCTTGGATGAAAAAGGTAATGTAACAGACGACACCCGTATCCGTGGCGCACTTCCCACGCTGAAGAAAGTGTTGGCCGACGGTGGTGCACTCATCATGATGAGCCACATGGGAAAGCCCAAAGGCAAAGTGAAGCCAGAGCTCTCGCTCGCTCAAATCGTCAAAAACGTTTCAAAAGCATTAGGCGTAGAGGTGAAATTCGCCAAAGACTGTGGCCATGCAGACGCAGAAGTTGCTGCTTTAAAACCGGGCGAGGCACTGTTGTTGGAGAACCTGCGGTTCTATCCCGAAGAAGAAGGAAAGCCGGTCGGTGTAGAGAAAGGCACTCCGGAGTATGATCAAGCCAAGAAAGAGATGAAGAGTCGTCAGAAAGACTTCGCCAAGAAACTGGCTTCTTACGCAGATTGCTATGTAATGGACGCTTTCGGTACGGCGCATCGCAGACACGCATCAACAGCCGTTATTGCAGATTACTTCAATGCAGACAACAAGATGTTGGGCTACTTGATGGAGAAAGAAGTAAAGGCTGTCGACGCCGTTCTGAACAACATCAAACGCCCGTTCACTGCTATCATGGGTGGCTCCAAAGTCTCAACTAAAATCGGTATCATCGAAAATCTCCTTGGTAAGGTAGACAACTTGATTCTCTGTGGCGGCATGACTTACACCTTTGCCAAGGCACAAGGCGGTAAAATCGGCAACAGCATCTGCGAGAACGACAAGCTCGACGTCGCTTTGGACGTTATCAAGAAAGCAAAAGAGAACAACGTAAAATTGGTACTCGGTACCGACTCCATCATTGCCGACGACTTCAAGAACGATGCCAACCAAAAGGTTTGTGCTTCCAATAATATTCCCGACGGTTGGGAGGGTATGGACGCCGGTCCTGAGACCCGTAAGGCGTTTGCCGAAGCTATCAAGGGTTCTAAGACCATCTTGTGGAACGGTCCGGCGGGTGTGTTCGAGTTCGATAATTTCACAGGCGGTTCGAAAGCCATCGCAGAAGCCGTTGCAGAAGCAACCAAGGAGGGCGCGTTTTCGCTCATCGGTGGCGGTGATTCCGTTGCTTGTGTCAACAAGTTCGGCTTGGCCGATCAAGTTTCTTACATCTCCACAGGCGGTGGCGCCCTGCTCGAAGCCATTGAAGGTAAAGTTCTCCCGGGTGTTGCAGCCATCAAAGGCGAATAAATTACAAGCATAAAGCAAAAAAACATCAAAGTGGGCTTTCATTTTTTGAAAGTCCACTTTTTCGGTGTAATACGGGATACAACAAATACATTAGAAGTGATAAACATGTGGGATATAGATGAAATGACGAAGGCATAAAACGCCAACCGCGCTGCGCCCCCCGAAACAAGGAAATCAAAGGAGTGCGGGGCTTCCACCACGGTGGAAAGGGGTTGAATAGAGAAAAAATGTTCTTCCGTCACAGCAGAAATTAATAAAACTTAAGAAAACATTCTTCCTCCACGGCGGAAGTTAATAAGACTTAAGAAAACGTTCTTTCGCCGTGGAGGAAGAAAGATAAATTAACAGATGGCCTTTCCCGCCACGGCGGAAGAGAATAAAACAGAGAAAAACCTTCGTCCGCCACGGCGGAAACAAAAAACGGAAAAACGAAATGCTGCGTACTGACCGAGGGGCAGGGTTGGCAAAACTGGGAGGGGATAGCTTCTGTAGAGAAATATTATTTATACGTACACCACCTTGAAATGGTATGCCATAATCCTTGCAAAGATACATTTGACATTGCGTTGAAGCCCATTCTTTTTAACATTTGAACTATTGCGGAAGATACCGTTTTTTTTATTTATAGGTTTTCAAATGCTGAAAAGGTTGTATAAAAAAGCCTTTCGAGAGGTTCCGGCCAACCAAATATCCATTACGCCGAAAAAAAAACAAACCATGCGAACGCTTTCATTCACAAGGTTTGTTCTAATTAATCCTTTCTAAGTCCAGCCTCCTCCTTTGAAGGAGCTTTATCTTGTAGAGCGGAATACGGGAGTCGAACCCGCCTTTCAAGCTTGGGAAGCTCGCGCACTACCGATGTGCTAATTCCGCAATGGAGCCGATACCGGGACTCGAACCCGGGACCTACGCATTACGAATGCGTTGCTCTACCAACTGAGCCATATCGGCATTGAAACATAAGTGGGTTTTTGGTGTCTCGCGGTGCAAAGGTATATTTTTTTTTTCTAAGGGCCAAATTTATTCATTATTTTCTTTTTCATATAAGCTATCGAATTTCATGCGGAGCCGTTCTTTGTTTTCGATAATGTCTTGTATAGTCTTGAGTTTTCTTGCATTGGGGCTACCCGGTATCCACAAATGTATGTAACCGTTTCGCGAATATTTTTCATTCATGTGACTCATAAATCTCTCCCATTGTTGTGCTTTATTTAGTTCAGGATTGTTTTCAAGCCCGTATTGAATGGCTCGACTGAACACGACGTCCGGTTCGAGGTCACGGTCGGCCTCAGCAATTATTTTCCCATAGATGCTGCGAGGTGCACGGCTTGAGCTTGCACGATGGTCTTCCACGGCTTCTTTCATGATTCGGAGTTGGTCGTTGCTGAACCATCGTTTGAGCCGGGCGTCATTGATAAGGATTTTTCCGCCGGTGATATGATGAATGGCACGCGGACCTGACATACCTAAGTCATGATAGGCTGCGATGACGTAGGCCATGTTGACGTCGGCCCCCGTATATCCGGCCAGCATTATCGAGTTCTTTATCACACGGTTGACATGCTGTAACCCGTGACTCTTGCCGAACGCTGTGTATCGAGGAAGAATGTGGTGCTCGATAAATTCCATGATGTCTAATGATACCTGTTGCATCTTTTATAATAGGATAGCAAGCATAGAAACGATACCGAATATCAAAATATTACGGGCAGTCTGGCCCAGAACCTTATTGAGTGCTTTGCCTTGACGAATCTTTCTCATTTTTATGTAAGACTGGTAATGGACTGGAAGATAGCCCAGCAAAACAGCGGGTGCCCAAGTGTGCACTGCGTTGTTCAGGCTTACAAACAGCATGAGGATTTCACCAATCAAACCACTGAATAAATAAAACCGGGCTCCCCATCGCTCTCCGATCCTGACGATGAGGGTGAGCTTACCGGTATGTCGGTCATTATCTCTATCACGGTAGTTGTTGACGATAAGCAGGGTATCGATGACGAAACCACAAGCCAAGGAGGTCAGAAACACATCCAAGGGTATGTTTTTGCCAGTCTGAGGCATGACAACATAGTAGGTCAGACAAACCGGCACTAAACCAAAGAATACGAGCACCAAAACGTCTCCAAAGCCCAAGTAGGATAGCTTTGTTGTATAAAGGAAGCAGAACACGATACAAAGCAAGCCGACAGGAATCACCTCATAACCTCCATAGAATATCAACGGCAGTCCGACAAAAGCTGCAACCGCGGTTGTGAAGATGATGGCTTTCTTCATTGCGGGCAATGTGACCCATCCTTCTGCACAGGCCCGTTTGGGACCTAATCTTATCTCGGAAGCGTCATTGCCTTTGATACAATCGAAGTAGTCGTTAACGAAGTTGGCATCTATTTGCATGACAAAAGCAAACAGCAGGCATAGTATTGCCGGCATAACATCAAACGAACCTGTCCCATGATTGAACGCCAAAGCCATTCCTAACATCACCGGAACGGCTGCTCCGATCAGAGTTTTTGGTCGGGAAGCCAGCAGCCATGCCCTGAAAGCGTTGGTTTTGATGTTTGTTTCTTTCATGCTTAGTTAAAGAAGTTCCAACTTAATCCAAACCTAAGAATACGTTGGTTAAGCGGATAATGCGGAGTAAAGAAATAATTCTTCTTGCCGGTTCCGGCATTCACGTGGCTCATCATAATGAAAAAGCGCGTGTGCTTCAGATGAAAGTTGGCATAGACATTAGCAACGGGATAATTACCTATTTCTATTCTGCTATCTGTTCCGTCGGTAGCCGTATTTGTCTGCACGGTATATTGACCGAGGCCGGGATTATAGTCCGGAGCAAAATATTTCGTAAAATACCTCACGTCAGCACCGAAATCGCAACTCAACACACGGGCAATCTTGAATTTGATGTATAGGTTGCTATAGATATTGAAATCGGGAACGGGCAGTACAGTCTTGTTGTTTGACTTCTGGTACGTGATGACGCTTTCCCAGTTCAATGGTCCGAGCGTGAAGTCCTGCGACAATGCAACCGTAATGAGATTGACGGCCCCACCATATTGATTGACCGTTATTGCATGATTGACCCGATTACCATTGTTGACGGTGTAGGAAGAAGCGAAATAAGCGTAGTTGTTGATTTCATCAATGCCAATGCGAAGCGTCGTCCGTGTCTTTTGATAATGTAAGATACCTTGGAGCCGTGTATGCAGCATCTTACTCATGCTATTATTGTCCCACCATGCATGCCTGCTGTGATAATGGCGATAATAAAAGATAGGGTTCAGGCGATGGAAGAAACCGTTCGCCGTTAGAGACAGTGTGTCGCCAAAAAGCTTGAAATTCAAATCGGCAGAAGCATCGAGTTTCAATTGTCCGGCATCTTCGCCCGTCAGCCAAGTTTCAGCCGTTGCATTGTAGTGGAATGTTTTTCCTTGGGCTTTGCTGAGTTGTGCACCAATACTCAGATTGTGCTCATTATATGAAGTACTGCCTGTGGTGTTCGGTAGTGTGAAATGGCGCAGCTCCGAAGCAATAAAGGCTTTTAATCCTGATTTGGCCCATTTATTGAACCCCTCCAATAAAGAGATAGCGAAAGTGTTCTTGAGACTATAGTATCGGGTTTTATCGTAGATGGAGTCACCGGTTAAGGGCTCATCTATAGTATAAGTGTTCGCATAAAAATCGGTCGGCGTCTTGTATGCCTGATAGATGCGGCGATAATTGTCGAACTGCATAGTGTGAATGAAACTCGTCACAGGAACGAATTCATTCTTCAACCATGCCGTGTCGGCCTTTGCTTTTTGCTCGACTGCAAGCAAACTGTCTGCCGTTGCTTTATCCAGCGAGGTCCGGTTGCTGTCTTTTTGTTGTGCTATCGGCTCTGTCCCCATGATTTTTGCATCGTCGGGGCGACCTTGTGCCACCGGTTTGTCTTCCTCGGGCTTCCGACCTTCTTTCCCGGTCAGTTCTTTTTTCTTTTGGGCCTCGTTCTCTTTTTTTGATGCCAAGGCGAACTTTCTCGCCTTGATTTCGTCTTCATTCATTGGAACCTTCCTGTTGAAGCCTATATTATACCGATGCGTGAAGAACACGTGCTGATTGTCGTTTCTGTTCCAGTTTTGTGACAATGCCGTAGGAATTTCAGACGTCTCGTAATTGTCGCTGTAGCTTTCTGGGTGAACAATGTAGTTGTCGTCGCTGATGCCACCGTTCTCGGCAACTTTTTGATGATTGGTCGACAAGAGCAGATGTGCTTGATATTGGTCACCCAGATACGAGCCGTATGTCATGTAATTGAAATGCGAGGCACTCTGGTTCTGATAATATCCTCGCCCATAAAGGTAGTCGAACTTGAACCCCACACCGAGCTTCTTCCCTGCGTTCACACCGAATTTCGCCGTCAGATGGTCTTCGCCGTTCGTCCGGTTACCAGCCGTATTGAATGTAATATTGGTGAATGGCGACAGCGTATTCGTGAAATGGAATTGGTCGACGGGCGTGACGACAAAGTCATAGGGCTGCGTAAATATGAACTGCCCGGTCTCTGCCCGGTCGATAACAATGCGGTTAATGCGCGGTGCACCAAGGTTTCCCGTCGTATTGTATTCGCCGCACATGCCCGTCGTGAAGATGGAATTCATGAACATATGTGGCACCGTGTCAGGAACAGCCAGACGTCTGTCGCCGAAGCGCGTGTCTACGGTCCACACCTTGATGCCTTTAGGTATCTCCTTGTGCGTTCCCAAAGAGTCCTTCATGTTTTTGTCTCCGCGCCGGCTGATATTGCCCGTAGCGTCCATTTGGTTGTAAGTGTCGTCGAATTGCGCGTAGACATGTCCGCAGATGGGCACGAACATCAAAAGGACTATGATTTTCCTCATTTGCGGAACATTCGTAATGAGACCTCGACGAACTTCAGTATCACAGCAACAATCAGAACGACCGTGGCGATGAGCCGATGTTCCGTCTGCGTGTACACGATGACGCCGCCTATGGCAAGCAGCATGAACACACTGTTCAATATGTTGCGGTATTTCAGCGTATCGTCCTTGCCGTCGGTCAATCTCTTCTGCCTATGATGCGGCCTTACGGCATACTGTGCTTTTTCCTCTTCTTTCTTCTCTTCCAAATTCATAGCTATCTGTTTATAATGGGACAAAAATAATAAAAAAGGGCGAGAGAGTCGGTAAAATGGCGGGACTGACACGCTAAACTTAACGATAATTAATAGAATGCCTTTTTGCGACTGAGCGTTTCCCGGCGACTTTCAAGCTTATTCAGGCGACAAAGGAAAAGTAAAGATTTCCCACAGTATGCGATTCCCCCTCGAAACGCAATGAAATTCGAATTTCTCGACTTTGTAACTTATTGATAACCATCCCGCAAAGAAATTTATTTTCTCCCGCAAGAAAATTTATTTCTTCCCGCAAAGAAATTTATCTCCTTCCGTAAGAAAATTTATTTTCAACCGCATGAAACTTGAGTTTCAACCGCATGAAATTTGAGTTTCAACCGCATGAAATTTGAGTTTCAACCGTATGAAACTTGAGTTTCAACCGCATGAAAATATTTTTTCTCCGCAAGGAATGAGATAAATCTCTTGTAGGTGCAAAATTTTTGATTCGTTTTATTTCCCGTTTTCCTGCATGGTCGAGTCGGATTTCGTTTTCAGCAACTCCTGCAGACGTATGATTTCGTCGCGGTATTGGGCTGCCTGTATGAAATCGAGGTCTTTCGCGGCCTGCTTCATCAACGCGGTCGTGTTGGCGATGCTCCTTTCTAATTCGGCCTTCGACATGTGCTTGATTATCGGATCTGCAGCGAAGGCTCCGCTTTCGGGCTCCAAGTATACACTTTTATATTTGTTGCCGGATACGGACGGACTTACGGTATTCTCGCGCGACGTCTCGGCCAGTGACGAAGCGATGCCCTTCTCAATTTGCTTCGGCGTGATGTGATGCTCCTCATTGTATTTGAGCTGTATACTGCGCCTGCGTGCCGTCTCGTCAATCGTTCGCTGCATGCTTTCAGTGATGGTGTCTGCATACATAATCACTTTGCCGTTAACGTTTCGTGCCGCCCGCCCGGCCGTCTGTGTGAGGCTACGGTGGCTGCGTAGGAAGCCCTCTTTGTCGGCATCCAGAATGGCCACCAAAGACACTTCGGGCAGGTCGAGCCCCTCGCGAAGCAGGTTCACGCCTACGAGCACGTCATAGATGCCTGCCCGCAAGTCGTTCATGATTTTCACGCGATCCAAGGTGGTCACGTCGCTGTGGATATAGTTGGCTTTGATGTCGTGGTTGAGGAGATATTCCGTCAGTTCTTCGGCCATTCGCTTGGTAAGCGTCGTTACGAGCACGCGTTCATGGCGGTGGATACGCGTGAGGATTTCTTCCATGAGGTCGTCGATTTGATTTTCCGATGGTCTGACATCGATTTCCGGGTCGAGCAGGCCTGTGGGACGGATAATCTGCTCGACGACGACGCCCTCGGCTTCTCCGATTTCGAAGTCGGCAGGTGTTGCACTGACATAGATAACCTGATGAACGAGCTCGTGGAACTCTTCGAAGCGCAAAGGTCTGTTGTCGAATGCTGCCGGCAGACGGAAGCCGTATTCTACGAGGTTCTGCTTCCTTGCCCGGTCGCCACCATACATGGCACCAATTTGTGGCACGCTCACATGGCTTTCGTCGATGATGGTGAGAAAGTCCTTCGGGAAGAAATCAAGCAGGCAGTAAGGCCGGTCACCCGCTTGCCGACCGTCGAAATAGCGCGAATAATTCTCTATGCCGCTGCAATGGCCCAGTTCCTTGATCATCTCCATGTCGTATTCTACTCGCTCCTTGATACGTTGTGCCTTGATTGTATCGCCGATGGAGTTGAAATAGGCCACGCGTTCCACCAAATCATCCTGAATCATACGGATAGCCTGTTCGGTTTGCTCTTTCGACGTGACGAAGAGGTTTGCCGGATAGATTTCGTAGGCCTCGAAGTTCGTCAGCGTGTGGAACGACGTGCTGTCAACTTCTTCTATACCGTCGATTTCATCGTCCCACCAAGTGACGCGCAACACGTTGTCACTGTAAGGCATAGAAATATCTACCGTGTCGCCTTTCACGCGAAAAGTGCCAGACTGCAAATCGATATCGTTCCTGACATAAAGCGCATCGACCAGTTTCCTGAGGAACTCGTTGCGGTCGATAACTTGTCCCCGTTTGATTTTGATGATATTTCCCTGCATGGCCATTGGGGCCCCCATACCATAGATGCAGGAAACTGACGAAACCACAATGACATCTTTCCTGCCCGATAGCAATGCCGACACGGAGGCAAGTCGGAGCTTGTCTATCTCGTCATTGATAGCAAGGTCTTTCTCTATATAGGTATCGGAAGTGGGCAGGTAGGCCTCGGGCTGATAATAGTCGTAGTATGACACATAATATTCCACGGCATTGTCGGGGAAGAAGCCTTTCATCTCCTCATAAAGCTGAGCCGCCAGCGTCTTGTTGTGGCTCAGAATCAATGTCGGTTTGTTCACATTGGCAATCACGTTGGCCACAGTGAATGTCTTTCCCGATCCCGTTACACCCAATAAAACTTGTGCTGGAATTTCATCCTGAATGCCGGCGGTAAGTTGTTTGATGGCCTCGGGCTGGTCTCCCGTGGGACTATATTTCGAGGTGAGTTTGAAATCCATGCTTTCTGATTGCTGTTATTCTGAAAGCTGCAAATTTACTAAATTCTCTGCGATTATACGTTATAAAGGCTAATTAATTGCGAAAAAGTGTGTTATTTACTTTGTAAATCCTATAAAAGTAAGTAACTTTGCAACTCAAAATGTTCGATATGAAGAAAAAGATATTAATCCCCATATGCACGACATTGCTTCTCGCAAGCTGTGCACCCGAATTCAATAAGGTGTATAAGACAGATGATTATCGGTACAAATACGAATTCGCAAAAGAGTGCTACGCCGACGGGAGATATGCGCAGGCCATTACTTTGCTGACGGATTTGATCAATATTGAAAAAGGAACTGACAATGCGCAGGAAAGCCTTTATATGTTGGCAATGGCAGAATATAACAGTTTAGATTACGAAGGGGCAGCTCAAGCATTCAAGCGTTACTACCAGTCTTATCCGAAGGGATATTTGGTTGAAATGGCGCATTATTATGAAGGCCTGAGTCTGTATAAGAGTACGCCTGAACCGCGTCTTGACCAATCGACGACTGTTTCCTCTATCAGTGCCTTTCAAACATTCCTTGACCTTTTCCCCGATTCGAAGTTGAAGCCTGAAGCCCAAAAGCGATTGTTCGAACTACAGGATAAACTGGTTTTGAAGGAGCTTTATTCAGCGCGCCTCTATTATAACCTCGGGCCTTATTTCGGTAACTGTTCTGACGGCGGTAACAATTACGAAGCATGTATCGTCACTTGTCAAAACGCATTGAAAGACTATCCTTATACTTCCTTGCGTGAAGATTTTTCCGTCCTGCTGATGAAGAGTAAGTTTGAACTTGCCGAGCAAAGTGTAGAGGCAAAGCGTTTGGAGCGCTATCAGGATGCAGAAGACGAATGCTATGGCTTTATCAACCAGTTCCCCGATTCGAAAGACAAGAGTACGGCCGAAAAATATATTGCCAAGTGTAAAAAGTTTACAGGGGAAGATTCCTCGAATAATAACGACAATAAATAATAAACTAATGGATTACAAGAAATCAAAAGCACCGGTAGACACTGTTACCCGCAACATTATGGATTTGTGCAAGGAAACCGGTAACATTTATGAAAGTGTGGCAATCATCTCAAAACGCGCCAATCAGATTTCGGTTGAAATCAAGCAGGACCTGAACAAGAAGCTTTCCGAATTTGCTTCTTACAACGATTCGCTTGAAGAAGTCTTTGAAAACCGTGAACAGATAGAAATCTCACGCTATTATGAGAAGCTCCCAAAGCCTACACTGCTTGCGACGGAAGAACTTATCAACGGCAACGTTTACTGGCGCGACCCGTCGAAGGAAGGTGCTAACGGAGAAACATAATGATACAGCGTAAGCAAACATTATTCATGCTGGCGGCATTGGTGTTGATCATCGTCTGCCTTTGTCTGCCTGTAGCGACGCTGGTGGCTCAAAGCATGGACATAGATAGTCAGGTGACTAATCTTTGGATTCGCAACAAAAGCGGCGTGTCTTTCACATCAAGTCCGTTGTTCCTGATTTTATTGCTGACGTGTCCACTCACGCTATGGGCCATTTTTAAGTATCATCATCGGCTGTTTCAAGCTCGTCTGTGCGTGGCAAACATGGTATTGATAGTTGCGTGGTATGCCTATTATGCCTTTCTTTGCCTCACATCGACGGCAGTGGTGAAGCCTCATTTCTCTTCCATTCTGCCCATCGTCGCTGCCATTCTTTATTTTGTGGCACGACATGCAATCCTTGCAGACGAGAAGTTAGTTCGGGCGGCTGACAGAGTTCGATAAGCAATATTTATATCGTCATAAGCTCCGTTCAAATGCTGACTAGAACGGGGCGTTTTTATGGATTGATATTTGCAGATATGAAATAAAAGTCATTAAAGAATATTTATAACTTACATAAAAGTAGTATTAAAGTTTCAGATTTGCCATTTTTTTACTAACTTTGCACAATTATAATACATCAGTAGTTGGTAATCTGACACAAAAAGCTGAATTAAAAAGTGTGCAATGAAACAAAATCTTAGCAGGAACGACTTTGTACGCCAGCTGGTTACAATAAGTGACTTTGTGATTATCAATGTCATTTTGGTCTGTTTAATCGAACTGCTACCCAATCATATACCTCTTTATTTCCATAACGAAACAAAGATTACACTATTCGTGGTCAATGCTGCCATGGGCATTGCACAATATTTCTTTCAGACAATTGTGCACTATCGTAGGATTGATTTTGATAAAATCTTTCTTAGAGTATTTCAATTGGTGACAACCCATGTCATTATTACCTATATATTGCTAAGTTTCCTGAGTCCCAAGGAGAACTTCTTTCATATTTCCTTTCTTTATGCCGTGACGAGTTTTGCCGTCATTATCATTAGCCGATTTGTTGAACGCAGTCTGCTAAACTATTTGAGGCAATCAGGACACAACTCACGGCAAGTAGTGCTTGTAGGACATGACCAAGCACTCATCGAACTTTATAAGGCTATGACATCGGACCCTACCATGGGGTATCAAGTGCGAGGATATTATGCCAATAGAGAGATGAAAAATTGTCCACATACATTGGTTTACTTAGGAAGTCTTGATGATTTTGACAAGGAGATGCAAACTCCTGACGTGCTGATTGCTGAAGAAATATTCTGTTGTCTCAGCCATGATTATAATGATTTCATTGCGCAAATCATGAGATACTGTGATGCAAATGTCATCCGTTTCTTCTATCTTCCACGTATGTTTGGTACTTATCGTCTTCGTCTGAAGCCAGAATACATGGGCGATACATTATTATATACAAATCATACCGAGCCCCTTTCTTTTATGGGGAACCGATTAATCAAACGTACTTTCGACCTTGTCGTATCTGCGTTTGCATGTCTTTGCCTTCTACCTTTTATTCCGATAATAGCCCTTATCATCAAAATGCAAAGCCCGGGATCGGTCTTTTTCATACAAGAACGAACAGGTTTTGAGGGGCATCCGTTCAAATGTTACAAGTTCCGCAGCATGTACACCAATGCAAATGCTGATACAGAACAAGCCACAAAAGACGATCCTCGCAAGTTTCCTTTTGGGAATTTGATGCGAAGAACAAATATTGATGAACTACCTCAATTCTGGAATGTACTCAAAGGTGACATGAGTATTGTCGGACCACGGCCTCATATGCTGCACCATACCGAGGTGTATAGCGGCTTGATAGACAAATATATGGTGCGTCACTTTTGTAAACCAGGCATCACAGGCTTGGCTCAAGTAACCGGTTATCGTGGAGAAACCAAAGAACTCTGGCAGATGCAGAAGCGTGTGGAACTCGATATTTGGTATATCGAACACTGGAGTTTCATGCTTGATTTGAGGATTATTCTTAAGACAGCCTACAGCATTATCGTGCCTGATAAGCATGCTTATTAATTAAATGTAAGAAATTGAAATCAAAAATCAAAATAGACGGATATGAAAGGTATTGTTTTAGCAGGAGGCTCTGGCACTCGTCTCTACCCAATAACGAAAGGTATAAGTAAGCAACTGATTCCAATCTTCGACAAACCGATGATTTATTATCCCGTATCAGTGTTGATGCTTGCCGGAATCAAAGATATTCTTATCATCTCAACACCGTTTGATTTACCCGGCTTTCAACGTTTGTTGGGTGATGGACATGAGTTAGGAGTACACTTTGAGTATGCAGAACAACCCAGTCCAGATGGATTGGCACAAGCCTTTATTATTGGAGAGAACTTCATTGACGATGATGCAGTGTGTTTGGTCCTCGGTGATAATATTTTTCATGGAGCCGGACTGACACAACTTTTGAAAGAAAGTGTGACTGCTGCTGAAAAAAAACAACAAGCCACTGTCTTTGGTTATTATGTCAATGACCCTGAACGTTACGGAGTGGCAGAGTTCGATAAAGATGGGAATTGCTTGAGTATAGAAGAGAAGCCGGTAGTCCCGAAGAGTAATTATGCTGTCGTTGGTTTGTATTTCTATCCCAATAGTGTGGTTGAAATAGCAAAGCAACTCAAGCCAAGTGAACGTGGAGAATTGGAAATAACCTCTGTAAATCAGGTTTATTTAGATCAGAAGTACCTGAAAGTAAAACCTCTCCAGAGAGGTTTTGCATGGTTGGATACAGGAACACACGACAGTCTTTCTGAAGCAAGTAACTTTATTGAGGTGATAGAAAAACGTCAAGGGCTTAAAATTGCCTGCCTTGAAGAGATAGCCTATCAACAAGGTTGGATTACTAAGGAACAACTCTTAGAAGATGCCATACCCATGCAGAAGACCGACTATGGAAAATACCTCATGTCATTGATAGAGGAAGTGAGAAACTAAAAATAAGACAAATTTAATTACATTATTTAGATATGGATGAAAATAAGGAAAAGGCAAGTGAAGATATGTTGCAATTAGAGACAAAGAGTCTCTTTAACTTTAGGGCTATCTATACTTCTCTTGTACTGAATTGGTCATGGTTCATCTTTTCAGTTTTGGGCTGTGTCGCTGTTGCTTATGTCTATCTTCGATATACGACGCCGGTCTATCAGGCTTATGCCAAGCTCTTAATCAAGGAAGAACAAAGTTCACGTAGAGGCGGGAATAACAGTATCCAGAACACGAATAATCTTGGATTGATATCCTATTCTTCTGGAATTGACAATGAGATGGAGATACTTTCCTCTCATACGTTGGCACAAAGTGCCGTGCGAGATTTGAAACTCTATGTGAGCTATTATAATAAAGGAAAGGTAAAAGACCGTCTCCTTTATAAGACAGAACCTCTTATAGTGGATCTTGACCCCGTGAATTTGGAGAAGTTGAATCGTCCGATTAGCATGATACTTACTTATGAGAATGGTAAATATCGGCTGGTGGGCAATTACTTTGTTCCAATTGATGATACTTATGCAACCGGACCATACTCCTTTGACAAGACTTTCTCCAGGTTTCCTATTGCGATCTATACACGGGCCGGTGTGCTCACGGTGTCAGAGAACCTATCACCTTATGCCATGAAAATGACTTCAGACGACAAGGTGCATATTATTCTCAATTCTCCTAATAATGCAGCTTACCAATATCAAGGTGCTTTGTCTGTCAGCCAAACTTCCAAGTCAACGACTATTGCACAACTGACATTGGTAGATGTAGATCGTCAGAGAGCTATAGACTATCTGAAACAGCTTTCAATATGTTATAATCGACAAGCTAATGACGATAAAAATCAAATTGCTATCAGGACAGAGAAGTTCATCAACTCGCGTTTGGAAAAGATAAACTCTGAATTAGGACTAACAGAAGATAAGTTAGAAAACTTCAAGAGAAGGAATAATATGGTAGAGCTGAAACTGAATGCAAGTCAAGCATTCGATAATCAAGACGAGTTCAGTCAGCGTCTGACCCAAGCTAACACTCAATTAGTTCTCTTGGCAGAGCTTACATCCTACCAGAACAACCCTTCCAATCGGTATGAGCCAATGCCGTCAAACGTTGGATTGTCGGATCAAAGTACAACATCTTTAATAGATAAGTATAACAATATTGCTTTGGAAAGAAAACGCCTTTTGCGTAGTGCAAGTGAGTCAAGCCCAATAGTTACACCATTGACATCACAACTCGATGACCTCAGTAGCAGCATACGTAAGGCGATGGCGCAGGCTCGCAAAGGTTTAGAAATCCAACGTAATGCGCTTATCAGCCAGTTCAAGCAATACAGCGGAAAGGTTGTTGCTACACCTGAACAAGAACGTATCTTGACCCAAATAGGAAGGCAGCAGGAGGTGAAATCCGGACTTTATTTAATGTTGTTACAGAAAAGGGAAGAGAATTCAATTTCATTGGCAGCAACGGCAGATAAGGGAAGATTGATAGATGAGCCTGAATTCCAAGGAAAAGTCAGTCCGAATAATTCGATGTTCTACTTGATAGCCCTCATCATCGGTCTTTCAATTCCGACGATCATTATCATTATCGGAGAGTTTTTTCATTACAAGATTGAAGGCCGTAACGATGTCATACGTCTTACAAAACTTCCAATATTGGGTGATGTTCCGATTGCAAGTGATCAAGCAAAATCCAAGGCCGATGTCGTGGTTCATGAGAATAAGAACAACCTAATGGAGGAAATCTTCCGTGGTATGCGTACCAATTTGCAGTTTATGCTCCGTGAAAACGAAAAGGTTATTGCATTCACATCTTCCACTTCAGGTGAAGGTAAGACGTTTACTGCTGCCAACTTAGCCGTCAGTTTTGCACTTTTAGGTAAGAAAGTGATTCTTTTAGGTCTTGATATCCGTAAACCTCGTTTGGCTGAATTGTTTGAAATCAACGATCATCACCATGGTATTACAAATCTGTTGGTACATAGAAACTCGACAATAGAGGATATTCAGGCCCAGATTTTACCCTCGGGAGTCAACAAACGGTTAGACTTATTGATGGCCGGACCAACTCCACCAAACCCAGCGGAATTGCTGGCGCGTGAAAGTCTTGACGGTATTGTAAATAAACTTAGAGAGATGTATGATTATATCATCATCGATACGGCTCCAGTAGGCTTGGTAACAGATACTTTACAGCTTGCACGTATCATTGATGCCACGGTATATCTCTGTCGTGCAGACTATACGACCAAAGACAGCTTCGTGCTTATTAATAGTCTGGCTATGGAGAAGAAGTTGCCAAACATGTCCATCGTTATCAATGGTCTGGATATGACCAAGAAAAAATATGGTTATTATTATGGCTATGGACGATATGCAAAGTATGGAAAGTATGCGAAATACGGCTATGGTCGCTATAACAATAATTCATATATAGCCAACTCATACAATTCATATAACACCTATGGAGGCTATGACAGAAATAATAATTCTTATAGAGATAAAAACGACAGTTCAATCAAACAATAATAATGAAAATCGCAGTCGACTTTGATGGTACGATAGTTACCCATGAATATCCAGCTATCGGCGAAGAGATTCCGTTCGCAACAGAGACACTTCGGCGACTGATTGCAGACGGTCATCAGCTTATTCTCTGGAGCGTCAGGGAAGAAGGAGCCCTCGACGAAGCCGTAGAATGGTGTAGACAGCATGGTGTGGAGTTCTGGGCTGTAAACAGAGACTACCCGGAAGAAAAGATTGAAAACAACAATCATTATTCCAGAAAGCTGAAAGTAGATATGTTCATTGATGACCGAAATGTCGGAGGGCTGCCCGACTGGGGGCAGATATATAGGATTGTCAATGAGAGAATCACACTTAACCAACTTATAAGAGAACGTTACAATCAAGGCTTGCCACACAGCAATCATAAAAAGAAGCATTGGTGGCAGATTTAGAAAGCTCTCAATAATCTTATCTTTTTACCTCCTAACAGAAACTGACCGACATGTTTTACAAGACGAAACGTTGTCGGTCGGTTTCGATAGATAGCATTTGATAGTTGACAAGGGCGGCAATCAAGTCATCACGATGGTACGTCTTCAGAAAACCTTTTATTATAAGTAAGGCAAAGGACGGCCATGCCACTCTCACGATGGTAGAGCGCGGCTTGGAGTAAAAGAACTCACCCGATAGCGCTACGGCGTCGGACGACAGTTCCTTTTTGCATTTTTTATCATCGCCCACGGGCAGCCCCGGTGGGGCATTTAACTTTCCTTTTGGTTTAGCGTTTGCCCCAGCCGGGCATTTAACTTTCCTTTTGGTTTAGCGTTTGCTCCGGCGGGGCATTTAACTTTCCTTTTGGTTTGACGTTTGCCCCAGCGGGGCATCTAACACCTGTTATGTTTTGACGTTTGCAAGAAAAACTTTCCCTTTACATTTTTTATCTTCTTCCATGGAAGACGAACTTTCTCTTTACATTTTACTATCTTCCGAGCCGTCGGACGAGTGTTCTTTTTTGTTTTCCGCTAATCCGATGCTTCAGAGACACAGTTTTTCCTGTTTTTTCTCCATGGGGCTTATATCGAACGCATATAGGGTAGAGGCAGCGCGAACTTCTTCATCATGAAAAAGCGCAAGTCATGCCGCCGGGCAAGACCGCGTGGAGGCTGCTCATGCCCTGCATGGGAGAGCATAGCAAGACAACGGCAGCGGATTTTCCGGGCGATTGTACGCAGGTTGCACTGGATAGCTTCAGGCTAAAATCAACAGGAGACTAAGGAAAAAATTAAACTTCGCAACACCGAAGCAGGAGTTTTACAAATATTATTCGTGACATTGTACGTGATGGGGGAGACTTTATTGACTCTTTATAAGTCAGCCATATTGATTTTTTACATGAAAAATTGTAATATTTATTTTTTTATTCGTACTTTTGTGGACAATTTAATTGAACTGAAACAAAGAAAACAATAAAAATAAAAACAAATTAAAGAAATGGCAGTATTAGGAAAAATTAGAAGCAGAGGTGCCCTTCTGATGGGAATCATCGGATTAGGTATTTTTGCATTTATTGCCGAAGAGGCCGTCCGTTCTTGCGAGTCGACTCGTAATAATGCGCGTCAGCAGGTAGGCGAGGTTTTGGGTGAGAAAATCGATGTAAATGATTTTCAAAAGCTGGTCGACGAATACAGCGAAGTAATAAAGATGCAACAAGGTGCCGAAGCCCTGAACGACGAGCAATTGAATCAAGTGAAAGACATGGTATGGAATACTTTTGTCCAAACGAAGATTGTGGAAAATGAAGCCGAGAAGCTGGGACTTCGCGTAACCGACACCGAGATGCAGAATGTCTTGAAAGACGGAACCAATCCCATGTTGTTGCAGACTCCTTTCGTTAATCAACAGACCGGACGCTTTGATGCAAGTGCCTTGCAGAAGTTCCTTGCCGAATATAATACGCAAAAATCGGCGAACCCGCAGATGGCTCGGCAGTATGAATCAATATACAAATACTGGACATTTATCGAAAAAACACTTCGTCAGCAACTTCTTGCACAGAAATATCAGAGTTTGCTTGCGCATTGCATTCTGTCAAATCCCGTGGAAGCAAAGATGGCTTTCAACGAAGAGAACCAAGAAAATCAAGTTGAACTTGCGGCTTTCCCTTATAGTTCCATTCAGGATGACAAGGTTCAGGTAACCGAATCCGACCTCAAATCAAAATATGATGAGTTGAAACTGCGCTTTCAGCAATATGTCGAGAGCCGTGACATCAAATATGTCGATGTGCAGGTTACGCCATCTCAGGCCGACAAGACTGCTCTCCAAAAAGAATTTACCGGCTATGCTAAGGAACTTTCTGCAGCTGATGATCCGGCAAATATCGTTCGCAAGAGTTCTTCACTTGTGAATTATACCGGCGTTCCGGTAGCGAAATCCGCGTTCCCTTCTGATATTGCAGCAAAGTTGGATTCAATGTCTGTCGGCCAGACCACAGGCGTAATAAACAGCAGAATGGACAATACGCTGAACGTTATTCGCCTGATCAGCAAGCAGCAGTTGCCCGATTCGGTTCAATATCGTCAAATACAAGTCGGAGGAGCAACGGCTGCCGCAGCCCACAAGTCTGCCGATTCCATTTATGCAGCATTGAATGCCGGTGCTGACTTCGAGGCTATTGCAAAGAAATACGGTCAGACAGGACAGAAAACATGGATGACCACACAGCAATATCAGGGGGCACCTTCGATGGATAATGATACGAAGAACTATATAAACAGCCTTAACACGATGTCGGTCAATGAGACTAAGAACATTGTCTTGCCGCAAGGAAATATCATTGTACAAGTTCTCGACCGCAAAGGACTGATCGAAAAATATGTTGCAGCCGTGATTAAAAAGAGTATCGTCTTCTCTAACGACACTTACCGCATGGCTTATAACAAATTCTCTTCGTTCGTGAGTGCCAATCAGACGGCAGACGACATCTTCAAGAATGCGTCAAAGAACGGATATAAGGTGCAAGAAGCCAAAGATGTGACAACTTCCCAACACTATCTTGCCAATATCCATGGCACTCGTGATGCGTTGAAATGGTTGTTTGAGGCAAAAGAAGGCGAAGTGTCACAGATGTATCCATGCGGCGACAACGACCACCTTCTCGTTGCAGTCTTGACAAAAATCAATCATGCCGGTTATCGTTCATTGGATGACCCACAAGTGAAAGAAATTATCAAGGCTGAAGTCTTGAAAGACAAGAAAGCAGAAATGTTGATGGCTAAACTCGAAGGCGTCAACAACCTTAATGCCGCAAAGACCAAAGGCGGAAAGGTTTCCAACGTCAGCCAGATAACGTTTGCTGCTCCGGTCTTTGTCACCACAACGGGGGCCAGCGAGCCGGCTTTGAGTGGTGCCGTCTATGCCACAGCCAAAGGGAAATTCTCATCGAAACCGGTTAAAGGAAATGCAGGCGTTTATGTTTTCAGGATCGAAAACAAGACCATGCGCCCCGGAAAGTTTGATGCGAGGGCCATGGAGCAGAAGCTCCGTCAAAAGTCTATGCAATATGCAGGCAACTTTATGAACGAACTTTATATCAAGGCTGATGTCGTTGACAACAGATATCTTTTCTTCTAAAAAGAAAATTTTGTTCAATCAGAGAGGGGCAGTCTGAATGCAGGCTGCCCCTCTTTGGCATCAAATAAATCTGGGGTATTGGACATTTGATAGGTAGCAAGCCCGGTCTGAATATTCTATCAGGACTGACGTAAAAACTGCTTCTTTCGTGCACGAATGTCGGGGGTTTTTAGTAAGTTTGCAGTGGATTTTTTAATTAAACTTGTAAGATCATGATTAAGATTTATGGAATGAGGACTTGTCCGGACTGCACTTTCGTAGACGAACAAGTAGTGAACGACAGCCGGTTTGAAGTTATTGACATTGGTGAACACGTGCGCAATTTAAAAGCTTTTTTGAAATTGAGAGACAACAATCCCGTGTTTGACGATGCCAAACGGCACGGCTATGCAGGCATTCCATGCTTCGTGTTAGAAGATGGTCGCGTGACGCTTTCGCCCGAAGAGGTGGGATTGCAGTCACGCGACGAAAAGGCACCGAGTTGCCGTCTCGATGGCAAAGGGTGCTGAGAGTTTTCTCTGTTAAGAATTTACGAATTTTTGACTTTCTTTGTCGATTTTGCCAATTACGAGAGTCTGTAGTGTGTAGGCTCTCCTTTGGAGAAACCGAGGCTGGTTTTCAGAGAGGTGCCTGGCTTCTCTGTCAGAACACACCTAATCTGCCAAACACGATGAGTATGCTGATACCCAAAATCAAGGTGACGATGCCCACGGACAAGCCCACTTTCAGCATATCGTTCTGCTTGACAAGCCCGGTAGAGAAGGCAATAGCATTCGGTGGTGTACTGATAGGGAGACACATGGCGCCACTTGCAGCCACGGCGATGCCCACCAAAACAGTGATTGTCCCACCAATCATATCCAATGTTCCCCCCATACCTTTGCAAACGACGGCAAGAATCGGCACGAGCAAAGCGGCTGTGGCCGTGTTGGAGATGAAGTTGCTCAGCGCATAGCATATGAGGCAGGCAATAATCAGAATGACAAAGGGGTTCCATGCGCCGAAAGGAATACTCTTGATGGCATTCTCAGCCAGTCCTGTTCCGTTCATCGCATTACCTAAGGCAAAACCTCCGGCCACCATCCAAATCACCGACCAGTCTATCTCTTGCAAATCCTTGGCATTGATGACCCCGGTGAATGCGAACACGGCAATCGGCAGCATGGCCACGGTGTTGGCATTGATGCCGAAAAGGTCTTTACCGGCAACCCACAAGAAGATGGTCAGAAGGAAAGTCACAGCCACAACGGCCGTACGCCAGTTATGCGACAGCTCTCCGTTGATTTCAAGGTGTATGGTCTTCTTGGTGAAAGGGAAGAAATGGAGAATCATCCGCCATGCGATGATAAGCAACACGATGACAAGCGGCACCATGATCATCATCCATTGAGAGAAAGTGATGCCAAGATCGAGGCCGGCAGGGTCGTTGAGATATTTCAAGGCAAAGACGTTGGGCGGTGTACCAATGGGCGTGCCCATGCCACCGAGGTTTGCACCCACGGGAATGGCCATCGTCAGGGCTATTCTTCCTTTTCCACTTGCCGGCAAGGCCTTGAATACCGGTGTCAAGAAAGTGAGCATCATGGCAGCCGTAGCCGTGTTGGAAATGAACATCGAGAAAACGCCGGTTATCAGCAAGAAACCTAACAGCACGTTCTCGCTCTTCTGGCCGAAAGGTTTGATCATCGTGCGTGCCATGAGCACGTCGAGCCCGCTCTTAGTTGCAGCAATGGCCAAGACGAAGCCGCCCAAGAACAAGATAATGGTCGGGTCGGCGAAACAGGCCATGACGCCCACGTGGTCGAGCATCTTTCCATACTGATCTTCTGTTCCTTGGAAATACTTGAACGAGGAGTCGCTGACGCAGAAGAGCAGCACGAAGATGATGGTGATAGAGGTGGCCCAAGCCGGTATGGCTTCTGTTATCCACAGCAACACGGCCATGACGAAGATTGCGATGACACGCTGCTGCACGACGGTCAGGCCGTCAATGCCGAAGAAACTACTTGGAAGGTTCCAAACGATTACAGTCAGAAGAGCTGTAATCACGAACATCAGGAATTTCCTTTTGCTGAAATCTCCCGATAAAACTGATTTAATTGGGTCTTGCATAAATGAATGTCTTTTATGGTTGTACTTAAATGAATGTAAAGATTCGAAGAGCAAATTTACAATTAAATTGTAATATTAGCAAGCCGACCACTCGTTTTTTTCGTCATATCACAAAAAAGGCTTTACAATCTCAGCCATATTGCGACATAATTTCAGCCATTTTGCCGCGTAATCTCAGCCATATCAGGCGACGAAATGGCTGAGATTGCGAGTCAAAATGGCTGAAATATTTTCCTGACGGAAAGCACATTGCCGTCCTCCGCATGTCTTTCCGGCCTATCCAATCAACTGTTCTGACATGCTTGCGGCTGCGCGACGACCGTCGCCCATAGCCAAAATAACCGTCGCACCGCCCCGTACGATATCCCCACCGGCATAAATTCCGGGAAGACTGGATTGCATTTGCTCATTGACCGCAATCGTATTCTTGCGTCCCAGCACCAATCCTTCAATGCTCATTGGGACCAAAGGATTCGGAGAAACGCCTACGGCCACGATTACTTGGTCGCATTCAATGGTGATGGTTTGCCCTGTGGGCTCCGGACTTCTACGTCCGCTCTGGTCGGGTTCTCCCAATTGCATCACATCAAGCACTGCGGCTTTCACGGCACCTTGCTCATCTGCAAGGAACTCTCTTGGATTATGAAGCGTCATAAATGTGATACCTTCTTCTTTGGCATGCTTAACTTCTTCTATTCGTGCAGGCATTTCGGACTCACTACGCCGATAGACCAGCACGACTTCGGCTCCCAAGCGTTTCGCCGTGCGGCAAGAGTCCATCGCCGTGTTGCCTCCGCCTACGACAATCACCTTCTTGCCCAAGTTGATGGGCGTATCTGTATGTGGATTTGCTGCATCCATGAGGTTTACCCGTGTCAGATACTCGTTACTCGACATGATGTTCAGTGCATTCTCTCCGGGAATTCCCATGAAGTTGGGCAGTCCCGCTCCCGAGCCAATGAAGATACCTTTAAAACCTCTTTGCTTTAGCTCCTTAACGCTGATGGTCTTTCCTATGATAACGTCCGTCTGAAAGTGAACACCCAGCTTGCGTAAGTTGTCTATTTCGACGTCTACGATATGATTGGGCAATCGGAATTCGGGGATACCATATTTCAATACGCCACCGATTTCATGCAGTGCTTCGAACACATAAACATCAAATCCCTTTTTAACCATGTCGCCGGCAAAGCTCAAGCCTGATGGTCCGGAGCCTACGACGGCCACCTTAATACCATTTGATGCTGATATTTCAGGCAAAATAGTCTGCCCGCTCTCGCGTTCATAATCAGCTGCGAAGCGTTCCAGATAGCCAATAGCCACCGGTTCGCTATTCATTTTATGATGAATGCAGCGACTTTCGCATTGTTTTTCTTGCGGACAGACGCGGCCACAGACAGCCGGTAGGGCAGAGGTATGCTTCAAAATACGTGCTGCTTCGATGAATTTTCCTTTCTCAATCTGTTTGATGAAGCCCGGAATATCAATGTTCACTGGACAACCTTCAACACATGAAGGCTGCTTGCAATCAAGGCATCGTTGTGCTTCGCGCATGGCCATTTCCACAGTCAGCCCCTGATTGACTTCCTCTAATCGTGTCGTAGCACGGTAAACGGGGTCGAGTTCCGGCATTTTTACACGGGGAATCTTCACGCGCTCTTTTGCCTTGAGCGGCACTTCGGGCGGAGTGGGGGAGCAGGCTTCGGGAAGTTTTGAAGTTTTTGCTTCTGTGTGTTCCGATATAATAAGGTGTTCTTGATAGCGGTCCATCTCTTCTACCTCTACAGCCTTGAAGGTTCTCATGCGCTTGAACATCTCGTCCCAATTGACCAATGAACCATCGAACTCGGGACCATCTATGCAAACGAACTTTGTTTTCCCGCCAATCGTCAATCGACATGCACCACACATGCCTGTGCCGTCTACCATGATTGTGTTCAGAGAGACGTCGGTGGGAATCCCGTATTGCTGTGTGAGCAGGCAACAGAACTTCATCATAATCGGAGGACCGATGGCGAAAGCCTTGTCGATATGTTCCTGCCGGATAAACTTCTCTATTCCGACGGTCACAACTCCTTTCTCTCCATAACTACCGTCATCGGTCATGATGATGGTTTCTTCACTTGACGCTCTGACTTCATCTTCCATGATGATCAAGTCCTTATTTCGGCCGGCCAAGACCGAAAGGACACGATTGCCCGCACGTTTCAAAGCACGTATGATGGGAAGCATCGGAGCAACTCCGACACCACCTCCGGCACAAATCACAGTACCGTAGTTCTCAATGTGCGTAGGATTTCCCAAAGGACCTACGATATCGGCCACTTCGTCGCCCACGTTGAGGTTGCACAGTTTGGTAGATGACAGCCCCACTTGCTGAACAACGAGTTTGATTGTGCCTTTCTCTATGTCCGCATCTGCAATGGTCAGCGGCATTCGTTCGCCATTCTTGTCAACGCGAACGATGACAAAGTTTCCGGCCTTTCTGCTTTGAGCTATCAGGGGAGCTTCGATGTCAAAGCAAAACACTCTTTCGGAAAATTGTTTCTTGGAAATAATCTTGTTCATACGTATTAGATAATGTTTTGTTTCTTGTTCAGGAGTAATTCCGATATTGGCAGGCGGTTACCATCGGCCAATATCGGAATTAACGTTCTCAATCGTTCTTGTCGTCAAGATACTCGAAGCCACAGTAGGGGACAAGCACTTTCGGCACCCGGATACCTTGTGGTGTCTGATTGTTCTCAAGAATAGTGGCCACAATGCGCGGCAAAGCCAAGGCCGAACCGTTCAGGGTGTGACAAAGTTCAATCTTCTTGCCGTCGGCATGGCGGTATCGGCAATGCAACCGGTTAGCCTGATAGCTCTCAAAGTTGGAGACCGAAGAGACTTCAAGCCAACGGTGTTGCGCCGCAGAATAAGTTTCAAAATCGACACAGATGCTCGACGTAAAGCTCATATCGCCGCCACAAAGCAAAAGCAAGTGATAGGGCAATTCAAGTTTCTTAAGCAGCCCCTCTACATGGTCGAGCATTTCGTGCCACGACGCATACGAATGCTCGGGCTTATCAATACGAACAATCTCGACTTTGTCAAATTGATGAAGACGGTTCAAGCCACGGACATCTTTGCCATAGCTTCCGGCCTCGCGACGAAAGCATGCCGAATAGGCGCAACGTTTGATGGGAAGGTCTTTCTCGTCGAGTATTTCATCGCGAAAAATGTTAGTCACGGGGACCTCCGCCGTTGGAATTAAGAAAAGATTGTCGAGGTTGGCATGATACATCTGCCCCTCTTTGTCGGGTAGCTGCCCGGTGCCCAAGCCGGAAGCCTCATTGACGACGTAGGGAGGTTGTATCTCTACGTAACCCGACTTGCGTGCTTCATCAAGGAAGAAAGCTTCCAATGCCCGCTGAAACCGTGCCATCTTGCCTATATACACCGGGAAACCGGCCCCCGTGATCTTCACTCCGAGGTCAAAGTCTGCAAGATTGTATTTCTTCAATAAATCCCAATGGCAGAGTGCTCCCTCGCCAAGTTCTGGCATGTTGCTGATATCTTCTTTCAGGACAACGTTGCTACTTGCGTCTTTGCCTTCGGGAACATCTTCATGGGGTATGTTCGGTATGTCCAGAAGTACGTGTTTCATGTCTTCCTGCGCCTTGTCCATGATTTCTTGCAAAGCCTTGTCGGTGGCCTTCAATTCGGCGACTTCTCGTTTGATATTCTCGGCCTCGTCTTTTTTACCTTCCTTCATCAAACTGCCGATTTGCCTTGCCAGCTGATTTTGCTGCTGCTTATTGGAATCGAGCTTCTGCTGAGATTCTCGACGGATTTTGTCGTATTCTAAAACCTTCTCTACGGCCTCGCGAGCACCATCGAAATGTTTCTTCTCCAGACCTTTGATAACGCGTTCTGTTTCTTCACTGATGAGTTTAAGTGTAAGCATAGCTTTTTTGTTTTCTGTTCATTTTATGTGCACAAAGTTACGATTTAATTCTTACAATCAAGGACAAATGACACTTTTTCCTTATGTTTCGGGCGAGAATATTGTCCAAAACGTTCTGATACGTCTGCCGTAGACTGCGTTTTGGGCGGCCTGATACTGATGGACAATACTTCTGAGACTGTGTTCGTAAGCGGGCAACAGCGCTTCGGAACGGAATAGAGAGAACTGTTTTTGTAAACTATTTTCAAATTATATTATTCCTGTGAGAACTAAAAAAGCAGCGAAAAAATCGCCTTTGTAACTTATTGATAATCAGAGTTCTATGGGCCTCAAAATTCCCTTATAAGAGAATTCAAATTCCCTTATAAGACAATTATTTAAATTCTCTTATAAGACAATTTTAAAAAAATACGCAGTAAATTTCAAAAAAGTACGCAGTAAGTTTGAAAAGGCTTATAATTGTAAATTATTTTCGTATGAATTAAATTTCAGCCGGCTTCGCAGCGTGGAAGTAATTGAAGGTCCATCATCGGACTCTCGCAAGGTGGGGAGTCCGAATTTACTGATTGGCGATACATAAAACAAACCTTCCGGATATCTACATAAAAAATTGTCTGTTTCAATTATAAATTGTATTTTTGCAACCAAGTTTAAACGTTGAAGAAGTATGAAACTTAAGAAGAAAAGGTGGCATTGCCTGCCGGGCGTTCCCATTACAGAGCTTGACAAGCAGGTGATGTATTGGGAAAACAAGGGTAGGGAAGTGCCTACGCGCGATCTTATAAAGACCCCAGAACAAATTGAAGGCATCCGCATTGCAAGTAAGGTAAATACTGGCTGTCTCGATGCTGTCGCTGCGGCCATCCGACCGGGCATGACAACGCAGGAGATAGATGATATTTGCATGCAATATTGCCGGGACAACAATGCCGTTCCGGCCTGCTTGAACTATGAAGGCTTTCCCAAGAGCGTCTGTACGAGCATCAACGAGGTTGTCTGCCATGGCATTCCGAAAGAAGAGGATGTGCTTCAAGAGGGCGATATCGTTAATGTGGATATGACGTTGAGTGTGAACGGCTATTACGGTGATGCCTCACGCATGTTCATCATCGGGGGAAAAACGACACCGGAGAAAGAACAATTGGTGAGAGTGGCTAAGGAGTGTCTGGAGATTGGTACCGAGGCAGCCAAGCCTTATTGCTTTGTCGGCGATATCGGGCATGCCATTCAGAAGCATGCCGAAAAGTATCATTATGGCGTTGTGCGCGATTTGTGCGGTCATGGCGTAGGATTGGCCATGCACGAAGAGCCCGATGTGGTGCATTTCGGTCATCGCGGCACGGGCATGTTGCTCGTTCCCGGCATGGTGTTCACTATCGAACCCATGATCAATATGGGCACTTGGAAGGTATTCATTGACGCCGACGACCCATATGGCTGGGAAGTTATCACCGGCGACGAGAAGCCGAGTGCCCAATGGGAGCATACGTTCCTGATGACGGAGCAGGGTGTAGAGATATTATCTTATTAACGCGATGGCTATACGATGAGTTATGGAAAGCAATAGGAATGTATATATATTAGGTATAGAAAGTTCTTGCGATGATACTTCTGCCGCTGTGCTGAGAAATGGCGTGCTACTGTCTAATGTAACGGCTTCGCAAGACGTGCATAAAGCCTACGGCGGAGTGGTCCCCGAGTTGGCTTCACGTGCCCATCAGCAGAATGTCGTCCCCGTGGTCGATCAGGCCATCAAGCGAGCCGGCATAAAAAAAGAGACATTAAGCGCAATAGCTTATACGCGCGGGCCGGGATTGATGGGCTCTTTGCTTGTCGGCGTCAACTTTGCCAAAGGTCTGGCGCGTTCGTTGAATATCCCTCTGATTGATGTGAACCATCTGCAGGGACACGTCATGGCCCATTTCATCAAAGAGAGTGACGATGATGCGAGTGCACCTCCGTTCCCATTCATCTGTCTGTTGGTGTCCGGTGGTAATTCTCAAATCGTAAAAGTCAATGCGTATGATGATATGCAGGTGTTGGGACAGACTATCGACGATGCTGCCGGTGAAGCCATAGACAAATGTTCCAAAGTGATGGGGCTCGGATATCCCGGCGGTCCGATTATTGATAAACTTGCACGGCAAGGCAATCCGCTTGCTTTTCAGTTTGCCGAACCTCATATCGCCGGGTTTGATTATTCGTTCTCAGGGTTAAAAACCTCTTTTCTTTATAATCTGCGTGATTGGATAAAGGAAGATACCGACTTCATCGAACATCACAAGAACGATTTGGCTGCGAGCCTGGAGCACACGATAGTGGATATATTGATGAATAAACTACGTAAAGCAGTGAAGGAAACGGGAATCAAGCATGTTGCCGTTGCTGGCGGTGTATCTGCCAATAATGGTTTGCGCAATGCTTTTCGGGAGCATGCCGAGAAGTTTGGCTGGACAATTTATATCCCAAAGTTCAGCTATACGACCGACAATGCGGCCATGATTGCCATTGTCGGACAGTTTAAGTATCATGACAATGATTTTGGAAGAATGGATGCCCCTGCATTCTCAAAAGTAACCTTTAAGTAACGAGAATAAATATGGAATTAGAAACGAAAGTATTGAGCAAAGAGGTACAGCAATACCTATATGATAATAGGTTGACGGTTGGAACGGCAGAAAGCTGTACGGGTGGTCGTATCGCCGAAGCAATCATAGCTGTGCCCGGTGCAAGCGAGTATTTCAAGGGCGGAATCGTGTCTTACACAAATGAAGTGAAAGAGAATCTGCTTCATGTAAGCCATCAGACTCTTGAAGAGCAAACAGCTGTAAGCGAAGAAGTCGCCAAACAAATGGTGAAGGGTGCGTGTGAAGCCTTGAATGTCGACTATGCAATAGCGGCAACAGGGGTTGCCGGCCCGACAGGTGGGACACCAGATATACCTGTGGGCACGATATGGCTGGCTTGTGGAAGTAAAGATGATGTCCGTACGATGAAGTTAGAAGAAGACTTTGGGCGCGATATCAATCTGGCCATTGCTACAAACCAAGCTTTACGTATGTTTCTTGATTATCTGAAAGAGAAACAGCATAAGGAGGAATAGTATAAAACAAAAAAATGCTTAATTCTCTATATTCTTCAAAGAATTGTTTTGTATAATTCAAAAATATTTGTAATTTTGCACCCTGTTTGGAATAAGTATCAAAAAACGAAAACAAAAATTAAAGATAGCAATGTCTAAGATTTGTCAGATTACAGGAAAGAAGGCACAGATAGGTTGCAATGTGTCTCACTCAAAGCACCGTACAAAGAGAAGCTTTGACGTTAACCTCTTCAGCAAGAAATTCTACTACGTGGAAGAAAGTTGCTGGATTAGCCTCAAGGTCAGTGCTGCCGGCCTTCGTCTCATCAATAAAGTTGGTCTTGACGCAGCTTTGAAGCAGGCCGTTTCCAAAGGTTTCTGCGACTGGAAAGACATTAAAGTTATAGGAGAATAATCATCATGGCAAAGAAAGCTAAGGGAAATAGAGTGCAGGTCATTCTTGAATGCACCGAAATGAAGAATAGCGGACTTCCAGGAACAAGCCGTTACGTGACAACAAAGAACCGTAAGAACACTCCTGAGCGTCTTGAACTGAAGAAGTATAATCCCATCCTGAAGAAGATGACACTTCATAAGGAGATTAAGTAATAACCCTTTTAAAAAGCTTATTAAGATATGGCAAAGAAAGCGGTCGCTACCCTCCATGAAGGTTCAACGGATGGTCGCGCATACTCAAAAGTAATCAAAATGGTAAAGAGCCCCAAGACTGGTGCTTATGTTTTTGATGAGCAGATGGTTCCCAATGAAGCAGTGAAAGATTTTTTTAAGAAATAATTCTGTTAATCCATAATAAAAAAAGATTGCAATAAAAATTGCAATCTTTTTTTGTGTATATTAAGCTATATCCGCCTTTAATATTAGCCATATTAGCATTCAATTTCAGCCATATTAGCGCTCAATATCAGTGATATTAGCGTCCAATATTAGCCATATCAGTGCACGATGTTAGCCATATTATCGAACAATATGGTTCATTTTGTGATTTTCCTGATACGAGTTCATCAGTCAAAATGACAGATGAAATATAATATTGATTATGATAAATTGTTAAAACGACTAATACATTATGAAATAAACGCATCTTTAACTTGCGTAAAGCAGATAAAGGTAGATGAAAATATTTGGTAATTTCAGAAATTAATTCTAAATTTGCAATTATATTTTAAGCATCATATACAACATTGATAGAGAAGCATATAATATTGGAAAATATTGACCCCGTCATCTTTTATGGAGTTAATAATTGTCATTTACAGATGATAAGATCTCTTTATCCTACATTAAAGGTTACAGCGCGTGACAATATAATTAGGATTTCAGGTAACCATGAAGATGTTATCAAGTTGAAAGATGATTTAATGTTGATACAAAATCATATCTTAAAACACCACTTTATAGCAGACGAAGATATTCTTAATGTTATAAAAGGTAAAAAAGAAACGGTTGAAGTTGAGAAAGTGCTTGTTTACAGTATTTCCGGGAAACCTATAAAAGGTCGTTCACAGAACCAACAGCGTCTGATAGATGCTTTTTATACACACGATATGATATTTGCAGTTGGTCCTGCAGGTACGGGAAAAACCTATATAAGTATAGCATTGGCAGTTAAAGCCCTTAAAGAGAAAGCTGTAAAAAAGATTATTCTGAGCCGTCCTGCGGTTGAAGCCGGCGAAAGATTGGGGTTCTTACCCGGGGACATGAAGGATAAAATCGACCCTTATCTTCAACCATTATATGATGCTCTCGAAGATATGATCCCTACAGCTAAACTGCGAGATATGATAGAAAAACATATTGTACAGATTGCTCCACTTGCATTCATGCGTGGACGTACATTAAGTGATGCTATTGTCATATTGGATGAGGCCCAAAACACTACCCCACAACAAATCAGAATGTTTCTGACACGAATGGGCTGGAATACGAAAATGATTATAACCGGAGATATGACCCAAATAGACTTACCACAAAAACAGAAAAGTGGTTTGAGAGAAGCCTTACAAATTTTGAAGAAATTAGAAGGGGTCTGTGTTATAAATTTAGCTCCGAAAGATATTGTCAGACATAAGCTTGTTACCCAAATTGTTAATGCATATGATGCATTTGACAAACAATGGGAGACAGAGCAAGGAGTGCAAAAACAAAGAATTGCTAATACAGATAGCTCTACATCTGATAATGATGATGGCTATACTATATTTGAAAATACAGATAATGACTTTAATTAATAATAGAAATGAATGCTTTAACTAAGACCGATTTCCATTTTGATGGACAAAAGAGTGTGTATCACGGGAAAGTTCGTGATGTCTATGACATTAATGATGATTTAATAGTGATGGTTGCAACTGATAGAATCTCGGCTTTTGATGTGGTACTGCCAAAAGGTATTCCGTTTAAAGGTCAGGTTTTAAATCAAATTGCTGCTAAATTTTTGGATTCCACGAATGATATCTGCCCAAATTGGAAAATCGCAGTTCCCGACCCCATGGTTACGATCGGGCTTAAGTGTGTGGGATTCCGTGTGGAGATGATAATAAGATCTATCCTTACAGGAAGTGCATGGCGTGCTTATAAGGAAGGTTGCCGTGAATTATGTGGTGTAAGACTTCCAGAAGGAATGCGTGAAAATGAAAGATTTCCTGAGCCAATTATCACCCCTACAACCAAAGCTGACGAAGGACATGATGTAAATATTTCTAAAGAAGAAATTATTTCTCAAGGTATAGTTTCCAAAGAAGATTATACTGTCATGGAAACCTATACAAAAAAGCTCTTTAAACGTGGTCAGGATATTGCTGCTAAAAAAGGATTGATTTTGGTTGATACAAAATATGAATTTGGAAAAAGAGAAGGTAAAGTCTATTTAATAGATGAAATACACACTCCCGATTCAAGCCGTTACTTCTATGCAGATGGCTATGAGAAGAGATTAGCAGCTGGAGAGCCTCAAAAACAACTGTCTAAAGAATTCGTACGACAATGGCTTATAGAGCATGAGTTTATGAATGAGCCCGGCCAAACAATGCCTGAAATTACAGACCAATATGCAGATAGCGTTAGTGAAAGATATATTGAACTGTATGAGCATATAACAGGTGAAAAATTTGATAAGAAAACGGAAAGTGGAGATATTGCTACACGGATAGAAAAGAATGTCACTGAATATTTAAGAACAATTAGATAAATTCTATCTATGTATAAACAAGAACTAATTAACCCCTACGGTAAAGATGGCGAAAAAGGGAAATTGGTTGAACAAATGTTTAATAACATAGCTCCAACCTATGATATTCTTAATCATCGACTCTCTTGGGATATAGATAAAAGCTGGAGAAAGAAAGCTATTTCTCAACTTCTACCGTTTAATCCTCAATCGATTTTAGATATTGCTACGGGGACTGGAGATTTCGCAATTCTGTCTGCAGAAATGCTATCCCCAAAACAAATGATAGGTGTGGATATCAGTGACGGAATGATGACAATAGGTCGACAGAAAGTCAAGGCCAAGGGGCTTCAGGATATAGTCTTTTTCAAAAAAGAAGATTGTACCAATCTGTCTTTTGAAGATGATTCTTTTGATGCTGTCACCGCTGCTTTTGGAATTCGTAACTTTCAAGATCTTGATAGAGGGCTAAGTGAAATGTGTCGTGTCTTAAAGCAAGGAGGGCATTTAATTATTGTAGAACTTACCACTCCTATTTGTTTTCCGATGAAGCAATTATTTAATATATATTCTCATACTATTCTTCCCATATACGGAAGAATAATTTCGAAAGATACAAATGCATATCATTACTTGATAAATACGATTGAAGCATTTCCACAAGGAGAAAGAATGGTGGAAATTCTAAGGAATATTGGTTTTAAGAAACCCAAATTTACAAGATTGACATCGGGTATATGTACAATGTATTTTGCAACCAAGTAGAAAAATAATCTTCACATCAAATTAAGTTATGGATAAATACGGCCTTATAGGATATCCTCTTGGACATTCTTTCTCTATAGGATTTTTTAATGAAAAGTTTCAAAATGAAGGAATAGATGCACAATATTGTAACTTTGAAATACCCAATATCGATTGCCTTCAGGAGGTTATGGTACAAAATCCGAATCTTAAAGGATTGAATGTTACAATTCCATATAAGGAAAAAATAATAAGCTTCTTGGATGAAATAAGTCCGGAAGCTAAAAATATAGGAGCAGTTAATGTCATAAAGATAAGCCATAAAGGAAAGAAAACCATATTAAAAGGTTATAATAGCGATGTAATCGGCTTTACTAAAAGTATTGAACCTCTTTTAGAAAGGGGACATAAGAAAGCTTTGATTTTAGGAACAGGAGGAGCTTCTAAAGCTATTAAATATGGTTTGAATTCTCTTGGAGTTCAGACATTGTTAGTCAGTAGGTATGAACGTCCGGGTACAATACAATATTCTTCTGTTACTCCACAAATCATCCAAGAGTATAAGGTGATCGTGAACTGTACGCCATGCGGTATGTATCCGAAAGCTGATGAGTGTCCTGATTTACCCTATGAGGCCATGGATAATCATACTCTACTTTACGATTTAATCTATAATCCAGACGAGACCTTATTCATGCAAAAAGGAGCAAAATATGGTGCAACTGTCAAGAATGGATTAGAGATGTTATTGCTCCAAGCTTTTGAAAGTTGGAGTTTTTGGAATGAAAAAAACAAATAATATGGATAATAGATATATGATGCGGGGTGTCAGTGCCGCAAAAGAGGATGTCCACAATGCAATAAAAAAGATCGACAAAGGTATATTCCCACAAGCCTTTTGCAAAATCATTCCGGATATATTAGGCAATGACCCTACCTATTGTAATATTATGCATGCTGATGGAGCTGGCACAAAATCGTCTTTGGCCTATATGTATTGGAAAGAAACCGGAGACATAAGTGTTTGGAAAGGTATCGCACAGGATGCAATTGTGATGAATACAGATGATTTGCTATGTGTTGGGGCTGTGGATAACATTCTTGTATCAAGTACTATTGGAAGAAATAAACTGCTAATTCCTGGTGAGGTCATATCTGCTATTATAAATGGTACGGACACTCTCCTCTCTGAAATGCGAGATATGGGCATAGGCATTTACTCGACCGGTGGCGAAACTGCTGATGTTGGCGATCTTATCAGAACAATTATTGTCGATTCAACGGTTACCTGTCGCATGAAGCGAGATGAAGTCATTGATAATGCCAACATTCGTCCTGGTGATGTAATAGTCGGTCTTAGCTCCACAGGGCAAGCCACATATGAAAAACAGTATAATGGAGGAATGGGAAGTAACGGACTGACAAGTGCCAGACACGATATTTTCACAAAGTACTTAGCAAAGAAATATCCAGAGAGTTACGATCATCGTGTACCCGAAGAATTGGTATATAGTGGTAAATACAAACTGAATGATACTATAAAAGACTGTCCGATTGATGCTGGGAAGCTGGTTCTCTCCCCTACCCGAACTTATGCACCTGTCATTAAAAAGATTTTGGAGACTTTACGTCCTGAAATTCATGGTATGGTTCACTGCACCGGTGGGGCTCAGACAAAAGTTCTACACTTTGTCAGTGACAATTGTAGGGTTGTTAAAGACAACATGTTCCCGGTTCCACCCTTGTTTAAAGCCATACAAGAATGTTCCGGAACAGAATGGAAGGAAATGTATCAGGTTTTCAATATGGGACACCGAATGGAAATCTTTGTTAGTCCTGAGATAGCCGAAAAAGTGATAGCTATCAGCCAAAGCTTCAATATCGAAGCACAGATTATTGGACATATTGATGAAGGAAAACGGAGTCTAACCATTCAATCGGAATTCGGAACATTCAAATATTAATTTTCGTATTGTGCAATATGACAGTATGAACAAAAATAAGAAAATATGCCAGAAAAGAACAGCATACTTGAAAAGTTAGACGGGCTAGAGAGCCGTTTTGAAGAAATAAGTACGCTAATCACTGATCCTGATGTTATTGCAGACCAAAAGCGTTATGTAAAACTCACAAAAGAATGGAAGGATTTAGGTGATATCATGAGTGCCCGCAAACGATATATTTCTTGTTTGGATTCGATTCGTGAGGCTAAGAACATGCTTGCCAACGAAAACGATACAGACATAAAAGAAATGGCACGTGAAGAGTTACAAGCAAACGAAGCCCTCCAGCCACAATTGGAAGAGGAAATCAAACTTCTCTTAGTTCCTAAAGACCCAGAAGATGCAAAGAATGTCCAGATGGAGATACGTGCAGGCACAGGCGGTGACGAAGCAGCCCTATTTGCGGGAGATTTGTTCAACATGTATAAACGATATTGTGACATAAAAGGTTGGACATTAAGCATCACCGATATCTCCGAAGGAGCCGTGGGCGGATATAAAGAGATTGATTTCGCCATTAGTGGAACCGACGTGTATGGGACGATGAAATATGAAAGCGGGGTTCACCGTGTTCAACGTGTTCCCACAACAGAATCAAACGGACGTATGCAAACAAGTGCAGCGACCGTTGCCGTGCTTCCCGAAGCCGATAAATTTGAAGTCAATATCAACGAAGGCGACATCAAATGGGACACATTCCGTTCGAGCGGTGCCGGTGGTCAGAATGTCAACAAGGTAGAATCCGGCGTGCGTTTGCGCTATCCATGGAAGAATCCCAATACCGGTGAAGTTGAAGAAATTCTGATTGAATGTACGGAGACACGTGACCAACCTAAAAACAAGGAACGAGCCTTAAGCCGACTCTATACATTTATCCATGACCGAGAGCATCAAAAATATGTTGATGATATCGCGAACAGAAGGAAAAGTTTGGTGTCAACAGGAGACCGCTCAGCAAAGATACGGACCTACAACTTTCCGCAAGGCCGTGTGACCGACCATCGCATCGGTTTCACCACACATGATTTACAAGGCTTTTTGGGAGGAAACATACAAGATATGATTAATGCTTTGACAGTGGCTGAGAATGCAGAAAAACTTAAGGAAAATGAGTTCTAAAAACAATATTTTGTCATGGGAATAAGATATACAAAAAAAAATGAGGATAAAGAACAGCAAGAACGGACTGTTCAAGCTGATGACTTCATGAAACTGATGACTTCGACGCAACGTAAAGACGAATCCAGAAAAGAATTACCAAAAATCGAAATAAAGAAGTAATGAACAGAAAGCAACTTGTCAAACAGATATTCGATAAAAAAACATTCCTCTGCGTGGGATTAGATGTTGATTTAACCAAAATTCCTCAACATCTTTTGAAAGCCGACGACCCAATATTTGCCTTTAATAAGGCCATTATAGACGCAACAGCCCCCTATTGCGTCGCATATAAACCCAATTTGGCCTTTTATGAATGCTATGGCCTAAAAGGAATGGCAGCCTTCGAGAAAACCGTCGACTATCTGAAGACAACCTATCCGCATCATTTCATCATAGCCGATGCCAAGCGCGGCGACATTGGTAATACGAGCCGCATGTATGCCAGGACATTCTTTCAGGAATACGACCTTGATGCATTGACCGTTGCACCCTACATGGGCGAAGACAGCATCAAACCATTCTTGGAATACGACAGGAAATGGGTCGTACTGTTGGCACTGACCAGCAATAAAGGAAGTCATGACTTCCAACTGACAACAGCCGAGAATGGCCGACAATTGTTTGAGCATGTACTCTTGAGAAGTTTGGAATGGGGCAACAAGGAGAACATGATGTATGTTGTCGGCGCCACACAAGGCAAGATGTTTCAAGCCGTTCGCAAGATTGTCCCCGAACATTTCCTGTTGGTTCCCGGCGTCGGCGCTCAAGGCGGTAGCCTGCAAGAAGTCTGCAAATATGGCATGACGCAAGACTGTGGGCTCTTAGTCAATTCCTCGCGCGGAATCATCTATGCCAGCCAAGGATATGATTTTGCAGAAAAAGCAGCAGAAAGTGCCAAAGCGTTACAACAAGAAATGGCCATAGAACTATTACGTTAGTCCATGACAGCCTCCTCAATAGCCTCAAAATCATTTGCTGTGCATGACCTTTGCAGGCCCCACGATAAGAGTCTCTCACCAAAAGCCTCCAAAAGGGGGTGACAAACCATAGGCAGGTGATGGAGCGTAGCGGAACCCCTGCCTATAGTCTGCTGCCTCTTCAAAACTTGCTGCCTGAGTATCCTCATTCCGAACTGATGTCTTTTGTGTCGGGGACAGGTTACGGACGCACGCACGAGGAACCTTAGTATCACCACACACAACAAAATGTATGAAAGGAAAAGAGACTATAACATAAAAGATTTATGATATAGTCTCTCAGTCTGTGACTTCGCTGGGATTCAAACCCGGAACCTTCTGATCCGTAGTCAGATGCTCTATTCAGTTGAGCTACGAAGCCATCCTTATAATAGGTCTGCAATATAAATGTGACTCCGCTGGGATTCAAACCCGGAACCTTCTGATCCGTAGTCAGATGCTCTATTCAGTTGAGCTACGAAGCCATCCTTATAATAGGTCTGCAATATAAATGTGACTCCGCTGGGATTCAAACCCGGAACCTTCTGATCCGTAGTCAGATGCTCTATTCAGTTGAGCTACGGAGCCTCATTCCTTAATTGCGACTGCAAAGATAATGTTTTTTTTTGAAAAGACAGTAAGGCGGTAAGAGTTATTTTTTCCGTTAACTTTAATTAAGCGTTATCATTCTCATGCTGGATTCCATAAGCAAGTGTAAAGTTAGGCAATTTTGTCGTTAATCATATCTGCTGGCTTTGAAAATCCATTTTTTCTTTCTGGGTCTGTTGTTGAGTTTCTCTACAATTTTCCTGACGTACCCCCTTGAAATCTCCCTGAAATTTGTCCTTTTAGGGATATACTGCCTGACAAGTCCGTTCATGTTCTCTATGGCACCCTTTTCCCAAGAGCAATATGGAGGTGCAAAGTAAACCGTAGTGCCCAATTCCCTTGCGATGATTTCATGTGCTGCAAACTCCGTCCCGTTGTCCGTGGTTATGGTCCTTACGGGCAGTCCACTCCCTTTGAGTAGTCTTGCGACGCCTGGCTTTCAACGCTGCCAGACGGATGTCATACACACTCCCTGCACATTAGAGTTGCGCCTTTTCTCCCGCGAAACCGTGCTTACACAAACACCGATGGTCTTGGCGATAAAACTAAGTGAGCATTTCTTTTGCAGCAACACACTAATTGTGTACCTTTGCTCCGAGGTTAATTCTTTATACATATGCAATACAAAATTAATTAATCTTAGGGAGGGGAACGAATGTTCCCCCTCTTTTTTTTGCATTGCTTAAGTCTTCCGCCAGGCTCTTCGGAGGCTTCACACCCTCGGCCGCAAGGCAAGCTCCCGTGGTGTTTTTCATGGTGTCAAACACCACCAAGATTTTGCACTTCTATTTGGAAAGAGCCAGATGAATGTTTTCTGTTTCTTTTTTTAATGTCTTCCATGGAAGACAAGAGTTATTTCTTGCTTTTATTGTCGTCTTCCATGGAAGAAGAGAGGTGATTGTTAAAAAATCCTTTGTCTTCCATGGAAGACGAATATTCTTTTTACATTTTTTTGTTTCTTCCATGGGAGAAAATGTTTTCCGTTAAAATATCCTTCGTCGTCCACGGACGACGAACGTTCTTTTTACATTTTTTAGCTTCGTCCGCGGACGAAGAGATTCTTTTTACATTTTACTATCTTCGCCCTTGGACGACGAGCGTTCTTTTTTTGTTTTACTATCTTCCGAGCCGTCGGACGAGTATCCCTTTTTTGTTTTTCGTTAATCCGATGCTTCAGAGACACAGTTTTTCCTGTTTTTTCTTCATGGGGCTCATATCGAACTCGCATAGGGTAGAGCGCTGCACGAACTTCCTCATCATGAAAAGTGCAGGTCATGCCGCCGGGCAAGACCGTATGGAGGCTATTCATGCCTTACATACGAGAGCATCGCAAGACAACGGAAGCGGATTTGCCGAGCGATTGCACGAAGGTTGACACTGGATAGCTCCAGGCTAAAATCAATGGAAGACCAAGGGGAAAATTGAACTTCGCAATACCAATGCAGGAGTTTTACAAGTATTATT
The DNA here is from genome assembly GCF_000243015.1 of Segatella maculosa OT 289. Taxonomy (NCBI): domain Bacteria; kingdom Pseudomonadati; phylum Bacteroidota; class Bacteroidia; order Bacteroidales; family Prevotellaceae; genus Segatella; species Segatella maculosa. The sequence continues at coordinate 430,711 of NZ_JH594500.1, forward strand.
CGGAATGTTGCGCTTGCTGGTTGACTCTTTATATTGTCAGAATTCTATCATAAAATCAAAAAACAAAGAAAAAAATTTGGCAATATCAGAAAATGTTCATACCTTTGCCCCGCATTTAAGAACAATGCTTGGCAAGACTGAAACAAGCCATCTGAAGGAAGGATGGGTGAGTGGCTGAAACCAGCAGTTTGCTAAACTGCCGTGCGAATTTTCGTACCGGGGGTTCGAATCCCCCTCCTTCCGCAGGCAATGTCCATTCAAATGCAAGCTAATCGGTCGGTTCATCTAACGGTTAGGATACAAGATTCTCAATCTTGGCATACGAGTTCGATTCTCGTACCGACTACATCAGCATCCCACAAATCATTGATTTGTGGGATTTTTTATAGCCGGGCGGAAATTCCGACGAGAGCTAAAAGTTGAAATGGTTATCGGCGGGGAAACCCGGAGAGGCATACGGGAAGAAATCCTAAGGCTCGCAGAAGAAAAAGCCTCGGCAGACTTTACCACTTATTATATCCTATCGTCAATCGCTTGAGGTCGTAGAAGCTCCCATTGTAAATATTGAAATCTACATAACCTTTTATGCCCGGCAAACGCCCGGCATCCGTGTGCTGCCAAAACTTCCATGGACCCTTATACTCTATTTTGTCTACGTAATAATGGGCTATCCAATAAGGATAATCATCAAAGACTGGAGCTGAAAGATAGTTTTGTTTGAACTTATAATAGGTGTAAATGATGGGCTTCACGTGATACTTGTCCTCGACGATATGTAACCAAGTCAGCACATCGCGCTGAAAATCTTCCAAACTTTGGTCTTTAGGCTTGTGTTCCACGTCAAGCACTGGAGGTAAGTCGCCTTCATTCAGATGCACTTTATCCAGAAAATAATAGGCCTGGTCGCGGGCCGAAGACTTCGTACTCCAAAAATGGTAAGCACCGCGAATGAAACCGTAATCGCCGGCACTCTGGTAATTCTCGTAGAATGCCTCGTCAAGTTTCCCTACCCCCTCCGTACTCTTCATGATGATGAAGCGGACGGGGCAGCCTTTAATCATTGCATTGGACAATTGTCCCCAATCAATGTCTGCCTGATAATGGGATATGTCTATACCATGGATTTCATAGCCTTCCGGATATTTGGCATCGCCGTAAAGCGCGCGCCATCTGAAGCCCGTCGGACTTACAAAAAAATAATAGAAACACCAAATATAGAGCACGATCATGGCAACAGCACCCAAGGCAACGGCCCAACGCGGATAGCGGTGCAGGAAAGAACGGCGCGAACGAATAGCCTTCCGCTTACGCTTTGTATGCGAAGTATGTGAGACTTTCTTGGCTATCGTTCGTTTCGTATTCGTCATGTTATAGCGAAGAACATATAGGGATATGAGAATTATCGAATGATAAATCCATCTCCCTATATGTTTTATATATCGTTGAAAAATAGGTTGAGAAATCGTGCAGCCTATTCTTGCTCGAGTATCAAGGTCTTAGTCGGCTGGTCGCACACCTCCGTCGGTCCCCAATATTGGATAGGTCCGGAGTAGATATATTCCGTGTTCTTAGCCCACCCGTCACGCTTTGCAACAAAACTTTTGAAAGGTTTGCCGTCTAGTTCTACAAGCGCCTTGCGAATAACAGGTTTTATCTCGCCGTTACGTCTCTCCATATTCATCATCATTGTGATTGGAACACCGCCTGCCCTCCACTCATCAGTTTTAGCAGTGGTATTCTTGACGATGGCCATATAACCCGTCTTGCCATTCGCAACAAGTTGAGCTGCACTTGTGCCCAAAGCGTAGCAATAGTCTGCATCAAAATTCGAAGGAGCGGCACAACGGCCTTCGTAGCCAAAGAAATGGTGTTGAGCGGAAAAGTTTCCTTTGAACTTTCCTTCCTTAGCCCATTGTTCGAGTTTAGCAGCAACCATTTCGGAAAGTAATTTCTCGGTTTCAATCAATGAAACCTGCACATTTCCGTGAGGATCGCGGTCGAGACTCAATTGGCGTGCAACTCCTTCGGGCAATGTTTCAAATGTTGCGGCATTCTCTTTTGAAAGATGCGCAAGAATATACTTGTGCTGTGCCTCTTTGTCCAAATCTTTATAATCAGTACCATGAGCTGCAAGAAGATCGTTTAATTCCTGTATCAGACGCCCTATGGCAGGAATGAACTCAATCAATCCTTCGGGAATTAAGACAACACCAAAGTTGTTTCCTTGTGCTGCCCGATAGGCTACGGCTTCGGCAATGTTCTCAACAACCTCGTTCAAAGTCATATCCTTGGCTTCTATTTCCTCTGAGATAAGACAAATGTTTGGCTGTGTCTGGAGAGCACATTCGAGCGCGATGTGAGAAGCGGAACGCCCCATCAGCTTAACAAAGTGCCAATACTTGCGGGCAGAATTGCAGTCACGCTCAATATTTCCAATCAGTTCAGAGTAGGTTTTGGTAGCCGTGTCGAAGCCGAACGAAGTCTCAATCTGGTCGTTCTTCAAGTCGCCGTCGATAGTCTTTGGACAACCGATGACCTGAACGCCATATTTCTTTGCAGCATAGTATTCAGCCAGCACGCAGGCATTGGTATTGGAGTCGTCTCCCCCGATGATGACAACTGCAGAGATATTCAACTCGCGGATAATCTGAAGCCCTTTCTCAAATTGATCTTCTTTCTCTAACTTCGTACGGCCCGAACCAATCATATCGAAACCGCCCGTATTACGATATTGATCGATAAAATCGGCCGTAATCTCAATGTAATTGTGATCGACAAGACCTCCAGGGCCCATAAGGAAACCGTAGAGACGGTTCTCTGAGTTCAACTTCTTCACTGCATCAAACAAACCACTGATGACATTGTGGCCACCGGGAGCCTGCCCACCTGAAAGGATTACGCCGATATTGATTTTCTTGTTGTTAACTTCCTCTCCGGGAATAAACTCTATCAAAGGCATACCATAAGTATTAGGGAAGAGCTTCTTGATTTCCTCCTGATTGTCAACACTCTTTGTGGGAGCACCTTCTGCGATTTTTACCGCACCTTGAAGAGCCTTTGGCAGCTTTGGCTGATAGGCGGCTCTTGCCTTCTGCAATGCACTGATTTTCATAAATTTTATTTGTTTTATTTTTGAATGACTATATTTCCTCCATAAAAGCAATTGCAAAAGTACGTCTTTTCAATGAAATATGGAAATAAATAAAGAGAGAATACAAGAATTATAGAAACTTTTTCCCTCAATATGCATCACTTCTCTTATTTTTTCCTATCTTTGGCATGTAGAACTAACATCCAATCATCAATATTATGGCAAATAAACGAGAATTAAAACGGTCTATCAACTACATTTGTAGTGATTTGTTTGCAGAGACTGTAGCTGCGTCCTTATATGACAAAAAGGCAAGCAAAGAAAACTTAGAGGCTTTATTGGCCTCTATCCTGATTATCCACGATGACTTTATCCGACGTGTATCGTATCCTGAACCGGGGCTGGCTCCTAAAGCATATTATAAAGCCATCATTGAGGACTTCAACAAGCAGGTAAGTGAAATCATAGACCACATACAGAATTTATAATGGTAAGGACTATCTGCTGTTGGCTTCTTTATAAAAAGATGGGATGGAGCAAGAACGTCACAGTGCCCCACCCCGACAAGTTCATTATTTGTCTTGCACCACACACAAGCAACTGGGATTTCATCATCGGGCAGCTCTATACACAGGCCGAAGGACTGAAAACCAATTTTCTGATGAAGAAGGAGTGGTTCTTTTGGCCAGTGGGAGTAATTTTCAAGAAGTTAGGAGGCATTCCGATTTGGCGTTCCAAGCATACCAGCATGACCGACATTCTTGCAGAAACAGCTGCAAGCAGAGCGTCTTTCAAGCTCTGCATCACTCCGGAAGGAACACGTTCACCTAATGCCGATTGGAAAAAAGGCTTCTATTTCATTGCCTTGAAAGCCGGCATTCCTATCCTTCTATACGGCGTAGACTATGAGAAGAAGGAGATAACATGTACTAAAAGCTTTATGCCCTCAGGCAATGTCGAAGAAGACATGCCTAAAATCAAAGCCTATTTCAAGAACTTTAAGGGGAAAAGGCCAGAGAATTTTGCCTATTAAACCAGGTGTTGAGATGAGAAGAAAAATAGTTACCCTCGGATTGACCTTGATACTATCAGCTCCGCTTGTTGCCTTTATGCCATCAGAGAATATGTCAGTCAAGAAGAGCATTGGTAACTATCTGATGAAATATTGTATAGAGAAAAAGTTTCTTTCCGATAAGCTTTATGTGGAAGGCTTGAAGTTCGACCATGATGCTGGGATTATCACTCTTTCCATTAGTAACGACTTTGCTGAATTGGAGTTTACATCAAAAGACATCAAGAAGCTGACCAAAGGTATCAAGAAGCTTATCCCGGCCCCTTACAATAAGTATCAATTATCCATTCTTACATGTGGTATGCCCTTGCAATATCTTGCTGAAGCCGCCGTCATTCCCGATAACGACGGACATCGTTTTTGGGGCGACATAGAATACAAGGACAAACCTTGGACGGTAAATGCCTCACGCCCATTCAGTATATCTCATGGGTTATGCAACAGACACCTGACCGTGTGGGCCAGTCATGGCAGATACTATGATTGGGACAAAGGACTGTGGAAGTGGCAACGTCCTAACCTCTTTGGAACGACAGAAGATTTATTCACGCAGACAATTGTCGTTCCCTATCTCATACCGATGTTACAGAATGCAGGTGCAGTAGTCTTTACACCACGCGAAAGAGATTGGCAGACCGATGAGCAAATCGTAGACAATGATGTTTCTCCACGCCCTGCATATCTTGAAGAGAATGTAAAAGGAAACTGGGAAAAGGCTCCGGAGAAGGGATTTGCCTTTCATGCCGGAACGTATGAGAATGGCGATAACCCGTTCATGGCAGGCACGGCACGAATGACAAAAACGACAAAAAGCAAGAACTATTCGTTCATATCGTATCAGCCGACGCTTGCCAACGAAGGTAAATATGCCGTTTACGTCAGCTATCAATCATTGGACAACAGCGTGCCCGACGCAGAATACGTCGTCTATAACAAGGGAAAAGCAACGCGTTTCACGGTCAATCAGACCATGGGAGGCAGCACGTGGGTCTATTTAGGGACATTCGACTTTGACAAAGGTTCGAGCCGAGAGAACCGTGTGGTGATAACCAACCGATCTAAATATAATGGTGTCGTCACGGCCGATGCTGTCAGGTTTGGTGGAGGCATGGGAAACATCGAGCGCGGAGGGGCTGTCAGTGGCTATCCGCGCTGCCTTGAGGGAGCACGCTACTATGCGCAGTGGGCCGGCGCACCGGCGAGCGTCTACAACGGCAGACTGGGGCAGAACGATTATGCCGACGACATCAATGCACGCCCCAACATGAGCAATTGGCTGGGCGGCGGTTCTTGCTTTGCACCAAGTATCGAGGGGAAGAAGGTGCCTATTGAACTTGCATTGGCCGTGCATAGCGACGCTGGCTTCGACCAAGGCGGCGGACTCGTCGGCTCGTTGGCCATTTGCACGACGGACTTCAACGAAGGGAAACTGAACTCAGGCATCTCCCGTCTGACCTCAAAGGAATTCGCCCAAAGGCTCTTGGACGGTTTGGACAGGGACCTGCCTGCCACCGTCGGCAAGTGGGCAAGGCGATATCTATGGGACAAGAATTATTCCGAGACTCGTACACCCGAAGTGCCATCGGCCATCATCGAGACTCTGTCCCACCAAAACTTCCCAGACATGCTCTTGGGACAAGACCCCCATTTCAAGTTTGCAATGGCACGCTCCCTCTATAAGAGTATCGCCCGATTTGTCAACGAGGGGCATGGCAGGCCGACTTTCATACAACCGCTTACCCCTCATGCCTTCAGCCTCGGTTTCACTGCAGAGAACACCGTCCGACTGAAATGGCAGGCAACGGAAGACACACTCGAACCGACGGCCCACCCCACAGCCTATGTGGTGTACACCGCTATGGGAAATTCGGGCTACGACAACGGGACCGTCGTCCGCCAGCCTTCTTATGATATCAGCATCACCCCCGGCGTACAGTACAACTTCAAGGTCACGGCTATCAACCGCGGCGGAGAGAGCTTCCCCACGGAAGAACTGTCGGCTTACAGGCAGGAGGGTGCAACGAAGACCGTCCTCGTCGTCAACGGCTTTGAACGCCTGTCAGGGCCGGCCGTCATCAACAACGAAATACAGCAAGGCTTCGACCTTGACAAAGACCCCGGTGTCTCTTACGGGCTGACGGCTGGTTGGAACGGGTGGCAACAGAACTTCGACACTGCCCAAATGGGTATCGAAGGACCGGCTGGGCTGGGATACAGCGGAGACGAACTCGCCGGGCACTTCATCATGGGCAACGACTTCTCTGCCGTGAAGACGCACACGGAAGCCATTGCAAGCGCACGAAAGTACAATGCCGTCAGCTGTTCGTTACAAGCCATTGAGACAGACCGCGTAGACCTGTCCGCCTATCAGGCCATTGACATCGTCCTCGGGCTGCAGAAAGACGACGTCCATGCACTGCAACATCACAAAACCTTCACGAAAGCACTGCAGCGTCGGCTCCGCGACTATGCCCGAAGGCAGGGCAGCCTTATCGTCAGCGGTAGTTACGTGGGCAGCGACATGCAGAACGACGACGAGCGACTGTTCCTGAAGGACGTGCTCAAACTCAGATACGAGCCGTCGGACTCGACCGTCAAGGGAGACACCATCAATGGCCTCGGCATGTCGTTCGACATCTGCCGACACCTCAACCCACATCACTACGCCGCCACGTCTGTAGACCGGCTCGTGCCCACGGCAGGGGCCATCTGCGCCATGCTGTATGCCGACGGAACGAGCGCAGCAGTGGGCTATCAAGGCGATTACAATGCTTTCACCATGGGCTTCCCCCTGGAATGTATTACCCCGCCCGAGATACGCAATACCATTATGCGCGGTATTCTCAATTATATCATCAAATAATTCAATACAGACAACTATGTATAAAATTCAAGCAAACCCTTCCGGCACACGCACCATCATGGTCAGCGAACAGCATTTAGAAACGATTGAAAAGTATCAATTGATGCGCAATCTGGTAGATAGTAACGGTATCGTCGACGAGTCCGTGCTGGACAAATTGAAGTTCAATGTCCGTTCACTTTTAGAGAGCAGGACGGGTAATGATAAACAACTGCTCGACCTCTGCTTGGACGTGATTTACAATCCCAACATGAAGGCCTTCGGGCTGCAGCATCTCGTCGTGCTCTATGCCGACTGGAAGGACCGGAAACACACGGGAGAAACGCCTGAAGGTCCTGCAGAATAGCCCGCCACACGCCGTCTTTATCCCTGCACCATGGGCCTGAACGCCCCGTCGCATAGACGCGAACGAACAGTCTCATAGCAGGAGCACGTGTTGAGTTATAGCGTCTCAAGATTGTTTCAATGCTTGGAACACACAGTTCCTCCCTGTGGAACGCACAGTTCCATATACTGAAACTCACAGTTCCATGTACTGGAACTCTGAGTACCAAGCCATGAAACGCTCGGTTTCATCTGATGGACACATGGCGCAACAGTTAGGAAGCGGGCGGCAACATGGTCATAACGCAATCACAAACCCTTATCAGATTGGAGACAGAAGCATATAAACTGACGGATTTCCTCCCTACGACGAAGAAGGAATGCGCATTGAGGGGGTGGGACGAGCTCGACGTCATCTTGTTCTCGGGCGATGCCTACGTCGATCACCCTTCGTTCGGCGTGGCCGTCGTGGGGCGTAGCCTCGAAGCCGCAGGCTATCGCGTGGCCATCGTGCCGCAACCCGACTGGCACGGCGACCACCGCGACTTCAAGAAGCTGGGGCGTCCGCGGCTCTTCTTCGGCATATCTCCGGGCTGCATGGACTCGATGGTAAACAAGTACACGGCCAACCGACGCCTGCGGTCTATCGATGAATACAGCCCTGACGGCCGGCATGACTGTCGGCCCGAATACCCCACGGTGGTCTATTCGCAAATTCTCAAACAGCTCTATCCCGACGTGCCGGTAGTGCTGGGCGGTATTGAGGCTTCAATGCGCCGGCTCACCCACTATGACTATTGGCAGGACAGGCTGCGGCGTTGCATACTGTGTGACAGTGGCGCCGACCTTATCTTATATGGGTCGGGCACGAAGTCGATTCTTGCACTGTGTAAGCAACTCGAGGCCGGAAAGCCCATCGGCGAGGTCAGGGACATACCGCAGACGGTGTACCTTGCCAAGGAGGAAGATGTGGAGGGAGGCATTGGGGCTGATGACATCGTGCTGCATTCGCACGAGGAATGCCTGCGCAATAAGCGGGCCGAAGCAGAGAACTACCGCCACATCGAGGAGGAATCTAACAAGATACACGCCTGTCGCCTGTTGCAAGAGGTGGGCAATGTCTATGCGGTGGTCAACCCGCCCTACCCCGTGATGACTACGGCCGAGTTGGACGCGACGTTCGATTTGCCCTACACGCGGCTGCCACACCCAAAGTACAAGGGTAAGAAACTGCCGGCCTACGAGATGATCAAGTTCTCCATTAACATGCATCAGGGTTGCTTCGGGGGATGCGCGTTCTGCACCATATCGGCGCATCAAGGTAAGTTCGTGGTGTGCAGAAGCAAGGAAAGCATCATCAATGAGGCCAAGCGCGTCATCGCGATGCCCGATTTCAAGGGCTATATATCCGACCTTGGGGGGCCGTCGGCTAACATGTACGGCATGCGTGGACACAATCTCAAGGCCTGCGAGCGTTGCAAACGTCCGTCGTGTATTCATCCGGCAGTCTGCCCGAATCTTGATACGGACCACACGAAGCTGCTTGATGTCTATCATGCTGTAGATGCACTGCCGGGCTTAAAGAAGAGCTTCATCGGTAGCGGTATTCGTTACGACCTGCTGCTGCATGAAGGAAAGGACGAACGGGTTAACGCTTCGGCCCGGCAATACACGCGAGAACTAATTATGCGGCATGTCAGTGGCAGGCTAAAGATTGCGCCCGAACACACGCAGGACGACGTGCTAAGACTGATGCGCAAGCCGTCGTTCGCACAGTTCCATGCGTTCAAACGTCTTTTCGACCGGATTAACAAGGAAGCCGGACTCAAACAACAACTTATACCTTATTTTATTAGTTCGCACCCAGGCTGCCGCGAAGAGGATATGGCCGAGCTTGCTGTCATCACGAAAGCACTCGACTTTCATCTTGAACAGGTACAGGACTTCACACCCACGCCGATGACCATCTCTACTGAAGCATGGTATACGGGTTACGACCCCTATACGCTCGAACCCGTGTATAGTGCGAAGACACCAAGGGAGAAGCTCGCCCAGCGGCAGTTTTTCTTCTGGTATAAGCCCGAGGAGCGCAGGAATATAGCGCGGGAACTCAGGCGCATCGGGCGCGAAGACCTCATCACCCGCCTCTTTCCGAAAGGCGAGAGCACCGACGAAGCCCGACGGCATGAGGTCCGCTATAGCGACAGGCCCGTGGGAAGCACTTTCGACATCAAGGGCAAAGGCAGGAAGAGTTTCAATCCCAACTTTGGCAAAAGCAACCGCAAACACAGATGACACATCATTATTTGTAGGTATTTATGCCCGTCATGTACGGACAAAGGTTGATGCATTCCCCTACTATTTATAACTTTGCAGGAGATAGGTTAAACGACAAAAACATGAGATTATCAGATTTACACACTGGCGAACACGGCATCATCGTAAAAGTAACGGGACACGGAGGCTTCAGGAAGCGGATCGTGGAGATGGGCTTCATCAAGGGGAAAAAGGTGGAGGTGCTTTTGAATGCGCCGCTGATGGACCCTGTGAAGTATAAGATCATGGGGTATGAGGTCTCGCTCCGCAGGAGTGAAGCCGAAATGATAGAGATTGTCTCTGAAGCAGAGGCAAAGGAAATCAACAAGCGGGTAAGCCATACTGAAAAGGGTTCCGAGATAACTCCCGTTGATGACCGTCCCTTGACAGATAAGCAGCTGAAAGAAGCGGCTAAGATACGCCATCGTGTTATTAATGTGGCTTTGGTGGGTAATCCCAACTGCGGTAAGACCTCGCTGTTCAATTTCGCTTCGGGAGCTCACGAGCGCGTCGGCAACTACTCCGGCGTTACGGTCGATGCCAAGGAAGGATATGCCGAATTCGAAGGCTACACGTTCAACCTTGTTGATCTGCCCGGTACCTACAGTCTCTCGGCCTACTCGCCTGAAGAGCTGTATGTGCGCAAGCAAATCATTGAGAAGACGCCCGACGTGGTCATCAACGTGATTGATGCCAGTAACTTGGAGCGTAACCTTTATCTTACGACGCAACTCATCGACATGAACCTTCGCATGGTCTGTGCGCTTAATATGTTTGACGAGACCCAGAAACGTGGCGACAAGATTGATTACACCAAGCTGTCGGAGCTCTTCGGTGTTCCGATGATACCGACCGTCTTTAAGAACGGTACCGGCGTGAAAGAACTCTTTCACCAAATCATAGAACGCTATGAGAGTAATGAGGAAGAACTGCCTTACGCCCGCCATATCCATATCAATCACGGTCACGAGATAGAAGACGGCATCAGGCACATTCAGGAATATCTGAAGAAAGATGAGAGTGTGCGACGGTTATATTCCACCCGTTATCTGGCTATCAAGCTGTTGGAATATGATGCTGCTACGATGGAGTACATAGAGACCTTGCCAAACTCCGCAGAGATATTCAGGGTTAGAGACGTTGCAGCCCAACGCGTAAAAGAGGAGACCGGAGAGGACTGCGAAACGGCAATCATGGATGCCAAATACGGCTTCATTCACGGCGCACTCCAAGAGTCACAATATCAAACGGGAAAGAATAAGGACACGTATTTGATGACACATTATATAGATTATGTCATCACGAACAAATATCTGGGCTTCCCTATCTTTATCCTTATACTGTTCATCATGTTCTTCGCCACCTTTACCGTCGGACAGTATCCCATGGACTGGATAGATGCAACAGTCGCTTGGTTCGGTAAAGTCATTTCACACAATATGCCCGACGGGCCGGTCAAAGCCATGCTTGTAGATGGTGTGATAGGCGGTGTCGGTGCGGTTATCGTGTTCCTGCCGCAGATACTTATTCTCTATTTCTTCATCAGTTTCATGGAAGACTCCGGCTATATGGCCCGGGCCGCATTCATTATGGACAAGCTGATGCACAAAATGGGGTTGCACGGCAAGTCGTTCATTCCGCTTATCATGGGCTTCGGTTGTAATGTTCCTGCCGTTATGTCCACACGAACCATCGAAAGCAGGCGTTCACGACTTATCACTATGCTTATTCTGCCCTTGATGAGTTGCTCGGCCCGTCTCCCCATCTACATCATGATTACAGGCTCTTTCTTTGCGCTGAAATATCGTTCATTTGTGATGTTGTCTCTTTATGTCATCGGCATTTCCATCGCCGTTATCCTCAGCCGACTTTTCAGCACATTTGTCGTGAAAGGAGAAGACACGCCTTTTGTCATGGAACTTCCCCCCTACCGCTTTCCGACGTGGAAGGCCATGGGGCGCCACACATGGGAAAAGGGAAAGCAATATCTCAAGAAGATGGGAGGCATCATTCTTTTTGCCAGCATTATCGTATGGGCCTTGGGCTACTTCCCATACGACGATGCACTCGATGCCCGACAACAGCAGGAACAGAGCTACATCGGACGCATCGGAAAGTTCGTGGAGCCCGTGTTCCGCCCACAGGGATTTGACTGGAAGATTGATGTCGGTCTGATTTCGGGCGTGGGCGCAAAGGAAATCGTTGCAAGTACGATGGGCGTGCTTTACAGTAACAACGACAGTTTTAGCGAGGACGACAGCTTCAACGACGAAGGCGGAAAATACCGGACGCTGCACCGACAGATGACAAGTGATCTGGCCCGACTACACGGCATCACCTACAAAGCTGCCGAGCCCGTCGCCACGCTCACCGCCTATTGTTTCCTGCTGTTCGTGCTGCTCTATTTCCCATGTATCGCCACAATCGCTGCTATCAAGGGCGAGACGGGAAGTTGGAAATGGGCCTTGTTTGCCGCTGGCTACACCACACTGCTTGCATGGGGCGTCAGTGCGGCCGTGTTTCAAATCGGGCGTCTCTTCCTATAGATAAAACATGATGAACCGCAAAAGACTTCCGACTATTTCATTCCTGCTGTGCATGGCCCTGTCCTGTCTTGCACAGCGAAATGAGATTTTCTCACCCGACATCGCTACGCTGCAAGTAAACAACACGCGGCAAAGGCTGTCTGTGCTACCCGTCATTCAATTGGGCAGTGACGAACGCATTCAGATTTCGTTCGATTGCCTCGGCCATGAATATCATCGTTTCACTTACAAAATCACACACTGCGAAGCCGATTGGTCAACCTCCACGCAATTGTTCGACAGCGACTATCTGGAAGGCTTCGGAAACAATCTTCTCATCGAAGATATCAAGGAGTCCGTCAACACAAACACGGAATACACCCACTATTCGTTAGCCTTGCCAAACGCCCAATGCCGCATGACCCTAAGCGGCAACTACAAAGTCTGTATCTATGACGAGGCCAACAACCTGCTACTCAACGCCTGTTTCATGGTCGTCGAACCGAGAATGCGCATAGGTCTTTCATACATGACGAATACCGACATCGACATCAATCGGGCGCATCAGCAAGTAGAAATGAAACTTGATTACGGCACACTTACCGTCACCGACCCCGGCCGTCAGATAAAGACCATCATTCTGCAAAACGGGAATTGGAACGACGCCCGTGTCAACGTGCAGCCGCAATACACGCGACGCGACGGCCTACAGTGGCAGCACTGCCGCGGATACATCTTCGAGGCAGGAAACGTCTACCGCAAGTTCGAATGTCTCTCGCTCGATCACCCCACGATGGGCATCGCGTCTATCGATTGGGACGGCCACAACTATCATGCCTGGCTGTGGCCCGACCTTCCGCGCCGTAACTACGTACACGACGAAAGTGCGCAGGGAACCTTCGTCGTTCGCAACAGTGACAACCGCGGGAACGACTATCTCTCCGACTACGTGATGGTGCACTTCACCCTGCAGACCAACTCTACCGACGATAAAATATACGTCAGCGGAGGCTTTACGAACCACCTGTTGCTGCCCCAATATCAGATGCAACGCAATGCCGTTACCGGTAATTACGAACTCACACTACTGCTGAAGCAGGGTTATTATTCTTATACGTATGTGCAGGTCGGTGCCGACGGGTATGCCCGCAACCTTTCCTCCGAAGGCAATTTCTACCAGACCCAAAACCAATATCAGGCACTGATTTATTATAGAGGTCCGGGTGAGCGCACCGACCGTCTCGTGGCCGTGGTGCAATGACGAAACACAGTGTAATGGACATTTGGTAGGCTAAAACCGCCATAAGATGAACAGCCCTCCCTGCGCAGGCATGAGGCCCCTGCTCCCCGAGTATCAGAAACAGCACACACAAACGCCCTCAAAGTAGACTGACGGCAGGCGGTTCGGAGATTGAAAGAGATTTCGATTGCCCCAGTTAAAAGATAAAAAACTCGTAGCGTATCAGAGATGAACTTGATTATTGACAAGGACGGCAATCAAGTCATCACGATGGTACGCCTTCAGAAGACCTTTTATTATAAGTAAGACAAAGGACGGCCATGCCACCCTCACGATGGTAGAGCGTAGCTCACAGTAAAAGAACCCTTCCGATGGTTCTACGGCATCGAACGACAGTTCCTTTTTACATTTTTTATCGTCCGAGCCCTCGGAAAACAGTTTAATCTTTCTTTTTCTTCCAACCGAGGCCTCGGATAGTGTTTTCCGTTAATTAATTTCACATCCGAGACCTCAGATAGCATTTTCTGTTAATTAATTTTACATCTTAGGCCTCGGATAACAGTTCTTTTTCTATTTAGCTTCCATCTGATCTGTCGGACGAGTGTTCTTTTTTTGTTTTACTATCTTCCGAGTCCTCGGATGAGTGTTCCTTTTTTGTTTTCCATTAATCCGATGCTTCAGAGACGCAGTTTTTCCTGTTTTTTCTCCATAGGGCTCATATCGAACTCACATAGGATAGAGCGCAGCACGAACTTCCTCATCATGGAAAAGTGCAAGTATGGGGCCATGCCGCCGGCCAAGACCGTGTGGAGGCTACTCATGCCCTACATGCGAGAGCATCGCAAGACAACGGCAGCGAGTTTGCCGAGCGATTGCACGCAGGTTGGCACAGGATAGCTCCAGGCTAAAATCAACGGAAGACCAAGGGGAAAATTGAACTTCGCAACACCGAAGCAGGAGTTTTACAAATATTATTCGTGATATTGCACTTGCTGGTTGACTCTTTACTCTTTTCGCTGGAAAATAAAGCGCCACGAGAAATAAAATGCGGTCTGATGTTTGCATATCCGAAGATTAATTTCTAACTTTGCTTATCTAAATGGAAAATTCAGGCAATAGCATAAAGATTTTTCAACGGTATAACTAAACAACAAGAGTAAGTTATGGCTAAAATCAAAACGATTGGAATTCTGACTTCGGGTGGCGATGCCCCCGGAATGAACGCGGCTATACGCGCCGTGACACGCGCCGGCATCTATAACGGCTTCCATATAAAGGCCGTTTATCGCGGTTATGACGGGCTTATCAATGATGAAATCGTAGATTTCACGACGGAGAATGTAAGCGGCATTATCAATCAAGGCGGCACAATGCTGAAAACGGTACGCTCGATGGAGTTCATGACCGCGGAGGGCATGCAGAAAGCTTATGACAACATCTTGAAAGAATGTATCGATGCGTTGGTGGTAATCGGCGGAAACGGCTCTCTGACGGGTGCCATGAAGTTTGCACAGGAGTATGATATCTGCTGCATCGGTCTACCGGGTACGATTGATAATGACCTTTACGGGACGGACAGTACGATCGGTTATGACACAACGATGAATACTATCGTGGAGTGCGTCGACCGAATCCGCGATACGGCCCAGAGCCATGAGCGTATTTTCTTTGTGGAAGTGATGGGGCGCGATGCTGGTTTCCTTGCGCAGAACTCTGCGATTGCATCGGGTGCAGAGGCGGCTATTATCCCAGAAGATAGTACCGACGTGGACCAATTGGCACAATTCATGGAACGTGGCATTCGCAAAAGTAAGAAGAGCTGTATCGTGATTGTCAGTGAGAGTCCCAAGTGTGGTGCCATATACTATGCCGACCGCGTGAAGAAAGAGTTCCCGCAGTATGATGTGCGGATATCAATCCTTGGACATCTGCAGCGTGGAGGCCGTCCGACAGCCCGCGACCGTATCTTGGCAAGTTGTACCGGAGTGGGCGCCGTGGAAGCAATCATGCAAGGTCAGCGTAACATCATGGTTGGCGTGCGTAACAACGAGGTGGTTTATGTCCCCTTGAGCGAAGCTATCAGAAGTGATAAGCCTTTTGACAGAAAGTTGATAACGGTGCTTGATGAACTGAGTATCTAATATTTAAAAGGTATTAAAAGGTAGAAAATCCATAAATAAATCCCAAGGTAAATTTGCATTTTATATAAAATATAGGTACTTTTGCCCAACAGTTTTTGTAAGAATTTAAATACTCAAATAAAATTATGTCACAGATTATAGGACATATCTCGCAGATTATCGGCCCGGTCATTGATGTTTATTTCGACACCAAGGGGCAGGATGCGGAGAAAGTGTTGCCAAAGATTTACGAGGCCCTGAAAGTAAAACGGTCAGACGGTAGCGAACTTGTAATCGAGGCTCAACAGCATATTGGAGAAGACACCGTACGATGTGTAGCTATGGATAATACCGACGGCCTTCAGCGGGGTCTTGAGGTTGCTCCAACAGGAAGTCCGATAACAATGCCTGCTGGTGAGCAAATCAAGGGACGAATGATGAATGTTATCGGAAAGCCTATTGATGGTATGGAGGAATTGGATATGC
Organism: Segatella maculosa OT 289; assembly: GCF_000243015.1. Lineage (NCBI taxonomy): Bacteria > Pseudomonadati > Bacteroidota > Bacteroidia > Bacteroidales > Prevotellaceae > Segatella > Segatella maculosa. The sequence continues at coordinate 446,748 of NZ_JH594500.1, forward strand.
AGGGTGCTTATCCTATTCATCGAGAAGCTCCAACTTTCGATCAATTATCTACACACAAAGAGATGTTGGCAACGGGTATCAAAGTCATCGACTTACTGGAGCCTTATATGAAAGGTGGAAAAATCGGACTCTTCGGTGGGGCCGGTGTAGGTAAGACAGTACTTATCATGGAGTTGATTAACAATATTGCAAAGGGACACAACGGTTATTCTGTGTTTGCAGGAGTCGGTGAGCGCACCCGTGAAGGTAACGACTTGCTCCGCGATATGCTGGAGAGTGGTGTTATCAAATATGGTGAAGCCTTTAGAAAAGCAATGGACGAGGGTAAGTGGGATTTATCCTTAGTCGATAAAAAGGAGTTGGCCGAAAGTCAGGCAACCCTTGTTTATGGACAGATGAACGAACCTCCTGGGGCACGTGCTTCAGTAGCTTTGTCGGGTTTGACCGTGGCTGAAGAGTTCCGTGACCATGGAGGGAAAAATGGAGAGTCGGCCGATATTATGTTCTTTATTGACAATATCTTTCGTTTCACTCAGGCCGGTTCAGAAGTGTCTGCACTCTTAGGGCGTATGCCTTCTGCCGTGGGCTATCAACCAACGTTGGCCAGTGAAATGGGAACCATGCAAGAGCGAATTACCTCAACGAAAAACGGTTCTATCACCTCTGTGCAGGCTGTTTATGTGCCGGCAGATGACTTGACGGATCCGGCTCCTGCTACAACGTTCTCGCACTTGGACGCTACAACAGAACTCTCAAGGAAGATTGCAGAGTTGGGTATCTATCCGGCTGTAGACCCGTTAGGAAGTACTTCACGTATCCTTGACCCATTAATTGTCGGTAAGGCACATTATGACTGTGCACAGCGTGTGAAAGAGCTGCTGCAACGCTATAATGAACTTCAGGACATCATTGCTATCCTTGGTATGGATGAACTTTCAGATGAGGATAAGTTGATTGTAAACCGTGCACGTCGTGTTCAACGTTTCCTTTCTCAACCGTTTACAGTGGCCGAACAATTTACCGGATTAAAAGGTGTGATGGTACCTATTGAAGATACGATTAAAGGCTTCAATGCAATTCTTGATGGAGAGGTCGATGACCTCCCAGAGCAGGCTTTCATCAATGTAGGAACGATAGAAGATGCAAAAGAAAAGGCAAAGAAACTACTTGAGGCAGCTAATGCTTAATGCACTGCGAGTAAAGTATTTGATGAAGAATAACTAAACTTTTGAAAGCTTATGTTGAGATTGAAAGTCGTATCTCCGGAGAAAGTGCTCTTTGATGGTGAGGTGACTCGTGTCATTGTTCCCGGAACTGTGGGCGAGTTTGAGATCTTAGAGTATCATGCTCCAATTATCTCTTCGTTGGAAAAGGGATGTGTCAAGTATCAGGCTCAAGCCACTCAAGAGGAGAGACTTGATATTCTTGGCGGATTTGTCGAAGTACAAAAAGACGAGATACGCATGTGCGTCGAACTATAGACTGTTTTGATGAAAGAAGTGGTAAATATTCAATCAGCAAGTAAAAGATATATCCAACAGGCTGTACAGATAGTCTTTGCTTTGTCCTTGTTGGAATTGTTGATTTTGCAAATGCTGGGTGCCGGTCTATTGCTGACTCCTGTCCTCGTGAGTATGTGCTTTGCATTGATTGTAGAATTGAGTGATGCATTTATTTGGAAACGATTGGAAAATAAGACAGAGGAGAATAAGGCAACTTTCTTTATGGCCGTTTCAGGTTTCAGATTTCTTTTGTCATTATTGATGCTGTTCGTTTATTACTTTATGTCCGACCGTTCCGGAATGATTGCTTTCATTCTGTTGTTTGCACCATATTATTTGGCTGTATTGGTCCATCATTCCATATTTTTCTCACATCTGCGTAGTAAATCGTAGCCATTTATCAAGGGGGTTGATTAAATAAAATGAGACAAATAAAATCATTACTTCGTCTATTCGCGCTTGCTATGTTTCCTTTGCAACTGTTTGCAGTTCATAGTACAGGAAAAGGAGAATTGAATATTTCAGAGATAGTGCTTGAACATCTCTCTGATGACTATGAGTGGCACATTGCCTCTTATGGAGGAAAGACCATCAGTATTCCACTTCCTGTCATTGTAAAAAGTTCTGTCACGGGACAATGGTTTTTCTGTACACCAGAGACATTACCTTCCAACTTCTTCTTCGATAGCGCACATCATGGGAAGATTTTTGAGAAAATGCCTGACGGAAATAATGTCCGGCCAATAGATTTGAGTATTACGAAGGCTGTAGCGCAGATATGGATAGTTGTCTTTATTTTGCTTGGAATATTTGCCTATTGTGTACGATGGTATAAGCATCGTGACATGAAAAGTTTAGCTCCTGGAGGTTTTGTCGGTGCCATGGAGATGATGGTAATGATAATTAATGATGATGTTGTTAAGTCTTCTATTGGTGAAAAGCATTATAAGACCTATGCTCCTTACTTGCTTACTGTATTCTTTTTCATTCTCACAGCTAATCTGATAGGTCTTATCCCCATATTCCCCGGTGGTGCCAATGTGACAGGTAATATCAATATAACTTTATTTCTTGCGGTCTGCACGATGATTGTTGTAAACTTGTTTGGTAATAAAGAATATTGGAAAGATATATTTTGGCCACATGTTCCTTTATTTTTAAAGGCTCCTATCCCTTTGATGCCGCTTATAGAGTTATTTGGTGTGTTTACAAAACCATTTGCATTGATGATTCGTCTCTTTGCCAACATGATGGCTGGACACGCTGTGATATTAAGTTTCACATGCGTAATCTTCCTTGGATGGTCTATGGGGGTAGGCTTTGGCTTGGGACTGAATACGTTCAGTATTATTATGTTGCTTTTCATGAACTGCCTAGAGCTGTTGGTTGCTTTTGTACAGGCTTATGTATTTACATTATTGAGTGCAGTCTTTATTGGATTGGCACATAAGGAGGAGGAAGCGGAAGAATAAAAAACTGTCCTTTCTATAGTAAAAAAAAAATTAAATAGTAATAACAATTAAAAAGTAAGAATTATGATGATTTCAACTTTATTGGCTGCAACAGGTCTGGCTCAGCTGGGCTGCGGTCTTGGTGCTGGTATTGCAACAATTGGTGCAGGCTTAGGTATTGGGAAAATTGGTGGTAGTGCTATGGATGCTATTGCTCGTCAACCGGAAGCATCTGGTAAGATTATGACCAATATGATTTTGACATCGGCATTTGTCGAAGGTTGTGCTCTGTTTGCTATTGCTGCTTGTGCATTTATCATTAAGTAAAAATAGGATCAATACGAATGGAGAATTTGCCATCAATATTAACGCCTGATCTTGGACTTCTGTTTTGGATGCTCCTTGCGTTTTTGGTGGTCTTCTTTTGTCTTGCCCGTTTTGGTTTTCCGGTCATCATCAAAATGGTTGATGAACGGAAACAATATATTGATGAGAGTTTAGGCAAGGCACATGAAGCTTCTGAACGTTTGGCACATATCAAACAAGAGGGAGAGGCCTTGTTACAAGAGGCTCGAGAGCAACAGGCTAAGATAATGAAAGAGGCGGCTATGACTCGTGATGCCATTGTTGAGCAGGCACAGGATAAGGCACATGAAGAAAGTGCTCGTCTCATCTCTGAAGCAAAGAAGCAGATTGAGATTGAGAAACAAGCTGCAATCCGTGATATCCGCTCACAGGTGGCTGAACTTAGTATTCAGGTTGCAGAAAAAATCCTTCAAGAGAAGTTATCAAACGACAAATCTCAGATGGAATTGATAGACCGGCTATTGGATGAGGTTTCTAAAAGAGAGAATAAAGACTAAAAATTGTAGTTTATGGATTTAGGTGTAATATCAGTTCGATATGCTCGTGCCTTATTGAAGGGTGCTGTTGCTGGAAACCAAGAAGATGAGGTTTACAGAGATATGCAAATTCTTCTGCAAAATTATATTGCTGTGCCTGAACTGAGACTTACGATTGAAAACCCTATGCTTGCAAAAGAAAAGAAACAAGAGGTTCTTGAAATTGCAAGTGGCAAGAATGTAACATCGCTAACGAAGCATTTTATAGCTCTTGTTTTGAAAGAAGATAGGGAGACTGCCCTGCAATTCATGGCTGCATCATACATCACTCTTTACAGAAAGCATAAGAATATCACCTGTGGTAAACTTATTACAGCCACAGCAGTTACCCAAGAGGTTGAAACTAAGATGAAGCAGATGGTTGAGAATAGGACTCAAGGTTCTGTAGAATTCAATACGGAAGTTGATGAAGGCCTCATAGGCGGCTTTATCCTTGAATACGATGATTGCCGTATGGATGCAAGTGTAAAAGGCAAACTGCGTAGTATTCTGTCAGAACTAAAGAAATAATAATTCAGTTTAATAAGAAGAAAAGATGTCAGATAAAATTAAACCAAGTGAGGTGTCAGAAGTACTTCTCAAAGAGTTGCAGAGCATCAACAGTGGAGAACAGTTTGACGAGGTAGGTACTGTACTTACTGTGGCAGATGGTGTAGCACGTGTTTATGGCCTCCGAAATGTTGAAGCGAGTGAACTTCTTGAGTTTGAAAACGGTACGATGGCTATCGTGATGAACTTAGAGGAAGACAATATTGGCTGTGTACTTCTTGGTCCGACGGCTGGCATTAAGGAAGGACAGACTGTAAAGCGTACACATCGTATTGCTTCTATCCGTGTGAATGATAACTTTCTTGGGCGTGTTGTCAATCCTCTTGGGCAAGCTATCGATGGTCTTGGTGATATAGAACTGACGGATGCCTTTGAGATGCCTTTGGATCGCAAAGCACCGGGAGTTATCTATCGCCAACCGGTGAAAGAACCTTTGCAAACCGGCCTGAAGGCTGTAGACTCGATGATTCCTATTGGTCGTGGACAGCGTGAGCTCATCATCGGTGATCGCCAAACGGGTAAAACTGCTATCGCCATAGATACTATTATCAACCAGAAAAGCTTCTATGAAGCAGGTAAGCCTGTCTATTGTATTTATGTGGCCATAGGGCAAAAAGCCTCTACTGTTGCAGCTTTGGTACAGACACTGAAAGAATATGGTGCTTTACCATATTCAATTATTGTAAGTGCAACAGCTGCCGACCCTGCAGCCATGCAGTATTATGCGCCTTTTGCTGGTGCAGCCATCGGAGAGTATTTCCGAGATCGCGGCTACAGTGCACTTGTTGTTTATGATGACCTATCGAAACAGGCCGTGGCCTATCGTGAAGTTTCCTTGATCCTTCGTCGTCCTTCAGGACGCGAAGCCTATCCCGGTGATGTGTTCTATCTTCACTCTCGCCTCTTGGAACGTGCTGCACGTATCAATAATCAACAAGAGATTGCCGAGCAGATGAACGACCTTCCCGACTGTATGAAAGGCCATGTTCGTGGAGGAGGTTCGTTAACAGCCTTGCCTATTATAGAAACGCAGGCCGGTGATGTCTCTGCTTATATTCCTACGAACGTGATTTCCATCACCGATGGACAGATTTATTTGGAGACAAATCTATTCAACCAAGGTTTTCGTCCGGCAATCAACGTTGGTATATCCGTATCACGTGTGGGCGGTTCTGCGCAAATTAAGAGTATGAAGAAAGTTGCAGGTACGTTGAAATTGGATATGGCACAATACCGTGAGTTGGAGGCTTTCTCAAAGTTTTCCAGTGATATGGATGCCGTGACTGCAATGACTTTGGATCGTGGCCGTAAGAATAACCAATTGCTCATTCAGCCTCAATATCACCCAATGCCGGTAGGTGAACAGATTGCTATTTTGTATTGTGGCGTACATGGTCTGATGCATGATGTGCCCGTGGATCATGTCCGTGATTGTCAAGACCAATTCTTGGATGCCATGCGCTCATCTCATGCAGACATTATCAATGCATTGGCTGAAGGGCAGCTGACAGATGAGGCTGTCAAGGTCATTGAAGATACAATGGCAAATATTGTCGGACAATATAAGTAAAAACCCGTAGCAATGCCTTCATTAAAAGAAATCAAGACACGTATTGCTTCTGTCAAAAACACCCGTAAGATTACGAGTGCAATGAAAATGGTGGCATCAAGCAAACTGCATCATGCGCAGACCGCCATTCAGAACATGTTGCCTTATGAAAATCTGCTTGAGCATATTTTGAAGTCTTTTCTCATCACGGTTCCGGAAGTTCAGAATGAATTTGAAATGAAGCGTGAAATAAAAAGAGTGGCACTTGTTGTTTTCACTAGCAACAGTTCCCTATGTGGCGGTTTTAACAACAATGTGCTCAAGTTGCTTCAGAGCACTGTTGATGATTATACAGCCCAAGGCGTTGAGGATATTCTCATTTATCCGATCGGGCGCAAAGCCGAAGAGTATGCCATCAAGCGCGGCTTTCATATAGCAGGTAGTTTTCTTTCATTGGCAGAAAAACCGAAGGCGACAGACTGTGCGTTGATTTCGCAAGAATTGCAGACGAAGTTCGTCGCTCACGAGGTGGATAAGGTCGAACTTATCTATCATCATTTCAAGTCAGTTGGAAGTCAGGTCTTATCGCGAAAGGTTTTTCTTCCGATTGATTTGTCCACAGAGAATATCGGGCTTGAGAATGACCGCGATCTGTCCGGCAATGTAACTACGGCAAAAGCGCAAGAGTATATTAAGAATAAGGCAAAGGCAGAGACGAAAAAGAAGTCTTCGGCAGAGATACTCAATGATAATTTTATTGTGGAGCCAAATTTGAATATGGTGCTCAGCTCTTTGGTCCCCAAGGAACTGAATCTACAAATCTACACAGCTTTGCTCGATAGCAATGCCAGCGAACATGCCGCACGTATGATTGCAATGCAAACGGCAACAGACAATGCCGACGAATTGCTCCGCGCCCTAAATCTCCAATACAATAAGAGTCGCCAGCAGGCTATCACCAGCGAGTTACTTGACATCGTGGGTGGCAGCATCAATAACTAAGCGCGAGTTCGGGATAAATCCCAATGGGGAAAAATTAAAAAAAGAGCTTCGGTGCCTCCGCCGAGACTTCGAGAAACAAAAAATACGTAGCGGAACCTCCGCTAGAAGCCAGGGGGCAAAATACATATCAGCGGAAACTCCGCCGGAACTCAAAAGTTAAAAGACGTATCGGCGGAAGTTCCGCTAGGTGCCAAAAGTTAAAAGATGTGTTAGCGGAAGTTCCGATATGAGTTAAAAGTTAAAAGATGTATCAGCGGAAATTCCGCCGAAAGTCAAAAGTTAAAAGATGTATTGGCGGAAACTCCGAAGAGGTGACGGACCATTGGAAACAACTCCTGCTTCGTTCCGTCACCTCTTCAAGATTCCAGCTGTTCCCATCATGACAGTGGAGGCTACGCACAAGCCTCTTAATATCTTAGGTCTTTCAACAGTTCTGCCATCTTCTGCTTCGTCGTTATTGTAGTAGGCACAAGGGGAAGACGCAACACGTTCTCTATCATTCCCATGTCGTTTAACAGCGCTTTGCAGCCCGCAGGGTTCCCATCTACGAAGAGTAACGAATAAAGTTCGGTAAACATGTGATGAATCTTGCGGGCCGGTTCATATTCCCCATTGAATTCCAATCTGATCATGCGGCTGAATTCTTTGGGCAAGGCATTGCCTATTACGGAGATTACGCCGGCAGCACCGCTGGCCACCATTGAAAACGTAAGTGCATCGTCACCGCTGATGACATCAAAGTTGTCTGGTTTGTTCTTGATGATTTCATCTATCTGTTCCAAACTTCCGCTTGCTTCTTTCACGGCAACGATGTTGGGAAAGTCTTTCGCCAACCTGACCGTCGTCTCCGCCTTCATGTTGACCCCTGTCCTACCCGGAACATTATAGAGGACTACGGGCAATGGACTCGCTTCCGCAATGGCTTTAAAATGCTGATAAAGTCCTTCTTGGGACGGTTTGTTATAATATGGGCAAATACTCAGCACGCCGTCAATCCCCGACCAATCTGTCGTTTTGATTTCTTCAACGACGGCAGCAGTATTATTTCCACCACAATATTTGAGAATCGGAACCCTACCACCTACCAATTCCTTTATGAACACCGTTATCTCGTCTTTCTCCTGCTTAGACAAACAAGGGGCTTCGCCCGTAGTAGCCAAGATACAAAGAAAATCGGCCCCGTTGGTCAATTGATATTCTATAAGCCGTTTTAACGCCTTGTAGTCAATCTCGCCGTTTAATGTAAAAGGGGTTATCAAGGCTATACCAAGACCTTTAAAGATGTTATGTGCCATAAATGGTTCTTTTTACTTTCAATCTTGACTACAAAGTTACAAGATTTACATCAAATTGCAAAAGTTTTTAATAAAATAATTCCGGAAAGATATGTGCTTGAAAGCGGACGAGAACGCCTTTCCCGCCCTCAATCATCTTCTTTTCTTTATCAAAGAGTAAAGCAATAAATCTGAAACTCCATTCATAAGCCCTTTGCTAATATAAAAAGACATTACAAGTATAAAATAACAAAACAGGGTCGGAATGCTAACCATTCCGACCCTGTCTTCATTTGATGTCTTATAACTTACAAAACATCTATGCTACGTTGCACTTTCTGTACTTCTTTAACAACTTTCGGCAAGTTTATTTCGAGCACACCGTCCGTCACCTTGGCCGAGATTTTATCTCTATCTACGTCATCGGGCAGAACATAACTCTGCTGATAATTCGAATAAGAGAATTCACGACGCAAATAATGCTCCTTCTTACGCTCTTCCTTGTGCTCCAATTTGTTCTCGATGGCCACTTCAAGATTGCCGTTATCATCAATATTCACACGGCAAAACTCCTTTTTGATGCCCGGCACTGCAACCTCCATCACGTAAGCCTTCTCGGTATCTTTGACATTGACAGCAGGTGCTGTAGAGTTCATCTTCGACAAAGCAGCGTCACTAAAGAAATCATTAAATGCATTGTCCAACCAATTGTTATTTGTACGCATTACTGGAAACAACATCATAAAAACCTCCTAATTATATTTTAGTTCTACATTAAATTTCTTTTGGATCTTCATGCCTTTCGGTTTCATTATCCACCTCTACATTTGCAACAAACATGCCGCCGGATTGAACATGACAAAATGTCCCTATTGTAAATCTATTTTAACCATATTTGCTGACATAGTAAGTAAAATTGTCAGTAAATCTTAATTATTTTAAGTTTTATAGCCTCCAAGCCTACAATTCCATTCCGTTGTATCAGGAAATGGAATCCTCAAAAACCGTTTTCTAATCTCAGCTATTTTGTAGACTAAAATCAGCCACTTTACCGCATAATATAGCTGAGATTGCGCGGTAAAATGGCTGAGATGGTTTTGCAGGTCCCTTCACCCCCACCACTACTCCTTGTTTAATAGGCAAAGAGCGGGTAGTCTTTCATCGTTGCATTGACCTTTTCGCGAACTCGTTTTATCACCACTTCGTTTTCAGGATCATTCAAAACCTCTTCGATAAGGCCGGCAATAAGGTGCATCATGTCTTCCTTTGCACCACGAGTTGTTATCGCTGCCGAGCCCAAGCGTATGCCTGAGGTCAGGAATGCACTGCGCGTATCGAACGGAACCATGTTCTTGTTGACCGTTATATCAGCGGCAACAAGGGCATTTTCGGCTAATTTACCGGTCAAATCGGGATATTTCGCCCGCAAATCAACCAACATTGAATGATTATCCGTGCCGCCACTGACAATCGTGAAGCCTCGTTGCATCAAGTCTTCGGCCAAAACCACAGCATTTTTCTTTACCTGCATGGCATATTCTTTCCATGATGGGTCGAGATTTTCACCGAAACCAACGGCCTTGGCTGCAATGACATGCTCGAGCGGACCGCCTTGTGTGCCCGGAAAAACGGCTGAGTTGAGCAACATACTCATCTTCTTCACTTCACCTTTCTTCGTAGTCAGGCCCCAAGGGTTATCGAAATCCTTACCCATAAGGATAATACCACCACGTGGTCCGCGAAGGGTTTTATGCGTTGTACTGGTGACAATATGTGCATATTTCAGCGGATTGTCAAGCAAACCTGCGGCTATCAATCCGGCCGGATGGGCCATATCAATCAGCAATATCGCTCCAACCTCGTCGGCAATCTTACGCATACGTGCATAATCCCACTCACGACTGTAGGCCGATCCGCCGCCGATTATAAGTTTCGGTTTATGCTCAAGGGCCAGTCGTTCCATCTCGTCATAGTCCACACGTCCTGTTTCTCGGTTTAGATTATAACCTACGGGCTTGTAAAGCAGACCCGAAGTGTTGACATGACTACCGTGAGAAAGATGCCCGCCATGGTCGAGATTCAATCCCATAAACGTGTCACCGGGTTGCAAAACGGCCAACAATACGGCGGCATTGGCCTGCGCACCGGAATGAGGTTGCACGTTGGCAAACTCTGCATCAAACAATTTCTTGACACGATTCCGGGCAAGGTCTTCGACCTCGTCAACGACCTGACATCCCCCGTAGTAGCGCTTTCCGGGAAGTCCTTCGGCATATTTGTTGGTAAGACAAGACCCCATGGCAGCCATTACTTCGTCACTAACAAAGTTTTCAGATGCAATCAGCTCCATTCCCTTCAATTGGCGTTGATGCTCTCTTTCAATAAGGTCGAAAATCTCTTGATCTTTTTTCATTGCAAAATGCTATTTTGTAGTTAATAATTCCTTTCTTTGATACTGATTTGCATCAGCAGAGTTTTATTTTATTTATATCTTGCTCTTTGTCGCAGTATCTGCATTTCAAAATGCCATGTGCTTTGTCTACAACATTGAATACGGTCATCATCGGTTCATTGTTGGTGATGCATTTCGGATTGTTACATTTGACAATTCCTCTAAGCTCATCGGGGGTCTCTACCGTCTTTTTTTCGACGACTTCATAGTCTTTGATAAGATTAAGTACAATCTTTGGGGCAACGACACTTAGTCGACTGATTTCCTCATCAGAGAAGAACTTATCCGTGATTTTGATGATTCCTTTCTTTCCAATCTTCTCTGAAGGAAGGTTATAGCCAATGGTCACAGGCGTGGAAGAGCCTCTTAATCCCAACAAATCAACAACCTGATAGGTCTTTTCAGCCGGAATATGGTCGATAACGGTGCCGTTCTCGATTGCAGAAACAAGCATTTCTTTCTTTCCCATGACTTAGAATTTAGAATGGATAATGGTTTTGTCATTCGTGATATCGTCTAACGTGATACCAAGACAATGACAGAAGATGGCCTCACGTGCATAAAGTCCGTTCCGAGCCTGTTGGATATAATAGGCATGAGGATTGTCATCAACATCATAGGCAATCTCATTTACGCGGGGAAGCGGGTGAAGAATCTTCATATTGGACTTTGCAAGACTCAGCATTTTGTTCCTTAATATATACACATTCTTTACACGTTCATATTCCATCAAGTCGGAGAAGCGTTCCTTTTGTACACGCGTCATGTACAGAATATCGGCATCAGCAATCACTTTGTCATTGAATTCCGTATGCTCCTCGAACCTTATGCCATGCTCCTCACAATAGAGTTTGTATTCCTGCGGCATGGCAAGCTCTTCAGGCGCAATGAAATGGAACGTGGGATTGAAGTGACGCATGGCCATGATCAGCGAATGAACAGTCCGACCATATTTAAGGTCACCGACAAGATAAATATTCAGATTTTCAAGTGTGCCTTGTGTTTGATAAATGGAGTAAAGATCTAACAAACATTGTGAGGGATGCATGTGTGCTCCGTCTCCTGCATTGATAATCGGAACGGGTGCTATTTCCGAAGCATATTGCGCAGCACCTTCAATGTAATGCCTCATAGCGATGACGTCGGCATAGTTGCTGACCATGAGAATTGTGTCTTTAAGCGTTTCACCTTTCGAGACACTGGAAGCCTTTGCATCGCTGAAACCGATGACTTTTGCCCCAAGTCGATTGGCTGCAGTCTCGAAACTAAGTCTCGTTCTGGTTGAAGGTTCATAAAAGAGTGTGGCAACAACCTTTCCTTTTAGCAACTCCCTGTCAGGATGTTTTTCGAACTCTTGCGCCATTCGGATAAGATAAAGCAACGCATTTTTATCCAAATCGGCAATCGTTACAAAATCATGTCTCTTCATTTGTATATGGTTGATGTTCCGAATTCGTCTCCAAAGTTAAGCATTATTTCTGATTAGTGTGTGCTATTTGATGGAAAAATTGTATTTTTGCACCAAATATTGTCATGCTCGGCAAATGGTAAACGCGTCTACTTTGCACTTGCCAGTAATACTTTTGCTAAAAAACAAGATGAGAAAGGCTTTTATTCACTTCTTATGGAGTGTGTTGATACTCTCAATATGCGGGTCGGCATTAGCTTTCACCGCCATATGGAACGGTTGGATAGGCTACATGCCCCCGATAGAAGATTTGCAAAACCCGATAAATCGTTTTGCTACCCAAGTGTATTCCTCTGATGGAAAGGTTTTGGGAACCTACAATCTGAACAAAGAAAACCGAATAGTAATCCCATATAGCAAGATTTCCAAACATCTGATAGACGCATTGGTAGCAACCGAAGATGAACGCTTCTACGAACATAGTGGAGTTGACTTTATCGCATTGGGTAGAGCGATTGTAAAGCGTGGGCTCTTAGGACAGGCTTCTGCTGGTGGAGGCTCTACAATTACACAGCAATTGGCAAAGCAGTTGTATTCTGAACAAGTGCATAATTCCTTAGAAAGAATATTGCAAAAGCCTATAGAATGGGTTATTGCCGTGAAACTCGAGCGTAATTACACGAAAGAAGAAATCATAGCTTTATACTTGAACTATTTTGATTTCTTGCATAATGCGGTAGGAATAAAGACTGCGGCAAACACTTACTTCAATAAGGAGGCCAAAGACTTGAATATTGCTGAATCGGCCATGCTTATCGGACTCTGTAAGAATCCATCTCTTTTCAATCCCGTCAGGTTTCCTGACAGAGCACGTGACCGTCGTAATATTGTTCTGGGGCAGATGCTGAAGGTGGGTTATCTTTCCCAAGCCGAATATGATGAATATAGTGCCATGCCCATAACGCTACACTTTCATAGGACGGACCATAAAGATGGAAACGCAACCTACTTCCGTGAATTTCTGCGCCAATATATGATGGCCGAGAAACCAGATATCACCGATTATCCTTCGTGGAACAAACAACAATACACACTGGATTCGATTGCATGGGTGAGCGATCCGCTTTATGGCTGGTGTAACAAGAACTTTAAAAAAGATGGTAAGCCTTACAATATCTATACGGATGGCCTAAGAATATTCACCACAATAGACAGTCGAATGCAGCTATATGCCGAAGAAGCAGTCTATGGGCATGTGACAAAATTCTTGCAACCAGCCTTCAATAAAGAGAACCGCAGCAAGAAGAATGCGCCATTTACCGGGGCACTCAGTGCATCGCAACTGCGTTCTATCTTGAACCGGAGCATGTATCAAAGCGAACGTTATCGCAATATGAAGTCAACCGGTGCAAGCGAGAAAGAAATCATGGCTTCATTCAACAAACCTGTCGATATGACGATATTCACTTATCATGGCGATATCGATACCCTTATGACCCCAATGGACTCCATTAAATATTACAAAAGCTTTCTGCGCGCCGGTTTTATGAGTATGGATCCCAAGACTGGTGCCGTTAAGGCCTATGTCGGCGGTTTGGATTATAATCACTTCATGTATGACATGGTAACAGGCGGACATAGGCAGATTGGTTCCACGATTAAGCCGTTCCTCTATGCATTGGCTATGGAGAACGGATATTCTCCATGTGACATGGCCCCCAATGTACAAAAGACTTATATCGTTGCGGGGCAGGCTTGGACACCACGTAATGCCTCACACGCACGATATGGACAAATGGTCACTTTGAAGTGGGGACTGGCACATAGTAACAACTGGATATCAGCCTACCTGATGAGCAAACTCAATCCGCAACTGTTTGTATCCACCTTACATGAATTCGGAATCAACAATCCGGACATACATCCCTCCATGTCGTTATGCTTGGGACCTTGTGATGTAAGCGTTGCGGAGATGGTGAGTGCCTATTCCGTATTTGCCAACCATGGTATACGGACAGCCGCAATGTTTGTCAGCCGTATCGAAGATAACGAGGGAAATGTCATCGCTAGTTTCCAACCACGTATGAACGAAGTCATCAGCGCAGAGAGTGCCGACAAGATGCTTGTGTTGCTGCGGGGCGTCGTCGATGGCGGAACTGCAGGAAGACTCCGCTATAAATATCACTTGGAAGGCGAAATTGGAGGAAAGACCGGAACTACCAATAAGAATAGCGACGCATGGTTTATCGGCTTCACGCCACAATTGGTGACAGGGATATGGGTCGGTGGTGAAGACCGCGATATCCATTTCGACAACATGGCCATGGGGCAAGGAGCGACCATGGCACTGCCCATTTGGGCCTATTATATGAAGAAAGTCTACCGAGACAGGGCATTAGGCTATAATAACAAGGTATCATTCGGGCTTCCCGAAGGTTTCGATCCCTGCCCGAAGCAGGATGCAGACAACACAGCATATCAAATCGACGAAGTATATGAATAGAACTTTACTCGCACTTGCCCTTTGCTGCATTCAAGTAATCACAGGATATGCCCAAAAGACAAACGCTCTCCGCGACAGCCTGCGCAAGGCCACGGAAGCACTGGCATACCACCCCGACAGCACGGAGCTGCGCTTGAAGAAGGCTTCATGGAATATGCTGCTGCAGGAATGGGAGTATGCCAAGGAAGAATACGACCGCATACTATCGAGAGACGCAGACAATCCAGCCGCACTTTATTTCCGTGCCTATGTCAACGGCAAACTGTCGAGATACAATTTCGCACGTTTGGACTATCAACACCTGCTGTGTATCGTGCCCGGAAGTTTTGAGGCACAGTTGGGACTGGCCCTTCTCAACGAGACCGACAGGCATTTCACCGAGGCGTTCGACGGCATCAACCGCGTGATTTCACAGTTCCCCGACAGTGCCGTTGCGTATGCCGCAAGAGCAAACATGGAACGTGAACGGAATATGCTCGAGCTGGCTGCGTTCGATTACACGGAAGCCATCAAGCGGGAACCTCATAACCGTGATTACCGACTATCGAGGGCCGATGTCAGACTCATGCTGAAAAAGAAAGAAGAGGCCTTGGAAGACTTGGAATATCTTGTGTCTTCCTTGGGTGTCGCGAGAGCTTCGTTGAAAGAATTCTTCGAAAGAGCAAGAAAATAATTCACCAAAAACTTAACCCATACGTCGATTTTATGAAAATCTTAGAACCGTCATTCGAGATCTGGCAACAAGAGAGCGGCCTTTTAGGCATATACAAACAAATCGAAAAGGCCGGAAGAGTCTGTTACAAAAGCGAACAAAACGTCTCCGAGGGCTCGGCGAAACCCTTCGTGGAACGCATGATTGCGGCCGACCATACGGCCATGCTGGAGCATGGCACCGTCTATATGACCGTAAAAGAGGGCGAACGATCGGACTATTACGTGCGTAACCGTTTCTCACATGTGAACATCATCGGCCACACAGCCTATATCACGACCAATCTTAGGGTGCTAGCCGAGAACAAACGCATGGCTGATTTGGAACTTCTTACGGAGCTTTCCGAGCATCATGAGCGGCGCGTCACCGTGCACTTCACTACCCAAGTGGCCGTCACCCGCGAGTTCAACAGGCACCGTGCCAACTCAATGGCCGAGCAGTCCACACGTTATTGCAATTACGGCAAAAACAAATTCGGCGGCGAAATAACCGTCAACCTTCCCGAGTGGGTGAAAAACGAGCCGGATTATTCTCAAATACCGCAAACGACGGGTACCGATCAATTGAAACGACTATGTAGAGACATGATTACTGCGGGCGAAACTAAGACATGGAACGCCGTCGATAATTGGCTGTTTGCGAATCTTGCCTGCGAACTTGCCTACCTCAACCTGATTTCGCTGGGCAAAAAGCCCCAAGAGGCACGCGCCGTCCTCCCGCTTGACGTGAACACCGAGCTGGTGCACACGGCTTTCGTCAGCGATTGGAAGCACTTTTTCGACCTGCGAGCTATTGGCACTACCGGCGCACCTCACCCCGATGCAAAGGCCATTGCACAGCCGCTCTACGAGGAGTTCGAGCGATTAGGGCTGCTATAGTATGACAAACAGGTTGCTCTTCCGATAAGACGGGTGGTAAATCAGACACAAAATACAACGAGTTTAACAGCACCATGGACATATTCCCTGATGATCACCCTTATATTTTCATGGTATTAGATTTCGTCCTATGAAAGAAAATCTTAACTTTGCAGCCGACGGGACCACATCTAAGTCGCATGTAAAGAAATTCCACGACGTAAACCCTTTCAGGAAAGTCTCATGCAAACAGTAAACCCTTTCAAGAAGCAAGTAAAAGATGTGGAAACAATATCAGTAACAATAACCAAAAACGTGTAAAGAGAAATCAGGCTTAGTCAATCGGTTTGTCATATCAGCCATTTTGCATGCTAATATCAGCCACTTTACACTGTAATATGGCCCATATTACGCGGTAAAATGGCTGATATTGTAAGCCGAAATGGCCTATATTGGTTCATTTACCTACCAACGATATACGAAGATTGCCTGAAAGTTTCAGCCCCGTATCCCCTACCCTATTTGATCGGGTTTCCCTTCTTATCTTTTCGTGACAGAGAGGCGACTTTGGTTTCGAAGTCCGTTTTGGTGTTATCATCGTCAACGAACTTCCTTCCATCCCATTTCCGAGTGAGTGCCAAGCCCGAATAGGTGGGCAAGTCGGATTGTTTGATGCTCGAAAAGTCAACGTCCGTGACGGCATTGTAGCCTTTGTCGAGTTTGCTGGGGCGCATTTGGAAACGGCTTCGTGGGCAAACAGTGATACAATCTATGACGTTGGCAAAGGGAATCTCTATGGCATAGAAGTCGGCAAAGGCACTGCTCGTGACCGTGATGTAATGCAGATAGCCCTTTCGGTCTTTGGTATCAAGATAATTGGCCTTGAAGTCTTCGGGCGTCCACGGTAGCCTGATGAGCGCAATTCCGTTGTGTTCGGTAATGTCGGCTATCTGATGCTCCGGTCCTTTCTTTCCTTTCTTGTCGGTGACGATGAGTATCGGCTGCATATCTGGTACGTTCGGATTGTTCTTCCCGCCCCATGTGAACTCCTGCTGTGTCCATTCAAAGTCAGCCTTTGAAAGATCAAGGAAGGCATCAAGCCCTTTATACATCGACAAGTCTATCTCTTCTCCATATTCTTTGGCCGAAGCTACAAGGTCATCGATGAATTTTGCCTTGTGATCGATGGCATATTTTGCCACAACGATTTCCTGTCCGGGCCGCACGGGGTGCTCGGTTCCTTTGCCAGGAAAGTAAGATACCGCAGCAGCACCATAGTAGCGACCGACGAAATCGTCCTTTGGAGCGAACTGAATGGAGTTAGTGGGGTCGATAGCATTGGTGCAGAGGGCCAGTCCGTCAAGGTATTTCACTTCGCTCGTTGGGTTATAAATGATGATATATTGGTCGTCGTTATACATTTGATAGAGGTTTTGGAGCCCCCATTTGTGTACGTCGCGCACCCAGTAGTGGCCTGCATAGAAGACTTCTTTGATCATAAGGTGGTCGATTTTCGTCTTCGAGGTAGACCGCTTTTCGGGCAGTTCGTTTCTTACACAGCCCGTCAACAAGGCACAAGCCATGAGCAATAAGCCGTATTTCTGAAAATTTCGAATGTTTGTTTTCATTATATTCATTTGAAAGAGTGATTATAAGAACCAGTTACCCAAGCCTGAACCACCACCGACACCATGGGTCTGGAGGTTTTGAGAGGCTTCAAGGGCATCAATGGGAGAGAGTCCTATCTCAAGACCCAAGTAATAATACAGTGGATCGTTGGGGTCAATGGTAGTCGGGTCGGTGTCAAAACTACTGCAAAACACCTTGATTGGGATATTGAAACGAATGACTTCCTTCCACTCTGAGTCTGCGCCATAGTCCTTGGCTTCATCGGGATTGTAGGCTTCAGCACAGATAAAAGGACTCAAGAACTCATAAGTGGAATGCCGCCGTAAGTATTCATCGCGCGGAATAAGTGCCTTCTTACCTTTAGGGCACTTCATCACGCGCACCGATAGATAGAACTTGGGCAACAGATAGGACGGACGCGTGTATTTTCCAGCCTCACCTGTAACAGGATTCACGCGGCGTGTAATTTCAAGTGGCCATTCCGTGTGTCTTGAATCGTTTTCGTCGGCTTCAATATCAAAGTTGAAATGTCCTTTCAGTCCCACACGGTCTTGGTCATAAGGGGCTACTGCCCAGTCGGCATCAGTGCGTCCAAGGGGCGGAAGTAGCCGTTGATTAAAGAGTTCACGGGCACCATCGGCCATGGCATCATGGATCCAAGTGTCGCGATAGGTGTACTCGAAGATGCGGGGCGTAGCATCGGCACGCTGCTTCCATGAAATCTTGTCAGCAAAGAACGGAGACGGAACAGGCTTTGTATCTATTGTTCCGCCCGCTTTCCACTCACCATATTTATCTTTCTTTGGATACCATGTGCCACGGCAGTCGGTAACGGTGTAAGCCTTGCCCTTGTCGTCGACATCACTCACGCTGAAGAAAATCTGATATTCATCGGAATGCTCCAAAATATCATCGTTCAACAGCTTCCCATTTCTGTCGAAGAAGTAGAGACAAAGGCCCCAACGTTTCAGTCGCCCACCGATGATTCGGATGTAATCGGGGCCTTTCTTACCGTCGTTCTGTTCAAGATAGGTGACGGTGCTCTCTCTTTGCACTTCCACCGCAGGCCATTTGTCATTATTATTATGAATAATGACGAACTCTTCTTGCTTCCAAGGTGCGTTACGATAAACAAAATTGCCGTGCATCATGCCATCTCCGTGAGAATGTCCCTCCTTGAACATGGCCAAACAAGTGGCCCAGTTGTTGAAAGCACCTTGAGGGTCTGGGTTCCTCAAGCTGCCTTCGATTTTGATTTTCTTCAGACTGTCCACGTAGCGATCTGCTCCACTATGGGGAATAGGCTTTGCCGACAGCGGATTTTCGTCGTAGTTGATGTTCACGTTGCCGAAAATGAAATCGTCGCACGATATACATAGTGCCGAGAACGCTGCAACAAGCGTCATTATCTTTAGTTTATTACTCATATCTTCTATTTTCTTGGGTATATTTTCCTTGTTTCTCCATACGTATTCCACCTACATCACGACAATATTTCTGCGATATTTCCAAAAATAGTCGCCAGGACGGCTCAGCATCTCCCACAAAGTAGCCGCATCGGCATGGGGATAGAAGCGTTTTACATCGTTAACACATTTCTCCTGACCGTCATTGGTGTTGCCGATGACACGAATTGAAATCGGATAATCAATGTCGAAACTGTCCCAACCGGGCTGTATTTGGTTAAAATCCCACATATAACCATGCTCACTATTATTGGTGTTGCAGTATTTTGCTGGACGTTCCGCCTCACCTGCATGCTGTTGCCCCTTATTAAGAATGTGGCAGATTCTTACTTGCAGCTGAAAAGCAAGGTCAGCCTTGTGAAATTGCAGGATACCTTTGAAACCTAACCGGTCATATGGTGTATTTGATTCCAAACTTCTGTTTTGTCGCAACAAACCAACAGTTTCCCCATAGCGTTGACGAGGTGCTTCGGTATCAGGATCTATGAAATCATCATTGTAGGAATCAACAAAAAGCTTACCTAATTCTTCTTCAACGGGATCGGTATCGCGATAATCATAAGTGAAGATTTCGGGTGTCAGTTCATTGAGACGCATCATATCGATGACTCGGAAAAGTCTATATCTCTTGCCATCCGATGCAATATAGGGCTGCAAAGCCTCAGGTTTGCCAGATATTTCAATAGCTTTCCAAGCCAAGTCTTCATCATAAGGCACTTGGTTCTTACCGAAATTAAAGCCCTCAGGAGCAAAGATATTGGAAGCAGAAAATTTAGTTGCAGGCTCAACACTTCCTCCTTTTTCCCGAAAAGTATAGCGATCATAATAGGTAGAAGGAGTCTGGAGCGAACGCGGATAGGCCAATTGGATGCCTTTTACGGCCGCTTTTCCCGATTGAGGAGCCTTATCAAGCGAACCGTTCCCCACACCAAAGAAGTGCTGATGAACTAACAATGTCGCATTATCTTCATCGGGAATATTCGCGCCATCTTTGTCTTTCTTATAAGGATAGCCTGCAAACTGGTGGTTGATGATGAGTCCGTTCTGATCGTAATAGAGCAGTTCCAATCCATAATAGATATTATCAGAAGCGATGACGTCGAAATGGTCTCGCTCGGTCGTGATGGTCATCTGGCCGTCATCGTCCTTTGCCATATCTATTTCTTGCATA
The DNA here is from genome assembly GCF_000243015.1 of Segatella maculosa OT 289. Taxonomy (NCBI): domain Bacteria; kingdom Pseudomonadati; phylum Bacteroidota; class Bacteroidia; order Bacteroidales; family Prevotellaceae; genus Segatella; species Segatella maculosa. The sequence continues at coordinate 467,175 of NZ_JH594500.1, forward strand.
ATGGGAAGCAAGGTTGAGTCGCCTGCCACATGATACATCGTGTAGCTGTCCACGGAATCAGTACCGTTGGGACCGACACCAATCAGTCCGCCTTTGTACCCCATACGTAGGATGGCATGAACGGCATATATTTGATCGTGTCCTTTCACATCTCGATCGATGGATGAGGGAGGTGCTTTGATAAATTTCTTGAAGAAGTCGTCTACTTGGTCGTTGCTGCAGCCCACACAGAGCAATGCTGCGCAGAAAAGCATATAGAATTGTCTCATATTATTATCGTTTATATAGGGTTGACATACTAAAACCTGAAGATGGTACGAATGGAATAGTTGGCCCCACGCTCATGTGCATAATATCTAAAGCGGTCGGTATACTCCTTATAAAGCGCATTAAGAATGTTTTCTCCCACCAACATGACCTTCCATTGTCGGCCGTGGGGCAGTCTAATAGTGTAATCCGCCGTACCGTTCAGCAAGAAATAAGCCTCAGGTGAGTCACTGACGAGGTCCTTATCAGGGTCGAATCGTGTCTGTTTAGTGACATACACGCCCGAAAGCGAAAGCGAAACCTGATGCTTCTTCGCAGTATCCAAGGGACGAACATAAGTTGCCGAGAGCCCATAACGATCGGATGGCATGAAAGGAAGCCAGTCGTGGCGCGTAATGTTGCGTGCAAACATCCATTCACCTTTCCCGACCAACGTGAGTTCTGCTATCGGATGAACCGTTGCCTCGATATCTCCGCCATAGAGTTTCACGTCATCTTGGTCGTAGATGAACTTGGGATATTTCCCACTGGGGTGATTGTGGAAGCGGTCTTTACCTGTTCCGATATGGTCGTAGATATAACTGTCGATACGTTGATAGAAAGCACTCGGCTCAATAGAGAACCATACATTGCGATAGCGTGCGCCGATGACCGATTTATAGCCGCGTTCACTGGCCAAATGCCGGTTACCGACTACCCAATAGGAGCCGTCTTGGAGCCCGATAGCATAGAGTTCATTGATATCTGGAGGCCGCCACGACCAACCGATATTAGCCCGCACGTCCCAATTCGCATTCAATTGATAATGGGCGGCAAGACTTGTGGTGAAATTGCTGTAGAGTTTGAAGTCATCATAGTAGGTGTAGTTGCTGAGACTCGTGTAACCGTTGACCGACATGACGCGGAAGTCATAACGCATGCCCAATGCACATTGCAATTTGCCAAACTGCGCCTTGTGAAGGAAGTAACCTCCCATCGAAAGTGCGGCGAAATTCGGAACAAAAGCGGGCTGTTTTGTACCCGGATAGTTGTAGTTGGTCTGATAAGTATTGGAAAGTCCGGCATCGGTAGTCATATTCCACAGCTTCCATTTCGCATGCCAGAGCACATCGAACTTATAGGTTTTCAAGATAAGGTCCTGCACAGGGATCCAACTCCATTGCGTTTTCTTTCGGTTCTCGAACTCTTGTCTGAGGTTCTCTTGAAAGGAAAGTGTGAAGTCAAGCCGATGATTGGCACTGATATCCCATTTCAATTCACCCTTGAAAGTCACGTGTTGCGACTGCTGGAAAGGTGGTTTAATGCGATAGGAGAACGGGAAGAGCGTCTTAGGGTCGGGTCGGCCGTATTCAAAACGCTTGAGCAGCTGGTCCAAATCAGATATCTTGCTGGCATAATAGATGCCACTACGCTGATAATAGATACTCGAAAAAACAGTCACTGTGAGATTTCTGCCTTGCCAACCGGCCTGTCCCGAGAGGCTAATCGTATTGTAGCCCGTGTTATTGAGGATATAGTCGGCAGTGCGATAGTCCCCACCTTTGGTGTACATGCCATGCAATCGCAGGCCGAATTGCTTGTAGCCAGCCTCGATACTACCGCTGCCACTGCCACCGCGGGCATTGGTGTCATAGCCCATATTGACGTTACCTTTCACATTGACGTGGTGATGTCCATAGGGCAAAGGGGCATCATTGAGCAGCACCACACCGCCCATGGCTCCGAAACCATAGCGGATACACTCGGCTCCTTTCACCACTTCGACCATACTCGAACCCGTATAATCAAGCTCAGGGGCATGGTCGGCCCCCCAACTCTGGCTTTCGAGTCTCACACCGTTATTCATCAAAAGGATGCGACTACTGTGCATGCCTTGTATGACGGGCTTGGCAATGGTGTTGCCCGTGCTGATGGAACTCACGCCGGGAACGGTCTCGAGCATCTTAGCCAGCGAACTTGCACCGCCTTTCTCCAATTCTTCTGAACCAATCGTAGCCGTTTGTTGCAGCACGGACGTATGCCGTTTCTGTGCCGTAACGACCACGTTGTCGAGCGTCTTGGCATCATCAGTCATCAGAATCACGACGGGTTTGTCGGGTGTAACGGCGATTTGCTTTGAAACTTTCTTGTAGCCGATGTAGGAGACCTCCACCCGGACGCTCTTCGCGCTGCCTTTCAGTTGCAACGTGCACTTGCCTTGCGCGTCAGTAGCAGCTCCCATGACGGCTTTGTCGCATCGCACTGTAGCGCCGATGACGGGCTCTCGGGTGGTCGAAGATAACACGATAAACGCGACTTGCGTCGTTTCTGCTTGTTGATTGTTTTGTGGAAACTCGTCTGTCGAAGCCTTTCCGGGCGGAATTCCGGCGATGAACAGTAGGGCCAACATGACTGTTTTGAGTTGTAGGCGGCTGCACCACGCAGCGCTTTCCAACATAATACAGGGTATCTGCATTTCGCTAATAAGTTTGAATATAAAAATTGTTTAACAAGGTTGCCCTACGGGAATTGTCTTTTCTTGTTTTCCGGCAAATGCTCGCAGACAATCATTTTTTGTAAGTGCAAAATTAAAACGAACAAATAAAACAGGCAATACCTAAATTTAAGTAATCGAAGCACGCCCGATAAGCGGGGTGATACTGCCCCACTCCCGTCTTCGTGCCCTATAAATACTATAGTTCTGTGCGAAAAGTAGTATCGTTTTCTTCTAAAAATCTATCATTTAGGTCTAAGTAATTGGCTATGAACAGCCTTGTGAGTTATGATTTTCAGCAGGTAATGATTTAGCGACCTATCTTCTGCAATGACACACAACGCTTTGCATAACTCGAATAACCTATTGCAAAGGTAATACTATCTACGGAGAAAGACGAAACTTTCTCCGTTTTTCTTTTCTAATAGTTGTCTGTTCAGACAATAGTTTTCATTCTTTTTGTCTTATTCCTCACAATTATGGCAGTCTTTCTTGTGAAGGCTACCTTTCATTTTTTCGCTCTGTCCTCTCAGGTGTTCCTCTCCACATTCGACTCCATGTATTCGCATCGGGATCGGTTGTTCGTTGTCAGCGGCAAAGGTAGTTCCAGGCTTCCACGGACAAAAAAGGTCGGGGCGGCAAGCCGTTTAGACGACAATCTCCACACTTCCATTTCATTGCAGGTAGTATTCTCGCCGTAAAACCTTGTTTGTCCTAAGCCCTACCTTTTTAAGCCCCTGAAACGAAAACGACCGACCCGACGGAAAGACGCATAAAAAAAATGTCGGAAACACGAGGATAGAGAAAATGAAAAATGGGAACTCAACTTCCTCACCTCTGGAATCCGCATAAAATCAAAAAATCAGACAAGATGAAACTGAGATACAAAATATCAATTGGGCTGGCTCTTGCACTCGCAGGCTCTCTCCTTTGGGGCGGAAGTGTCTGGCTTTGGCTGGCAGGGATATGTGCAGGGAAGTTCCTCATTCGGCTACTCCTTACCATCGCTTTGGCAATCGCAGTGTACATCTTGGCTTATGCTCTCATCATCGGGGCAATACTTTGGGTACTCATTTCTTAAACAGACAGATATATGAAAAGAAGAAGCAAGACAATCGCACAGCAATGCAGATACTACGAAGTGGACAACATCTTCGAGTATATGGTATCGGTTTACCTAAACGGAAACATATCCGCCTTTGGGGAACTATACAAGGAACTCAATCGGAAAGACAAAAAGGAGTTTATACTCTATCTCTTTTCAGAAGTTGAACCTATTTATATCCAAGAAATCATTTTGACAACCATCTAAAAATAGGAACAATGGAAGCATTCAGATTTTACCAAGACAGAAAGGTTACTTGTTGGGAACGCACCCACTTTGAAGTAACAGCCGAGAATTACGAGGAAGCCGTTGCCCTTGTCAAGTCGTGGCAAGGTGAGGACGTGCTTTGCTTTGAGGATGATGAGAAAATCATCATCACAGACGGAGAAACCTTGTATGACACCTCCGAAAACCTATCCATAGAGGAAAATGGAGGACAGCCGACTATCGAGGTCTTTGCGGACAACGGAGAAGACATCATCAATAACAAACCCGATAACATCAAACGAATATGAGAACGGAAACAAGAACATACGATATATATAACCTCCACGAACTGACAAGAGAGGCACAAGCGAAAGCACACAGCCATTGGGCGGAACATTTCGACTATAGTTGGGCAGACGAAAATGAGAAGACATTGCAAGCCTTTGAACAGATATTCAATATCAAGGTGGACAGATGGTCATACGATGATTATTCCTATTGGTATCGTTTCACTTCTCATTACAGCGAGGAAGAAGATAATTTGAAAGGGGTTAGACTTCTGAAATACCTTGTCAATAACTATTGGAACGACTTGTATATACCCAAAACCATTTGGGGACACAATTACAAGACAAAGCGCAAGAGCCGTATATTCGTCACCAATGATTGTGTTTTGACGGGCTATTATATGGACTATGAGATATTACAGCCTATATACGACTTTCTAAAAGCCCCCGACAACACCACCCTTTACGAACTTATGAACAAGTGCTTAAACGGCTTTTTCAAGGCTTGCAGGGACGATATGGAATATCAACTCAGCGAAGAAGCCTTTGCTGAGAGTTGCGAAGCCAACAATTATGAATTTCTATCCAACGGAACATTATTCAACTGATAAAAACAACAAAGACAATGAAAGGTACAGAACATTTTAAGGACGTTATCAAAAACTATTTGGAAACCAGAGCATCATACGATGAACTCTTTGCGGAGAATTTCTGCAAGAAGAATAAGAACATAGACGAGTGCATTACCTACATCTTGACGGAAGTCCAAAAAATGGGGTGTGCAGGTCTGTCCGATGAGGAGGTCTATTCCCTTGCCGTTCACTACTACGATGAGGATAACATCGAGGTGGGCAAGTCCATCAACTGTCAAGTCGTGGTAAACCATACTATCGAACTTACAGAGGAGGAAAAAGCAGAAGCACGGAAAAAGGTTATCGAGCGATACCAAGCGGAGGAATACCGCAAACTGACCACCAAGAAACCAAAAGCGGAGAAGCAGGTGGAACAGCAGATAGCACAACCCTCACTATTCGAGTTTTAACCCTCTAAACAACAAAAGAAAATGGAAGCAAAGGATTTGAACGAAGCACGGATTTATGTAGGCACTTATGCCAAGTACAACAACGGCTCATTGCAGGGCGAATGGGTGGAACTTTCGGACTTCTACGATTTGGACGACTTTATGGAGCGTTGTGCCGAGATACACGAGGACGAGGAAGAACCCGAATATATGTTCCAAGCGTGGGAGGAAATCCCCGATGGTCTGATAGACGAGGGGCATTTGGAGGAAAACTTCTTTGAACTTCGGGACGAGTTGGACAGACTGAACAACACAGAGAAAGAAGCATTTTGGGTATGGGCGGACGGAAACAACATCAAACTAACCCAAGACGCATACAGCCTTGTAAAGTCTTTCCAATCCGCCTATATGGGCAGTTATGCAAGCAGGGAGGATTTTGCGGAGGAATTTGCAAAAATGGAGAATGAATTACCTGATTTTGCACTGAGTTACTTCGACTTCTCCAAATATGCCGATGACCTTTTTGACACGGACTTTTGGTATAAGGACGGCTATGTATTTCGTAACGAATAAAACAAGGAGGACAGAAAATGAAACCGAGAAATAAGTTTGAGAAGGCAGTCCTTGCAGAGAGCAAGCACCTTCGCCCGATAACCAAGACACAGAGCAAATGGGCATTCCGTGAGTGTATAGACCACTTCGCCTATCGACTGCCCAAAGGTCGCACAACGTGTATGGATTGTGGGCATAGTTGGGTGATGGAACAATCTGCCGAAACTTGCACCTGCCCCCATTGCGGAGCGAAGTTGCAGGTCAAGGAAACCTTTGAGCGTAAGATAAGGCAGAAGCAATATTTCACCATTCTAACCACGTGCGGAGAGTACCAAGTATTGAGAATGTTTCTTCTTTCCTCTGAAATGGAGAAAGGTTGCAGGGCAGAACATCACACCATTGAAATAGGTCAGTATTGGTGGAACGCACAAGGAAGAAAGACGATTGTTGCCGTTCGACGGACATTGGGAAGATACATTGATACCTTTTCTTTCTGTTCGCCAATGGCAATCCGCAATGATAACGAAGCCTACCGCCATATATCGTACTCACAGATATATCCCAAGTTCAAGGTTACGGACACACACCGCAGGAATGGTTTCAAAGATGATTTACACGGCATAGCCCCGACAATCCTTATTCCCTCCATATTGTCCGACAGCCGTGCGGAAACTTTGCTGAAAGCAGGCCAATCCGAGCATCTGAAATACTTCCTCAACAATTCAAGGACATTTGACGCTTGTTGGCAGTCCTATAAGGTAGCCACTCGCAACGGCTATGAAATAGAGGACATTTCGATATGGTGCGACTATGTGGATATGCTCCGCAGATTGGGCAAGGACATTCACAGCCCGAAGTATGTTTGCCCCACTGACCTATATCGGGAACACGACCTAAGACAACACGAACTCCGCAGACAAAGGGAAAAAGAAGAGAAGGCGAAGAAACGCAAAAAGGCGATGGAGGACGAGAGACGTTTCCACGAACTCAAATCCAAGTTCTTCGGTATCTCATTCACGGACGGCACAATCCAAGTCCACGTCTTGGAGAGCGTGCGGGAACATTTGGAAGAGGGTGTGGCAATGCATCATTGCGTATTCGACAATGCCTACTATCTCAAAGAGAACTCACTTATCCTTTCGGCTACCATTGAGGGCAAACGGATAGAAACGATTGAGGTCAATCTGGACACGCTCAAAGTGGTACAAAGTCGTGGCGTGTGCAATAAGAATACGGAATATCACGACCAAATCGTGAGCCTTGTCAATGCCAACCGCAAATTGATAAGGCAGAGAATGAGGGCGACAGCATAAGAAACAATTACCAAAACATCACAGAATATGAAAGCAGAAATAGAAAGCATCGTATGCAACTGGGCGGATGAGATACCCCATATCCTTATAAGGATAATCAATGCCATTACCCTATCCACCAACGAGAAGGAATTGAGGGCAGCCGTCAATCGGATAGCCGAAGAAACGGAACTTGACAAGTTCTTTGCATACGGCTATGGCGCACACCATTTTTGGCTTACCCACCGCAGGTTATCCAATGGAGAGCCAAAGGAACACAGATTATTAAAGGTTGAATTTTGAGAATATGAAGAAGAAAGTTTACAGAGTACGGACGCAGTACATTTTCGAGGGGGTGTTTGAGGTAGTTGCCGAAAGCAGGGAGGAAGCCCGGCAAAAGGTCATTCAGAATTGCGGATTGGTAATGGGTGGGAACATTCACAGCACCCTGCCCGATGAGGAAATCAATTGGGCTTTCTCCACTCACCCCGATGTAAGGACGGGACGGATAACTGTTCAAGAAAAACTGACGGAGTAAAGCGGTCGGCAGATTTGCCGACCGCTCCTTTCTTTCGTGAGCATCGGGCGGACAAAGAAAGGAGCAAAGAAACCCCAATGAAAAACACCTCGTTACTTTTGACAGTGAGTTGAGACGGCTCAAAAGAATTCTAAGACAAATCCAAATCATTTTCAACTTATTTTCATATCGATCGACATATTAGTGCAAGGGATAGTTAACTGTAGTTTGTACAAGCAAGATACTTGCAAGTTTTCACCGCTGCTTCCACGAGCCTACAGCACTACTTATGCCTATATGCTTGTTGGAAGCAGGTGTTTTCATGTTGTTATGGTTTTCATAAAATACTTTCTCTTAATAAATATCCATGCATAGAACCTCGTTCAATCATGAAATCAAGAATCGGAATAATTTTATTTTTCAATCTAATTTCTTCTTTTATTTTTTGTCTGTTGATGAAAACGAACTTTCTTAAAAACTTTTCCAAATAATATAAAGTGTTTGATTCTAAGTCGTCATGATGTAACAATTTGTTGTTTGACACAATTGCATGAATCCAATCAATACCTTCGTCTTTAAAGTTTGTCCCGATTGAATTTAAAACTTTGACAACAGAATACAATACAGCAGGAATGTTTCCTATATCTTTTGAAGCATTTGCATAAAGGGATAAATTTCCCTCTTTTAAACTATGCCAATCTTCAATTCCTTCACGCCACCAACGCCATGCGAAAAAATAATTTATTATGATTTCTTTTAAATGATAGCCACATGGATTTGCACATAGTTCTTTTATTTTTGGATATAGATTGTCCCAAATATGCCAAAATTGTTCATACTTGTTTAGATAATCCTCTGCACTTACTAATTCTCCAATAAATGAAGCTGTTTCTTCGGTTGAAGAAAATGAATCAACAAATGGTTTTAGAAACGCATCAATTTCATTTTTCTCTCTATGTAAAATGAAATAAGCAAAATTCTTGAAAATATGCAAGCGTAATAAGTAAATGTTAGAATCGTCTCCTGAATCATCTTTGTAACTTCTTCTGTCTTTTAATAACTGTGAAGCTAATAAGGGCAACGATTTTGCATAAATTTCTAAGTGAATTATATCTTTCGTGTCAGATGGTATTAACTGAAGAACTATTTCCAAAGAATGAATATCAAGTGAAGTAATGTTGTTTATGTCTAATGATGAATTTTCAAAAGTGAAATCAGAATTTCTTTTCTCTAATTCTTCGAAAATGGATTTTTTAGAAATTCGTCCCCAACCAATTTCTTTTCTTTTTTCAGCAACAATGGTTTTGTATATGGGTTTGAGTTTTACATATCCGAACAGAATTGCCTGTGCAACTTTTGAATTTTGCTCCCATAATTTTGAATTATGAATAGATTCAATAACGTAATCACATATTCTTTTGTAAGCACCAAGAGATGTTTCATCGAAAAGAGTTAAAACCATTATAGAAACATAGCTTTCTATTTCATCAGGGTATTCTTTTATTAATGATGGAATTGCATGAATAGAGGCTTCAACGCCATCACTTATTTGATAATCATAATTATCGGTGAAAAGATTCGACAGGGAAGAAAGAATAATTTCTTTACAAAAAACCTTATCTTCTTTTGATAATTTGTCTTTGTGTTCAAGTAATAATTTAGAACACGAAAACGCAGGTATAGAATAATCAAGCATACCTATTCCGTTTCGTCCTGCTTTCAGTTCTTCAACAAGTTGCTTTGTTTCTGATAAAGCTAAAAGAGGATTGTTGTCATATTCCTCTTGCTTTGCGCTTTTAGTTTGATTTCTCGCACCAATCAAAAAATCAGCCCACATTCTTAGCGAAGAGTATTTAAGAAGTTCTTGATATTGATTTAACGCTTCTTCGCTTTCCTTTTTATGTTCGTCAGAAAGTTCTTTAGGCGTAAATTCTATTCGTAAATGGTTGTCGTCATGCTGTGATACTTTTGGTATTAAATTACGTCTATCCATTCTAGCCAACAATATTCCAAAGGATTTACTTGTTGAAGTATTTGATTTATATTGGTCAATAATGTCGTATAATTTACCGATGTATTCAGTATTCTGCTCTTCGTTAAATCCTTTGACACCAAAAAGTTGATAATTCAGAAACAATGATTCTAAATTTGAGTTTCTATGTTTATCTTCACAAGTTTTCAATCTTTCATCTGTGTATAAAATGTCTTTTATTTTATCCATTCCATATCCTATACCATACAGCGATTTAGTATGAAATTCGCCTGAACACCTAATCGTGTCTATGTGAAATAATTCAATTGTTTTGAATAAAATCAAAGCAACATCATAGAACTTATCAGGATTCGCAAGCACAACACTACAAACAACAGAAGTAAGTGAAGCTGATTTTGATTGAATGAGAATTTTAAGAAGTATATTCTGAATTATTTCGGACTTTGAGATTAGAGAAAATTCTAAAAGAATTTTTTCTAATGCCATATGCATTGACTCTAATACGTGGGGAACAGAGGGACTTCCTCCTCCACGATACATACTCCAAATTGCGTCACTCAAATACTGTGTTACTTTCGTTTCGCTTACGTGTAATGTGATTTTTTTAACGTCTTGTTGTCCATAGTCGGATTTACTATAAGATTCAACAGCCCTATTTGTAAAATCTATGATAAAATCAAGTGTTTTGCAGAATTCTATTTGCAATAACCATTTTATTGGCGTTTGATTAGCACTTGAGGGGAAATAATTCAATTCGTGTTTGCCCGCTAAGCCATAACGACTTTCCATTGTATCTCTTTCATATCCAAATCCGTCTTGCTTTTTCGGCTGTTTTTGCCAAAATAAATCACATAATTGAATAACAGATAATGGAAGTGTTTTAATTAATTCAATTGCTATGTAGGGCTTCTCTAAAATTTTAGAGCAAAGTCCTTCGTAGGGGGCTCTGTGTTCTGTCCATGTATTAGAAACTACTTTGTCAAATATTTCTTTTAGTTCGGTTTTTAGTTCATTGGCTGAATTAAAAACCACTTTCAAAAATTTTTCTTCCGCAACATCGTGTATGAAGAAATTTTCTTCGGTTTCAGTTTTTTGAATTACGCTTAATGCTAATAAACCTGTGTATCTTGTTGTTACTCCTTTTTTATTGAATGCGCACCAATCAGTTAAAACAGGTAAAACAAGTTTTAGGTTGTTGTCGAAAAAGTCAGTTTTATGTTTGTAAATAAGGGCAATTACTTCTTCCCAACCTTTACCTTTAGGTTTTATAATTTCAATATTTTGAATTGCAGAAATATCAGTACAGGCGATTCTTAGCAGGAACAAAATTCGTTTTAGTATTTCAAAATCATCTGCAATGATTTCTTTCTCAAAAAATTTAAAGAATGTTTCTGAATAATCTGAGAGTAAAACGGAAACTAAAATTTCGTCTTTCCAAAATTGAATAACATCAGTGCTTGTAAAAGCACTTTGAATGAAAATTTCTATTTCCTTACTGTTTTCTGATAAATGGTCTGATAGCCATAACCTAAATGCTCTGCGAATGGGTAAAGAATTCCCTAAGTCGTCAAGAAACTCTTTTGTGGTTGATGTGTTTGAAAAACTTCGGGAAACAATTTTATTCAATGTCCATTCTTCATAAATATCGTGAGTAATAAAATATCCGCAATGAGTATCATCATAGCCAAGTATTTCATCTTGCTTTAATTGAAACAATGCTGATTGTGGTAAACTATCAGCATTGATATAGAACCGTCCTGTTTCACACCTTTGTTTGGCAATGCTGATAATACATTTTTCTCGTTCAAGGTGCAGGTTGTCTTTTTGAACGGTATTTTGTATTCGCTTTTTCCAAAGCAAGTCAATAAATTCTTTGTAGTTTCCTTGTTTGTCAATGTTGGAATATTGTTGAACATATTCTCTTAGGTAAAACAAGTTTCTAAGTCGCTCTACGAATTTTTGATTGTCGGGAAGTGGGAATTTGAATTCGTCTGCTATTGATTTTAATTCCTCAGTACCAATCAGAGAAACATCATTTACGTCAAACGGCAACTGATAATTCTCTTTTATCAAAAAAGTTAAATCGTTAAGATAAGCGTAGCGTGTTGTAAAGATGATATTCCAAGCATTCTCTTTTAACTTTTGAATTAACGTAGTAAGAATATCGTTGCTAGAAATCTCTGCAAGTTTTTCTGCGGAATCAATTACAAATATTTTAAGTGGTTCGTCCTTGTAGGCATTGAGAAACTGTGCAAATGTAAATTTGTGGTCTATGTGAAATATGTCGTTAATGTGATTTACATTAAGTTCATTTGCCTTAAAAACACAAATTGGTATTTTCTTAAAGCAAGAGTTATAAAACTCTTTGAAAATTGCGGTTTTACCGCAGCCACCTTCACCCGAAATAATTATGTTTTTTTTCTTTTGAGAAGCATTTGCTATTGATTCAACAACAGAACTTCGGTCAATTTTAATTTGTTTGTCTCCGAATGTTATTTCTGTCTGGATTGCTTGTAAAATATTCTCGTTGTGTTTATAAATCTCATCAAGTAAATTTCCTTCGTTTGGGTCAAGACTGAAAAAAACGTCATGTATGTATTTATTTTCAGGCAAAGATAATTGTAATTCAAAATTACTTGGGACTCGCCATTGAATACTTATTCCTGCTGTCTTAGCGGCTTTCTCAATGTCTAATTGATATTGCGGTTTCTTTTTGCTTTTAGTAGTGCTTTCGGAAAGTTCTTGGTTGATGTAAAGATATAATTCGTCTAGTTGCTTGTTTTGGGATTTAGCTTTTTTAATTGAATCAATAATGTCTTCTTTATTGTCAGCGATTAATGTAGTGTAGTATTTAGATTGAAAACCATAAAATTTTCCGTCTTTTTCGATTGGTTCTGTCTCAATTCCTGTTTGGTTCTTATATCGGAAAAGTCCAACACGATTGTTGAACTCTGCACAAAAAAGCAAATAAGACATTTGTTCAAATGCCCACGTTTCTTGTTTGTCGTATTTTACTCCAAAAATTTTCCAATTCATTTCTTGAATTTATTCTATTTGATGTTAATATTCTAAGTAAATGTATCTCCGCTACACTTACTGCTCACTTGAATATTGACACCATGAAACAATTATCCTCTAATAATAAATTGAATCCTCTGTACATAACAATTATTGTTTTTTTTGCAAAGTTACTCATTCATAGCGAGAAAGGCGAATAAACAGCAAGAAAAACGCCCCTTGCGGAGCATAAAAATGTCGCAAGAAGCGTATTTGATAATCAGGGTATATAAAACAGGGCAAACTCCACATTTCGTCGTTTGACAAGTCCTCGCAGAACTTTGCCTTTGTATCGGCAAAAAGAGACAAATTCACGATAGAAATTCCTGTCGCCCGACTCTATCTTTCGTATTAGTCGGCTTTTGGGATGCTTGCCATATCCCAGTAATCTGCCCGCTCCGACATTGTAGGACAAGACGGCAAGCAGCAGGGCATCTTTGCCATAGTCCTTAAACTTCATCAAACGCTTCATCAGGTCTGCCCGAAGCAGCGAGTCCGCCTGTCGTTCCGTCATCGCTGCCGTAAAGCGTTCTCCCTTTTGCAACTTATGACCGTATCCGACATAGGGTACGTCCTTGAACCCGTGTAAGCCCTCGAAATGCTTGATACAGACAATGGCACGCTCGAATGGTGGCAGTGAGAGAAGTACATTTCTACCATCCTGAGCGGAAAGCCGTAAGCAGGAAAGACAGGCAAGACAAAAGACGACAAGTTTACTTCTTATCTCCATTCGGTTTCTCCTTTTCCTCGTCCTTTTGGCTGTTGAACTCAAATGAGAGTTTTACCGTCTGTCCGAAATTGTCCTCCACATACACATCTATCGTCTGCTGGTCGGTGGAAGCGGATGAGTAGTAGAGCCTGAACTCCTCTTTCGTGAGCGGGTAACGGTCATTAGGCTTGAAGACCGTACCGTTATCCATCTTCAATATCCCCTTCCCGTCGGGTTGGAAATATCGGATGGTATAGCGTGCATCTTCAAATTGTCCCTGTCGTTTAAGCGTGCAGCGTATCTCCGCCGTCTGTCCCTTGACGATGTGCTTCTGCACCGGCATCGTCTCTACCGTGAACGGGTACGCCTGCTGAATATCCAACTCGTGATTACAAGCAGATAGACAAAACCCGGCGAGGGCAAGCACTCCCATTACCCAAATCGTATTCGATATTTTCTTCTTCATTGTTCGTTACATTTTAATATTATACACTCACACCTGCCTTTGAAACAGCAGGTAGTCATTCAAATCCTTATGGTCGGCATACAGGGAGGAACGGTCAATGACTTTTTCTCCGAAGTCTGCCCTCAGCCTCTCCAAAGTTCTCCGTCCCGCATCGTCATTGTCGAGATAGCATTCTATCTTTCGATAGCAGTCAAGCACTTTCACCGTCTTCTCCACGTTGGAGACGGAGTTAAGAACAAGCCAGTCCGAAGCGATGATACCTAATTGCATAGCCGAGAGGTAATCCATAAAGCCCTCGAATACGGCACATACCTCCGAGCCGTTACGCTTCAAGGAAATGTCCTTCGGCGGTATGCAACCCTTGAAAAAGCGGTTGCGCAGTTCCAATCCTCCTGCATTGTTACGAAAGCCGATGGCATAGTACCGTTTGCCATGCACACGGTATCGAACCTCCTCGCAATTAGTTATGACAGTATCGGCGAAAATGCCCCGTTCCCTCAGATACCCCAGCAATTTGCTATCCTGTAATGGACGTACCCAAATATCCTCAAAGAAGGGTTCTTTCTCTTCATTCCTTTGTGGACGTTCTATTATGGGAAGCGGACACGTGCTGCTCTTGGCGATGAATGCCGCCCGCAGGAGGAAATCCTTACTTCCGATAAACTCTCCTGCCAAGTCGAAGATGTCGCCGCCTTTGCCAATGCCAAAGTCGAACCATACGTTTCTATTTATATCAACCTTGAAGGAGGGTCTCCGCTCCATGCGGTACGGAGCGGAATACCACAAGGCATTTCCTTTCTGTTTGCTCGGCTGAATCCCCATTGCGTTCAGGAAGTCCGCAATCGAAATTGCTCTCATTCGTCGTGCGTCCATCGTTAGTCCATCATGATTTTCAGTCCGACACCGTACTGTGCATGAAAATGCCCCGTAGCACCTCCCCACAGACAACGTTCCCTGCCATAGAGCAGCAGTACAAGGTGGTCACTCAGATAGGTCTCCGCCTGTAGGGTGATTGCCCCACCGTAAATAAAACCGTCTTTATTACGTAGTGTGGAGCCATCAAAGAGCTGTTTCTTTCCACCATTGACCGTCTCATAGCCCGCCAAGGCGGAAATACCTGCTGATAGGAAAAAGGTTTTACTTCCGTCTGAAAGCACGCCTGAGAAGAAACCTCCCTCGCCCGTGAACTGCTCCACTGGGATACGGCTTTCGCGATAGGAATGGTATCTGCGGAGATATTCCGCTCCGAACACCCATTGATGTCCGCCTTTGGCATAGGTGGCAAGCGAAGCCCCGAACGTATAGCCCGTCTCATTCTTAGAAGAGGAAGAATAAAAACCGTCCGCCATACCTGTGGTCAGGCGTATACCTTTTATCTTGGGCAGACAACGCTGGGCGTGCGCCTGCTCTGTGAAGAGGGCAAGCGACACGACAAACAGGAAAAATGCGAGTTTTCTCATATCACTTCACTTTGAGTTCGTTGATTTCCCTCGCACGCACAAGGTCTTCGTTCTCCACAACGAAAGACTGGTTTCTTCCGCCGTTCTTCTCGTGCATCTCCACAATGAGCTGCTTGTCATCGGGGATAGTGAACTTTTGCAGGGTGAACACCGTGCGACCGCTCTTCTGTCCCGCCACGCAGGTAACATAGTTGTAGGCACGCAGCGGAAGCAGTACCTGCTCCTGCATGGCGGTCTGCTTGGCGACTTTCTTGTCCACGATTTTGAACGTGATGAAGTCGATGTCGAACGGCACGTTGGATTTGTTGCGCAGTTCCGTATGGAAGTACAGCAGTCCGTTGTGCGAGTACATCCCTTTGAGCAGGTACTGAATACCGAAGGACTTGCTGCCGATGTGCTTCACCGCCCGCCTGTCCTCCTTGTGAATGGATTTCATGATGAGCTTTACCAGCATCGGGCTTTCGCTTCCGAGTTCCTTGAGATAGACCTCCATGGCGTTGTTCGGACGGTTTACGCTCTCCCCATCGTGGATGAAGTCCGCCATTTCCACATTGAGTAACAGCGGCTCGTTGGCATACTTGACATTAAAGGTGTAAAATGCACCGTCTTCGGTGATGACGCTCATGTTCGTCTCTTCGTGGAAGTCCTTGACCGTCGCCTTCACACGGATGACGTTTTCCGCCCCGTCCACCTTCCCCGCAATGAGGTTGGGCGAACCCAGATCCACATAGCGCACGGCAGAGGGGAAGATGATGTGCACCGTCTTATCGTAGGTAATTTCCAAACCGTGGGGTGGTATCATCCGCTCAAAGGCAATTTTGCGAGTCAGCCCCTGATAGAGATCTCCGCTTGAAGTTGTTTCCTGTGCGTTGGCACAGACTGCGCCCAGCATCAGGGCGATGGCTAAAACTGTTCTTTTCATTTTTACTTTGGATTAAAGTGGTGAATAATAACTGTGAATTACTTGTTGTCCGATTGGTAGAGCAATACCTTGTAACCAGCCTTCAGATGTACCTTGACGGTACGCATTTTCTTAGAGAAATACTGCGAGGTGCCTTGTATCAGTCCCTTCCCCAAATCAGCGGCAAGCTGTGCGCCCGCATCAGTGGAGAAGTTCATACTGCTACCTGCGGAAGTACCCATTCCTGCGACAATCTCCTTCGCGGCACTGCGCTCCATCGAGCCGGGGATGAATATCCCAGCTTGTCCGTCCGTATCGTACACCGCCAACTCCACGGGGATGATGTTCCCGTGATATTCCAGCGAAGAGATGAGTACGTTCAGGCGTTCACCCTGTATCTTCGCCACGCCGACCACCGAGGTGTTCCGAGGGATTTCCCTACCGGATACCAGCATCGGCTCCAAGAGACGGAAACGTACCGTTTGCCCGTCCGTAACCGTCTGCCGGGTATGTACACAGGCGGAGATGGTATTCTTCTCCGTCAGCGGGGCTGTTCCGATGGCGGTATGGAATATGTAGTTCCTCTCCTTGACATATTCGGAGCGGAAAGTCGAGTCGCTCATCGGCTGTGCCAGAGCCGACACCACTTGTTCGCTCACGGGGGAAACGGGAAAGGCTACCGCCTTCCCGTTTCGGGTAGTTACGACCGCTTTCCCTTCGGAAGCCGTCTCCCCGTCCGATGCCAATGCCATATTGGAAGAGGACTGTCCACCGCCCGACGGCATATATTTTGCCGCCAACTGATAGGACTTTTCAAGTAGTGCCATCTGGTCGTTCACGGTTATGGCGGGCGACTGCTGTTCGCTGCTCAGACGGTTTTCCAACTCTGCCAATCGGGCACGCAGTTCTTCCTTTTCAGGGTCTTCCCTCGGTGCTTCATAGAAACTGCCGAGCGTGCGGTTGATGTCTTGGTAGGCTGATGCAGAGGCGTGAAAGCCGTCTTGCGGAGCAGCAGTGCGAGAGCCAAAGCCGTTATCTCTTTCCGACAAATCCGTCTTTAATGCCAACTCTTCGGAACTCTGCTCCGGTTGTCCTCCTGTCATCTCCCCGAACATGGAACTCAGACTCTGCATCGCGCGGCTGCGCTCCTGCTCTTTCTCCTCCATCATCTCCTTCTCGTAGGCTTTCTTCTTATCACCGATCAGTTCGGCTGCTGTCGGGTCGGGTACTTCCGTGTTGAATCCCTTCGCCTGTTTCTCCTCTTCTTTCTCCGATGGAGCGAAGATGAGCCACATAGAGCCTGCAAAAAGCAGGAACATCAGGGGATAGATGACAAACTTCTTTCGCCTTTGTCTCTCTTCCTCCGTCAGCTCAGGCGAGGTGCTCGTATCGGAGGCTGTCTTTCTTTTGAATGGGAACATAATCGTAATACTTTAATAGGTTGATACTGTCTTTGGGATAGAGCCGCCTTACGTCAGGAGCTTCTATATGCTCGATTTCTGGTAACGCTTCCTCCTCGGAGTCTCCGTCGGAGAAGAGGCGGAACAAACCGCTGAAGAAAACATAATTGGCAAGGAAAGCGAAGAAAAGAAGCATCGTCAGGACGACATACAGCCTCAGATGAGCGGGGATGCGTCCGCACAGGCGGCGGAGTCTTGCCTCCGCTCCCTCCTGCATCATTCGGAACAGACTTTTCTTTTTCATCGCTTACGGGTACTGATGTCCTTGTTCTCCACAATCTCGAATCCTTCGATATTGAAGCCATTCGGATTGTCATCGCTGCGGCTCGTATTGAGCAGGCGGCATACGGTCACGAGACTGCGCTCGGTCACGTTGGTCGCACGGATAATCATCTGCCGGGCATACGTCCGTACCGCATAGGGATA
The DNA here is from genome assembly GCF_000243015.1 of Segatella maculosa OT 289. Lineage (NCBI taxonomy): Bacteria > Pseudomonadati > Bacteroidota > Bacteroidia > Bacteroidales > Prevotellaceae > Segatella > Segatella maculosa. Next base: position 485,368 of record NZ_JH594500.1, read on the forward strand.
GCTGTCGAAGTCACAGAGAACGCTGTCCACCTGCACGACCTGATTGATATTTCCTGCCACGATACGGTTGTAGTATCCTTTCTCGGAGAAATCCCGATAGTAATTGTAGGCACTCTTGTCCGCCAAGAGCAGCGCACGGGAGATATTCCCCTCGATGGCACTCTTATCGGGCGAAAGAGTGAAAAACAACTCGTGGAAGCGGCGCACGTGCTCCTTGGCTTCTGCGGGTCTGTTCTGCGACAGATCCTGCGACAAGGCGAGCATCAGCGACTTACCGCCATCCAACACATAGATTTTCTGCCGTTGGGCTTCGGCAAAGGAGTAGGCACTCCATACCGAATAGCCCGCAAGGGCAGCACACAGGCAGATGACGACCAAGGTAAAGAGGCGTATCTGCCTGAAACTCGTTTCGATATTCTTTAATGACTTAAATTCCATAGCTTTTCATTTTTATTTATTATTCGGGAGCATTGCCGCCTCTCCTGTGGAAAAGCTGCCCTGCCACCTCTTTGGCTTTATGTCCTGCACTACGCAAGACCTGTTTTCCGTGTCCCATGGCAAAACCGCCAACGGCTCCACCCGCGGCGCCTGCGATATTGGCACCCTTTCCTGCCGCATAGTTCACGTTCTTGCCATAGTTGCCTATTCCGCCCGCCTGTATCACCCAGCCTGCCACCGTCGGAATGGTGAAGTAGCCGATGATACCGATCATCATAAAGACGAGGTACACACCGTTCGAAGCATCTATCGTATAGGTGGGATCATTCTGCAACTGCGTGATGTCGTGTTTGAGCATCAGTTCCTGAATCTTTGCCAGCATCGAACTGAACAAGTCCGCCACAGGCAACCACAGATAGATGGAGATATACCTCGTGAACCATTGCGTGAGGGTGCTTTGGAAACCGTCCCACACGGAGATGGCAAAGGCTATTGGTCCCAAAATGGAGAGGACAATCAGGAAGAATGTCCGAAGCGTGTCGATAAGCAGGGCGGCAGCGGCGAAAAGAAGTTCCAAGAACTCCCGTACCATATTGCGAAACCATTTCTTGAAATTGTACATACTGCGTTCCACATACATACCCGCCATCGTCGCCATATCCGAGGGAGAGATACCGAGTTCATCCAGTTTCTTGTCGAACTCTTCGTTACTCACCAGATAGGCTGTTTCGGGATTCCTCACCATCGCCTCGTATTCCAGCTTGTCCCGCAACTTGCGGTATTCGTCCATGCTGAAAGTCTGCTTTTCGAGCATCTTGTGCGTCCCCTGCACAACGGGGCTGAGCACGCCGTTGATGGTGTCCAAGACCATCGGAAAGAAGAGGATGCAGAGACCGAGCGCAAAGGGACGGAGCAACGGATAGACGTCGATGGGTTCGGCACGGGCAAGCGTCTGCCATACCCGGAGTGCCACATAAAAGAGCGCGCCCAAGCCCGCAATGCCTTTGGCGACACCTATCATGTCACCACACATAGGCATCATCTCCGTGTAAAGCGAACGGAGGACTTGGTGCAGGTTGTCAAATTCCGCTCCCATGATTACCAATACCTTTCGTTATCCGTTCCATAGAGCGAGAGCACCCGGTCGGTGTCCTGCTGCTTCTTGGCTCTGAGATAGCTCACGGAGATGTTCTTGTTCGTGTAGTAACGCACAAGGTTGCGGTAATCCCTGATTTCCTTGTAGCAGCGATCCACCACGTCCATACGCTCCTTGTCGGTCATCTTCAGCGTGGTGATGTTCACTACCTGCTTGAGTTCCTTGAGCAGGTTGTTGCTCTCCCCGAGCAGTTTGGTATAGCCGTTGGCAATGGCGACCAGCTCTTCCGGACGGAAGTTCGGGTCAGAGAGCATCTTCTTGTAGTTCTTCACATAGATGTCGGAGATTTCTCCGACCATCAAAATCGTCTCCTTTACTTTTTGGGCGTCCCGCACGAGGTTGTTCACCTTTTTCAGGGCATCGTAGTATTTCTTGCTCTCATTGTAGAGCTTCTCGACCTCCTTGAAGTTGTCAAGCGTGTTCTTGACCGTCTTGGAGGTCTGCACGATTTCCTTGGTCGTGTTGATGATACTCTGTGCAAGATTGGTGGGGTCTGTGACCACCCACTGGGCGTGTGCGCTGCCTGCCAAGAGGCAACCGCACGCCATAAGCATTAAAATTTTCTTTCTCATTTTTCAAATTGATTTTAGCGTAGATACAATGTCGTTCGAGCCACTCGGAAAAATCAGTCGAGTAAATCTAAAAATCAGTCGACTGTTTTCTTGAAATATGACGTCATATTTTTCGGACTTGTTGTATTACGCGGTTAAACATTCATTGATTACTCTTCTTCGGCGAGCTGCCTGACGGCAAGCTCCATATTTCCGCCGAGTTGCTCGGCACGGGCGAGTACGCGCATCTTCTCGGTCTCCTCCGTCGTGTAGGTGAGGTATTCGGCTTTCGACACTTCGGTGGCATAGACAGCAGACTGCACACCTCCCAGTCCGATCCACACCTCCTTGTACGACCGTGTGGCATCGTTGCTCTGGTTGATGGAGAGTATCTGCCCCCGCTCCTTGTCCGTCAGTCCCAAGAGTGCCTGAATCTGGTCGAACTTGTTCATGTACTTGCGCTGGTCAAGCAGTATCTTGCAGTCGGAGTTGTTGATGATGGACTCCTTGACAATGTCTGAGGAGATGATGTCATCCACCTCCTGCGTCACCACGACCGCCTCACCGAAGAATTTTCTTACCGTCTTGTAGAGATACTTGATATATCCCGCCATATTCGCGGACGCAATCGCTTTCCAAGCCTCCTCAATAAGGATGACTTTCCGTATTCCCTTCAGACGTCGCATCTTGTTGATGAAGAGTTCCATAATGATGATGGTGGTAATGGGGAAAAGGATGGGATGATCCTTTATGGAATCGATTTCGAAGACGATAAAGCGGGCGTTCAACAGGTCGAGCTGCTTGTCCGAGTTCAGCAGGTAGTCATATTCGCCTCCCTTGTAGTACGGCTCCAGCACGTTGAGAAAATTGGCCAAGTCAAAATCCTTTTCCCTGACCTTTTTCTCACGGAGCAATGCCGAGTAGTCAGTGGTGAGATACTCGTAAAAGCTGTTGAACGAGGGTACGATACCATCGTCCGCCTTGATACGCTCAATAAAGAGCGACACGGCATTGGAAAGGGCGACCTCCTCCGAACGGGTGGCTGGCTCGTTATCCTTCTTCCAAAGGGTCAGCAGCAGTGTCTTGATGCTCTCCCTTTTCTCCACATCATACACCTTGTCGGTGGTATAGAAGGGATTGAAGCTGATGGGGCTCTCATCCGAGTAGGTGAAGTACACCCCATCCTCGCCCTGCGTCTTGTGGCGTATCATCTCGCACAAGCCCTGATAACTGTTTCCCGTGTCCACCAAGACGATATGGGTGTTCTGCTCCCAATACTGCCTCAAGAGGTGGTTGGTGAAAAACGACTTGCCACTGCCCGAAGGACCCAAGATGAATTTGTTTCGGTTCGTGGTGATGCCTTTCTTCATCGGCAGGTCGGAGATATCGAGATGAATGGGTTTGCCACTGCGGTCTGCCATCTTGATGCCGAACGGAGATAGCGAATCACGGTAGTTGGTCTCCTCATTGAAGAAGCATACCGCCTGTTCGATGAACGTGTAAAAACTCTCTTCGGCAGGAAAGTCGGCTTCATTGCCGGGAATACCCGCCCAGAACAGCGTCGGCACATCCACCGTGTTGTGTCGAGGCTTGCACTCCATCAGTGCGAGTTGGCTGCCCACGTCGTTACGGATACGGCGAAGTTCCTCCTCTTCCTCGCTCCACGCCAAGACGTTGCAATGACAGCGGACGGAGGTAAGTCCGAAGCTGTGCGCCTCGTTCAGATACTCGTCAATCCACTGCTTGTTGATTTGGTTGGAGCGACTATAACGGGAGAGCGAATGCATGTTCCGTGCGCTCTTCTCGAAGCGTTGCAGGTTCTCGGCACTGTCATCAATCAAGACATACTGGTTGTAAATGTGGTTGCACGAGAGCAACAGCCCTACGGGAGCGGCAAAGGAAAGGCGGCAGTCGCTGCGGTCGGTGGATAAACGCTCATAGCGCATATCCGTGCCTACCAGCCCGGGCAGGTCTTCCGTATCGGAGAGCGTATGCAGGCAGAGCCGCTTGTTGCCGATACGCATACGGTCGGCTCTCAGGTCGATGTCCTCCAATACCGTCGTGTCGGAAAGGGAGAGTGAGAAATACTTCTCTATCAGTCCCGGTTTTTCCTCCGTGCCGACAATCTCTTCGTCGTTCAGTCGGGTAAGACGAACAAAACCGCACTCGTTCATAATCCGCTCAAACTGCTCGGTGGCTTCGAGGAACTTGCGGGCGGTATCCTTGTCCCGTACCTCCTTGGGGATGATATGCCCACGGCAGAGGGTAGAGAAGTTGCTCTGTTGCCGGCTGCGGTTCTTGGTTGTCTTGGTCAGGAACAGGTAGCAGGCGTGATTCAAGAACGGTCGCTCGTTGAAGTGTCGCTCGAAACTGCGGGAGAGGAAACTCATATCCTCCTTTTGCAAGTCCGGATGGTAACCCTCCTTGACAAACCAGTCCTGCTTGTGCACGACACTGTAGGTCGGCAATACCTTGATCGCCTTTACCCAAGCCGAATGGATGGCAGCATACTCCGCACTTGTCACCGTATAGAGTTCGGGCAAGTCCACCCGAAAGGCGACCGTGATGTCGGCGTCCTTCGAGAGGATGCACCCCTCTTCGACGGCAAGCAACGGGAAGCGGTTTTCCAGCGTGGTGGCTTTCAGTACGTTTCTCATTGTCTTTCCTCCTTTCCTTTGTTCGTTCTTTTATTCTCTCTTCTCTTTCGTTTTGGCAGCTCCTTGTGCCGCAACAGACGGGGAATGCGTCGTCGGTTGATGAGGTATCGAGGGTGGCTGTGCAAAGCGGAACGCTTCATCAGCCCGTGTTCCCCGTACTTCTTGTTCAGGGAGAAAGTCTGCCACACCAGAATGGATGCGGAAGTCCCTCCGAAGCCGATACAGATCCATTGATTGACACCCGCCATATAGAGGATGACAAACAGCACGAAAAGGGCAAGCAACCCTCCGGCGAAAATGAACAGATACTGGCTTTTGAGTCCCTGAAACTCTACCGAGCGACCGATCCCCTTGTTGATGGGATAGGTCTCCATAGGTTTAGAGGAAGAAACTTCTTAAAATGGTGGCTGCCACGATAAGGAAAATACAGGCTCCGAACCAGCTCGCGGCGGTCTTCGAGGTGTCCGGATCTCCGGACGAGAACTTTGAATAGACCTTTACCCCTCCGATAAGTCCCACGACCGCACCGATGGCGTAGATGAGTTTCGTGGCAGGGTCGAAATAACTCGTCACCATGCTCGTGGCTTGGTTGATACCCGACAAACCGTTGCCTTGGGCAAAGGCAGAGGAAATGGAAAGCAGCAGAATGGCTGCGATAAGGAAATGTCTTTTGGTCATAAATCTTTGTTTTGTGCCGAGAGGATTGGATATGTCCTCCCGACGGGTGAATACTGTTGTTACTTTCGGATTTCAGTGGTGGCTTCTCTCATATGTCAGCCGTACTCTTTTTCTTTCATCGTCTTTGACTTTTTAATGGGTTTGTTACTCTTTGTCCCTGCCGTCAGAGGGAACATAAAGCTCTTCAAAACGGTTGCGGACAATATCGTCTATCGTGGAAGAACGAACTTTGTCGCTTCGGAGTGTTTCCATCAGACGAGTGCCTTCCAATTCGGTCAATGTCTCACCGGCTCTTTGTCGCTCCGCTATGGAAGAGGCGTTTCGGTGTATGACCGACAAGGCTTCCAGCACCCGTTCGAAATCAATTCCCGTGGCATATTCGCTTTTTCCCGATACGGGAAGTTCTTCATCTTCCTCTTCTTCAAAGGATGAAGCATCCGAAGACTCATACACTAAAGGAAACTCATCTATGTCGGGCAGATCATCCGGCTCTTCCGATGGCTCTTGTCCGTTTTCGAGGGCAAATGTAGAAGCCTTTTTTGCTTCTGCCTCGCCTTTTGGATAACTGCGTACTTGTGGCGTCGAGTGGCTTATCTTAAAGCGACTCTTACCGATGATTTCGGCTTCACAGACCGTTTGACAAGGCTCTTTTGGGGATGCTCCCTTCTTTCTTATTTCCCCCTCATACAAGAGAAAAAGAAGTAGCCACAAAAGGTAGAGCAAGAGAGCGGCAAGGACTATTCGGTACATAGGCGTTGCAGGATTTCGTGAAGCTCATTACCCAACTCAATACAGAGCCTGCTCAACTTCCCTCCGTGGGGTGGGAAGAGGGTGCATACCCCTCTTCTGCGTTCGGAAAGCAGCGGACGACACAAACGGGAGTGGCTCAATGAGGTCTGCATCAAGAGGACTCCCGTTTCATCGGAAAGGGTGCGACAGCGTTCGTCGGCATCCTTACGTTCCCAAGCCTCTATCATATTGCGAAGCAGGTAAAGTTCTCTGATATTGCCCTTGCCCATCGTCAGTATCTGCTCTCCCAAGATGTCTATGAAATGGCGGACGGCTTCCATATCCATCGGACTGCCCGTAACGGGAAAGACGACGGCATCCATTGCTGAAAGCAGCTCCACCGTCCCTTCGGTACGCATCAATGGAGGGAGGTCGAAGAGGATGCAGCGAGGGGGATTGTCCGCACAATGTCGCTCCACCCTGTTCAAGGCTTCCCGCACCGGAGTGCAGATAATCGGATAAGTGACATAGGATGCCCGATGCTTCAGGCGCATCAGCCTTTGATGATTCAGTTCTTCCGACTCTTGTTGCCGCAGACGGGCGATGGTATAGACGGGATGGTTGCAATCCACGACGGCGACATCGTATCCTCTGTGGTAATGCAGAATGCTTGCGGCAAGTACCGTAAGCGAGGTTTTGCCGACACCTCCCTTGGGGGAAGCGATGGCGAGATAAATGGGTTTACTCATATTTTCTCTTTGCTTTGAACGGGTGAATACTATGTCTTGATAAATCGTTTGTAATCGAAGTTGCCTGACTGAACCTCTTTCGGGGCTTCTTCGGCAACGCGCTCCAGTAGTTCCCGAACACGCTCTCCAGCCGCTTTCTTAATTGCATGGAACATTGGGGAGTCGTGTATCTTATAGATGGTTTCAGCGGCTTTCGTGGCTTCCTCTATCGGAGCATTCTTGCAGGAGAGGACATTACCCATTTGTTGCAGTTCTTCCACGGTGATACTTTCCGAAAGGGAGTGGCTTTCTCCTTGGACTTCCATCAATACATAATCCTCTTCCCCTTTGGAAATGTCTGGAGAGGTCTCTTCCGACATTCCCGTTTCAGGTGTCTGTTCCTGTTGCTCTTCTTCAATGGGCAACTCGGCTAAAAGGACATTCTCCTCTTGGTAGGATTCCCTTTTGGGGATACGGATGGTAACGACGACTTTCCCTTTGCCCCGTTCCTTGAAAAAGAGTTGCAGGTCACGGTAGAGTCTCACGGCACTCCGATAGCGTCCGTACAGAAAGCGGGCAACCTGTACGCTGCCGAGATAGGCTAAGCCTACCGACAGCAGAATGACAATCACCTGCTTCATCGCTCGAAACGTTTACGGAACTGTTGCTCAAACAAGGCGTCTATCTCATCACGGTGACTCTCTAAGTGATGCCGGAGAATATGTTCTACGAATGCTCCAATCGTCAGTTTGCCTGCGGCTGCCACATAGACGATTTCGGCAATCTCTTCCTGTGTCTTTTTGGAAATGAACACGCCCTTTCGGTCTCCGATGTTCAGGGGTTGCAGAAAGGCGGTTTCGTAATCGCTTCTCCCTTCCTGAAGGAGACCTGTAGGGTGTCCCTCGGAATGCTCGATGAGCGTGGTGGAGTTACGGATGGTTACTTTTGAAGAGACGCTTTTTCGTTCTCTGCAGGACTTGTTACCTGCCATTGGTCGATCTTTTTTCTGTTTCATATCACAATAATTTCTTGAAGTTCTTTTCACTTAATCGGTTGATTTCTTCCTTGTAGTCCTCCAAATGTTTGAGAAGGATGTTTTCCACGTACATACCCAATGTCATCTCTCTCTTTCGGATGAAGAGGACGATTTCCGACAGTTCGTCCTGCAACTCCTTGGAGATGTAGATTGCCTTGCGGTCGTATAGGTCATTGCGGTGCATGAAGAGTGAGATGTAATCTCCTTTGGTGGTATTCTTGCGACGTGTTCGGATGGGGAGTTGTGGTTCTTCCAAAGCCTCTTTCGGTGTTTCCGAAACAGACTCATCCTCCTCTTCGACTGTGGGAGGGGGTGTTATCTCGCTCTCTTTCTTTTTCATCGGGATACCCTGTGAAATCAGTTCCCGGATAGCGACGGGATCTATCGCCCCTTTATTCTTTCCTGCCATATGCTTCAGGTTTTACGATGGACAAGATTTCCTCCACAAGCTCTTTCAGACGACTGCCTCTAAGCAGCGTGCGGGAGGCGGGAAAGATGGTTGAACGGAAGAGGGTCGTACCCTCCTCCATTACCTCCTTTTTATAGCGGGTCGTATTGGGGACTGCCGTCTTCAAGACAGGAAGTCCCAACTCGGCAATGACCTTTTCATACATCGCATAGAGGGGTGTTTTCTCTCTGCCGTCCACCATGTTCCAAAATAGGTAAATCCCTTTGTTGGCAGTGTCTGTATTGTCGGTTATCGCCTCCTTGATGATGGCTGAAAAGCTCAGCGTGCTTTCCAAGGATATACGGTCGGCGGAGATGGGTGTGAAAATATAATCCATACCGGAGAGAGTGGTCAGCACACCGTCATTGTTGATGGTTCCGGGCAGGTCAAAAAAGACGAAATCCGTATCCGAGTCGTGCGTGTCCAGATATTCCCTGACCGTATCCACGGCTACCTCTGCCGTGGCACAAAGGATGGTGTACGTGGGCTTTTGCAACTCGGAGAATTGGGTGGCTGCCAATTCTTGCAGTGCGGGGTTGCAATCCACGCCCTGTGCGTCACGCTGACGCATGGCATTGATGCTGAATTGCGGATAGTCACAATCCACCACAATAAGGTTATACCCGCAGGCATAGTGCAGGTAACTTGCTGTCAAGACCGTAAAGGTCGTTTTGCCGACACCGCCCTTCTGGGTGGAAAAGGCAATGAAAACAGGTTTCTTTTTCATTTCATTTTCTGTTTAATGGTTCTACATATATGTGTGGAAAGGTGTGTACACCTTGGTTTGTTGCCTTGAAAAGGTGGATGTGGAAATAAATCCGTGAGGGAATGAATCCCCGGACAGGCATTCCAACAAGGGAACATAGACCTGCCTTTCGGGATATGTCCCTCCCTATATAAGGGTGGGGCTATATGATGGGAGTCATACTTACCCACGTCCCCCCATCCATACGTCCACACTTGTACCCTTGCGCAAGGGTGCGAGGGGCGACGGGTGCAATAACTTGTACATATTCTCATTCCTATTTCCATTTCCGTGATTGTCTGTTCAAATGGCTGCAGACAGGTTTTTAGACTTGGGCAGGCAAGTATGTCCACCGACCCGCAAACAGCTGTCCGACGGGGCAAATATAGATACCTTTACCCCCTTGTTTCTACCCTTTTTGCTAACTGCGTACTTGTGGCGTCGATTTGCGTATTTGTGGCTCCGTAAAAGGTAAGTGCTTTAGGCACAACGCTTAGTAACTTTGCACCCAAGCGGTAAGCCGAAGCCTTCGAGGCATAAAGCGTTCTTTTTTGAGGGACTCGACTTCCGTCCTTCGCGGACGAATTTATTTGCGCCGGAGCAAATAGCAAGGTATGTTTTATGCAGCACGACTCCGTTTTTGCAGCATAAAACCCTTGCTCTTGCAGAGGGCTGAAAAAACTCCGAAGTCGTTTTTCTTGGAGGAGAGAATGCCTTGTCTCGAATGCCGGTGAGGCCGTGAAACACTAAAATCCAAAGTAAGAAATGAAACAAAAGAAAATGCGGGGCGTAAGCTCCAAAATGAAGACCGAGAAACGAGTCTCGGTCAATTTTACGGCGATGGAATTTGCCGAGTTTCTCTCCATGAAAGAGACGGCGGGCGTACAAAGTCAGTCGGCTTTCATCAAAGTAAGAATCTTTAATGAAACATTCCGAGTGATAAAAGTCGATCGTTCGTTGCTCGATTACTATCAAAAACTGACGACTTTGTACGGACAGTTCCGCAGCGTGGGAGTGAATTATAACCAGACAGTAGTCGCTCTGAAAAGCAATTTTACGGAGAAGAAAGCCTTTGCCATGCTCGCAAAGTTGGAGAAACTGACGCTCGAATTGGCAGCTATCGGAGGCGAAATCGTACAACTCACCCGTGAATTTCAGGAGAAATGGTCGCAAAAATAAGCTATGGTAGTTCCCTTTATGGGGCATTGGCGTACAATGGAGAGAAGGTAAACGAGGGTGTTGCCAAGGTTTTGGAGACCAACAAAGTGTTCTCTCCTGCCGATGGTGGACATGATATTACTGCGTGTATGCAGGATTTTCTGGCATGTATGCCAAGTCATGTCCTCACTAAAAAACCGGTTATACACATCTCCTTGAATCCGCATCCCGATGACAAGCTCTCCGATGAGCAGTTCTCTGCCATCGCATTGGAATATATTGAGAAGATGGGTTATGGCAACCAGCCCTTTGTCGTGTATAAGCACGAGGACATAGACAGGCATCACCTGCATATCGTCACCTTGGCCGTCGATGAACGGGGAAAGAAGATTAACGATGGCAACAACTTCTATAAGAGCAAGCGTATCACACGGGAGATAGAGCGGAAATACGGATTGCTGCCTGCCGAAAAGCAACGGGTAAAGGAGGCTTTTCGTTTGCAGAAAGTTCGTCCCAAAGAAGGGAGCTTCAAGAAACAACTGGCTTCGGTTATCAAACCGGCAGCGAAATTCTACCACTGTCCGAGTTTCAAGGAATACCGCGCCTTACTCTCCACCTATAATATATGTGTGGAAGAAGTCAAGGGAGAAGTGGATGGGAAGCCTTACAACGGGCTGGTCTATTTTGCGACTGATGATAAAGGGAAGAAAGTCAGCAATCCTTTCAAGTCCTCTCTCTTTGGAAAGGCTGTCGGATATGAAGCCTTGCAAAAAAGCTTCAAGGCTTCAAAGGAGAAACTGAAAGAAAAGCATCTTGCCCCCAAGACGAAAGCGGTTGTAGCCGGTACATTGAGGAATTCTGCCACAAGAGAGGATTTCAGGGATAATCTCTATCGCAAGGGTATTGATGTCCTCTTCCGTGAGAACGAAGAAGGGCGGCTCTACGGCATCACCTTTATAGACCATAACAACGGCTGTGTCGTCAATGGCTCACGATTGGGCAAGGAACTTTCGGCAAACGCCATTGCCGAGTGGTTCGACCGCCCGCATCCCGAACTATCTGTTACTATCCCTCAAGCAGAAAATCAGTCTGTATCTCAGACATTCTCGACAGAGGATAATTCCATCTTGGGCGGTCTTCTTGATTTGCCTATGGAAGCGCACGGAACGGACTGGGAAGAAGAACAGTTCCGCAGACGGATGCAGAGAAAGAAGAAACAGCAAAAGCCCCGGTTATAAGCCATATTTTCCGTCTCTAAAATACAGTAAAATGGGGAGTTTGTAATATGTTGAATATCAGGAATTATCAGAGGCACCAAATTCTCTTATAAGACAATTTCAACAATCATAAAAGTAAGAACGAAATTAAACGAAACACTATGCAACAAGAAGACGATTTGAGGGCACTGGCGAAAATCATGGATTTTCTGCGTGCCGTAAGTATTATATTGGTAGTAGCCCACCTCTATTGGTATTGCTATGAGGCGATACGGCTATGGGGCGTGAATATCGGTGTGGTGGACAGGATACTGATGAACTTCCAGCGCACGGCGGGATTGTTCGGCAATATGCTTTACACCAAACTCTTTGCATTGGTACTGATGGGGCTTTCCTGTCTGGGCACGAAGGGCGTTAAAGAGGAGCATATCACGTGGTCGAAAATATGGGTATTTATGGGCATTGGCTTTGTCTTTTTCTTCCTCAATTGGTGGATACTTGCCTTGCCGCTACCCATTGAAGCCAATGCAGCGCTCTACACCTTTACGATAACCATAGGGTATGTATGTCTGCTGATGGCGGGACTCTACATGAGCCGCCTCTTGAAGAACAACCTGATGGAGGATGTCTTCAATCAGGAGAACGAATCCTTTATGCAGGAGACAAGGCTTTTGGAAAACGAGTACTCGGTCAATCTGCCGACCCGATTCTATTACCGCAAGAAATGGAACAAGGGGTGGATAAACGTGGTGAATCCTTTCCGTGCGGTCTCCGTCTTAGGAACGCCGGGCAGCGGTAAGTCCTATGCTATCATCAACAATTTCATCAAGCAGCAGATTGAGAAGGGGTTTGCCATCTACTGTTACGACTTCAAATATCCCGACCTCTCGACGATTGTGTACAATCACCTGCTGCACCACTCGGAGGGTTATAAGGTCAAGCCGAAGTTTTATGTGATCAATTTCGATGATCCGAGGCGATCGCACCGCTGCAATCCGATACACCCCAATTTCATGAGTGATATATCGGATGCCTACGAATCGGCTTATACGATTATGCTCAACCTTAACAAGACGTGGGTACAGAAGCAGGGTGATTTCTTCGTGGAATCGCCCATCGTACTCTTTGCCGCCATTATTTGGTATCTTCGCATCTTTGAGGGTGGCAAGTATTGTACTTTTCCGCACGCCATTGAGTTTCTCTGCCGCAAATACGAGGATATATTTCCCATTCTTACCTCTTATCCCGAATTGGAGAATTACCTTTCTCCTTTCATGGACGCTTGGCTCGGAGGGGCGGCTGACCAATTGCAAGGACAGATAGCTTCCGCCAAGATTCCCTTGTCAAGGATGATTAGCCCGCAACTTTATTGGATTATGACGGGTGATGATTTTACACTCGACATCAATAACCCCAAAGAGCCTAAAATCCTTTGTGTGGGGAATAATCCCGATAGGCAGAACATCTACGGAGCAGCATTAGGGCTGTATAATTCACGTATCGTCAAGCTCATCAATAAGAAAGGGATGCTGAAAAGTTCGGTGCTGATAGACGAGTTACCTACTATATACTTCAAAGGGCTTGACAATCTGATTGCCACCGCACGAAGCAACAAGGTGGCGGTATGCTTGGGCTTTCAGGACTTCTCGCAATTGAAGCGAGATTATGGGGACAAGGAAGCGGCTGTGGTGATGAATACTGTCGGAAACATTTTCTCCGGTCAGGTGGTCGGCGAGACGGCAAAAACCTTATCGGAACGTTTCGGGAAAGTGCTTCAAAAGAGGCAAAGTATGAGTATCACCCGAAGCGACAAGACGATCTCCATCTCCACGCAGATGGACAGCCTGATTCCGCAGAGCAAGATTTCCACGCTCACGCAAGGTATGTTCGTGGGAGCAGTCGCCGACAACTTCTCCGAACGTATCGAGCAGAAGATATTCCACTGTGAGATTGTGGTGGACAATGCGAAAGTGGCTAAGGAAACTGCAGCCTACCGACCGATACCCATTCTGACGGACTTCACGAATGAAAACGGAGAGGATATGATGGAACAGGAAACCAAGGCAAACTATGATCGGGTAAAGACAGAGGTTCGCGAAATCGTGGAACGGGAATTGCAACGGATTTCCGACGACCCGGAACTCTCCAAACTGCTCAATACCAAGAAATAATGGATGTTTTTCTTGGTGCTAAGGCGGGATTTTTGTATTTTTGAAAACGCTAAATGATTACACTATGAACTGTTTTAATCATACCCAAGAAACGGCAGTTGCCCAATGCTCAGATTGCGGGAAAGGACTATGCTCAGAATGTGCGGCAAGGTATCAGCCGATACTTTGTACACCTTGTTTTCAGAAAAGGAAACGTAGTGAGATTTGGCGAAGCATCTTCAGCCTGTTGTTTCTCATCTCTTTATTTGTCATAGGTTTCAGATGGAATTTCTTAGCGACCAAAGGTTTTGAGGATATGAGATGGATGTCCGGCTATATACTGATGGCGATATGGTCGGGATACCTCTTCGTAGAGAAGTTCATCCCATATAAAATGATTGCTGGAACAAACGGACAGTGGATTGTTTACTATATCTTCAAACTGATTCTCTTTGTCGTCATCGGAGTTTTTACAACTCCTTTCACCAGCTTGTGGGCTGTCTATAAAGTTATCAGGGCTTTTCGATAGGAGGTGGTAATTTTTCCAACTGAGGGTTGGAGGAATTGCTGTCTATATTTTGAGAGATTAGAAAAACTTCTGCAACCGATAGTTGCAGAAAATAAATGAAGGGAGATAATCCGATTCGAAGTATCTCCCTTTTGATTTATCGTTTCTTGAATTTACCGCCTTTCAGGTCGCTCTCCACCATACGCTTGTTGAGTTTCTCTCGGAGTTCATCAAGGAAATAGGTGCGACTGTCATCCTTGCGGCGTTTCATGTTCATATAGACATTGTAACAGTTCTTGATTTCTACACCAAAGATTTCAGAAAAAACATCCGCTAATTCCTCCACACCGATTTCGCCGTTGTTGATACAGTTGCAGGTGTCAAGGGCATAGAGCAGTTCAACCAAATCTGTAGTCTTGCCTGTCCAGCGGAAATTCTTGGCAGATTTAGGGTGTACAGCAGGTAAAACTCCCAGTATTCGCATCTTCAGTAATTCTAACTCCATGTCAATGACAAAAAGCAGTTCCTCCACATTTTTTTCCCGTTTCAGTTGTTATACCTGATTTATCAATCATACTTTCCAAATGGAATCGAGTATAATGAAGAGTACGATACAATGAAGCAAGATTTACTTCGGTTTCTCCCAATCTTGTAACTTCTTTTATAAGATTGTTAGTTGCAGTTGTGCTGTCATTTGAAAACAGCATTTTAAAGGATTCTGTTTTGACAAGTCTGTTCATATTTTGATATCATTTAATGAGTGAATTATTTGTAATGATGATAAATACACAAACCTCCATCTGTTGCAACTTTTAATTGTAACAGATGGAGGTTGCAAGGATAAAACTGGGATTATTTCCCTTGTTTCAACGTACTGGTCGTAAAATAACTTTCTGAGGGTGAAAGTTTGAATTTAATAGTATTGTTATTCAATACCAATTTTCTCTTGTTCTTCATAATCATTGTCTTTTCCTTAAAGTGACACCGATGATTCTTTGTGTCCACTTCTATCAAAACTCTCTTTCCGTAGTAATTAGGTATTTCTGTTTCTCCTCCGAAAAAGCCTACACGGAAATAGTCTTTTATTTTAATGCGATTTTTCATTGAAATATCTTCAGTTTGGAGAGAGATGGTTTCATTCGGAGATTGCGCACACACAGAAATACAGGAAAACAATAAAAAGATTGCTACTCCAACAAAAAGATGAAACTTAAATGTCATTATTCCCATTACCTGATGTTTTTCAGGCAAAGTTCGGGATATTACTTAATGTAAAATAACCCTCAAATGCTAAGCAATATCCCCATTTTATCAAATCTATAAAGAGTCGAGATATTGCTTGGGGTTTATCTTGTAATATTTGCGAAAAGCCTCTGTAAAATGGCTGAGATTGGCATATCCGATTCTATAGCCTACTTCGGATACAGAGTAAAGACGGGTGGAAAGCAAACGTTTTGCCCATTCCATCTTTTCTGATAGAGCATACTCGGCAATCGCCTTGCCGATGACCTGTTTGAAGCATTTTTGTAGTTTGGAACTGCTCATTGCTACTTCACGTGCCAGTTCGGGAATGCTCGGTACGTTGTTCAAACTTTGTAAAATCTGACGACGGACACGGAAGACAGCCTCCACATCGTTCAAATTTAAGTTGGAAAGAGATTTTACTTCCGAACGCTTTTCGAGTTTTTCAAGGAATATTGTCAGCAGTTCTATTGCCTTTCCGTGCAGATGGAGGGGAGAGAAAGGTGCATCGCTTTTGGCTATCGCCTTGATGCCATACAATACTTGTTGCATCGCAGGTGTGATAGTCTCGAAGAGATAAAAAGACTTGTCCGACTGGAACAACCGACCGATATAGGTTTCGCAAGCCGTATCCATTTGCTCTATCCAATCCTTGTTGAAAGTCAGTGTGATGTTTTCATACTGTCGTTTAGGGGCGAAAGTCCACTCCGTAGGGATATTGCTTGAAGGCATAAAGATACCGTCAAGCGTGTCCACCCCGACCGTTTTTGTGCTTGTGCCGATAATCTGTTCATGTTTATGCTCGTTGATGTAGAACATCACGGGAATCCATTTCGAGTTTTCCACCGAGCGACGCACCATTGTCATCGGTTCATACGACATGAAACTGATATAGGTCAATGTGAGCCACGGTAACGGATAGTATTGCTTGAAAAAGCCGTTGCCCGCTGAGGGCGGAACGGTAAAACCATCGTTCGTTACCGATGTGCCGAATTGCTCGGCAACCATCTCGATCCAGTCTTCTGGCTTATTGATTGCACAAAATTCTATGGTCATATCATTATACCTTTCTGCAAATTTATAAATAAACAAGGATAAAAAAGAAGATTTTCTTATACTTTTATCCTTGTTGAATCACATGCTCTATAAAAAACAAGAGTATTCCTGTTTGAGGGAATACTCTTGCGATATGGATTTACTCAAACGCGACTAAACTTGAAGGTACTCCCACGGCAGTAACAACGGGTGTTTGCGAGCATTCGCCCGTCTTGGTATTGTAGGTGTAGTAGCCTGTGCCGTTATTGCACGTCATTCCGAAGACGATGAAATCCTTGTAGCGAGTTATGGCAAAAGAGCCATTGCTGTCGGTCATCGGCAAATCAAGTTTTTCAATGGTTTTGTTCCAAATGTCGATTTTCACGGGTTGAAAGTCTTTCTTGAGTATTCCGAATTCAGTGTCCGTTACTTTCAAGCAACTATATACAATGCCATTGCCCGCATAGTAAGACTTAATCATATACTGCCCCGTTTTGCCAATCCCTTTTATGGTTGTCTTTGACAGGTTGAACAGGTAGTCGGTGTCCCATTGGTCGCTTCCTTTGCGGATACGCAGGAAACCTTCCTTATTGGCAACGTTGAAGTTGTTGCCCGCACTGTAAAAGTAGATGTCGCCCCGCTCGTCTATGAATGCGTCGGAATGGCGGAACAATCCGACAACACTTGTGCGACTGTCCTTGATGATTTCGGTCTTTTTCGTTTTAAGGTCAATAACAGCCACCTCTGCACCCGTCCCCGGTACGGAGGTGTGGGGAGAGTTGAGCTGGTTGAGGGCTACGTACATCTTTCCGTCTCGAATGACGTTGCAACCGGGATCGGGATTATTGTCCTGAACGGCATAAGGCGAGAGATCGATTTCATCTTCTTTTTGTAACGTAGCGGTATTGATTAGCGCAATCTTGCCCCTGCCGTGCAAAGCAACGTATGCCCGCTGTTCGCCGATGAAGTTGATTTCTCCGGGTTGAGCCATCTGTTCAAAAGTCATCGTACCTACTTTTTGCAGCTCGCCGTGCACCCCTCTTGTAAACTTGTGTACCTTATCTCCGAATTTCCCTTCGGGCACAAGTACCGTGTTTCCCTTTGCGAATAGATAACACCCAAAGCCGAATTCGAATGCTTTCTTATTGTCGGTTGCTTGAGGAGTCAAATCACCAAACGTGCCGACGTAAGCACTTTTGTCCACATAATGCACAAAGACAAAATGCTGTTGCACCTCGTTGGGCGTTGGTTTGAGATCATCATTCTTGTCGCAGGACGTCAGCCCTATGGAGCCGACCAGCATAACAGAAAAAGCTACGTTCTTCAATGTTGTTGTTCTCATTTTTATTTATGTTTAGAATTATAAAATACCTTTCGAGAAGACGTATCTGAATTTGAGATGGAACGTCCGTCCTACCAACGGCTGACGGAACTGATCCCACACTTCTTTGTTCATCAGATTGTGGCATTCCAAGGCGATGGAATATTTGTTTTTATAGGTCAGTAACAGACCTATATCATTGACGAAACTGCGAGGAATGCGGCGTTTCTGCAATTCGGTAAGTTCCCAGAAGTAGAAGAACTCCTCAGTAAATTTGCCGTCCCAGAAAGCCTTGACATACCAATTCTTGAATAATCGGTTGCTGTGATACTCCGCCCCGAAGTTGGCGAACAAATAGGGAATGTTCGGCAGTCGCAATCCTTTTGTCGGATTGGGGGCTTGGGTACCGGGTAAATAGTTCAAGACATCACGCACATCCTGATAAGTTAGATTTCCGTAGACATAGACCGTTGGCGATATGTCCAATTTTATTTCGGTTTCTATACCTTTGATATGTACCTTTTCTGCGTTTACATATCCGGCTGCCATGTGCTGTTTCATCAGTTTTATCATATCGCTTACCTGCATATAAAAACCGTTCACTTCAAACTGCAATCGCGATAATCCGAGGATATCATTTTTGTCTATTAAGAACCCCAGATTGAAGTTGTGGCTTTTCTCTGGTCTCAATCCGGCTGCAGGAAAGGTGATGATACCATCACCGAATAGTTCTTGTGAATTGGGAAGGCGTATTGCCCGCTGGTAAGATGCTTTCAAGTGAAAACCTCTGAAGGGCTCGTATTTTATTGCCTCTATCCAGCCTATTTGTGAGGTCGTATTGTTCTTTTTCTTCGGAGCCTCAATCAGCTCGTATGAAGTCAAATCTTCTATCTCGGAATGGAGGTGGAAATACTTTGCGGAGAGCATATTCGTCAGTTTCTTATCAAAGAGTTTTGACTCCCAAGTCAACCCCGAAATGACACTGGTCTTTTTGCTGGGAAATCCTCCGATAACAAAACCTGCATGCTGACTTGCAATGTTGTCGCTCGGTTGTCTTCTGGCGTAGTTAATAAGTGTGTTCAGATTCAAACTGTGATTGGCGGACAACTTGTAATCAAAATTGATACGTTCATTGATTTCCAAGCCTTTGTCATTTGAGTTGTGAGGAACATCTCCTGTTTCTCCCTGCCCATTCGGACTCGGATATATGTTTCCTTCGAAATCGTGATTAACTCGTGCCGTATCCACAAAATTGTTTGTTGTATGTGAAAGGGAGAAATGGGACTCAAGATTAAGGCGGTCGTTCAGCATTCCGCTTTTTATCAGTTTGTTTTCCAACATAAACATTCCTGATTGGTTTTCGGCATGTTGTATGTTTTTTAAGATACCTTGGATTTCATTGAAACGATTGTAATACCCGAACTCGGTACTAATCTCATCGAACCAAAATTTCGTGAAAGCAATTTTTCCCTTCAACATATACGAACGAAAACGGTCATGGTCACGTCTTACCAACAGATTTTCTCTCTCGGGAACTCTGAAAGAGTAGTCATTCTTTGCAGATGTATAATAACCTCCCGCACCGAGTAGAACGCCACTCTTTGGAAAGTTCTTGCGAGAGAAGACGCTTCCTTTGTGTGTTTGGTAAGACCCGAATTCATACGAGGCATCTAAATAGTCCGTACTAAACTCTTTAGTAACGATATTGACGGCTCCCCCCAATCCATCACATCCGAAACGGGCGGGTATGATACTCTTATAGACTTCTATTCTTTCTATAATGTCTATCGGAATTTCATCAAGAGAAAAAGCCCCGTCAGAAGTACTCATTGGTATTCCGTCCCATAAGATTTGAATGCGGTTTCCTTCCAATCCATGAACAATAATTCTCGAACTGCTTCCCAAACCGCCGGTCTGCCCAACTTTCAAACCTATGGTTTTATTCAAAACGGTTTCTAACGAAATAGATCTGCCTTGAAGTTCTTTCGCATTTATTACAGAAACTGCTTCAGGCGACTCTCTGAGAACTTGTGCTTTTGTTTTTCCGAAGACCACTACATCTGCTAACTCTGTTGATTCCGGGAGTAGTCTTATGGTATAACGCTTCCCATTTGCAGTAATCGTATCGGTAATGGTCTGATAACCGACATAACTTACCATAAGCATAAGTTTTTGATTACTTGATGCACTTAGTTTTGCAATACCTTTCCTGTTTGTAGTCGTACCATTTGTGTACGTTGGAGCATTCAAACCTTTCCAATGTACGGCGGCAAATTCTATACTGTTCCCATTTTCTGCATCAATAACTTTTATTTCTGTTGGTTGCAGTTGTGCAAACATAGGAAAAGACCACAACAATAGAAAGCCGACAATGAGCATTCTTTTGTATAAATGGACTATTGAGCTGATTGACATATCATATTTGTTTGTGAGATTCTGTGCAAAGGTACTTACCTGCCGAGCAAATAAATAACCCTATTATCCACGCTTATACCCCTGTTGTGTTTATATGCGAGCAAATTGTTGTTTTGGGGCAGTGTAATGCTTATTGGGGTTATTTTATTCCTGTTTGTTGCTGTACTTTTGCAGCAGAAAAAATCAAAACGACACATCATATATATGGATAAACAAAAAGTCAGACCTCTTGATGAGGAACGGGAGAGCCGCAGCCTGCTCTCCAATGCAGTGGTCATATTGCACCTTATTTTAGGTACACTCCCTATACTGCTGGTAGTGTGGGCAGTGAACAAGCTGATGAATGGCACACTCTCTCCCTTAATAGTTTGGGGTATTGGAGGAATAATGATACTATTTGCAATGCTTCGAGGCGTATTCTATGGAACCTCAATTTGGCGGGCACACCGGTCGGCTTACAATGCCCTTACACGATTGAGGTTGCGTATCATAAGTCATCTGCAACGCTTGCCGCTCGGTTTCTTTCAAGAACGGAAAGTTGGCGACTTGGTGAATATTATCAACCACGATGTGGAACAAATTGAAATTTATTTAGCACATGGATTACCCGAAATCCTTTCGGCTACGCTTTTTCCTGCCTTACTCTGGGTAATTATTATGGTGTTGGACTGGCGTTTGGGGCTGTCGCTCATTTCTCTTTTGCCTGTAGCATTTCTTCTGCAAATGGCTGTCAAAACACTTTGGGGAAGGAGCTTTCAACACTTTATGGAAAGTACGCAAAAAATGTCGGAAGACCTTTTGGAATATGTGGCTACCATATCGGTAATCAAAGCCTTCAGTAACGAGGAGAACAGAACGAAACGGGTACTTGATGGTATGCGCGACTACATCCGTTGGGTAAAGCGGAGCATGTTTAGCGTTACTGTTCCCATGACATTGATAACGATGTTCTTGGAAGGTGGTATCGTGGTAATGACCCTTATTGGACTATGGATGATGAGTTCGGGCGAATTAACTGTAGCCCGTTTTATTCTTGCCCTGATATTGGGTGGATTGTTCTCGTCCTCTTTTGCTAAGTTGGCAACATTCCAACATTTCCGAATCGTCTATGGTCAGTCGTTGGCAAAAGTACAGTCCATTACAGAGGTACAGACAAAGGAAACTGCTGACAAGAAAACGGATACGACACAAACGGATGTTTGTTTCGAGCATGTTACATTTTCCTATCCAAACAAGGAAGACAATGCGCTGAAAGATGTATGTCTTCAATTTCCGAAAGGAAGTCATACAGCTATCGTCGGCGAATCCGGATCGGGAAAAACCACACTGGCAAGTCTGATGATGGGGTTCTGGCAACCTCAAACAGGTACTATCCGACTAGGAGGAGAGAATATTACGGAACTCTCCGAACGTAATATCGCTGATTATTTTTCGATGGTACAGCAGGAGGTTTTTCTCTTTAACACAACTATTCGGGACAATATCCGTATAGGAAAACCTACCGCCACACAAAAGGAAGTGGAAATGGCAGCAGAGCGTGCTCATATTCATGATTTTATCATGGGCTTGCCGAATGGTTATGATACGCTGGCAGGCGAAGCCGGCGTAAAATTCTCTGGCGGAGAAAAACAGCGTATTTCCATCGCCCGAATGTTGCTCAAAGACTCTCCAATAGTTATTCTCGATGAAGCCACTGCCGCATTGGACGGAGAGAATGAGAAACTCATCCAAGAAGCTCTTGATGAATTGCAGCGCAACAAGACCGTCATTACCATTGCTCACCGTCTCAATACTATTCAGGATATGGAGCGTATTGTTGTGATGGACAAAGGGCAGGTCGTGTCGAAGGGAACACACCAAGAACTGATGAAAGACTGTTCTCTGTACCGCAATATGACGGAAACGCAAGAACAAGTAAGTAAATGGCAATTAAAAGAAGAGGAGGAATAAGAATGGTACGCAATATACTGAATGAATTGACCGCTAGCGGAGTTCGGCATCTAATTATCTCCGCACTGTTTTTCGTGGTTTATGCCCTTTGTGGCACGGCGATAATGCTCACAGTCTTGTTTCTCATCGACCGTCATATACAAGGAGAAAGCATCTCTTTCATTTCGGCAGCATGGGTACTCGGTGGTCTGCTGGTCTTGAAAACCATATCCAATGCCATTGCCGATATGAGTAAGCATTTTGCCGGATTTGATCTTGTGGAACGTATCCGCGAGAAAATCATATTGAAATTGAAAATGTTCTCACTCGGTTTCTATACCAATGAGCGTCTGGGAGAGATAAGTACAGTCATTCACAAAGACGTTGATAATATGGAAATGGTAGTAGGACATCTATGGACACGGATGTCTGCCGACTTTATTGTAGCTCTAATACTCGGTATTGGACTATTTTGCGTGGATTGGCGCATGGGATTGACAATGGTAGCCATTCTCCCCATTGCCCTATTTTCTCTATATCGGGGTATTCGCTCGGGAATGAAAGCACAGGAGGAATCACAGAATAATCTGGCAGATATGGTCAGCCTCTTTGTTGAATATGTCAAGGGCATCCCAGTTTTGAAAGTATTTGGAGGAAAAGGAATGTTCCGTGACAGACTCGACCACTCTGTTGGTGAATTTGGAGAAAGCAGTAAGAATACTTCTCGTTTGGCAGCTGTAAGTGTGGGCAGATACACTTTTCTGATAGAATTGGCTTTCGCTCTGATGGCTACAATCGGTCTTTGGTGGACACAGCAGGGGGAACTTTCTCTTTTCGCTTATTTAATGTTTATCATCGTCTCAAAAGAATTCTACAAACCTTTTGTCAATATGGAGAATCATTGGTTGAATTACATCAAGGTAAAGGACAGCTACGGACGCATTTCCCATTTATTGAATGCCCCTGTTATCACCAATCCTGAACAGCCGAGAACAGCAACCCGTTTCAATCTTTCTTTTGACAAAGTGGGATTTCATTATGAGACAGAAAGTTTTGAGATGAAAAATCTCACGTTCCATGTTCCCGAAGGAACGGTAACGGCACTTGTCGGATCGTCAGGTTCTGGTAAAACAACCATTACCAGCCTGTTACTCCGTTTCTGGGAACCGCAGACCGGCAGTATCCGTATCGGTGGTATAGACATTCGAGAAATGGACTATGATTATCTGCTCGGTAAAATCAGTGTAGTGATGCAAAATGTTATTCTCTTTTCAGATACCATTGCCAATAATATCAAAGTGGGCAATCAACATGCTACGCAGGAAGAAATCGAAGAAGCAGCACGTAGGGCGATGATACACGACTTTATCATCAGCCTGCCGGAAGGTTATGAAACAAAAATCGGAGAAAACGGTTTGGGTCTATCCGGAGGTCAGAAACAAAGGCTTTCAATCGCTCGTGCGTTCCTCAAAGATGCTCCCATCATTCTTTTGGACGAGATAACGAGCAATGTTGACCCTGTCAATGAATATAAGATACAACAGGCAATGTCTGCCCTTATCCGAAATCGCACAGTCTTGGTCATTGCCCATCATTTGCAAACCATCCGTAACGCTAATCAGATTATCGTGATGGACAAGGGACAACTTGTAGAGAATGGAACGCACGCCGAACTCGAAGCAAAAGGCGGAGTGTATTGCAAACTATTGTCAATGCAATAACCTAATCAATGAAAAATATGGAGGTATGGAGTTTGAGCCATACCTCTTTTTTTGCCACTTCCATCCATATCGACGCCACAAGTACGCAGTTATCTCAAACCTCTAACATACACGGTTTCTTTGGTTTACTTTTGTCCGTGCACCGCTGTTGGTGCCATTAAATACATTATAATATGGACGAAAAAATCAAAGACCAAGAAGTCCTTTTGGTCAAGGATCAGAAAGACGAGAATCTCAAAGCCGTCACAGGTACGGACGAGAAAGGCGGACTGAAAACCGTTCCGCCCACCGCCGAGCATGAACAGAGCTTCCTGAAGTTCGACAAGCACAGCAATGCGCTGGAAAACTTCCTCTCCAACTTCATGCGTCAGTTCAAGCATCCCACACCGCTGAACTTCTTCAAAGTCCCCTTTGAGAGTGCCGTTGCCAGTGCCCGCGTACTCTTGGAGATGCTCCAAGCTCCGGATGTTCCCTCCAATAAGGAGATGCTGGACTCCGCCCGTGTCAATCCCTCAGACTATACAGGAGAGCAGAAGCAGTCCTTCCAAGGCATTGACCCCGACAAGGTGAAGTGGGAGCAGTTCGAGCAGATGGGTGTAAGCCGTGAGAGTCTCGAAAAGGGCAAGCATCTTGATGACCTACTTCAATACCGCAAGACTCCACTTATTCCCATCGCAATCAAAATCGGAGAAGTCTCCCTTTACACCGATGCCCGTCTTTCTCTGAAAGCCTCCGGAGACGGTACATTTATCCCCGTTGTCCATGCCATCCGCAAGGAGCCGCAATTGGAGCGCGAGTTCTTCGGGCATACCTTCACCGACGAGGACAAGAAAGCCCTCAGAGAAACGGGCAATCTCGGTCGCACCGTGGAGCTGACCTTCCCCGGCAAAGAGGAGCCGACCCGCAGTTTCGTGAGTATTGACCGCCTGACGAACGACATCATCGCCCTGAGTGCCGACCGGGTACGCATCCCCGATGAAATCAAGGGTGTGAATCTGAGCGATGAGCAGAAAAAGGAACTGTCAGAAGGCAAGAGTATCTATGTGGAGGGTATGACCTCCAAAACGGGAAAGCATTTCAATGCCAACCTTCAATTCAATGCCGACAAGCGGTCGATTGAATTTCGTTTCGGCTCTCTCAAACAGGAACAACATCAAAGACAAGCCCCCGAAGGGCAGGGACAGTCAGAGCAGAAAGAATTGCGTGTCCCCAAGAAGATGCTGGGACGTGACATCTCTCCCGAAGAGCAAGCGAAACTCAAAGCAGGTCAGACGGTCTATATGACCGGGCTTATCGACAAGAAGGGAGAGCCTTTCAATGCCTATGTGCGTCCGAACTTTGAGAAAAACAAGTTCGACTTCCTCAAATGGAACCCCGACAAGTCCCAAGCCAAAGAGATTACTCCCGACAATGCTTCCCGCACGCAGGTCGCTGTCAATTCCGAAGGCAAGACCAATGAGGCTACCAAGCATGTGAAGGAGCCGCTCAAGCAGGGACAAACAGAGCCTACCACGGGGCAGGAACAAAAGCAAGAAGAGAAAAAGCGTTCCAAGGGAATGAAAATGTAATCCGCCACCACTAATATCCAAAAAGTAAGAACAAATGAAAGTCATCATAGCAGAAAAACCGAGCGTAGCTCGTGAAATCGCCCGTGTCGTTCGGGCAACCAACAAGAAGAACGGTTATATTGAAGGAGGCGGCTATGCCATCACTTGGGCACTGGGACATCTGATAACGGCAGCCATGCCCGAAGCCTACGGCATCAAGGGTTTCCACAAAGAGAACCTGCCGATTCTTCCTCCCGTCTTTACCCTTATTCCCCGTCAGATAAAGGAGGGCAAAGGTTATAAAACCGACGCTGGGGCAGTCGCCCAATTGAAAGTTATCGAAAAACTATTCCGAGCGTGCGAAGGCATTATCGTAGCCACCGATGCAGGAAGGGAAGGTGAGTTGATCTTCAGGTTCATATACGAGTATCTCGGCATTGCCAAACCTTTTGAGCGACTATGGATCAGTTCCTTGACGGACAAAGCCATCAAAGAGGGGCTTGCCCGTCTGCAGAACGGAGCGGCGTATGACAATCTCTATTATGCCGCCTATGCCCGCAGCGAAGCCGACTGGTTAGTGGGCATCAATGCCACCCAAGCCATATCCATTGCAGCAGGACGAGGCACTTATTCATTGGGCAGGGTGCAGACTCCGACCCTCTGTATGGTCTGTTCCCGTTTCTTGGAGAACAAGAAGTTCGAGCCACAGCCATTCTGGCAACTCAGCCTTGCCGTAAAGGAAGGTGATGAGAGTTTCCGTTTCTCCTCCGCCGACCGCTGGTTCGATAAGGCAGAAGCCACCGCCCTGTATGATAAACTCAAACAGGCTCCTTATGCCACTGTAGAAACGATTGTGCGCAAGGAGACCAAGCAGGAACCACCGCTTCTGTATGATTTGACCACTTTACAGAAAGAAGCGAACAGCCGGTTCGGCTATTCGGCGGAACAGACCCTTTCCTTGGCGCAGAAACTCTATGAGAAGGCATACATCACCTATCCTCGCACGGGCAGCCGATATATTCCCGAAGATGTCTTTGCCGAAATACCTGCCCTGATAGCCTTTTTACACGACCATCCTGTCTGGGGTGTCCAGGCCCGCCGACTGACCGAACTTAATGCGCATTCGGTGGACAGCAAGAAAGTGACCGACCACCACGCCCTGCTCATTACGGGCAAGAAGCCGATAGACATGTTCGGAGAGGAAGTAGCCATCTACGATATGATAGTCGGACGTATGCTCGAAGCCTTCTCCGCCCGTTGCGTGAAAGATGTCAGTACGGTTACTGCCGCCTGCGAGGATGTGAAGTTTATCCTCAAAGGTGAAATCATCAAGGAAGAGGGTTGGCGTGCCGTCCTCAAAAACAGCAGAAAAAAAGACAAGGAGCAGGCAGAAGCCGAAGAACGGAAAAGTCGGGAGAATGGAGAAGGCATCATCATCCCCCAATGGGAGGAAGGCGGACAGCTTCCGCTCTGTGCCTGTTCGCTGGCACAAGGAACGACCAAGCCCAAGCCCCTGCACACGGAAAGTTCGCTGTTGGCAGCTATGGAGACGGCAGGTAAGGAATTGGAGGACGAGGAATTGCGTGCGCAGCTCAAAGATTGCGGTATTGGCACACCCGCAACCCGTGCCGCCATCATCGAAACCCTCTTTGCCCGTGAATACATGGTGCGCCAAAAGAAGTCGCTCGTCCCTACTGAGAAAGGACTTGCCGTCTATTCCATCGTCCGAGAAATGAAAATCGGCAATGCCGAGATGACCGGACAGTGGGAAGCGGACTTGGCGAGAATCGAACGGGGAGAATTGAAAGAGTGGGACTTCCGCAAGGGCATCGAAAGCTATGCCACACAGATTACCGACGAACTGCTCTCTTCCAAAATCCTCTTCCCCAAGAAACAGAGCGACATCCATTGTCCCAAATGCGGTAAAGGAACACTGGTCTTCTATCCCCGATGTGCCAAATGTTCCGATCCAGATTGCGGTCTGACCCTTTTCCGCAGCGTGGCAGGCAAGAACCTCACGGACGAGCAACTGACGCAGTTGGCGGTGAACGGGGAGACAGGCATCATCAAGGGCTTCACCTCCAAAGCGGGTAAGAGCTTTGAGGCTTCGCTCTCCTTGGACGGGGAGTTCAAGACGGTCTTTGTCTTTCCCGAACGCAAGAAAACGGGCAAATCCCGAAGGTAAATCCCCGTAATTTGCTAATTTTGCCACTGAATGATGCGGTCATAAACAATCATCTTGTTTTTACTGCGGATTTTAGTGGTGGCACTCGGCGGGGACGTCGGGTGCCTTTGCATTATAATGTCATGCCCTAAAAGACACCGGAGAGCCTCTCTTTCCAAACCGGACGACTGAAAGGCAAAAAGCTTATAAGCTTTCTCTCAATTACTCCTAAGCTTTTGTCCAATTACTTAGGTGCTTTTCAGGGCAACTCAAAACATTCACTAAAATCATAGATATGACAGCCATTCATTTTTCATACTACGAGCTATCCCTGCTCTCTTTTCTTCGGGAAAGCCATCCCGAAAAAGCCGATGACATTCCTTTTATCAAGGAACGTGCGGCAGCCGCTTCCGAAGCCTATGCCGAAGCCTTCGATGCCGGTCTGCCCATAGCCGAATGTATCGGCATCGCCAATAAGACACTCTATGCGGGTCTGCACTTCTCCCGCCACGATACCATCTCTTCCGTTCTTTGGAACGAGTTCTCTGCTGAAGTGCCGCTTGAAGCTGTCAGGGAGACCGCCATCCGCCTGCGCCCGCTCTTAGAAAGCATCTTCTCCAAGTATTCGATTTCAGACGAGTTCGCCTATATGCCCGAATACAACTCCCTCTATACGGAGATTACGGGGTTTGTTCAACTAAAACTCGAAGAAGATGGCAAGTTATAACAAGAAGGAGCATCTAAAGGCGAACATAGAAGCCATCAAGACCATTTTTGCCCTGCATCGGGAACAGCGCACAGCGACACCCGAAGAGCGTACGATATTGGAAGCCTATACGGGCTTCGGCGCATTGAAGTGTATCCTCTCTCCTGCCAACACGATGGAGGACATCGCCCGATGGAACAAGTCGGAGTTGGAACTTTTCCCCTTGGTGATGGAACTGCATCGCACCATTCGGGATAACACCACCTCCGAATCGCAATACAAGAGCTATATGCAGAGCCTGAAGAACTCCGTGATGACCGCTTTCTATACTCCTGCGCCCGTAGTACGGGATATTGCCGCTTCCTTACGGGAGGCAGGCATCGTCCCCCAACGCATCCTTGACCCTTCAGCGGGAATGGGCGAGTTCATCCGCTCTTTTGACGGCATTGCAGCCGAAGGGCATACTACCTTCGGTTTTGAGAAAGACATTCTCACGGGACAGATGCTCTCCGCTCTGCATCCCGAAGACAAGATACGCATCCGGGGCTTCGAGGAAATCGAATCCAAGTTCGGAGGTTATTTCGATGTGGTCAGCAGCAACATTCCTTTCGGAGATGTGGCCGTCTTCGACCCTGTTTTCAGCAAGACGGACGAACCTGCCCGAAAGGTCGCCCGCATGTCCCTGCACAATTACTTCTTCGTCAAGGGGGTGGATATGCTCCGTAAAGGCGGTGTGTTGGCATTCATCACCTCTCAGGGAGTTATGAACGTCCCGACGAACGAGCCGGTACGGGAGTGGCTGATGAACCATACCCGACTTGTCTCGGCAGTCCGTCTGCTGATGAATTGAAAATCGGTGGACACTCCTCGACAAATCCCAAAACCAAGATGTTATTCCCAACCTATATCTTCATTTTTTAGGATATGATTATAATCCTTATTTTAGAAAAATTCGACTATTGATATTGCTATCTTTGCGGCTTATAATAAAAAGGACTATCTTTGCATACGGTAAAACCACAAACTATATCTTAAGCTTTAGAAATAATGAAAGAATTTGATATCTTCTTCTCTTGGCAGAGTGATTTGCCTGGAAAAGAGTATAAAAATTATATTTGGAGAGAGTTAGAAAAAACTTGCAAGGAGTTGGACACGGAAGAGATGAAAGTAACTCCAACCGAAAGTACTCGCGGCAATGCAGGAGCTGTTGAAATTAAAGATACGGTATTGTCTAAGATAGCCAATTGCCAGATATTCATTTGTGATGTGTCTATCATTGGGAAAATCAATGATAAAGGAACATCGAATCCTAATGTTATGTTTGAACTTGGATACGCTGTTTCTTGTTTGGGTTGGGAACGTATTGTTTTGGTTTTCAATGAAGCATCGGGGAAGATTAATGATTTGCCTTTCGATATTAGAAATCATAGAATACTATCTTATAATACTAATAAACAGTTAAGTTTGAAAGAACCAATATTGTCTATCGTAAAGCAATACGATGATTTAGAGGGAAATTTTCTTAAAAGCCCAGCATTAAAGTTTGATATTCAGATTTTTAATAAACGCTGTTCCGTTGTATCGGAAGACGAGTTGATAGAAAGCATTAAACACTCCATAAATAATGCGGGTTATTCTAAATATTATTTTAATATTTGGGACAAATTATGGTATACTTATGAAAATGATGAAAGACAGAAATTCAGAGATAATGAAATACATAATGCTTACTCTTCTTTTGTAAAACATTTACAAAACTATTGGTTTGTGCTAAATAGCATAACAGGAAATCCTGAACATCGAGGCGAATATTACGAAGATATGAGTAAAGAAGAAAAGGAAGAAGAAGATAAAAGAGTATGGTATAAGTTGAAAGACTATTATGCACTTGGATATGACGATGACAAGGCAGAGGAATTACATCAAAAGGATTGGAAAAAGTTTATGACAGCATCAAAAGATGTTCTCCCCCAATATGATATATTCAGAACACTGATAAGGAAGAAATTATTTTTGTAGATACTGATGAAATCTCCATAAAATGAGGGCAGTCTATGAAATGAAAAGTTTGAGAGGCTGGCAAACTTTTCATAATAGAGTTATGCTTCGAAGGGTTTTCTTTGAAGAAGCCTTTTCAGAACTAATAGAAGGTCATCAAAAAGATACCGAGCAATCTCACAATCGCTCGGTATCTTTTTTCGGATTACTCGGTATCTTTTGGGCAATAAATCGGATACCATTTGCGTTGTAAGTATAAGAAGTGTCTTCTGCAAGCGAAATCCTCCGACTTCGGAAGATATAACAAAGGGGGAACAGTATTGAATTATGGCAAATAAACCACTGCAATTCGTTCTTATGGAACGCAAGATGAATGTCGGTCCTCAGGCTGGAAAGACCGTACAGGTTGCCCACCCTACGGGCAGACATCGTGTGGATTTCCGCAGTTTTTGCGAGCGTGTGGCAAAGTCCACCACGTTCAACCGTCAGGAAGTGGAAGCCGTCTTGAACTACGCCACGGAAATTGCACGTGACATCGTGGCAAACGGCGACATCGTGGAGTTCGGCGATTTGGGTACATTAAGCCCTTCGTTCAAGAGTAAAATCGTACCACAAGGCGAGGTCTTCAACGTGCAAAAGCATATCGAGAAGCCTGTCGTGCGGCTTTCGCCCTCGCGCAAGTATTTTACACTTACCGATGTTACCTACGAGCAGACGGAGCCAAAGGCTAAGAAAGGTACGAAACCGAATAATGGCAGAAGCGAGGAAAATCCGTGATTTTATTTAAATGACGGAGCGATTGCCTGCAAAGGCTGTCGCTCCACTTTCTTTTACAATTAAGTAATCATCAAAATAGAAAAATATATGGCAAGAGCGACAACAAAGACAGATTTGATAACATCTTCCAACGGACAATTTGAAAAAATGTGGAAGATTATCGATGGTATGAACGAAGAACAGCAGACGGCAACTTTTGCAGATGAAATGGCTACGGCAGGCAAGGAAGCACACTGGGGCAGGGACAAGAACCTGCGAGATGTGCTTGTACATCTGTACGAGTGGCATCAATTGCTGTTAGATTGGGTACAAGCCAATAGTAACGGCAAGCATAAACCCTTTCTTCCCGAATCATATAATTGGAGAACCTACCCTGCAATGAATGTGGAGTTTTGGAAGAAGCACCAAATCACACCGCTGACGGAAGCAAAGGCAAAATTGAAAGAGAGTCATAAAGCAGTAATGGCATTGATAGAGAATTACTCCCATGATGAACTCTTTGCCAAAGGTGCATTGGATTGGACAGGTACTTCTCCACTCGGTTCTTACTGTGTTTCGGTAACTGCGAGCCATTATGATTGGGCAATGAAGAAGATAAAGGTACACATCAAAATATCTAAGAAATAACACAAAAATATTTAGAATAGAATTATTCACGATTATAGCGTGAATATAAAAGTCATACAATAAAAGAGTTTGCCACGCGCTAATGTAGCAAACTCTCTTTTGTTTAAACCTACATACCCCCTTTATCGTAGCAATCTGTTACACAATAAGCTTCATCGAACAGCTCAAAAACAACCGTATGGGCAGCCGTACCATTGATGAGGGAAGTATGGACGAGAAATCGGGTATGAATTTTTCCGAATACGTCGCCATCCTCTCCGGAAATACCGACCTGCTGGAAAAGGCAAAGTTGGAGAAGAAGATTGCCGGCTTGGACAGCGAGCGGCAGGCATTCATTCGCAGTAAGTCATCCTCCCGAAGCCGATTGGACGAAGTTATGAGAACGGTGGACGGAAACAAGGAACTGATTGCCCATTTCCAAAGCGACTGGGACTTGTACCAAAGCCGTGTGCAGAAGGATAAGGAGGGCAATATCCTCAACCCGATAACACTCAAAGGGGTAGAAGGAAGTGACCCGAAACGCATTGCCGCCAAGCTCGCGGAAATCAACGAGAAAGCCTGCACACGGGGAGAGTATTTCAATATCGGAACACTCTACGGATTTAATCTTGTGGTCAAGACGGAATCCTCCTCCAAAGTTTCGACCTTTCGCAGAACAAGTTCTTCGTGATGGGAGAAAGTGGAATGAAGTACAGCTACAACAACGGCAGGATTGCGGCAGACCCGCAACTCGCCAGTATGAATTTCCTGAACGCCTTGGAAAAGATACCCGGCTTGATTGAGAAGTTTCGGACGGACACGGAGAAGATAGCCAAGGATATTCCCGTATTGCAGGAGGTGCTGAATGGCTCTTGGAAAAAGGAAGAGCAGCTTAAAGACCTCAAAACGGAACTCGCTGCCCTTGACCGCAAGATACAGCTCTCCCTAAAGCCCATTGAGCAAGGAGATAGTCCGCAAGAGGAAGTGGAAATGATGCAGGATGGCGAAGGAACGAGGGAGGAAATGGAGCGGTCACGTCCGATTGAGCCGACTGTCGCCGCCCCCTCCGTCAGCACCTCTGCGGCTCAAACCGACAGACCGTTGGAAAGCAGCGGGCAGAGTAGCTCCACTACACAGCCCTCTATGGACGGACTGCCGCCGTCTTTGGCAGAAAAGGTGTTTATCGTCAGACCGAAAATATAATCTGTAATGTTATCATCACATTCAAACAACAGCCCCCGACTTGTCATCACGACAAAAACGGGGGCTTTGCTGTTGCGTATAATCCGAAATTACGTGCCTTTGGGAGATCTCTTCCTTTTTCGTTTGAGGTTCTCCGTAAAATGGGCTTTCATAAAGGCAAGGATTTCCGACTCCAGATACCACGTCTTGTGATAGACAATCTGGAAAGGAAGCGTCCCCGATGCACGGTAACGTTGCAGGGTACGCTTACTCACTTGAAGCATCATGCACACCTCTTGGTTATCCAGCAGCGGTTCTCCATCTATCATCGGACGTTGGGGTATGTCGGCAGTCGTCTGTTTCAAGTCATCGAAACGCTTTATGATGCGTTCCATCCATTCAAGGAAAGTCTCTCTATCCAATAGTTCCATCCTTTATCCTCCTGCTTTTAAGTTCGAAGTTATGCCGTAGCTCTTTCAGGTTCTGAGGATTGCAGTACAAGTTCTTGTTTCGTATCGCCTCCTCGATGTCGTGCAGGTCATAGTAGCAACGTCCGTAGATCATCTTGTAACTGATTCTGTCCGCACTGCGCATACGCTGGAGAGTGCGTTTGCTGATGCCGAGTATCTCGGCTAACTCATCATTGGTAACAAGGCGGTTCTCATACTCTATCTTTGCCTTTTCCTCTTTCTCCACATACCAGAGGATTTTCTCTATTTTGCCCATCAGTTCGTGGTAGGCTTTGCTTTCGATTGTTATGACATCCATGACGCTTTGAATTTGATTATACTGCAAAGTTCGGGAGTTAAAATCGTCCGGATTGTATGCTAAATATGTACTGAATAGAGATTTTTCTGTCTGATTCCAAAAACCATACGACAAAAGTATCCATATTGAAGCCACAAGTACGCAGTAAGGGAAAAGCTGCTTTTGAATACTTACTCCGTAAGTACATTTGCACAAAGTGTAATCTTAAAACGAAC
This sequence comes from Segatella maculosa OT 289, assembly GCF_000243015.1. Lineage (NCBI taxonomy): Bacteria > Pseudomonadati > Bacteroidota > Bacteroidia > Bacteroidales > Prevotellaceae > Segatella > Segatella maculosa. The sequence continues at coordinate 519,193 of NZ_JH594500.1, forward strand.
AGAAATATGGAAGTAATAACAATCGAGAAGAAAACGTATGAAGCCATGATGGAACGTTTCCGCATTCTGACCGCCAAAGTCGATGCCCTGTGTCGGGAGTGTGACGAGAAGCGTATGGGCAGGTGGCTGGACAATCAGGATGTCTGCCAAATCCTGAACATCAGTTTACGTACCCTGCAAACTTACCGCAGCAACCGAATGCTGCCCTATACGCAAATAGGGTATAAGATGTTCTACAAGCCGGAGGATGTCGGGAAACTGCTCGAACAATCCTCCGCTTTATGACCAATGAATAGTATCACCACTAAATCCGATGTAAAATATGGACAACGATGTAAAGACCAAGAACAACGAAGAGATTGAATACTTTCTCAACGCGAGCGACCGTATGATAAAGGGAATTGATATCCTGCGGAAAAAGAACATACCTCTGCTTAACGGGCATCGCTATCTGACGGATGATGAATTATCCCGCCTGTTGCATATCAATCGGCGCACGTTACAGGATTATCGCAATATGGGGAGAATCTCCTTTATCAAGTTAGGCGGAAAGGTACTCTACCGGGAAGAAGATGTGGAAAAGCTGTTGCAGGAGAATTACCGTCCTCGGTTTGAGAAGCCTTGACGGAGAAACAGGCAGTAAGAAACTCTTCTCTTACTGCCTGTTCTCATATTCAGTTGTACCATCCACCTTTGCCGCAACACACAAGTAGCGGAGGACTTGTTCTCTTCTTTTCGGTCAGTCTTCCGATGATCCATTGACGAAAACTCTTGGCATGTGGAGAGGTAAAGCGAAACGCCAGCATCGTGATCATTTCAATATTGTATAAATCCACCGCCCCGCCCTTAAACAATAGCGTTTGCATCACCTCATCTTCTCTGAGTAAGCCCTCTTTGAAGATAGATTTGATGTGATTGTTTACCTTACCGGAGAATACTCCGAATAAGGCGGCAATTTCGCAAGCTGACATCCAAACGGGAGCTGTCGGGATATATACTTTTCCGTTCTCTCCAATGGTTATGATTTCTCTTTTCATAGCTCTCCTCCTTATTATATAGTGATCCCATTGAACTGCTCTATCTTACTCAGTTTATCGGAAAGTGCCGCCATGTCCCGACTTTCCTTTTCGTGTGTGATTTTGGCATAAATCTGCGTGGTGCGGATATTCGTGTGTCCGAGCATCTTGGAAAGGGTCTCGATGGGAACGCCGTTGGTCAGACAGATTTCCGTCGCCATAGTATGGCGGCTGGTATGCCACGTAATCTCTTTTTCGATACCGCAGAGTCCGATGATTTTCTTGATGTTCTTGCAGGCGGTAATATACTGCGGAACGGGTAGGAGGTAATCCTCCTTCGCCATGCCATCGTACTTCTCGATAATCTGCTTCGGAATGTCCAAAAGCATGATGTTGGATTCCACACCCGTCTTTTGTCGCTTGGTCATAATCCAGAGTTTACCGTCAAAGGAGGTTTGAAGATTGTCCTTGGTCAGGTTCTTCATATCGGTAAAGGACAAGCCCGTAAAGCAGCAGAAGACGTACAAATCCCGAACCAGTTCCATCGACTTGCGCCTGAACTTCAAATTCAACAGCCGACGGATTTCATCTTTCGTCAGATAGTCCCTGTCGGTACTTTCGGCAGATATGCTGTAATCCACGAAGGGGTCACGGACTATCCATCCGTGTTTTTGGGCAATGGTAATCATACGGCGTAGGGGCATCATGTAAATCCATACCGTGTTGTTACAGCATTGCTTTTCGGTGCGCAGGAAGATGTCGAAGTCGGTGATGAAAGCCGGAGTGAGTTCTTTTAACGCAATGTCGCTGACATGGTAGCGGGTCTTGATGAACTCCTCCAAATGTTTATAGACCGTACTATACTTGTGGTAGGTGGATGGGCTTCGCAAACCCGCATCTACCTGTTTGAAAAAGTCCTCATTGTGCTGGGCAAAGACTTTCAGCAGGGTTTCGTACCGCATTTCCAAACCCAAGAAAGCATTCTTCACTTTCTCGGCAGTGACATAGTTATCCCGCTCGGCTATCTCCTTGTATTTGGCATTGATGCCGACACGTATCTTGTCCAAAAAACGGTTGGTTTCCAACGCAACGGCACTTTTTCCCGAAGCTCTATTGCTCTTGATGTCCCACAAATCAGGATGGATATCGCATTTGCAACTGAACTGGGCAATGGTGCCGTCAATGGTGATACGACACATCACGGGAACGGAACCGTTCTTCTTGGGAGCGTTCTTTTTGAGGTAGAACAGAACCTTAAACGTACTACGCATAACTCTGACTTTTTACGGTTTACAAAACTATTCATTGTCAGGTTATTTGTTGCTATGCAAAATATTGTCGTTCAATGGTAAAGAAACAATCCGCAATTTATTTGCCTGTTTCTTTTCATCGACGTACCTTTGCAGGAGGTAATCCCCGAAGTTCAGGTCGGATTTTGTGCTGTTCGTTACCGCTTTTCCCAATCCTCACCTGCAAAGGAGGTGGTAATGTTTTGGTAACGCTGCTCTGTCCGAAGTAGGCATAAGCCTGTCTTTTGACGGTTTTCGGACAAATGGCTTAAAAATCAGAACTGACTGACTCACAATTCATTTACGCTATTTTGCCTTTTCTTGAACCTTGAGGATAGTTTTTCATCAAAAAATACTGCGGTTTTATGGAAAGCTATACCCTCTCTTTTAAAAAGGTGCGTACTTTTAACTGAAAAGGTATATACTTTTAATTAGAAAGGTATATACTTTTTCATAAAAAGGTATATACGTTTTAACGAAAAGGTATATACCTTTTTGAGGAAAGATACTGTTGTCTTTTTGATAAGGTGCTATTGTATCATTTAAAAAGTACTATCCCTTCATCAAAAAAGTACTATCGTTTTACCGGAAAAGTACTATCGTTTTACAAAAAACTGCTATCGTTTTCTCCGGCTCCTCCCATCATGTTTGAGAAAACGGTGCATCTTTCCCGAAAAAACAACCTCCGGTTATATATAATAAGGTACTTATAATCCGAAAGCCAGACTATTGATTTATGTCAATAAAAGCGCCTGTTTGCGCAAACAATCTTATATTTGCTTGCAGATGTTGTATTTCTGTCATACCTTTGCAACGTCTTAAGGAAACAAAAAGACATTTTAGGATAAACATAAAAAGTATAACAGGACCGAAAAGAAAAGGGTCCACAAACAAAGAAAGGTAAAAAGATTATGAAAAAGATGATTTTGACACTCGTTGCAGTTATGAGTATGACAATGGCTTTTGCCGAGGGTGAGAACACAAAGGCAGCCAACACGGTTGCTGCTTATGACATGACTGTTAACTATGGCAAGCTGGCTCAGGCCCTTGGTCTCTCAAGCGATCAGCTCGAAAGTGTGGAGGATGTACACAAAACTTTCTGCATCGAGATGATGAACGCAGCCAATGCCCCCAAGGACGAGCGTAAGGCTATGGTCGACAAAGCCATCGAGAAGAATCTCAAATACATGCACTACATTCTGAACAACAGCCAGTACAGCAAGTATCTTCTTCTTCTCAACACCACAATGAACAACCGTGGTCTCAACATGTAATCGGAATATTGAAGAGAGCATATAACAAAAAGCTGCATATCCACAATGGATATGCAGCTTTTTCGTTATGTTTCTTCTAACAAACTGCCTGGCGGAGCGGCGGAAGAAAGACTTTATAGCCTTCTCGGTTCCCTACTATAGCGCAGTTTTCTTCCTATGATTCATAGATCGCCTCCAAGTTCTTGATTTGGCGGGTAATTAGAAATTGCTGCTCGAACCGTTCGCGCGAATGGCGGGAATACGTATCCCGCAGCTCCTTGTCCTCAATCAAGGTGAGCAAAGTGTCTGTAAAAACATCGAGCTCGAGCGGAAGAAGCCTCCCGTTGTAGCCATCGGCGACGCAATCCATGTTCCCCCATACGTTTGAAGCCACGATTGCTTTCCCCAAAGACATCGCTTCTATGACGGCCAAAGGCAGACCCTCATAGCGTGACACCGTGAGGTAAAACAGGCAGCTCTTGACGATGGCCATCGTTTCTGCATGGCTCAACCACGGTTTCAGGATAACGGTGTCTTTTAATTGATACGCTTTGACCAGCGATTCTACGGCACCTAAATCGGGCGAATAGTAGCCGACGCCGAGCAAATAGAACTTGATTTCGGGATGTTTTGTATGAACTCGCTTGGCAAGCTCAACGAAAAACTGTGGATTCTTCTGATAAGAAGGCCGGCCGATATAGCATATTGCCGGATAATCCAGCGGAGCCGGTTCCACATCTGAGGCATCGGGAACCGCGTTGTTCCATACCATTGCATGCGAAGTACGATAACCCACCTGCTTGACAGCTATTGTTTTTTCAGAGTTCGAGCATGCCAATACAAAACTGTCAAACCTGCAAATGCGTTCAAAAAAGAGATAAATCTGCCGCTTTATGCCTGACTGGGCCGAAAGAAAGGAAAAGGCGTGCGGCGTATAGAAGGTCTTCTTTTTCGTCAACTTTCCCGCTATCCGGCCGATTACACCGCCTTTTGCGCTGTGGCAATGAATAATGTCAGGGTTCTCCTTGCGGATAATCCTAATCGTATCCAACAGACATCGCAGGTCTTTTTGCGGGTTCAAGGCCCTGAACATGTCTACATGATACTCCTTAACAACCGTCCCTCGCTTGACAATAGGCTTGTGATTGTCGGTCTTTCCCGTAACAATCACGAACTCAAAGCGGTCGTCAGTATATTCAATTACATTACGAATGTAAGAGTCGAGCCCGCCAATGAGCTGGCCAATCATCATTATTTTCATCGCTATTGTATTTGGTTTCTACTACAACAATTATTTTTTCACTACGCCACCGACAACTTTCCACGCCGTAGACTGTGATTATAGGACTTATTGATAATCGGTAACAAGAACCATAACATAAACATGTGGAGGCAATCCCCGATGCATGCCGCAACCGTAACGGCTAAAAAAGAAGCCAACAGTGCCCTTTTCTCCGGAATATCAGGCATCTTTTTAATCTTTTGAAGGAACGTTATCCAAAACAAAATGAAAAGAAATCCACCCAAAAAACCATAATTTCCCATGAACCCCAAGAACGTACTGAGGTAGCCGGTCTCACGGATTGCCTTGCCATAACCCGGTCCCATACCCCACAAAGGAGCCTCCATTGCATTGTCAACAGCCAGCTTCATGCCCTCGGAACGGTCGGCATCAGAGGCCGTTTTACCTGAAAATGCGACCTTGTCTATAATCCCGATTTGATTGACATACATTTGAAATTCATCGTTTGCTTGGTAAGATACAGCCACAAAACCTGCCAACGAAATGGTGAACATCAATAGAAAAAGCTTTACGCTGCGCCGTGAAAACAAGAAAACATGAACCATTGCTATGAAGACAAACGTCACAATGCCTGTCGTTGAAAATAGCGAAAACAGGCAATAGGCATAGCCCAAACAGACCAGAGCACGCTTCCTGCCCTTGAAATGACAAAGAGCAAATGGCAGAAGGGCATTGAGAAACTGGGCCGAAACGCCCGGTTCTTCGGTCGGGGCGGCCGTACTTGTCCAAATAAAGCGTGAAAAATAGTCGGTGTTCCCATTGTAACCGATGCAGAAATAATCGTGGATTTTAATCCCGAAGAAGTTGACAAGCACGGAATCTACAACGATAATTCCTATCAAAAGCACGCAACTGACAGCCAAATATTTAAAGCATAACACCACCGACAGATACTTTTCGACAAGTGATGAATAATAGAAATAAAGCAGAAAAAAGATGCCTAATGTCCCGATAAAGTTGGACATTAGCTTGGGTTGTGGGTGCCAAACCGAGTTTACGACAAAGGAAATCACGATGATTCCGATGAAGCAAACAAACAAAAGACGCTGTCTTTGCGTGTTCGATTGGAACACAATCAACTTGCTTTCACGATGAGAAAGGCTATAAATCGCATCTGAAACAAAGGCCAACAGCAACAAGATATAGCTGATGCGAAGGTACTCCGACAAGGCAAACCATACCGAAATGGGCGTGCATATCAGTACTCTGATGGCGAAGAAGCGAATGAGTTTATCCATACTTATATAGAATCATAAAGGCCAATCAAGCGGTCTGTCATGCAATGAATGTCGTATTGCTGCGCCCGTTCTAGCCCTTTTTCCACCATTTGTCGGCACAATATAGGATTGTTCATCACTTCCAAAATATGGTTTGCCAATGCTTTTGCATCGCCTACGTTAAACAACCGACCGACCTCCCCTACCACATCGGCCATTCCCGGCACCTCGCTTGCAATGACAGGTGTGCCACAAGCCATAGCTTCCACACACACCAAGCCGAAGCCTTCGAATACAGATGAGAGCACAAACACGTCGGATGCTTTCACGAAGCGGGCCGGTTCGCATTGATAACCCATGAAAAACGTGCGGTCGTTCACGCCGAAATCTACCACCAGTTGCTTCACTTGCAGCTGCATTTCGCCCTCTCCTATGAGCAAAAGCTTATAGTCTTCAGGAAGCATAGTCAAGGCTTTGAGCAATGTTTGATGGTCTTTTTGCGGATTGAAACGGGCTACCATGATGATGATTTTGTCATCGACGGCAATTCCTGCCGGAAGTTCCTGCCGTGGAACAGGCGTGGCTTTATGACACTTTTCAATGTCGACTCCGTTGCAAATCACCGTCAATTGCCGGTTATCCAACGCATAAACCCGTTGAAGAACAGCCTTAACAGCATCGCTGATACATATGATTCTCGCATACGATGCATACATTTTTTTATCCCAAAACCGCCAGAACCGAGAGTTGATCCGGCCATTCAAGGTGTTATGCTCATGATAAATAAGCTTACTTTTCATGCCCCACTGCTTCAACAGTGCCATGAAATAAAACGAAGGAAACAGATGTACGTGGACGATATCAAACGTGTGCTTTCGGAAAAAGGCAAATAATTTACACAAAAGCAGCGGATTATACACCGTTCCCCCACTCAAACAACACACCTTTATACCTTGTTTCCGCATAGCTTCCGTATAGACATCATGCCGTGAAGAGAGGCAGAGCACACTGATTTCGTGCGCATCATCGCTTGCCATACAGGCAATATCGCAGACCAATCGCTCTGCTCCTCCACTTGTCAAGCCGTTGATAACGTGTAGAATCTTCATCAATATAAAATGTTTTTGATGATGGATTTTACTACAACCAACGCATAATCTACATAATATCCCGGCGTTTTCTTCACACCACGAATGGTTGCTATCTCTTTGAACTGCAGCACATTGTTTCTTGCCGAGAACCCTCTTAGGTCGTAAACCGCCACAGGAACGGGCACATAATGAAAGCCGTAGCCCTGCTTGTAAAGCTGAAACACCATGTTATAATCGGCCGTCACCTTGAACTTTTCATCGAAACCGATGCGCTTTGCAGGCTCCGTTCTTACAAAAAGACTTTGATGACAGATGCCCATCGGCACATTTTTCTTCCGCCGTTGATAGAAAGGTGTCATCTTCAAAAGGCCCTTTTGACTCTCCGTATCACCGTAAACGATGCCCGTTTCGGGTGCAATCTCATCTTGAAACAACTGCTCGAGCGTCGTATCGGCATAGAAACGGTCGCCCACATTCATAAAGTTCACCCACGTTCCCGTAGCCAATTGCAAGCCTTTATTCATTGCATCGAAGATTCCTTTATCAGGTTCCGACACGATTTTCGCGATTTTATCGCTGTATTTTCGAATGATATCAAGCGTTTGATCGGTAGATTTTCCGTCAATAACAATATATTCTACATTCGAATAAGACTGATTGATGACCGACTTCAGCGTCTTTTCAATCGTCTTTTCTCCATTATAGCAAACAGTGATAATGGTTATCTTGGGTTGCATGATGTATTGATTTCTTTGATAATTCGGCATGGATTTCCGCCCGCAATCACGTTTTCGGGAATGCTTTTGGTCACAACACTGCCCGCAGCAATCACACTTCCTCGTCCAATAGTAACGCCTTTGAGAACGATAGTGCGTGCTCCGATGAGCACATGGCTGCAAATATGAATGGGCTTACAGACTGCAGTGTGTACGTCCATCGTTGTTTTTGTATCGAACATTTCGCCCGAATCACGCACGCGCCAATCGAGATTGTGGGCGTCACTATCCATGATGATGCAGTCTCCACCGATGTTTACGTAGTCGTCTATCACTATTTCGCGCTTTGCCCACAAGCAAGTTGACGACATACCCACATGATTTCCAATCTTGATTATCGTATCTTCGCGCTCCAAATAGATGCAACCTTTAATATTTCTGCATAGCGGATTGAAATTGTCTCCACTCGTCATGGTGAACGAATCGCCTATGGTTACGTTGCTTTTGGGGTGCACATGCAGATAAACATGATTGTAAATACACGCCCGTTTGCCCAACTTGATGCCATAAATGGCAAACTTGATGGGGTTCAATCTAAGCATAATGATTTGCACCAATTTGCGTTTGATGCGAAAGAAAAATGTGAGATGATGCATGAAAGTCATAACATGATGAACTGAAAGCACTGTTATTGCGTCGCAATATAGCTGAGATTAGCGTGTAATATAGCTGATATTAGCGCCTAATATGGCTGAGATTAACAAGTAATATGGCTGATATTGAAAGCGCATTAACTTAAATATAAGTTTGATAGACCTGTAAATGCTTCTTGCCTACCACGTCGGAACTGAAGTTCTGCTGCAGATAAGTTGTGGCATCTGCAATGAGTGGTTGAGCAATCTTGGGGTCCTCTGCCTTCAACATGGCCTGTAACAAGCTGTCAACACTTGTGACATCGCAGAGAATACCATACTTCCCTTGCCCCAAAACCTGCGGAACGCCTCCTGCATGAAGGCCGCCAATGACAGGAATTCGACGTGCCATGCCCTCTAAAAGAATGTTTCCAAAAGTCTCTTCCATAGCAGGATGCACCAGAACGGAGCAACCGTCTAACACCAAAATTACACTATCATGGTCAATACTGCCCCGCAGTTCCACTTGATTTAAGAGACCCTTGCCGCGCCATGCGTTCACTTTTTCCTCGTCATACGCACCAATCAAGAGGAGTTTCGTGTCGTGATACGTACGTAGTTTCTGAAAGGCTTGTAACAATTTTTCGATGTTTTTGCGCGGTTCGGTGATGCTTTGCGCAATCGAAACGAAAGTCGTCGTTGCGGGATAGTGTGTTCTCTCGGTGAGAATGAACTGTGATTTAATGCCGTTGAATAGCTTATGAGGGGTCAGTTGCGCACGATATGCCTTGATACAGGCGTAAGTATATTCGGAATTAGCTATAAAATGGAGATCGGAAGTTGCAAAAACACGTTTGAAGAAAAAACGGTTTACATGCCAATAAAGTTTATCTCCCAATCGCTTTTGCAACGGTATCTGATAAGGACACCAATCTCTGACCGTACAGAAACAGGGTTTTCCCCCTGCAAATTTTGTGATGGCATAGGCATATTCATAGGTCCACTGCGCATGAATCACATCAATATCATACCATCGTTTACCGATTTCCTTGCGTAAATTCCGCACAATATCCATGCGAATAAAGCGAATAATTATATTCTTTTTACGTGAGATGACCGTAAAGCGGAGCTGTTTTCCTTTGAAAAACAGATTTGAATTCGTGTTGTTTATATCATAAGTAAACACCTCAACCGTTTGTCCTAAGTCCAACAGTGATTGAATATGTGCATTCACAGAAGCCGCATTTCCATTGATATTGGGTGGATTTTGATTGCCGTTGAAATAGCTTTTAAACTCAAAAGGATTGGCCGGACCTACGATTGCAATGCGCATAAATAGATTTTTAGATAATAAACCTCGCAGAAAATAATTATTTTGCCGTGCTTAACGGCGCATGATACTTAGCATTCTACCAAATTCTCCTTTAATATCTTGCTTGAATAATGAACCACCAACGCTAGGATGAGGGCTTGAACCAGCACGTAAATCGTGGCCGTTACATAGAGAGAGTATTGCGTAAACAGCAGAGAAAGCGTGAGATGCAGTAGTGAAGAGCCGAAAGTTATATACATCAACTGTTTTGTTTCCTTGTAGAAAAACATGTAGTTGCAATAGAGAAAATAAAAGCATTGCAGTATTCCATAGCCGCAAAGTATGAGAAAATAAGGGACAGCAGGAGTGTATTTGGGCAATGCGATATAGCAAATGGGGACGATACAGAGTACATAAACAACGCTCGCTGCAGCATAAACGCAAGCGATAGTCTTAGTTTGTCGACGCAAAGCCATGCGTTTTTCTTCACTTGAAGTGGCTTTATTACCCAAAATCTGATAGAGTGTTACGGAATTAGTAGCGTTGAAAGCCGAACCAATCATGACAATAACAGTAACCAAGTTAATGGCAAAACTAAAGATACCCACCTCATAAGTAGAGTAATGATAATTGATAATATAGCGGTCTAAGCCCTGTTTTATCCATATGGTAGCCAAGTGTGGAATCATAGGGAGACCAAAAAAGATAATCATTTTGTAGCGTTTCCACGAAAAGCCTGTAGTGAAAAGACGGGCATGGTAGAATGAAAAAAGTGCCAACAGCCCCAAGATGGTTATGCAAATCAACTGTGCATCGATGCGTCCGAGCCATCCTTGCTTGAGCAGAATAACAAAAATTAGGGTAAGAATAAAGTTCAAAAGTGCATTAGTAATACTCCAAATACCATAGCTTTTAAGTCGTTCTTGAATACGAAGATAATCCTGATGAATATTAAACAAGAGATTACCGAACGAAATAATCAGTGCATAATAGAGCAAAGGACGTGTTATTTCCAAGGCTTTTACCATGTTATCGGTGAGTAAAGAGGCCACCAGTGTGAGTACAAGAAACGACAAAGTGTGAATGAAAATAATAGCCGTAAAGTCCTTTTTAAATACCGAATAGGTCTCACGGAAATAGGAAATAGATACATATCCATAGGTCGAAAGCCCAATAAAGTAGCCTGCAAAGGTGACAATTGTGCTGAAAATGCTAAGTTTTCCATAATCGGTAGGTAAGATATAACCAGCAACCAAAATGAGGATAAGGAAGTTACAACCTTGTCCTAAGAATGAAAAAAGCGAGTAGAGCGATCCGTTCACTAATGTCTTATTACCTTTAGCGTGCAGAAAGATTGAGTTTATCGTCATCCAAAAAGATTTAATGAAACTTTCGTTCTTGTTTTAATTGGTCGAAGTGAGCGACGTCTCTGTATTTGATAATGAGGGCAGGATTACCGCCAACAATGGCACATCGGGGTACATCTCGCGTGACAACAGCACCTGCAGCGATGATTGCGCCTTCACCAATACGGATACCTCCCATAATGATAACGCGGTTTCCAATCCATACAAAGTCCTCAATGGTGATGTCTTTATAGATATATGTGCTGTCATAGGGGATTTGATTACCCTCATAATTGTGATTTTCAGTGATAAGCATGCACTCGGTTCCTGAATGAAAATAGCTTCCAATGTGAACTTTTCCACTCCCTAAAATCTTCATTCCGTTAAAACAACAATAATCTTTTACCATAGTTTGTTGGGAGAAAAGACATCGTTTGTTCACCTCAAGTCCCTCACCATAGCCGCCCAATATACGTTTAGCCCTTAGCGTAAACCACCATTTTTGGAAGAAGTTTATTGCTAACCGCAATTTAGAAAATAGTACCATATTTTATTTTCTTGTTTATTTTTCCTTGGCACATATAGTCTTAATGCCATGATTTTTATAATAATCGGTTACAACTTCTATTTGCCTAATGAAATCGTTTGTGGCTTTTACCTTAAAGATAACATTCTCAATACGTGTCTTTGGGAATAGTAATTTGATGTTATAAAGTGCCGTTGAAGTGTAACCTAATACGTAATAAGGCTGGTATCCAAGGTTGGAAAGGAATAGCTCAACGGTCACTTCCGGTCTAATATATTGCACATTATACTTTGAACACAGTGATTTGGGAAGTTCGTGCGTATCTCTTCCATGTGGAATATAGTAAATGTTGTGTTGGCTTCCATACCGTTCTTGCAGTTCTTTGAACGTAGCTTCTAAGTTATTCATCACCCTATCAAAAGGCAGATTGCCCGGTTCGCAGAAACGATCGTAGTTGGTTCCGATGAAAAAAACATCGCGGAGGTCGCCATTGTTCTGCTGATTAACGATTTGTTTGAAATCATTTAGACGAATATTAAAGGCTACATTGTGAATGTCTCCATATACGGTATAGATGTTGTTATGGTTATCTATACTCCGCAATTTACAGGCCAATACAAATGATAATTGGTGTAATCGCACTCTCATCCGAACCTTAGGTTTATATCCCTTCAGTAGAAATATGTTATCATTACCATCATCTAAATAGACGATGCTTCCACCATTACTCAACCGTGACAGCCCAATATAGTATTGTAAGAGGTTTCGTGAATCGCCGATAAACAGCCGTTTGTATTTTGAAATATGAGGCTTCAAGAATTTAATGCTATCGATTTTCGTCAGTTTTTCCATATTTACAACTTCATAAGCAATGCCTTGCTGTCTGAAAAGCGTAAAAAGCTGTTCATTACGAACGTCCTCTATCAGGGCTAAATAAAAGCGATAGTCAGTAATTTCGAACTCCTTGAGGGCATTAAATGCACAAAGCGCTTGAAACGGAGAGGTAATAACGAAAACAGAAGGTACTGCTTTTTGAAAGGCAGAAGTCATGACTTTTTTTTGATTATATGTTGTTCTAATAAGCGATTGCGCGCAGAAAGAAAGTTATCGAGGTTAATATTCGACTTTTGAATAATATCAAAAAGGGAATGTTTCCCATCTGAATAGTTGAGTAACCACATCATGGCTTTGAGCTCATCTGACTTATTTCCCACGGCACTTAATGTAGGATAGAGCCCTCGTTTTCCTAATTGAACTTCACAATAAGGCATGAGATTGATAAATATTTCATCATTTTCGAGGGTGTCAATAATACGTTCAAGCAAGTCAGCAGAGCCCAAAATAGATTCGAAAGAGATAAAAGCTTTATTGTCTTTTGAGGTATGATATTCTTTATATTGCTCATACATCGTTCGCGTTATCGAACAGAATGGAAGGTTGATACCGGGAGAACAGTATTGCCTTTCATCACTTCCTCCCGAAGGAAAGAAGTCGATAAGAGTTCCTTTTTTTTGTTGAATGTAATAGCTTGCGATGCGGTCGATGTCGGAATCGCCTATTCGTGACTTCTTCAACGAGAAGTTTCCGCGGTCGCCTACGCAGGTAAGAACGATGCCTGCAAGCGTGTTTTGCAGCATCTCTTGATAGTGTTCTGAGAGATACCAAATGCTTCCGATGGTCTCAGGCATAAGTAAAAACTTGTAGGTGTAGTGCAAATGCTTCTGCTTTAAGCGCTGATAGAGCTCCAATAACAACAGTGGTCCCGACAACTCATTATTGGCCATGGAGGGATGACAGATGTAAGAGGTGAGGTAAACGCACTTCTCTGAGTCGCCCTTTAAGGTGGCCTCGCCCACGGTCATGCTGCCTTTTTCATCTAAACTACTATCTATCAACACTTCATATTGGGCTGTTTTATCGAGTTTGTCGAACTGGTTTTGCGATAAACAAAAGCCCCATCGCCTTGAATAATAGGACGTCCTATAAGGTATTGCATCGGGAAAATCGGGCAAAGTATATAGGTGTTTGCACAACATTTCAAACGACATCGTTTCATGAATCGGCGTAGAATAGCCCAGAAGATGTAGATTATTGTCTCTGAAATCAACAATTTTCTGCCCTTTATCATCTTTAATCCAAGCTTCGTTTACATTCCATTCGGGCGGGATTGTCCAATCAAAACAAGTAGTACCGCTTGGAATTTCACGAATGTTGAAAGGCATATAATGGTTTAAAATAGCAAAGGATCGACGGTTTCCTTCACCCGAAAGACTTCGGTTCAATGGCCAAAGCTCATCAAAAATAGCTTCTAACTCGGTTGTGTTCATAATGGCAATTGTTCATTCGCACCGATAATGATGCGTTCTACAAACTCACGGAAGACGCCTTCGCCTCCTCTTTTCTCTAAATCGATGCTGCTATAGGATCGGATATAGGCTGAAGCACTGCTTGGGACACCTGTGATTCCACCAGCTTTTTGCACCGCTTTTAACACTTCTAAATCGCCCAAATCATCACCGATATAGGCAATCTCTGCCAATGTTACATTCAAATTACGACAGATTTCGTGCACTACTTTCAACTTATCGCTAACGCCTTGATAAAGATAATCAATCTTTAGCTTCTCTGACCGGCGTGTAACAATCTCGGTATCTTCGCCTGTAATGATGCCAACGGGGATGGAAAGGCGATGAGAAAACAGCACGCCTGCACTATCTGACGTGTTGAAACGTTTCCACTCATTGCCCGTTTGGTCATAGTACATGCCTCCATCGGTCCACACACCATCAATGTCTGTAAGTATTATTCGGGGGAGTTTTCTCATCATTCCAAATACTTTTGGTAAATAATCTCATTCTTGGGAACGAACGTTTTGAGCTTCTTTCCAATCAGGAGAGAACGTTCTGACCACTTAAAACCATCGCCCGGACTAAGCATATGAATATCATTTTCGGTGATAATATGGCCCACTTTCAAATCCTTATTGGACGCAATGGAGCGTTCAAGTTTAACTTTTGACGCAGCAACACTCCGATCAATGTAAAGGTCTTCTGTGCCTAACCAATGTTCAACCAAGCGGATATCGCGCACCATTCTACGTACACCATCAGGACCTAAAGAGCCTTTTTGGTCGGTACCTTTCATGCCCCGGTCAATGGTGATATGCTTTTCGATAATCTTTGCGCCCATACCTACGGCTACAATTGGGGCAGCAATACCAATCGTATGGTCGCTAAAGCCAATGGTATATTGACCATAATGCTTCTGTAGATAGCGAATGGTGAGAAGGTTTAGATTATCGGGTTCGGTTGGATATTGCGATACACAATGCAGAATAGCGATGTTATCGTGATACTTTGTTATCACTTCTAAAGCTTCATCTAATTCTTTTTTGCCTGCCATACCCGTTGAAAGAATAATCGGTATGCGCGTTTCGGCTAAGGCTTCCAATAGCGGAAGGTTGGTTAAATCACGACTGGCAACTTTCAATCTGTCGGGCGTGAAGAGACGAAGTAGTGACAAACACCCTTTTGCACATAACGTTTCGACGAACTCTAAGCCCAAAGACTTGGCATATTTATAGACCTCGTAGTGCTCTTCATCACTGAGTTCTAAGAACTGACGATGCTCACCATAAGTCTTTCCAAAGGAGTTTGGCGTGTCATAGGGGCGATTCATCTGCGATGATGATAGCTCTTCTGCGAGGTCTCTCTTAGTCAGTTTGACCGCATCTATAGGCATAAGGGCTAAGCCGAAATCTTCTTCTGTAATCGGACGTGATACTAATTCTGTTAAAAGTTTGGCGATATCAACTGAGCCATTATGGTTTTGTCCAATCTCACCTATTATATATGTCGCTTCCATATCGTTACGTTTATTTGCTGTTTTGCTTGATTTGCGCTTCCATTTGCTGATAGAATGCGGGGTGATGATCTAAGAAATCGATTACTTCGGCAATGGAAGGATAGGGGTTTTTGCTACATAATGCACTATAAACCTGCTGTGCTGTCTCGAAATCCGAGCGTGTGTCGGTAGTTAATCGCACATGAGAATGAGTAGCCAGAACCGCAGGACCATCTAACCATTCAATGGAAAAATCATCGGGATGGCTATAGATGTAGTTCGTGACATGCTCGTGATAGAGTGGCTCTTGCGTGGTGTTCTTCACACATTCCAAGGCATTGCACGTCACATATTCTGTCCAAAAGCCATAGTGTGTTTTAATCGATGGTGTGCCATTGATATTGAAACTCATATAATCGCAATTACTCTGCCGTGCTTTTTCCACCAATTGCCGGATTGAATGAAGCTCTAAAAAAGGATTGTCAGAGCAGATGCGAATGAGTCTTTCTGCATCAAAGGCATGCGCCGCATCGATAAATCGTTGTAATACATCGTTCTCTTCGCCTCGGAAACAACGCACACCTTCTTGCTTGGCCAATGCTTCTATCGCATCATTTTGCGAATCCTTAGAGGTCGCTATCACGATGTTCGTACCTTCAACCTGCTTGAGTTTATCAAGCAACAGTTGCAAAATACACTTGTTTTCATAGAAAGGCAGGAGTATTTTGTTAGGTAATCGCGTTGAACCCACACGCGCCTGAATCATAAATGTAATCATAAGCCCGTTCTTTTATTATAATTTCCAACCACTTGTCTTATTTTATTCTATCCTAATCTCTTCTGAACAAGTCTCTTGTATAAACCTTTTCTTTGACATCCTCCAGACAATTATCGTAGCGATTGGCTATGATTGCCTGACAACGCTGTTTGAACACGTCAAGATTATTAATGACTTTGCTGCCAAAGAACGTTGAACCGTCTTCAAGTGTAGGCTCGTAGATGATGACATCGGCTCCTTTCGCCTTGATACGCTTCATTACACCCTGAATACTTGACTGTCGGAAATTGTCGCTGTTGCTTTTCATCGTCAGTCGATAAACGCCGATGACACATTGCCGCTCTTGTTTTGAATCATAATCTCCACGATGATAATAGTCATAGTAGCCTGCTTTGTGGAGCACACGATCTGCAATGAAATCCTTACGTGTGCGATTACTCTCCACGATAGCCTCAATCAGGTTCTCAGGAACATCTGCATAGTTGGCCAATAACTGCTTCGTATCTTTGGGAAGACAATAGCCTCCATAGCCGAAAGAAGGATTATTATAGAACGTACCAATGCGTGGGTCAAGCCCTACCCCATCAATTATATCCTTACTCTTCAGTCCTTTCATCTCGGCATAAGTATCCAACTCATTGAAGTAGCTGACACGCAAGGCAAGATAGGTGTTGGCGAAAAGCTTAACGGCCTCGGCTTCCGTCAATCCCATGAACAATGTCTCGATATTCTGCTTGATAGCGCCCTCTTGCAAGAGGCTGGCGAAACAGCGTGCCGCCTTATCCAATCGCTCATCTCCTTCAGGTCGGCCGACAATAATGCGACTGGGATAGAGATTATCATAGAGTGCCTTACTCTCGCGCAGGAATTCTGGCGCGAAAATGATGTTATCGGAATGGTATTTTGCACGAACGCCTTCGGTATAGCCCACAGGAATTGTGGACTTAATCACCATGATGGCCTGTGGATTCACCTGCAAGACAAGTTCGATAACCTCTTCCACATGCCGGGTATCAAAATAATTTTTTACGGGATCGTAGTTGGTAGGCGTAGCTATCACTACGAAATCGGCATCTTTGTAGGCCGAAGCAGCATCAAGTGTGGCTGTCAAATCCAGCTTTTTCTCAGTGAAATACTTCTCAATATACTCGTCCTGAATGGGGGAAACGCGCCTGTTCAGCATCTCCACTTTTTCAGGTATGACGTCTACCGCCACCACATGATGATGTTGTGCCAACAACGTTGCGATACTGAGTCCCACATATCCGGTGCCCGCAATAGCTATTTTCATATTATTATTTTCCATTGATAACTTTTAATTTATGGCAAATTAGAATCCCGTTTATCCCCAACCGGATTGTAAAAACTACTAACAAGAACTCTCTTCCCACTCACTCCATGCTTATGGAATAAGTAGTACGAGAACATGCACGTAATCAAACCACATATAAGAGCGTCCGTAGGGATAGAGAAAGAATGGCGTAGAAGGGCAAATCGTGCTCACTATATCTGCAATACGCCTATCCATTTTGTCGTTTTATAACCTTATAATTCTCTAATTCCTTGCTCTGCAACCTTGTTTTATCCAAAATTGCGTCACAACCATCTTACAGTCTGATCAATAGTTTGTTCATAACAGACCTTGCAAAAATACAAAAAAAACACATAAAACCATCATAAGTCGGTCTGTAAAATCAATCACATACAGGTTTCTTTGTGTTTTTTCTTTGCTAATAGCCGAATGTTGTATGTAAATATGGCTTACATTCCTTTCTATCTCCTCTGTTTTACGACGTAATATGACCAAGCCAAGGAGGTGGCATCATTGGAATTGAATATATATACATGACTGTTTGAGCGGACACGTGAGCTGTACATCCCCCTATATTTATTCAAGTTGTTCGAGATACCAGTTATATTGATAATCAACAGCTTATGGCTTGCATTCCAATCTCACCCATATTACGTTCTAATATCAGTCATTTTAGACTGTAATATCAGTCATATCAAGTAGCAAAATAGCTGAGATTAAATTCTAAACCTCACAACGTGAGCTCCACAACCATATAAAACAAAAAAACATGAGTCCGATACACCACGTACCGAACTCATGCATTATTTATCTTTTAACTACCTTTTTTATCGGGGAGACAAGGATTATGTCGCCCCAAAAAGGTCCTCTATGGATTTTATTCTTGCTTTATTTTACGTAGATTATAGCAAGACGGTTAGAAGTAATGCCTTGAACACCCTTACCATCAGCCTTTTCTACGGTCACACCCTTATTCTTCAAGTAGTTAGCAACAACGTTTGCACGGTTCTGAGAAAGTCTATTGTTGAATGAGGTTGAGCCTTCAGGAGAAGACGTACCAACAATCTGAACCTTGCTACCCTGTGCAATATTATCAAGAACTTTCTTGGCATCGCTTGTAAGTTTAGACTTGCCTTGAGCGAATGTTACGAACAGAGGATTGGTGCAAGCAGTGTTTCCTTCAGCAGGAACTTCCTTAACAACTTCTCTGATAACCTCTTTTGGCTTCTTTGCAAGTTCGTCACGAAGATCACTAATCTGTGAATTGAGTGCATCAATTTCGCTCTGATCACGCAATGTTGCAATCTTGAAGTTATGAGTACCGTTAGAAGTCTTGAACTTGTAAACCAAACCGGCATTCAACTGCACAAAGCTGTGATTTACATTGTACTGAATAACATCGTTACCCAAGTGATAAGGACTGTTGGTCTTATCGTTGAGACCATAGATGATAGCCGGCTCAACATAAATCTGCCATGCTTTGTCTGCACCTAAATTGAAAGCGAAGTCAAGTCCCAACTTTGAAGTAAAGTTATTGTGGCACTTAGCTGCTTTATACTGCTTCGTATTGCCGAACAGATGACCCCAGCCAATACCGCCGAGAGCAATAACTTCGAACGTACGTGGCTCACCCTTATAACCGCCAAACCAGTTGCTCAGATTAACAGTACCGAGAAGGCTTGTATTCAAAAAGCGAACAAATGTGCCAGTTGACTTCCAAGGCTTATTTGAGAAATAAGCATTGCTTTCAACAGCCAAACCAAACACAGGAGTAAACCAACGACCTACACGAATGCCAGCATTGGGATCCAATGTCTTCAGTCTACCTTTTACACCGTCATTCTTCGTCGTTTTTGTAGCGACACCGCCGTTGACACCTACATAGATGTTATCGAACGTCTTGCTCTCCTCTACAGTTTGCGCAGAAGCAGATACCGCTATAGTAGCCGCAGCGAACAATAAAACTAACTTTTTCATGTCTCTCTAAAAATTAATTAATGATTATTGAATTTATTCTTTTTCTTATTTTACGGGTACAAAGTAATTAAAAAATATTGGAACCACCAAATTTTTACAAATAAAATTATGCTACAAAGCATAAAAAGTGAGAAAAAACAATTGACTTTATCAATTTTACACCTTTTTCTCTATTGTTTCTTGAGTCATCATCGGTTCTTAGATAAGTTTTTATTATCTTCGCATCATGAAAAAAATTATACTGATTACCGGCGGACAACGGTCAGGTAAAAGCATGTATGCCGAGCAATTGGCGCTATCGCTTTCTGACTATCCTATTTATATGGCTACAGCGCACATATGGGACGAAGAATTCAAAGAACGTGTAAACCGACATCGGGAACGTAGAGGAGCAAACTGGACGAACATAGAAGAAGAGAAATATCTGTCAAGGCACTATATATATAATAAGGTGTGCGTGATTGACTGTATCACGCTTTGGTGTACGAACTTCTTTTATGATAAAGATAGAAAAGTAGGAGAACAACCCGGAGTTGACGAAGCCTTGGAGGCTATCGAAAGAGAATTCGATAAATTCACGGCTCAAGAGGCAACATTTATCTTCGTGACCAATGAAATCGGGAGCGGTAGCGTCAGTGATAATGCCATTCAAAGAAGCTTTACCGATTTGGAAGGCTGGATGAACCAATATGTAGCAGCTAAAGCCGACGAAGTTATCTTGATGGTTGCAGGGATTCCCGTTAAAATCAAATAGAGATGAAGTTCAATATAGAAGCACCCAAAGAGGATATCAAAGCTTTACTTGTCAAGAAGATTGACAATCTGAATAAACCTAAGGGTTCTTTAGGGAGATTAGAAGAACTGGCCCTGCAAATCGGACTTATTCAACAAACATTATCTCCTACACTTTCCCACCCTTGCCATTTGCTCTTCGGAGGAGACCACGGCATTGAACGCGAAGGTGTATCGGCCTCTCCCCGCGACGTGACATGGCAACAGATGATTAATTTCACTAAAGGTGGTGGCGGAGTCAACATGCTATGCCGTCAGCATGGCTTCAAACTACATATCATTGATATGGGAATAGACCATGAACTCACGGCCTATCCAACCATCATCGACCGCAAGATAGCCTATGGAACTAAGAACTTTCTGCATGGTCCGGCCATGACAGAAGAAGAATTCGACCGAGCCATCAGCACAGGGAAAGAGATGGCCGACCGCTGTTTTGAAGAGGGGTGTACCGTTATTTGCATGGGAGAAATGGGGATTGCTAATACATGTCCGTCGAGTATCTGGATGAGTCTTTTCGGAAACATCCCACTAAGCGAATGTATCGGGGCCGGTTCGGGGCTCGACAACGAAGGCATACGCCACAAAGAGAACGTTTTGAAGAATGCCCTAATCCGCTTCAATGCTCGTTCCTGCCAAACGATTGACGCTATTCGCTATTTCGGAGGCTTTGAGATGGTAGGAGCTATCGGGGCCATGCTCCGTGCTGCCGAGCACCACATGATCATCATGGTCGATGGTTTTATTATGACGGCCTGCATGCTGGCGGCATCAAGATTATATCCGAACATTCTACATTATGCCGTCTTTGGTCATTGCAGTGGCGAAAGCGGGCACCGCAGAATGCTTGACTGCATGAACGCCAAGCCTCTACTATCCTTAGGTATGAGGCTCGGCGAAGGTACCGGAGCCCTGTGCGCTTATCCCATTATCGAATCTTCCGTACGTATGATGAACGAGATGAACAACTTCGACAATGCCCATATCACTAAATATTTCTGACCGATGAATATTCGTCTTCCATGGCGCGACCGCCTTTTCGCCGCTTTCATATTCTTCACTCGCCTACCTTTCTGGCGTATCCATCAACCCCGAAAAGAAGCCTACGAAACCGTAGTCGAACTATGGCCGCTCACTGGCTGGCTCACCGCCGGTTGCATGGCAGCCACCCTTTACTTTGGTTCGTTCGTTGTGCCGACAGCATTGGCTGCCATGGCAGCCATCATCGTGCGCATTCTCATCACCGGAGCCTTACATGAAGACGGACTTGCCGACTTCATCGACGGCTTCGGTGGAGGCGGAACCGACCGCAAGCGCATTCTCGACATCATGAAAGACAGCCGCATCGGCACCTATGGCGTCGTGGGGCTCGTCCTCTACTTCATGCTGCTCCATCAAAGTCTAACGATACTCCCGCCACGCATCACAGCACTGATGATACTTGCAGCAGACCCTTTCTTCAAGATGATGACCGCCCAACTCATTCAGATGATGCCTTACGCACGGACGGCCGAAACGGCAAAAGGCCAAGTAGTCTACCGCAAAATAAGCATCAAGGCCGGTTTGTTGCTCCTCATACAAGGCACACTTCCCGCTATCGGCTTGTGGTATTTTGCAGGCCTGCCCTACCTCGGCATCGCTATGCCTGCACTCGTATTCTATCTGCTCTACCTGTTGATGCATCGCCGTATCAACGGCTATACAGGCGACTGTTGCGGAGCCGTGTTCCTGCTGACTGAACTCACTTTCTATCTCACCTACATCACACTCAATTCATGAAAGTAACACTCATCAGACATACCAAGGTAGCCCTCCCCGAAGGTACATGCTATGGCTGGAGCGACGTAGCTCTTGCCGACACATTCGAGCAAGAAGCCGCTGCCACCAAGCACAACCTTCAAAAGAACCTACCTTTCGATGCCATCTTCTCTTCGCCGCTGACGCGTGCCCGCCAGTTGGCGGCTTACTGCGGCTACCCCACCCCTACGCTCGACGACCGTCTCAAGGAGATAAACATGGGCGAATGGGAGATGCGTCGCTACGATGACATCGAACGCGAAGACTCGCATATCCTTGCGTGGTACGAAGACTATATGCACCTCGAAACCACCGGCGGCGAGAGTTTTCCCATGCTCTACCGTCGCGTCGCGGCCTTTCTCGACCAACTCAAAACTCGCTCCTACAACCGTGTCGCCGTGTTTTCTCATGGCGGCGTCCTTATCTGTGCCGGCATCTACGGCGGTTTGTTCACTAAGGAAAATGCCTTCGAGAACCTCGTGCCGTTCGGAGGAATCGAAGAGATTGAAATATAAAACTAAAATCTTGGAACAACACCAAGCCGTCATAACTCGGGCGACCCGTTGATTTATAGCCCTTGGTACAGGCGATTTCCATAATGCTTCGTAGAGGGAAGTCCGGTCGATTATCCTGTCTATTTGGGAGGAATGACTACCCCATCACCATCAACTACAGCGGCCCGATGACGAAGGCATACCCCCCCGAAACAAGGAAACCGAAGGGGCGCGGGGCTTCCGCCACGGCGGAAAGGGGTTGAACCGAGAAAAAATGTCCGTCGCCCACGGGCGAAGTTAATTAGGGTTAATAAAATGATCTTCGCCCACGGGCGACGAAATAAAAATTAACAGAAAATCTTTTCGCCCACGGGCGAAGTTAAAAAAACGTAATGAAATATCCGTCGCCCACGGGCGAAGATATATTTTTTAACAATCAACTGCTTTCGCCCCCGGGCGATGATAATAGAAAAGAAAAAAAGTGTGACGCCCACGGGCGGAAACAAAAAAATGGAAAAACGAAATACTGCGCCCTACGGCAAAAGCACCACATTATTAGCAAATAACATTTATAACCATGATAATTAAAATCTCTAAAAAGAGCCATCTCCAAAACTTGGAGCATTCACACACCGAAATACGGCAGCTCGACACTGCCTGAGACGAGTCGTATCGCGTCCAGCAATTCACGGTGCGGGCGGCCAAGCATCCCCGTGCGGCTGATAGTATCGCCCCTAATCATTCCACGCCCCGCAATGCGGACAGCGTCCCTTTCGGCGCATCGCACGGCCGCAGTTGCCGCAGATGAACGACGTGCCCGATTTTGTGGCATAGCGATACAGCGCAAAATAGACATAGGCCGCCAGCAGCAGATAGCCGATATAATAAAGCGACAAAATGCTGAAGACAATATAATCCACAGCGCAGACACCTATCAACCCACATATATAAAGCACGGCCTCGGCCGCAGGGAGTTTATGGAAAGTGTCGTCCACGGCAGCGATACCCACGATAAGCATGGCCCATACGGAGGAAAGGAAGATAGCGAGCAACGGCGGAACGGAACAGGGATTGAGCGTCGGATGGAAATAGAAATGCCGCCACACGTCGGGGGCGAAGTTCTGTATGCCGGCATAGAGGGCTGCGGCCGACGCGACGATGAGGGTCAGCAACGTAGGGTAAAAGGAATCGATGTCGCGGAAATGCACCAGATGGGCATTCTTGCGCATGAGTTTGCGAATGACGTAGCCGGCCAATATCCCGACAATGACTATCAGGAATATCAGCAGATGGATATCGGAGAAGGTGGAGATGAACTGCGAAATCGGGTCGTCGGGCACCACCTTGGGCAGCAGATAGGATTCCCGTTGCCAGCCGAACGTGGATTGGTCGCGCGCCACCTGAACCCAGACCGAGTCTATCGAGTCTGTGGGCATGATTCTGATATCAGCCACGACCAGATGATCGTGCTTGCGGACATAAATCGTGTCGGTGGGTAGCAGGGCCGACACCTCTTCGGGCTGCTGTCGGATAAGGGCCAGCGAGTCGGCCTTCACAATGAAATTGAAATTGTTGGTGTAGTGGTGCTTGGTTTGAAACGACAGAGAGTCGAGCTGCTTCGCATTATACGTCACCGTAGCATCGTGCGTGGTCTGCTTGCGGTGGTAGCACGAGGTCAGCAGCAAGATTGCCGCCACCGCGCATGCACAGCGGAAAAGTTGTCGGACCGTATGGTTTCTGTCAATGTTCATATCTTTTTTTTATTCTGCATAGATGTTCATTTGGCACGCCGCGCAGTTGAATTCCAGTCGGAAACGTCGTCCGTCTCCCAACCGGAGATAAAGCGGCTCCGTCCATGTGGGTTGTTTGCCGCCTCGCTTGACACAAAAGCCCAGCGAATATTTAATGCAATGCCGGCACTGCATAATCAAGGGTTCCTTCGTCGGCGCCAATTCAAAAGCCGGACGAATGTTTTCCAATCCGTGCGCTTGATAGAAACGCTCGGCAAGGTGGTTGGAAATATTATAGAGATAGGGAAACTGCGCGTATTCCCGCGGCACGTCCCCCACCCCGCGGGCGCAAGTTTCTGCCGGCTTCCGGCTCAGCACTTCTTTGCTCAAGACCGTTTTTTGCGCCAATTGCCGGACGGCGTCTCTCCGAAGTTCTGCCAACAGACTTGATGGAACAAACAGCCTTGCGGCCTCTTCCTCCACCTCGACATCGCTGCACGAATAGATGGTGTTGCCCAACTTTGTCAGTTGCTTCTTTATATTATCGTGTTGCGGCTGACGGGCCTCCTGATGCGCGAACGTTATTTCCGAGCGAACCTCTACCCCCGTCTCTACGCTTTCAACATGAAGTGCGAAACCGTCGGCAGTCGCACGGAATTTCATTTTGACGGGGAGCCTGCGTTCGGCCGTTACACCCGACAGCAGGCGGGAAAACGCCACGTCGTTGTTGCGATAGAGGGCCACGCCGGGCTTTAAGTCGGACGGCATTTTCAGCGGATAGAGTCTATTTCCGACGGCCTTGTTGATGCGAAAGCCTTCCAACTCATGCCGGTCATTGACGAAACACAGCCCGTCGCCATTCTCAAACGACGCTGTGCCGGCCACATTGAAAGAGCCGCCGCGCAGCTCCTTCACCTTGCCCACATACTCGCCCATCGCTTTCGGCGTGTCGAAGCAGGCAATGTCGTTTTGGCGGCCTTCCAGAAAATAAGTGGTGAATCCGCGATTGAAAGTCTTTCGCAGATTGGACTGGAACGTATAGTCTACCTTGCCGTAGGAAGCGCGCCGATAGTCGTCGGGGCGTTTCGCTATGAGCTTGTCCAACTCACAACTATACGCGCTGACCACGTTCTTCACGTATTCCACATCTTTCAGTCGGCCCTCGATCTTGAACGAGCAGGCACCGCTGTCGGCAAGCAATTCGAGATGGTCAATGCGACACATGTCGCGCATCGACAGCAAATAGCGCTGATGCTCCACCGCTCTGCCGGCATTATCCAACAAGTCGAACTTCATTCGGCAGAACTGCGCACAGGCCCCACGGTTTGCGCTTCTGTGGAAGCAATGCTCTGAAGCGTAGCACACGCCGGAATAACTGACACACAGCGCTCCGTGCACAAAAACCTCTAACTCCATATTGGGAACCTTCTCGCGGATTTCCGAAATATCCTTGGCCGAAAGTTCACGCGCCAACACGGCCCGCTTGAAACCAAGTTCCTGCAGCCATCTGACCTTCTCCGCAGAGCGGTTGTCGGTCTGTGTCGAGGCATGCAGTTCCATCTTGAAAGGTTCCGGCTCCCGCCACTCTGCCACCATTTCTAAGATGCCCATGTCCTGCACCAGCAGTGCATCGACACCGCAGGCATTCAGGTCTTTCAGCAACAGCCGAGTGGCGGAGAGTTCGTCTTCGTAGATGATTGTATTCACAGTGACATAAACCCGTGCGCCATACGGGTGGGCATACTCACAGAGCCGGCGAATATCGTCGACGCTGTTGCCTGCAGCCGCACGGGCACCGAAGCGCGTGGCCCCGATGTACACCGCGTCTGCCCCGTGGTCGATAGCCATCTTGCCGCATTCAAGGTTCTTGGCCGGAGCCAGCAGTTCCAGTGTGCGCATTTCTTATCTGATGTCGTCAATGTTATACGGAGTCTGCTGGTAAACGTAATAGTTTATCCAGTTGCTGTAGAACAGGTTGGCATGCGCCCGCCACGACACCACCGGTCCCGCTTCGGGGCGATTGTCACGATAATAGTTGACGGGCAGTTCCACGTCGTCGCGAACGTCTTTGTCGCGTCTGAACTCGCGGTCGAGCGTATTCGGCGCATACTCCAAGTGCCCGGTGATGAAGAATTCCCGACCTCCACGCGCCATGACGATACTGACACCGCTCTCGGGAGACGCCGCAATGATTTCGAGTCCGGGCACGGCTTCGATGTCTTCGCGCCGCACCTCCGTGTGCCTGCTCTGTGGCATGAAAAAGCTGTCGTCAAAACCTCGGAATATGGGCAAAGCCTGCGACAAAGGGTATTGTCGGAAGATGCCGAACATCTTCTTCGGCAACGCATATTTAGGAATGCCATAGAAATGATACAGCCCAGCCATCGCGCCCCAGCACAGATACATGGTGCTCGTGACGTGCGTGCGCGCCCAGTCGAATATCTCCCTGATTTCCGCCCAATATTCCACCTCCTCGTAATCCATCATTTCGATGGGTGCGCCGGTAATGATCATGCCGTCGAACTTATGCGTGGCCAGTTCGTCGAAATCCTTATAGAACATCATCATGTGCTCCACGGGCGTGTTCTTGGGCGTATGGCTTCTGAGTTTCATAAAGCAGATTTCCATCTGCAACGGCGTGTTCGAGAGCAGACGCACGAGGTCGGTCTCCGTGGTTATCTTCAGCGGCATCAGATTGAGCACCACGATCCGCAGCGGACGAATTTCCTGACTGTGGGCTCGCGTCTCGTCCATGACGAAGATGTTCTCATGCTTCAGAATATCGATTGCAGGCAATCTGTCGGGTAATCTTAACGGCATATCTCGTTTTCTTATGAGTTCGGTGATGCAAAGATAACGGTTTTTATTCGAAAACGGAAAAGAGTATGCCGCAAACCCGCCGTATTCGCCGTTTTTGTCAGCCGTAGATGTTTTTTAAAACAGATGGGGATGTCACGGGCATGAGACCCGGGTCTCACGAACGCGAGAGGGGGATGTCACGAGCGCGAGAGGGGGATGTAAATGAAATTAGATCCCCCTCTCTTTTGAATTAGAGCTATGTCTCTTTAAAAACAGGTCGGTGACGGACGTTCAAAACCTGAAGTCCACCTCTACGTCTATCACATTATAATTATGCGCCGTCTTCAGACCTCGGTCGTTGATGCGTGCATACTCGAGGTTGATTTGAAAGTTCTTGTGGAACAGATAGTCGGCTCCCACCTCATACTGCGTGCGCGCCCTGCCCCACTCCGCACTCGGCCGGTAGAGGTCGTAGCGCGCCTTCACGTGCAACTTGTTCCTGACGACGGGCGCGATGACCAAGCTGTAAAATCCGTCGGCCTTGCTGCCCAAGGTCTCGTTTACCTCGCAGTTCGTGAAGCCGGGGTCCTGCGCATTCGTGTTGCTGATGGGCTTTGCGAACGCGCGGCCCATCGAGTGGACATACTCCGAGCGCAGTGTCCAGTCGTCGAACTTGTATTCGCCGCTTATGGCGTAGCGGTGCTTCGGCAGCGAACGGATACCCTCATAACGCGTCGTACCTTCGAGCCATTTGCCCTTGCGGGCCACAGAGCCTTCCCAGCCGAACACACCGAGCCGCATGCCCGCCACTGGCATCACCCACAGGCCACCGATAAGGTCTTTGCGCTGGTCTACGTCTTTCGTGTTGATGCCTTGCCCGTTGAAGAGTCCGATCTGATAGTGCAGCAGATGCCGACCGGCCGCGTTCTTGAGGAAATCGCCTTGGATTTGCAGCCCCATGTCGCGGCCGTTGCTGGGCTGTTCGCCGCTTCGGTCGCTGAAGCCGGCCAGTTTCGACACGGCCTGCCCCACGCCCATGAAGCCCTGATCGATGGGGTGCATGGGGTTCTCGAATGTGAACGGCCGTTTGTATTGGCCTATCTTGACCTTGAAGAAATCATACTTCTGCCATTCGGCAAACAAATCGACGACGCGCGGACTACTGCCCAAGGTCGATGTGTTTCCGTTGAACTGAATCTGCGTCTTCCAATAGAAATCGTTCAGGATACGCCCATCGAGCGATAAGCGGAGCAGCCGCAGATTGAACGTGTTGCTCTTGCTTCCTTCCTGGTCGCTGCATTGATACTGGGCCATGCCGTAGCCGGACAGCCTGACATTGCTGAACCATTCTTTTTGCTGCGCACTGCCACTGAGCGCGGAGAGCGCAAGCAGCACGGCGAATAAAGTCTTTTTCATCTTTTTCAGTAGGTATTTTAGTTGTCTCTTTTTTCCAGTAAGACCACGTTCTCTACGTGGGGCGTGTGAGGGAACATGTCGACGGGCTGAACCGCCGTCACCTTGTATGCCGTGTCCATCAACTGTAAATCGCGCGCCTGCGTCGCGGGATTACAGCTCACGTAGACGATGCGCCCCGGGGCTGCGTTCAGTATGACGCGCACCACGTCGGGGTGCATGCCTGCACGCGGCGGGTCGGTGATGATTACGTCAGGGCGACCGTGTTCGGCGATGAAGCCGTCGGTGAGAATGTTCTTCATGTCGCCTGCGTAGAACAGCGTATTGGCGATATTGTTCACCTTGCTGTTTTCTTTTGCGTCTTCAATGGCCTCGGGCACATATTCTATGCCGATGACCCGGCGGGCGCGGCGGGCCACGAAGTTGGCTATTGTGCCCGTCCCGGTGTAGAGATCGTAGACGAGTTCCTCGCCCGTGAGTGCGGCGAACTTGCGAGGGACACTGTATAAATGATAAGCCTGCTCGGTATTCGTCTGGTAGAAACTCTTCGGACCCACTTTGAATTTCAGGTCTTCCATCGTTTCATAGATAAAGTCCGTCCCCTTGAACGTCGTCAGTTCCAAATCGCCGAAGGTGTCGTTCCCTTTTTGATTATCCACGTAAATCAGACTTGTTATCTGTGGGAAGCGGTCGGCGACGTGCCGAAGCAGGCTTTGTGCGCGTTGCTCGTCGCCTTCTTCGTCATAGTGGAACTGCACCAAAAGCATGAACTCTCCAGTATTGGAATTGCGCATCATCAAACCACGCAGCAAACCGTGCTGTGCGCGGATGTCATAGAACGACATGCCTTGTGCTTTCGCATAGCGGCTTATCTCGTTGCGGATTTGATTGTGCAGGTCGTCCATCAGCAGACATTTCTCTATCGGATAAATTTTGTCAAATGCGCCTGTGATATGAAATCCGATGGCACTCTCGTTCAAATTGCCCTCCTTTCCCGCTTCACGGGGCGGCATCGCCTCTATTTCCTCCTTAGTGTACCAGCGTTTATTGGCACAGCCAAACTCTAATTTGTTACGATATTCTTTCGTCTTGACACTACCCATGATGGGATTGAACTCCGGGAGAGCAATCTTTCCGATACGTGTCAATTGGTCGAAAACCTGCTGCTGCTTGGCTTTCAATTGCTCCTCGTAGGGAAGATTCTGCCATTTACATCCGCCGCAAATACCGAAATGAACACACATCGGTGTCTCGCGCACCTTACTATATTGTACTATCCGCACAATCCTGCCCTCCATGAAACTGTGTTTCTTCTTGGTGATTTGCACGTCCACAATGTCCCCAGGAACACAAAAAGAGACGAAGACCACTTTGTCTTCGTAATGGAAGAGGCATTTGCCTTCGGCTGCAATCGCCTCAATCAACACATTTTCTAATATAGGGAAAGGCTTATGCTTTCTTGTCATATCTGATATTGAATTTGTTTGCAAAAGTAGTAAAATAATCCCAAAGTCTGACGTGGAACAGTCATTTAATTCCCTCATGCTTGCCTATATGGTGAAATGTAAGGTGTGGTTTACAAAAAAGGAACTAAAAGTTTGGTAACTTAATTTATTTATACTATATTTGCGATACAAAAAATAAATTTAACGAAATAAAACTATCAGACACCTATTTAACTATGAGTGAGAAAAGAGTTTATACTTTCGGAAACGGTAAGGCCGAAGGTGGAGCAGATATGAGAAATCTGCTTGGTGGAAAAGGAGCGAACCTTGCCGAAATGAATTTGATTGGCGTTCCCGTGCCTCCCGGATTTACAATCACGACAGACGTCTGTAACGAATACTTCGAGAAAGGCAAGCAGGAAGTTGTCAACCTGTTAAAGCAAGAAGTCGAAACTTCAGTCAAGCATATTGAGACCTTGATGAAGTCGAAGTTTGGCGATGTTGACAATCCACTGCTCGTCAGTGTGCGCTCCGGTGCACGTGCGAGTATGCCGGGCATGATGGATACCATCTTAAACCTTGGCCTTAATGACGAGGTGGTAGAAGGTTTGGCCCGCAAGACCGGTAATGAACGCTTTGCATACGACAGTTACCGTCGCTTCGTACAGATGTACGGAGATGTCGTCCTCGGCATGAAACCAGTCAACAAAGAGGATATCGACCCCTTCGAGGCCATCATCATGGACGTGAAGCGGCAGCGTGGAATTACGCTTGACAACGAAATGAACGTCGACGAACTGAAGCAATTGGTAAGGGCTTTCAAGGCAGCCATCAAGCAGCAGACGGGCAACGACTTCCCCACAGACCCGATGGAACAGTTGTGGGGTGCCATCTGTGCCGTATTTGATTCTTGGATGAACGAACGCGCCATTCTTTATCGCAAGATGGAGGGCATTCCTGCTGAATGGGGGACCGCAGTCAATGTTATGGCCATGGTTTTTGGCAACATGGGGAATACTTCGGCTACCGGCGTTTGCTTCAGCAGAGACGCGGCAACAGGCGAGAATTGTTTTAATGGAGAATATTTGGTCAATGCACAAGGCGAGGACGTTGTTGCAGGAATTCGCACCCCACAGCAGATTACCAAGAAAGGTTCTTTGTGTTGGGCCGAGCAACAATGCATCGATGAGAGCGTCCGTGCTTCAAAGTATCCGTCGATGGAGGAAGCCATGCCCGAGATTTATGCACAGTTGAACGATATTCAGCAGAAGTTGGAAGCACACTACCATGACATGCAGGATATGGAGTTCACGGTTCAGGAAGGACACCTATGGTTCCTTCAGACACGCAATGGTAAGCGCACCGGCACTGCCATGGTAAAAATAGCCATGGATTTGTTGCGTGAAGGCGAAATCGACGAAAAAACGGCACTCCTACGTTGTGAGCCTAACAAGTTGGACGAGCTGCTTCACCCCGTATTCGATAAGGAAGCCCAACTCAATGCCAAGGTGCTAACGCGAGGCCTCCCTGCAAGTCCGGGTGCAGCCTGCGGTCAAGTCGTTTTCTTTGCCGACGACGCAGAGAGATGGCATGAAGAGGGACATCAGGTCATTATGGTTCGCATCGAGACGAGTCCTGAAGACCTTGCCGGTATGAGTGCAGCCGAAGGCATACTGACCGCACGTGGCGGCATGACCAGCCACGCCGCAGTCGTAGCCCGCGGTATGGGAAAGTGTTGCGTCAGCGGTGCCGGTGCCATTAATGTGGACTACAAGGCACGCACGGTCGAAATCGATGGTAAACTCATTCACGAAGGTGACTACATTTCCATCAATGGCTCCACGGGCGAAGTCTATCTCGGTGAAGTCAAGACCAAGCCAGCCGAAGTCACGGGAGACTTCGCACAGTTAATGGAGTTGTGTCAGAAATATACGAAGCTCGTTGTCCGTACGAATGCTGATACGCCCCATGATGCAGAAGTGGCACGCAATTTCGGCGCGGTGGGTATCGGTCTGTGCCGCACGGAACACATGTTCTTTGAAAATGAGAAGATAAAGGCCATGCGCGAAATGATACTTTCCGACTCCAAAGAAGGGCGCGAGAAAGCACTCGAGAAGCTGTTGCCCTATCAGAAGCAAGACTTCTACGGCATCTTGAAAGCGATGGACGGCTACCCTGTCAATATCCGACTGCTCGACCCGCCCCTACACGAGTTCGTTCCCCACGACCTTGCCGGGCAGAAAGTCATGGCCGAGGAAATGGGACTTTCTGTCGAGGAAATCCAACACAGAGTGAACTCCCTGAGCGAACACAATCCGATGCTCGGTCATCGCGGCTGCCGCTTGGGCAACACCTATCCTGAAATAACGGCCATGCAGACGCGTGCCATTCTCGGCGCAGCCATCGAGCTGAAGAAAGAAGGCTACCGGCCACAGCCCGAAATCATGGTGCCACTTATCGGCATTGTCAACGAGTTCGATATGCAGAAAGATGTCATTCGCTCAACGGCAAAAGCCCTTTTCGAGAAAGAAGGCGTCGAGATTTCGTTCAAGGTCGGAACGATGATTGAAGTCCCACGTGCCGCCTTGACAGCCGACTACATCGCCAAGGAAGCCGAATACTTCAGCTTCGGGACGAACGATCTCACGCAGATGACGTTCGGATACAGCCGCGACGACATTGCAAGTTTTCTGCCCGTATATCTTGAGAAGAAGATACTGAAAGTCGATCCGTTCCAAGTCTTAGACCAGACAGGCGTAGGACAACTTGTCGAAATGGCCGTAGAGAAAGGCCGCTTCACCCGTCCGGACCTGAAGTGTGGCATTTGCGGCGAACATGGTGGCGAGCCTTCGTCCGTCAAATTCTGTCATCGCGTCGGTCTCGATTATGTAAGCTGCTCACCGTTCCGCGTACCCATCGCCCGATTGGCAGCAGCACAGGCAGCAATAGAATAAGGGCCTCCCCCCGAAAGCCTCTCCAAAAGCCTCCCCCTGCCCCTCCAAAGGAGGGGAGAAGCCCACCCCCAACCCCTCCCGAGGGAGGGGGAGTAGAAGCCTCTCCCCCAACCCCTCCCCGAAGAGGGAGGGGAGTAAAATGCAAATAGACCTTGCGAACACTTTAGTTCACAAGGTCTATTCAATTCATAATGACATTATTCATCATTGCCCGCAAGCTCGGTCTCCCCCTCCTTTGGAGGGGGTTGGGGGGAGGCTTTCGGGGTGGGCTTTTTTGGGGCAGGCTCCCGGGTGTGTATTAAAACGGGGAGGGCAACACAGACAAGCGAGTTAATCATAAGGTGAATTTTGATTTTGACTAAATACAGGTAAGTCGTGCGCCCTCCCCAAGAAACCTCCCCCAGCCCCTCCGAAGGAGGGGAGCACAAACAGCGTGCAAACTAACTCCTCGCAAGCTCGGTCTCCCCCTCCTTCGGAGGGGGTTGGGGGGAGGCTCTCCTCCCCTCCCTTCGGGAGGGGCCGGGGGTGGGCCTTAATTCCCGTGCTGCCCTATCCCTCCTTTGCCTTTCTTCTTGTCTTCCACCTGTTCGAAGCTCGCGTCGTTCAGCTCGAAATACTTCTTCGAGGGCATAAGGTGGACAACGGGCTTCACGATGTGCTTGACAGCATTGAACTTCTCGTCCTTGGGCACCGCCTTACTCTTGAACGAAGGCAGCAGCGTTCCCATGTCGCCGAACTCCACCGTGTCGCCGTTGGCCACGAAGTTGCGTGCCGTGGCAATACTCATGTTCAGCACGGCGTGCACCTCCTCGGGCGAGAACGTGGTGTTGTTCGACACCGCCTTGCAAAACGAGCGGAAGTCCACTCGCTTGCGCCCCGTGGGAACGGCCACTTGCATGTCAACTTTGTTTTCCTTGCCTTTCACTTTCAGTTTGCGCAGTCTCAAGACAAACTGCAATGGACGATTTGCCATAGTTATTCCTTTCTTTTAATGCGGTTAAAAAATTGATTGTTATGATGATAAATCTCTCATTTCCTCTTGTCGCTTCCGGCCCTTCCCGCCCCTTTTCTGGAAACATCCAGATGTTTTTAAAAAAAGATCTAGATGTTTTTCCAAAAAGATCAGGATGTTTTTTAAAAAACATCTAGATCTTTTTCTGATTACATCCCTATCTTTTTCCAACCGGGCGGAAATGTCGCTTGAATTCGGGCCGTGGGCTCACTCAAACGCCTGCACACTCAACCCGATATCGCGGCGGTTGGCGATTACCACTTCCACTTTGGTAGAGCTGAAGTGCAGGGTAAACGCGTCGTACATGTACTGCGGGCCGGCACTCAACGACCAGTAGTTGCCGTCGGAGTTGATAAGGTACAGCGTGCCCTCGTAGTTGTATGAACCCAAAGCAGGCAGGAAGAAATAGTCTGCAAGGTTGGAGGGAGTGCCGTAGGTCGTGTTGGTTCTAGGAAGTGGCGTCTGAGGGGTCACGCGGTAATCGATGTGGGGAGCACCGGCCGTGGGCCAGTAGGCCTCTTTCATCTGTTCCCAGGTGAGGTTGCTCGGATACCCTTGAGTTTTGAGGTAGGCCACGATGGCGGCTTTCTTTCTCAGCCAAAGGCCACCACTGAGATAGACATTCTGCAGGTGCCCATTTCGGGCCACAACACGATATCCGTAATCAGTATGCGGGTCGCCATACCGTACATACCAGCACAGCTCGTTGGCGTTGGGGAGCGTTTGGAAGAGTGCGGTCTGGGCATCGTAGCGGTTGCCCAGGTTGTAATTAGTATTGAACCACCGCTCCGGGTCGTTTATCTTACTTTTTGGATAATTGCCATCGGGTGTTCCGTCGGCTCTTAAGTGGCCCCACCAATAGTCTTGCCGGGCATCCCACATGTAGTATTTAGGCGTATGCAATGATGGCACAGTGAGATTGGCCGTAACGTCATAGATATTGCCTTTGTCGAAGGTCTTATTGGTGAGCGTCTGGGTGACGACGGCCTCCACGTTGGTCGTCGGGTCTTTGACGGTGTACTCTATCTTGAAGTCGTAGGTGTCGGGGGGAACGACGAGATAGGTGGCATTGTCCTCTTGGCGCGCGTCGGTGTAGAGGGGGAAGTCGGGAAGGGTCACGTTGATAGACTGAAAGAGTTGGGGGTATCCTATCTCTGTGAGGTGTTCACCGTCAAAATCGTGAATATAGGAAAAGAATATCTGGTTCGACGTCGACGTAATTTTAATACCTTTCAGCCGAATATTCGGTGCAAGCGCTGCGTTTTCGCAACGAGGCAGGAAGCAAAGATAGGAAGACTTATGTGTAAGAGTGAAGTTGAACTTGTCAGGATTACCTGTGTTGCGTGCTATACCTGAGCCACAGTCGCCCCAGTCGCCAGCTTTACTGAAGTCGTTGGGTGCCGTGCGACTTTGCTCTTTGGGAAAACCGACAGAGCCTGATGCTGCAGGCGAACCATAAGAAGTCAAGGAGTTTCCCGTGTAGCGCACTTCGCAACCGTCGGCATAGTCCGACTTGCTACCGGGCAGGGAAAACTCTGCGCTGGCTCCGCCGTCATGCAGTGTGATAGCTGTACTTTTAGCCCAAGTGCCGTCTTGTTTCTTCACCCAGATGAAGTCGTCGCTCGTCCAATAGGCATCGGCACCTTGGCCCACGGTGTGCTTGATGTTTGTGCGTGTCTTTGCTCCGGCAAACTCGTCTTCATCTATGAACCGGCGCTTTGCCGAAATCTTTGTGTCATTGGTCGCGAAGACTACGCCGCCTTTCGGTGCTTCCGTTCCGTTCTCTTTCTTTTTGTCCTGCGCAATGTATTCATTGGCACAGGCGGCAAGCAATACCGCCACTATGAATAGTTGGCCAGTCTTTATTATTGTCTTTACTTTCATTTGCTCTTTCCTTTTAATTATTCTACAAGTTTGTTCTCCCTCCCTTTGGGAGGGCCGGGGTGGGTATTATTCCTCCCACACATTATAGCTTGGCAGGGTGTTCTCCCCTCCTTCGGAGGGGTTGGGGGAGGTCTCCTCCCACTCTTCATCACTGCCTCGCTTTGCATTGCCAAACGTGCCACCTTGTCCGATGTGTTGGTGCTGACCACTGACGGCCTG
>NZ_JH594500.1:556220-583687 GCF_000243015.1 Segatella maculosa OT 289
ACTCCGAGAAGCCCTTTGTTTATTAGTGTTACGCGCTCTTCGCGCGCGCGTACGTGAAGACGTTTAAACGCCAGGTGCGCTAAGTGTGTGTGTGTGTGTGTGTGTGTGTGTGTGTGTGTGTGTGTGTGTGTGTGTTAGCAAATTATTTGGATTGACCAAATAATAAGCGTTAAAAGATGCAGAGAAATCAAAGTTTCTTTGCATCGGGCACGCACTGTGATGATATGTCGAATTGTTTTTATTCATCGCGTGCAAAGGTAAGCAATTAATTTGTAAACAAGAAAGAAAAGCAGGAAAATTTTCATCGTTTGGCATTACTTGACTTCGCCGGGCTTCGTCTGAACGGTCTTCTTAGTCCGTCTGAAGAGATCGCTGAAGCTATTGAAGTCTTTCTTCAGAATAAGACCTATTCCTTGCGTGTTAAGACTGTTGCGGGTGAAATATCGGTCGTTGGTCTGATTGTACATGCGCACGGCAAAATTGCCGTTAGGGAACAACAGATAGCGCAGGTCGAAGTCGCCGATGAAGCTCGTCGTAGCATTAGCATTATCACGATAGCCGAACTGTCCGTTGAAGAGCAGTCGGTTGTTGAGCAGTCGGCCGCTCAGTATGCCCTCATACTCTGCGTTATTCCAGCCCTCGTCGCCCGTAGAGATATTGGCCCCGAAGTTCCAATTCGTGTTATTGACAACACTGCTCAACACATTGTTGATTTGCTGGCTGACCGTTCCGCTAAGTAGGCTCTGCATGGCCAGACTGGTTTGACTCTGCCCCGTTTCCGTGACAGCATTGTTGCTGCCTTGCGTGTAGAACCTGCCTATGGCAAGCAAATAGAGCACTTGTTGGTTCATTTCCTCTTCGCTGTTGATGAGGCTTAGAACCATTTGCTTGGCATCGTTGTTGAGCGTCGGCATGTCGAGACTGAAGTCTACTTTGGGCGAAGCCGGCGTTCCTGTGATGTTCATCAGGCAATTCACGCGAATATTGCTGTTGGAGAAACTTCGGCCGATATTCAAGTCGGAGAGACTGACACCCTGCACGGTATATTGTGCCTTGAGATTGAGGGCCGCAGCATAAGGGTCGCCACCAAAGCTGATGGTACCGCCCGGCATGAATTGGAAGTCTTTCTTGATGGCATTCTGGATTGTCAGCTTATAGATGCCATGGTCTATCAGATAGTTGCCGTAGAGGTCGAAGTTACCTTTATTATAATAGGTGGCACGTAACCCGCCACTGCCGTTGAGGGCAATATAGTCTCCACTCGTGGGGTCCATGAGCAATTTGAGCGTAGCCTCGGGCGACACGTTCATCAGGAAATTGATATGTATGTCGGTCGGTATGTCATGGACAGCATCTTCTGTCTTTTGCTCTTGCGATGGAAATGCTTGTACGTGCAAATCGTTTCGGTCGCTCCAATGAATGAACTCCTGCTTAGAGACAGACGCTGGGCTTGCCACGTTATATACGATTTGACTGCCACGCTCGGCAGTGGCATTCACATCGATGACAACCTCTCCGCTCTTCCCGCGTATATTGCATTTACCGGTGGCATAGGCCGTACCATAAAACGTGTTGTCGCCGAAAGCATGCGTATCATAGGAGAGCAGATTCCGGGCATCGACATTGATATCATAGCTCATCTTGGTCAGGTGTTGATGATACAGCGCACCGCTTAGAATGCCTCGATGCCCGTCACGGTCATAGATGGTGTCGTTCAGGAAACGAATTTCATTGGGGATAGCACGCACCTTGGCATGCTTCAGCGTATATGACGTGTTGAGTGCACTTAGATGCAAGCTGCCATTGGCAATGAGTTCCCCTGTGAGATTAATCTTATCCAACGGTCCAGCAACTTGGACATTGCCATCGGCAAACGCATCTACACGATCGATGAAGCTGCCACAAAAACTTTTGAGGAACTCTATCCGCGTGCCGTTGGCCTTAATGTTCAATTCGATATTGTTCTTGCGGGGAGAAACGTAGCCTTGGATACTCGTCTCCAATGGCACATATCGTTCTCCCATGCGATTGAGAACCGTATCCTTGGCGATGGCGTCTATATCTATCTGCCCTTCCTTTTCATTCCACCGTGAATCGGCATACAGGGTTCCCATACGACCGTCCTCAAATCGGAAATCATCGATTTGCAGTCTGGCAGAAGCAGAAGGCTTATTGAAAGCCGAGGCAATATAAGCCTTTCCACTTGCCTTACCGCTGAACTCCACCGCATGGAAGTTCACGAGATTGAGAATATATGCGATGTCTACATTCTTAAGCTCGGCGACGACCGAGTCTTTGGGATTAGGAGTGGCCAACCCTGCTATAATAATATGTTGATTGCCATGCGTCACGGCAAAGTGGTCAATAGTAAGATGCTTGGCATGATAGACGATGTCGCCGGGTTGCACGACCCATGTGGTGCCATCGACAAGCACCTTGGACGTATGCACATTGACATGAGCCGCAGCCTTGCCCTGTATGTTGAAGAAATCGGTCTCTGTGTGCAGCGCCCCCGATATATTCTTTCCTTTCAGGTTCTTCCATGTCAACACAGAGTTCAACTTATTGTCGGCAGCATTGGCTTGAATGTTCCAATACATGCCCTGCCCGTCCTCGCTCAATCTTCTGACATGAACGTTTGCCTTTAGCGTATCCGAAGGCGAAATTATCTTTACGTAACCGTGCTCAAAACGATTACCGGCATAGGTGAATGCAGGGAGTTGAGCCGTCAGACTCATTTGTCGCCGATGGTCGTTGACAGCGGCCGACAAGCTTACAGGTCGTTCCAAATGGATATCTATGCCGAAAAGCTTTTGCAGCCAATCGCTTCTGCTGATATTCGCATGAAGCACGAAGTTATTTCCACCGACATGCTTTACACGCGGCAATCCGGGAAGCGTCGGAAGACTGCCGGCCACGATGTTGATGATACTATTGGGCAAAGCTGCATAATTGCAATGCCCGATGAGCTGCAATCGGGCGAAGTCGCTCTGCAAGGTGACCGTGTGTTGCGCCCCGCTCTGCACGGCCTCCAACTGCAGATTATCCATACGATAACTGCTGTGAGGCGCCTGCATCTCAAAGTCTTTTATCGTTATCGTGCCGTTCGCCGTGTTCAAATCTTTCCCGCGGATATTGGCCGCAACTTCCATGCTGAAGCTCGTCAAGGGATACAGACTCGTCAGTTTCAAAGCCTGCGGGTTGAAATGAGAAATACGGGCCGTGATGTTTGCTTCGGGCACACGCCCCATATTACTGAAACTTCCGTTGATTTGCAGCTTACCGTTGGCGTCGTCTATGCCGAACTTCCCATTGAAACTCAACTGCCGGTTGCGCTTTCGTATGACGGCATCAAGGTCGATATTGCGATAGGTGTAGCGATTGTAATCGATATGACGGACCGTTCCCTGCGCCTTGACCTCTAAGAGCTGCTCTTGCACTTGGCCGTTTACAGAAAGCTTTGCGGCCATCGTCCCCAGCCGGTCGTCAGCGATGATTTTGCCCAGTGCAATCCCCTCCGTTTCGATACGTCCGTTGAAGCGCTTCCCGTTCAATCCCACAGACAGCCGGGCGTTTCCGGCATCCGTCCGCAGCACGCCCGTCATAGCAACGTCCTTCCCATAGCCGCCCGCGCTTCCCTTGAACTTCAGGTTGCCCAGCCGCGTGACTTCCAAAGGAATATTGACGCGCTTGCCTAAATTCTCGCTGATGAACTTAATGCCGTCGCCCCGCATGCTGAGGCTGTTGATATCCGCCGCCCAGCGCATCTTGTCCTGCCAATTGCTCACGGAGCCTTTAGCTGAAAGATAGATGCTCCGCCCGCTCACCTGCAACGAATATACCCTGACGGAACTGCTTGTGCCGCCAAGCGACGCAGAAACGTCTATCTTCCGTTTGAACGATTTGAGTTCAGGAAGCAGGAACGATACGTCCGATGGCCGCACCACAGACCGGTCCAGCGTTGCTCTGTAACGGAGAGAAGGCAGTTGCAACCGACCGTCTTCAAAAGAATAATCGGCCGTCCCGTCTTTGATGCAAATGCTTGTGCCGGGCATCTTGACATTGAGATAAGCCAACACCGCCCGCTGTTTGTTGGCCGTGAACCTTGCAGACAACGAACGAAGCTCCGGCCCGCTCGCCTCTTTGAAAGCAAGTTTTTTTATGACGATATTGACACTGTCGTCGGTCAATGCGTTGAGAATGACATGCGCACTGATATCCGACACGTTCAGATGATTCAAATCCAACTGCCGCGCACCCTTGGCAGCAGCATCCAACCGGTTGTATTTCAGCCGGCCGTTACGGACGATGAGCGACCCGATGCTCAAATCAAGCCCTCCCCCGGCGCGCTTGTCTTTCGAGGCCAGCGAGTCGAGCACGAACTGATAGTTAGGCTCGGCCGATGCCGTGGGACGATAGGCATTGACCGACGCGCCGAACAGTTGGGCCGACGAGATGGCGACGCGCCCCTCGAACAGGGAAAAGACGTCTACCTTCACCGACACGCGCGAAGAGGTCAGCAACTGCCGTCCTTGCCGGTCGCAGACCACCACATCGTCAATCACCAGGCGGTTCAGAAAGCCCAGATCAACCTTGCCGACAGAGACCTTCGTCCCCAACTTCTCCTCCAGTGCACGTCCGGCCTCTCGCCCCACGAAGCCTTTGATTGCCGGAATGTGCAGCAATACGACGAGCGCAAAATACAGTCCTGCCAAGGTCCATACAGCGGCGTTAATAATATGTTTGAGTCTGTTCAGTTTATCCTCTCTAATGAAATTGCGTTGCAAACTTACACAAAAAATCTTGAAATCCGGGCCGGTTGCCCGAAAAAAGTTGGAACCACGCCCGGCGAAGCATAGCGGGGAAAAATGCACGATATACACGAGGATTCATCTCGATATGCGGGGCCGATAAAGTTGGACTGCGGTGGCCAATCGATTGTAAACCGCATTAAATAAATTGTAAATCGCATTACAATTAACGAATATTGTGAGCCGTGGAATTTCCTCCCGCAAGAAAATTTATTTCTTCCCGTATGCCCGAAAATTTCTTCCCGTATATAAATTTATTTTCTCCCGCAAAGAAATTTATTTTCATACGGGAGAAAATTTATTTCTTCCCGCAAGGAAATTTTCTTCCTCCCGCATGCTGAAAAATTTCCAAACGTATGCCATAAAATTTTCAACCGTATGAAACTTGAGTTTCAACCGTATGAAACTACAGTTTCAACCGCATGAAACTTTTTCTCTTTCCGCAAGGCATGATAAGGCGGCGGGGTTGTCTTTTGACGGCGACGGTAG
The DNA here is from genome assembly GCF_000243015.1 of Segatella maculosa OT 289. Taxonomy (NCBI): domain Bacteria; kingdom Pseudomonadati; phylum Bacteroidota; class Bacteroidia; order Bacteroidales; family Prevotellaceae; genus Segatella; species Segatella maculosa. The sequence goes on from NZ_JH594500.1 coordinate 561,521, forward strand.
TTTTGTGGCAGGAATACACGGCATTTTTGACTTCTATGGGAATATATTGCCTTTTTTTCTTTCTTTTATGCTTATTTTTCCCTAATTTTGCAACGGTCATTCAGACGGTTTTTTAAGGGAAAAGAATTATTCAATAGATAAATGTAGTTATGGCAAATGTTATTAAGTTACGCAAAGGCTTGGACATCAACCTGCGGGGACGCGCCGACAAAGGAACCGTAGAACCGGTGAAGAGTGCCGATTGTGCACTGGTGCCGGAAAGTTTCGGGGGAGTTGTCCCCAAGGTGGTCGTGCGCGAGGGCGACAGCGTCAGGGCCGGCGACGCCTTGTTCGTGGACAAGAAACACCCGGAGGTGAAGTTCGCCTCTCCGGTGAGCGGAACGGTAGAGGCGATAGTGAGAGGCGACCGGCGCAAGGTTCTATGCGTTAAGTTGAAGGCCGACGAGGTTCAGCAATACGTGGCGTTCGGCCTGAAAGACGTTGCTTCGCTCGACGGCGAGGCCGTGAAGCTGGCCCTGCTCGAAGCGGGCTTGTTCGGGTATATCCAGCAGTTGCCTTACGCCGTGGCTACGACGCCCGACACCACGCCGAAAGCCATCTTCGTCTCTGCCTTCCGTGACATGCCTTTGGCCTCGGACTTTGAAGTGGAGTTGAAAGGTAATGAGAAGGATTTTCAGACCGGACTGACGGCTCTGTCGAAGATACAAAAGACGTATCTGGGAGTCGGCGTGCGGCAAACGGCATCTGCGCTTGTCGATGCAAAGGATGTCGAAATCAACGTTTTCGACGGCAAATGCCCGGCAGGAAACGTCGGCGTGCAGGTGAACCACGTTTCTCCTGTCAACAAAGGGGAAGTGGTTTGGACGGTAGACCCGGCGGCCGTTATCTTCATCGGCCGTCTGTTCAATACGGGAAAGGTTGACCTTCGCCGTGTCATTGCCGTTGCAGGCAGTGAGGTGAAAACGCCTTCCTACGTAGAGACATTGGTGGGAACGTCACTGGGAGCCGTACTTGAAGGTCGGCTGAAAGCTACGGAGCACGTGCGCATCATCAATGGCAATCCACTGACGGGGCGCAAGTCTACGCTCGAAGACTATATCGGCGCGCACACTTCCGAAGTAACGGCTATTCCCGAAGGCGACGACAACAACGAACTGCTGGGGTGGATATTGCCGCGCGTCAATCAGTATTCCACGTCACGCAGCTACTTTTCATGGCTCTTGAGAAAAAAGGAATACGACCTCGATGCCCGCGTCAAAGGCGGCGAGCGCCACATGATCATGAGCGGAGAGTACGATAAAGTGCTTCCTATGGATATCTATGGAGAGTATCTTATCAAGGCCATCATTGCAGAAGACATCGACAAGATGGAGCAGTTGGGTATTTATGAAGTAAGCCCGGAAGACTTTGCTGTAGCTGAATTCGTTGACTCTTCCAAGTTGGAATTGCAAAAGATAGTACGCAATGGTCTTGATATGCTTCGTAAAGAGAATGCTTAATATTTAAGGATAAAAGAATTATGAGTCTAAGAAAATATCTTGATAACATCAAACCTACATTTGAAAAGGGTGGTAAACTCCATGCTTTCCGTAGTGTGTTTGACGGATTGGAGACATTTTTGTATGTGCCTAATACCACATCAGTGAGTGGAACCAATATCCATGATGCGATTGATTCGAAGCGTATCATGAGCTTTGTTGTGATAGCTTTGCTTCCAGCTTTGCTCTTTGGAATGTATAATATAGGCTATCAGAATTTTGCTGCGGCAGGAAAATTGGCAGAGGCTTCTTTCTGGAACATGTTCATGTTTGGCTTTTTGGCCGTTCTCCCCAAGCTGATTGTCAGCTATGTTGTCGGCTTAGGTATTGAGTTTGCATGGGCACAATGGAAAGGAGAAGAAATCCAAGAAGGCTATTTGGTCTCTGGTATTATCATTCCGATGATAGTTCCCGTCAGCTGTCCTTTGTGGATGTTGGCTTTAGCCTGTGCTTTTTCAGTGGTTTTCGTTAAGGAAATATTCGGTGGAACGGGTATGAACATCTTCAATGTGGCTGTTGCTGCCCGTATGTTCCTGTTCTTCTCTTATTCAAGTGCTATGACAGGTGACCGCGTATGGGTAGCTACCAACTCTATTTTTGGCTTGGGCAATACGCTTCCTGATGCCTTTACTGCAGCTACCCCGCTCGGACAATTGGCAACAGGTAGTATGCCTGATGCTTCATTGGCTGATATGATCATTGGCTTTATACCAGGTTCAATCGGTGAAACCAGCGTTATTGCTATTGCCATCGGAGCTGTTATTTTGTTATGGACAGGCATTGCCAGCTGGAAAACTATGGGTTCAGTATTTGCCGGTGGTATTGTGATGGCTGTGTTGTTCCATGCTTTGGGCATGACTCCTATACAATGGTATGAGCATATTGTGTTGGGAGGTTTCTGCTTTGGTGCCGTGTTCATGGCTACTGATCCTGTCACTTCTGCTCGTACAGAGACGGGAAAATACTACTATGGTTTCTTCATTGGTGCACTTGCTGTGATAGTCCGCGTAATGAATCCAGGTTTCCCCGAGGGCATGATGTTAGCGATTTTCTTCGGCAACATGATTGCTCCACTCATCGACTATTGCGTTGTTCAGTGCAACATCTCTCGTCGTGCAAAACGTGTAACGAATGAAAAATAAATAAGAGATTGATTATGAAGACAAATTCAAATTCATATACGATTATCTATTCTGCCGTTATCGTAGTCATTGTTGCTTTCCTTTTGGCTTTCGTGTTTCAGGCTTTGAAACCAATGCAGGATGCCAATGTGGCACTCGATAAGAAGAAACAGATACTGAATTCACTCAACATTCGTGACCTTAGCAATGAAGAAGCCGATGCCAAATATAAGGAAGTGGTCATTGCCGATGAAGTGATTGATGAAAAAGGGAAGATTGTTGAGGCTGGAACGCAAGGTGGTGAAAAAGCCGGTTTCAAGCTCGAAAGCAAGGATTATAAGGCAGGCAAGTTGGCTTTGTATATCTGCAAAGTCAACGGTTCTCGCAAATATGTAATCCCTGTTTATGGTATGGGACTCTGGGGACCTATCAGTGGGTATATCGCTTTAAATGAAGATAAGGCTACGGTCTACGGTGCTTATTTCAATCATGAAAGTGAGACTGCAGGCTTAGGTGCAGAAATTAAGGACAACGTTGCTTGGCAGGAAAAGTTCCAAGGCAAGAAAGTCTTTGCATCGGGTGACGATAAAACTATTGCACTTGGAGTTGAAAAGAATGTCACCGACCCTGCAACACAGGTTGATGCCGTAACAGGTGCCACACTGACCAGTAATGGTGTGCGTGACATGTTGCATGAAGCTTTGGGCAAGTATCTGACATTCTTGAATGATAAATAATCCTTATAATAACAGCAGAAGATGAGTTTATTCAGTAAACAAAATAAAGAAGCATTTATCAATCCGCTGAACCTTGATAACCCAATCCTGGTTCAAGTGCTTGGTATCTGCAGTGCATTGGCTGTCACTTCACAGCTGAAGCCAGCTATTGTCATGGGACTTGCCGTTACAATCATTACGGCTTTCTCTAATGTTATCATTGCTTCTATCCGCAAAACCATTCCAATGCGCATCCGTATCATTGTTCAATTGGTGGTCGTTGCTGCTTTGGTAACTATTGTTAGTCAGATATTGAAGGCTGTAGCTTATGATGTCAGCGTGCAGTTGTCGGTCTATGTCGGGCTGATTATCACCAACTGTATTCTCATGGGGCGTCTTGAGGCTTTTGCAATGATGAATAAACCTTGGCCAAGTTTCCTTGATGGAGTAGGCAATGGTTTAGGGTATGCGTTGATTTTAGTTATTGTCGGTGCTTTCCGTGAATTGTTGGGACGTGGCAGTCTGCTTGGTTTCCAGTTGATTCCACAGTCAGTTTACGATGCAGGTTATATGAATAATGGTATGATGACGATGCCTGCCATGGCCTTAATTCTTGTAGGTTGTGTCATTTGGGTACATCGTGCCTATTTTTATAAAGAGAAATAAATAAAGTAGAAATAAGATGGAACATATCATTTCATTGCTTTTCCGTTCGATATTTGTCGACAACATGATCTTTGCTTTCTTCCTCGGCATGTGTTCATTCCTTGCCGTAAGCAAGAATGTAAAGACTTCCTTTGGGCTTGGTATGGCTGTAACCTTTGTGCTGTTCGTAACGGTTCCGGTTGATTATCTGCTCCAAACGAAGGTGCTTGGGCCCAACTGTTTGATTGAAGGAGTCGACCTTTCCTATTTGAGTTTCATTCTCTTCATTGCTGTTATTGCCGGCATTACGCAGTTGGTAGAGATGACAGTTGAAAAGTATTCGCCGTCACTTTATTCAGCTTTAGGTATTTTCTTGCCTTTGATTGCCGTCAACTGTGCTATCATGGGAGCGTCTCTCTTTATGCAGCAGCGCATCAATCTTGACCCCAGCAACTCACAATATATCGGTAATGTAGTTGATGCTATTGTCTATGCTGTCGGTTCCGGACTCGGCTGGACATTAGCTATTGTGCTCATGGGTGCCATTCGTGAAAAGATGCAGTATAGTGATGTTCCAAAGCCACTGCAAGGACTTGGCATCACGTTTATCACCGTTGGACTCATGGCGATGGCTATGATGGTGTTCAGCGGACTTAAAATATAATAAAGGTATATGGAACAGTTCATTTTATCAAGCATAGGGGTATTCTTAATCATCATACTCCTTCTCGTCGTTATGCTGCTTGTGGCCAAGAAATATCTCAGCCCAAGCGGTAACGTGAAAATAGAAATTAATGGCGAAAAGACCATTGAGGTGCCACAGGGTAACAGCGTTATGGCAACTCTCAATGAGAATGGCATCTTCCTGCCTTCTGCCTGCGGTGGCAAGGCCAGCTGTGGTCAATGCAAGTTACAAGTACTTGAAGGTGGTGGTGAAATCCTCGATTCAGAAAAGCCTCATTTCACACGTAAGCAGATAAAGGATCACTGGCGATTGGGTTGTCAGTGCAAGGTAAAGGGCGACTTGAAAGTCAAGGTTCCCGAGAGTGTCATGGGCGTGAAGGAGTGGGAGTGTACTGTCATTGCCAACAAGAACGTCAGCTCTTTCATCAAGGAATTCAAGGTGGCATTGCCTGCAGGAGAGCATATGGACTTCGTTCCTGGCTCGTATGCACAGATTAAAATCCCAGCATACGATTGCATCGACTATGATAAAGACTTCGATAAGGCACTCATTGGCGAGGAATATATAGGTGCATGGAAGAAGTTTAACATCTTCTCTCTCAAAGCACATAACCCCGAACCTACCGTTCGCGCTTATTCCATGGCCAACTATCCTGCCGAGGGCGACATCATTACGCTTACCGTCCGTATTGCCACAACGCCTTTCCTTCCACGTCCGCAAATAGGTTTCCAAAACGTGCCTACAGGTATCGGATCCTCTTATATCTTCTCTCTCAAGCCTGGAGATAAGGTGATGATGAGTGGGCCTTATGGCGACTTCCACCCGAATTTCACTTCCGGTAAGGAGATGATTTGGATTGGTGGTGGAGCGGGTATGGCACCGTTGCGGGCACAAATCATGCACATGACAAAGACGTTGCATACAACCGACCGCGAAATGCACTTCTTCTATGGTGCACGAGCTTTGGGTGAAGCTTTCTTTCTTGAGGATTTCTGGGAGCTTGAAAAGGAGTATCCAAACTTCCATTTCCATCTTTCGCTCGACCAAGCAGACCCGAAGGCTGATGCAGCGGGTGTGAAGTATTATACAGGTTTTGCAGTTAACTGTATTCGTGATACCTACTTGAAAAATCATGAGGCACCTGAAGATTGCGAGTATTATCTCTGTGGTCCTCCAATGCTTATCAAGACAGTGACCGATTATCTGGACAGTCTTGGCGTTGATCAAGATGCAATCATGTATGATAACTTCGGTTAATCCAACCGGAAATCCATCAACGAGGGTGCATCAAAATATAGATTTTGATGCATTCTCTTTCCCCGTTATAATTTGACGATTGCCCCAATAGGCGATTTTGTAGTCGAAGGACTACAAAGTATAATTTTTGTTTTTCAATCATCCGACGTCTCGGACGACCATTCTTTTTTACATTTTTTATCTTCCGCCGTGGTAGAAGAACATTTCTTTTACGTTTTTTATCTTCCGCCATGGCGGAAGAATATTCTTTTTGCATTTTTTATATTCCGCCGTGGTGGAAGAACGTTTCTTTTACATTTTTTATCTTCCGCCATGGCGGAAGAACGTTCTTTTTCGATTTTACTATCTTCCGCCACGGCGGAAGAACGTCCTTTTCTTGTTTTCCTATCTTCCCCCGTAGAGGAAGAACATTCTTTCTCCATTGGCTTTATCGAACTCACATTTTTTTAAGTATATGAGGAAAAATCCTAATGAATTGGTTGGGTTAACAAAGTATTTGAAGAATGCGCTCGGCGCTCCGGCCGTCCCATCGATCGGGTAGAGTGGCTTTCTTCCATTGTCCTGACATCATATCGGAAACAGAGGAAGACAACAATTCGGGGTCTTCGCCCACCAGAACATTTGTTCCCTGCTTCACGGTCTCGATGTGTTCCGTATAACTGTTGACCGTGATACACGGAACCTGATTGAAAGTAGCCTCCTCCGCAACGTTCCCGCTGTCGGTAATAAGCCCATATGCATTGGCCGTAATATATGCAAAGTCAAGATAGCTCTGCGGTTCGATCAATATAAAGAATGACGGGCTACCGATTTCTGCCAATATTTCTTTCACCATCATGGCCGCTTCCGAACGCAATGGAGCGAGTATTGGCATGGCTGTGCCTTTCATTCCGTTGATCATCGCTTTGATGAGCAGAGACAAATGTGGCTTATCGCCTATCAAGGCCTTACGGTTGAGTGTGAAAACAAGATATCCCTTCTCTTTGAGTCCGACTCGGTCTAATAGCTTTGGACGTTGCAAACGATTGTGATAATAGCGCAGGTTGTCAATCAAGATATTGCCCACCATGTAAACCTTGCTAAGCTCTGCACCTTCCTTGTTGGCAATGTTATTGTTGCTTATGCCTGCCGTAAAGAGGATATCACTCAGACCGTCTATGACCAAACGATTGATTTCTTTCGGCATGGCGATATCGAAGCTGCGCGTACCTGCTGCAATATGAGCCAGCTTGATGCCTTGCTTTTTTGTGACGATGGCTATTGCCATTGTGCTGGCAAGGTCGTCTACGACGATAACAACATCGGTGGGATATTTTTGCAGATAGCGTTCGAACTTCGACATCACTTGCCCTGTAAGTTCATTCAGATTCTCACAGTCTACATCTAAGTAAAAATCGGGACGATCTATCTCAAGGTCGTTGAAAAGCGAGTCCTCGAGGGTAGGATCGTCCTGCTTCCCCGTATAAATAAGCCGAGAGTTAATGGTTTCGTAGCTCTTATTGTTTCTAATGGCTCGAATAATCGGAGCAACCTTCATAAAATTCGGACGAGCTCCACAGACAATTGCAATATTCATAACTTATAGCATTTTGTCACAAAAGTAGGAAATTATGATGAAACCATGAAACAAAAGCGGAACCATTTTCAATCAAGCTTGAAAAGTTCTTTAATTCCACCGATGCTTCCCATGAGATTGGTTGCCTCATAGGGAAGAAAGACCGTCTTTGTCTTGTCTCCATGTGCAACCTCCTGCATCATCTGAATATATTTTTGGGCAAGGAGATAGTTCGCTGGATTCGTACTTTTGCCCACTGCTTCTGTAATCTTACCGATTGCGATGGCCTCTGCCTCGGCCTTACGTATCCTGGCCGTTGCTTCACCCTCTGCATTGAGGATAGCCTGTTGTTTGGCTGCTTCCGCCTTGTTAATCATGGCTGCCTTGTCGCCTTCACTCTGCAATATCTGTGCCTGCTTATCGCCTTCACTTGTCAAGATTGTGGCACGCTTGTTACGTTCTGCCTGCATTTGCTTTTCCATGGCCTGAAGCACACTTTGTGGAGGAGTTATGTCTTGGAGTTCAACTCGGTTGACCTTTATTCCCCATTTATTGGTGGCATCGTCAAGCACGCCGCGCAGTTTCGTGTTAATGATATCGCGGCTGGTGAGTGTTTGATCCAATTCCATTTCTCCGATAATGTTACGCAATGTTGTCTGCGTCAGCTTCTCGATGGCGTTCGGAAGATTGTTGATTTCATAGACCGCCTTGAAAGAATCCACTATCTGGAAATACAACAAGGCATTGATCTGCATTTGGATATTATCCTTGGTTATTACATTCTGACGGGCGAAATCATACACTTGCTCGCGCAGGTCAATGGTATTCGTATAGACATAACGCCCATTATGCATTGCCACGATGGTTTTGGCACGATCTATAAAAGGTATGATAAGATTGATACCCGGCTTGAGCGTAGCATAATATTTACCCAAGCGTTCGACAATCTTTGTTTCACTCTGTGGAATAATAACCACGGTCATTTTGATAAAAATGATAGCCAATACGACGATGGCCAACAATGCATAGAATCCGATATTCATAATTCAACGTATTAAATGGTTTTATATTATATCACTCTTACGGTCACGATAATGGAGTCGCGACTTATGATTTCGACCTTGCTCCCCTGCTCTATCGTCTCCGGTATTTCTGCGACAGCCTTCCATTCGTCACCATCAACCTTCACATAACCACTATGACCGGGAGAAATCGGTGCAATGACTATTCCTATACGTCCAATCAAAGCATCGGCGTTGCTGAGACGCTCCTCACCACCGGCATGCAACCGCCGGAGAAGTTTTGGTCGGATAAACCAGATACTCAGCACAGAGCAAACGGCCCATACCAAGACCTGTGCCCAAAAAGGAACGATAAACGAAGCTCCCATGGCTATCAAGGCACCAATAGCAAAGCACGTGACGAAGAAATCGCCCGAACTCAATTCCAAGATAAGACAACCAAACATGATAATTGCCCAAATCAGCCATAAATTTCCTACGATGTAATCTATCATGGTTCGAATATTTGATATTGTTCTGTTCATCAAAATATGCCTACAAATATAAATCAAAAACCACTAACAACAAAACCTTTTGACAATTATTTACAAGAACAAACCACAGAAAGCTTTATTCTAAAACCACAGAAAGCTTTATTCTATGAGTTGACACGGACGTATCCGCTCACAAATTAGAAAGTACCCCGAGGCATCGGATTGACGGAAAACTAAAAGGGAATGCTCGTCCGGCTGTTCGAATGATAAAAAAATAAAGAAGGTTTAGGTTACAGCTTATTTCATCGATTCGTATTCAACATGGCAAAAAGGGTAATTGAAAATCAGAATGGTCTGATTCAAATAATAGGAATGCGACACAGAACGGTCGATTATTAAATGCTTAAAAGTGTTAATTAAACATGTATGACATGAAAAACGAGGGGAAGAAAGATACAAGTTGTTTCAAAAAGTAGTAAATTTACACCCAAAACATTAATTCACCTAAATAATCACTCATGTTTATGAGAAACTTAAAAGGACTTTTATTCGGAGTTGGAATGGCAAGTATGCTGTTCTCCGCATGCGATACAAAGCATGCACAGTTGACTGTTTCGGGGCTGAACCCTACAGCTTTTGACTCAATTATCAATGGTAAAAAGACCGAGTTGATAACGCTTTCCAATCAAAATGGTATGGAAGTATGTCTGACAAACTATGGTGGACGCGTGGTATCCATTGTTGTTCCCGACAAGAATAACCAGCCTGCAGACGTAGTTTTGGGCTATGACAACCTTGCACAGTATGCAGACACCATCAACAGTCCGTCAGATTATGGTTCTACCGTGGGGCGTTATGCCAATCGAATCAAGGATTCTAAAATCAATGCGAGTGGCAAGGAATACCATTTGAGAGCGAATGATAATGGCAACAGTCTCCATGGCGGCGGGAATACGGGTTGGATGCATCAGATTTATGCCATTAAGGCAAAGACTGACAGTTCGGTTGTCTTCAGTCTTACTGCAAGCGACGGTGAGAACGGCTTTCCCGGAACCGTTAAAGCAACGGCAACCTATACCGTGAAAAGTGACAACACGCTTGATATCGTCTTTGAAGCAACCACCGACAAGGAAACCGTCATCAACATGACCAATCACTCTTATTTCAATCTGAATGGTGACCCGTCAAAAGAAGGCTTCGACCAAGTAATGTATATCAATGCAGACAAGTTCACTCCAAGTGACAAGCTTTATATACCAACAGGCGAAATTAAGAATGTTGCAGGAACACCGATGGATTTCCGTAAACCCACTGCCATTGCCGACAAATATGACACATCGTTCAACCAAATCAAGAATGCGACAGGCTTCGATCATAATTGGTGTCTGAACACCTATAAGAACGGGAAGGGCGACGACAAGACAGTTGCTGCAAGCCTTTATTCGCCGAGGACAGGTATTTTGCTTGAGGTCTTCACCAATGAGCCGGGCCTACAAGTTTATACTGGCAACTTTCAAGGCACGGGTATAGCCTGCAAGCACGGCATCAAATACCCCAAGCACGTGAGCGTCTGCTTTGAGAGTCAGAAGTATCCCGACTCTCCAACGAAGATTGTTGCAAAGACAAAGGGTTGGGACATCTCCAATCCTTACCTCAAACCGGGCGAGAAATACTATAGCCACTTGGCTTATAAGTTCTCCGTACAAGAAACATCTACGAAATAATCATATAACAAAAACCTAATAACAAACTAACAATGAACAGTATTTCAGAAGCAATAAGCCTATCGGGCTTCAAGACCGTCGATATGCTTATCCTTGTATGTTACCTTGTATTGCTGGTAGGCCTCGGCCTGTTCCTCAGCCGCAACAAGGATGGAAAAGAAAAGAGTGCAAACGACTATTTCCTTGCCGGCAACACGCTGACATGGTGGGCCGTGGGAGCCTCGCTGATTGCCGCCAACATCTCTGCCGAGCAGTTTATCGGTATGTCGGGCACGGGCTTCCGCGACGGCATAGCCATTGCTGCCTACGAAGTGATGGCCGCAGTGACCTTGATTGTCATCGGTAAATTCCTTTTGCCCGTGATGCTCGACCGCAAGATTTTTACGATTCCACAATTCCTGCGCGAACGCTACAATGACGGTGTAGGTCTTGCTTTCTCCATTCTGTGGCTTTTCCTCTACGTCTTCGTCAACCTCACCTCGGTGGCTTGGCTGGGCGCATTGGCCATCGAGCAGATTTTGGGCCTGCAAGGGCTTTCAGTCAGCATCTTCGGACTGACGGTTTCCATGCGCATGCTGATTATCCTCGGTCTGTTCATCGTCGCCGGACTCTACTCTATCTATGGCGGTCTAGCCTCAGTTGCATGGACCGACGTGATGCAGGTGACATTCCTTGTGGGCGGCGGTCTGATTACGGCCTATATTGCCTTGAGCGAGATGGGCAAAGTGTTCGGAACCGACGCACTCGGCGCCTTGTCTCGCGTTTATGCAGACCTGACAACGGGCACGCATGCCAACGACGTGCACTTCCACTTGGTCATTCAAGAGAGCCACAACGCGCAAGCCTTCAGCAACGTGCCGGGTATCGCTGCCGTGGTGGGCGGTGTCTGGCTGACGAACTTGGGCTACTGGGGCTTTAACCAGTATATCATTCAGAAGGGATTGGCCGCCAAGAGCATCAACGAAGCCAAGAAGGGCCTTGTCTTCGCAGGCTTCCTGAAGATTTTGATACCCTTCATCGTCGTCTTGCCGGGCATCTGTGCCTATTATATCATGCAGGATCCGCAGGCATTTTCAAGCATGCACCTTGCCGGCAACATTGAGAGAGCAGATGATGCATACCCATGGCTTATCCGCAATTTCACCCCGACGGGCATCAAGGGCCTGAGTTTCGCAGCTTTGGCCGCAGCCATCATCTCGTCGCTGGCTTCGATGTTCAACTCCACCTCTACCCTCTTCACGATGGACATCTACAAGAAATACATCAACAAAGAGGCGAAAGACAAGACGCTGGTCAACGTGGGCCGCGTGGTGGCCGTAGCCGCATTGGTCATCGCCTTGATAGCCGTAGAGCCGCTGTTGGGCGGGCTCGATCAGGCATTTCAGTATATTCAGGAATACTCGGGCTTCATCTATCCGGGCATTATCGTCGTGTTCGGACTGGGACTCCTATGGAAGCGTGCCTCTTCCACGGCCGCCGTATGGACCGCCATTCTCACCATTCCGATGGGCGTGCTGTTCAAGGTGATACTACCCGACGTGGCCTTCCAATTCCGCGCGGGCTATATCTTCATCATTCTGTTTGTCTTCTTCGTCGTCGTGACCTATCTTGACAAGAAATACATTCAATGCGAACTCCCCTCGGCAGCCGACCGACAGCAGATGTTGCGCTGGGCGAAAGTCTTGGGCGGGGCAGGCATACTGATGATTGTTGCCGCGGCAGTCGTCACCGTTCTTGGCGTGCTCCGGCCGGGCGGCAACCCCGATACGAGCACGATAGCCTATCTGAACGACATCGGCTTTCAGGCCTTCTACTTCTTCGGCGTGCTCACGGGCTCGTCTGCCGTCTGGCTGTACAGCAACTCGAAGGATACGGTGCAAGACGTAAAGGCACTGCCCGTCAACCTGAAACTCTTTGCAACGGACAGGGCATACACATTAGGCACATGCGGCATCGTGCTCATCACTTTCCTGCTGTATGCCCTTCTGTGGTAAGAACGCGCCGGGCAGGCATCTCCAATCAGAGCCGTCTCTCTTTTCAATTAGAGGGGGATGTAATTTCAATTAGAGGGGGATGTAATTTAAAAGAGAGGGGGATGTCGCGAGTGTGAGACCCGGGTCTCGCGAGAATGAGAGGGGGATGTCACGAGCGTGAGACCCGGGTCTCGCGAGAATGAGATGGAAATATAGTAAAAACCAGTGGGAGAACGGTGTTGCTTTCGGCATACCACTCCCGTTCAAACAAAAAGCAAATAAAGATATGACAAATTATTATGGTGAACATGCCAAACAATATGTATCGGTCGATTGTATCGTGTTTGGCTTTGAAGAAAACAAGTTAAGACTGCTTCTCGGAAAACGAAATATGGACCCGGGACGCGGTGAGCTCTCGCTCTACGGCGGCTTCGTCGAAGAGAAAGAAAGCCTTTCCGACGCGGCCTCGAGGGTGCTGCAAGACCTGACGGGATTGAGCAAACTCTACATGAAACAGGTCGGGGCCTTCGGCAACATCGACCGCGACCCCGGCGAGCGTGTGATTTCAATCGTCTATTGCGCACTCATCAATGTCAAAGACTATGACGATCAGCTGCGCATTCAACATGGATTGGAATGGGTGAATCTGGATGAGATGCCGAAGCTCTACTCCGATCACAACATCATGGTCGACAAGGCGATTACGATGCTCCGCCGCCGTGTGAACACCGAACCGCTGAGTTTTAATCTGCTTCCCGATCTGTTCACGCTGACCCAGCTGCAACATGTTTACGAGGCTATTCTGGGTGAAGCCATCGATAAGCGCAATTTCAGAAAGCGCATCAAGCAGATAGACTTCATCGAAAAGACCAATCAGATAGACAAAATAACGTCGAAACGCGGAGCCGCACTCTATCGCTTCAACAAACGTGCATACGAGGACGACCCGAATTTCAAGTTATAAAGACAAAACGAAAAATATCAGAACGATGTTAGAAGAACTAAAAGAAAAGGTTTTCAAGGCCAATCTTGACCTTGTGACGCACCGGCTTGTTATCTTCACATGGGGAAATGTTTCAGGCATCGACCGCGAACGGAAATTGGTTGTTATCAAACCCTCCGGCGTTGATTACGACAATATGAAGGCTTCGGACATGGTTGTCGTCGACCTGCAGAGCGGGAAGGTTGTCGAGGGCGACCTCAATCCGTCGTCCGACACCCCGACACATCTGGAGCTCTATCGCAACTTCCCGGAGATAGGCGGCATTGTCCACACCCACTCCACCTACGCTACGGCGTGGGCACAGACGGGCTGCGACATTCCCAACATCGGCACGACGCATGCCGACTACTTCCACGATGCTATTCCCTGCACCGATGACATGGTGAAGGAGCAGATGGCCGATTACGAACTGAACACGGGTGTGGTGATTGTCGACAAGTTTAGGAAAGACAATATCAATTACGTGCACACGCCCGGCATCTTGGTGAAGAACCACGGTCCGTTCTCTTGGGGGAAAGACCCCGACAACGCCGTCTATAACGCTGTTGTGATGGAACAAGTAGCCAAAATGGCCTTCATCTCTTTCAGTATCAACCCACAAACAACCATGAACCCGTTGTTGGTGGAGAAGCATTTTAACCGCAAGCACGGCCCTAACGCCTATTACGGGCAGAAGAAGAAATAAGTATCAACACAACTAAAAACATAAAGCAATGATGAAAGCATTTGAGAATTTCGAAGTATGGTTTGTAACCGGTGCACAGCTTCTTTACGGAGGTGATGCCGTGAAGCAAGTTGACGGGCATTCAAAGGAAATGGTTGACGGGCTCAATAACTCCGGTCTGCTTCCTATAAAGGTTATCTATGCGGGAACGGCCAATTCTTCCAATGAGGTTGCCGACGTTATGTCACGCGCCAACAACGACAAGAAGTGTATTGGTGTCATCACGTGGATGCACACCTTCTCACCGGCCAAGATGTGGATAAAGGGTATGCAGATTCTACGCAAGCCACTGTTGCATCTGCACACGCAATACAATCGACAAATACCGTGGGAGACCATGGATATGGACTTTATGAACCTGAACCAGAGCGCGCACGGCGACCGCGAGTTCGGCCATATCCTTTCACGTCTCCGCAAGAACCATAAGACGGTTGTCGGCCATTGGAAAGACGAGAAGACCCAGAAACACATTGCCGTTTGGGAACGCGTATGTGCAGGTTGGGCCGACGCGCAAGACTGTCTGATACTCCGCTTCGGCGACCAGATGAACAACGTTGCCGTAACCGACGGCGACAAGGTTGCTTTCGAACAGGTATTGGGTTACCACGTGGACTACTGCCCCTTCTCTGAAGTACTGTCTTATTTCGATAAGGTGAAAGACGCTGAGGTTGATGAACTGGTCAAGGTATATTTCCGTGACTATGCGCACGACGGAAGACTTGAAGACCGGAACACCGAAGAATATAAAAAGGTATGGAACTCCGCAAAGGCTGAACTTACCCTACGGGCCATACTGAAGGCATACGGTGCAAAGGGCTTCACAACTAACTTCGACGACCTCGGCGACGTTAATGTAGAAGAAACGGGCCACGGCTTCGACCAGATTCCCGGTTTGGCTTCGCAGCGGTTGATGAGCGAAGGCATCGGCTTCGGGGCAGAAGGAGACTGGAAGTCGGCCGCCCTCTATCGCACCACATGGTTCATGAGTCAGGGCTTAGCGGGCGGAACCTCGTTCCTTGAGGACTACACCTTGAACTTCGACGGAGAGAATACTTCTATCCTTGAGGCCCACATGTTGGAAATCAACCCGGACATTGCCGAAGAAAGACCGCGCTTAGAAGTCCACTTCCTCGGCATCGGCTATCGCAAGAGCCCGACGGCCCGACTGGTGTTCACCAGCAAGCAAGGTCATGGCATCACTGCAACGATTGTTGATATGGGCAACCGTTTCCGACTGATTGCAAACGACGTGAACCTCATCAAGTCTAAGCCTCTGCCGAAACTCCCCGTCGCCTCTGCCCTTTGGGTTCCCGAGCCATCGTTCGAAGTCGGTGTTGGCTGTTGGCTCAACGCCGGCGGCACGCATCACTCTTGCTTCAGCTTCGGACTCACAGACGAATACTGGCGCGACTTTGCCGAGATTGCCGATATCGAGGCCCTCATCATCAACAAGGAAACGAACTACGAGCAGTTCCGCAAGGAATTAAAGTTCAATGAGGTTTATTATATGTTGAACAAGGCACTTCACTAATACCATCATGGACGCAAAGAAGACAATCGAATCAGGGAAGGCCGTCCTCGGCATCGAGTTTGGCTCTACCCGCATTAAGGCTGTCCTTATTGACAGCGAGAACCGACCCATTGCACAGGGAAGTCACGAATGGGAGAACCGACTGGTCGACGGACTGTGGACCTATGACCTCGATGCCATTTGGAACGGACTGCAAGACTGCTATGCCGACCTGTGCAAGAACGTTAGGAAGGCCTACGACACGGAAGTCGAAAGGCTTTCGGTCATAGGCATAAGTGCCATGATGCATGGCTATATGGCCTTTGACGAGCATCAGAAGCTTCTGGTTCCTTTCCGCACTTGGCGCAACACCAACACGACTAAGGCCGCCGAAGCGTTATCGAAGTGCTTCGACTTCAACATTCCCCTGCGTTGGAGCATCTCCCACCTCTACCAATGCATGCTCGACAAAGAGGAGCACGTGAAAGACATCAAGTTCCTGACCACATTGGCCGGCTATATCCACTGGCAGCTGACGGGCAAGAAGGTGCTCGGCATAGGCGACGCTTCGGGCATGCTGCCTATTCATTCGGAGACCAAGGACTACGACGCAACGATGGTTGAGAAGTTCGAACAGCTTGCCGAGCCTTTCCACTTCAGTTGGAGACTTCGCGACGTTTTGCCGAAGGTGCTGCTCGCCGGTGAAGCCGCCGGGCAATTAACCGAGAAGGGTGCGGCCCTGCTCGACCCTTCGGGACGCTTGAAACCGGGCTGTCCCTTCTGTCCGCCCGAAGGAGACGCCGGCACGGGCATGGTGGCAACCAATGCCGTCAGGCAACGCACCGGCAACGTGTCGGCCGGAACATCGTCGTTTTCCATGATTGTGCTGGAGAAGAGCCTCTCCAAGGCCTACGAGATGATAGACATGGTAACAACGCCCGACGGAAGCCCCGTGGCCATGGTGCATTGCAACAACTGCACGTCGGACCTCAATGCATGGGTCGGCCTCTTCAAGGAGTATCAGCAGCTGCTCGGCGTTGAAGTAGACATGAACGAAGTGTTCGGCAAGCTCTACAACCATGCGCTCCGGGGCGACAAGGACTGCGGTGGGCTCATCGCCTACAATTACGTTTCGGGCGAACCCGTGACGGGATTGGCCGAAGGTAGGCCGCTGTTTGTTCGCTCGGCCGAGGACACGTTCAACTTGGCCAACTTCATGCGTGCCCAGCTCTTCGCGGCCGTGGCCGTACTGAAGATAGGCAACGACATTCTGTTCAATGAGGAGCGCATCAGCGTTGACCGTATCACCGGACATGGCGGACTGTTCAAGACCAAGGGCGTGGGGCAACGCATTCTCGCCGCTGCGCTCAACTCTCCCATCTCCGTCATGGAGACGGCGGGCGAAGGTGGGGCATGGGGCATCGCGTTGCTGGCCGGCTATCTCGTTGGCAACGAGGAACGGCTGTCGCTGGCAGACTATCTCGACCGTCACGTCTTCAGCGGAAACACCGGAACGGAGATAACGGCCACGCCGGAGGAGGTTAAGGGCTTCGCCGCTTACATTGCCAACTATACGAGAGGGCTGAACATTGAACAAGCAGCAGTCAAGTTCAAGTAGGATGTCAAAATTGGACAAACGTGTCCAACGGATTGGACAAACGTGTCCAACGAATTGGACAAACGTGTCCAATGGATTGGACAAACGTGTCCAGCGGATTGGACAAACTTGTCCAATGAGTTATACAAACGTGTATAATAAGTTATACTAACGTGTATAACGAGTTATACAAACGTGTATAGGAAGCATATCTAATTATAATCCAGAGGACGGATAAGGGTGAAAGCCTCGTCTGTTCATATTATCTTAAAAACCAATAACAAAATGAGAAAACAATTGATGACCTTAGTCGTGCCGGCGTTGGCGCTCGCTATGAACGTTTCGGCACAAGATGTAAAGATTACCATTCACGCGAACCAAGGTAGGGATAAAATCAATAAGGAAATCTACGGTCAGTTTGCTGAGCACTTGGGCTCGTGCATCTATGGCGGACTGTGGGTTGGGCCTGAGTCGAACATTCCGAATACCGATGGCTATCGGACTGACGTGCTTCAGGCCTTGAAAGCCCTGAAAGTGCCTGTGCTTCGATGGCCCGGTGGTTGCTTCGCCGACGAATACCATTGGATGGACGGTATCGGACCACGTGAACAGCGACCCAAAATGCAGAATAACAACTGGGGCGGAACCATCGAGGACAACTCGTTCGGTACGCATGAGTTCCTGAACCTTTGCGAACGCTTGGGGGCGGAACCTTATATCAGTGGCAATGTTGGTTCGGGAAGCGTGGAAGAGTTGGCCAAGTGGGTTGAATATATGACCAGCGACGGCGATACGCCCATGGCTAACCTGCGCAGAAAGAATGGACGTGAGAAGTCGTGGAATGTGAAGTATCTCGGTATCGGGAACGAGAGCTGGGGCTGTGGCGGCAATATGCGGCCCGAATATTACAGTGATCTGTTCCGTCGCTATGCCGTTTATTGTCGCAACTACGACAACCACCGGCTCTATAAGATTGCTTCGGGTGCCAGCGATTACGACTACAATTGGACGAAGGTGCTCATGGACAACGTCGGCAACCGCATGAACGGGCTTTCGCTCCACTACTACACCGTGACGGGCTGGAGTGGCAGCAAGGGTTCTGCTACGAAATTCTCCAAGGACGATTATTATTGGACGTTGGGCAAATGCCTTGAGATTGAAGACGTCATCAAGAAGCACTGTGCCATCATGGACGGGAAAGACCCCGGGAAGAAGATAGGATTGCTCGTCGATGAATGGGGCACGTGGTGGGACGAAGAGCCCGGTACGACAAGAGGACATCTCTATCAGCAGAATACGATGCGCGATGCTTTTGTCGCAGCGTTGTCTCTGAATGTCTTTCATCGCCATGTAGATCGTGTGAAGATGGCCAATATTGCACAGATTGCCAATGTGCTTCAGAGTATGATTCTGACAGACACGAAAGGAACGGGGCACATGGTGCTGACCCCGACGTATCATGTATTCCGCATGTATCAGCCATTTCAGGAAGCAACGGCTCTGCCTTTGGACGTGAAGTGCGACTCCATGAAGGTGAGGGATAACCGAACTATCCCGATGGTGTCGGCAAGTGCGGCTAAGACGAAAGACGGAGCCATTGTCGTTTCTTTGGCCAATGTGAGCCTTGACAAGGCACAAGAGGTTGAGTTCGCCATTGACGGCATGACCGCAAAAGCTATCAATGGAGAAGTCCTTGCGAGCAAAAACATCACGGATTATAACGACTTCGCACATCCCGAAACGGTTAAACCGGCAGTGTTTAAGGAGGCAAGCATCAAGAAAAACATAGTAAAGGTTAAAATCCCGGCCACTTCTATTGTCGTTTTGAATATAAAGTAGTACATTTGTAAAAACAATCACACAAACATGAACGATATCAAAGTAATGAACCATGCGGCGGACAATATCCGTATCCTTGCTGCTGCCATGGTAGAGAAAGCGAACTCTGGTCATCCGGGTGGCGCTATGGGCGGTGCAGATTTCATCAACGTACTCTTCTCTGAATACCTTGTCTATGACCCTGCAGACCCAACGTGGACCGGTCGCGACCGTTTCTTTCTCGACCCGGGACACATGAGTCCGATGCTCTATGCAGGCTTGGCGCTTCGTGGTTTCTTCTCGCTCGATGATCTTAAGGAGTTCAGGCAATGGGGCTCAGTAACTCCCGGGCATCCCGAACTTGACCTTGTACGCGGCATAGAGAACTCATCAGGTCCGCTTGGCCAAGGCCACGCAATGGCTGCTGGTGCGGCCGTGGCAGAGAAGTTCCTTGAGGCACGCTTAGGCAAAACGATGATGCAGCATAAGATTTACGCCTACATCAGTGATGGCGGTGTGCAAGAAGAGATTTCGCAAGGCGTAGGTCGCATCGCAGGCAATTTGGGACTGAACAATCTCATCATGTTCTACGACTCAAACGGTATTCAGCTTTCTACCGAGTGCGGTGTTGTTATGCACGAAGACACTGAAATGAAATACAAGGCTTGGGGCTGGAACGTTCTGAAGATTAACGGCAATGACGTTGCCGATATCCGCAAGGCTCTTGACACAGCACAGCAGGAACAGGACCGCCCTACCCTCATCATTGGCAAGACGATCATGGGTAAAGGAGCCTTGAAAGAAGATGGCACAAGTTATGAGCATAATATCAAGACCCATGGTGCACCACTCGGAGGCAATGCCTACGCTAACACCATCAAGAATCTGGGGGGTGACCCTGAGAATGCATTCCTTGTCTTTGATGATGTTAAAGACCTCTATGCAAAGCGCACAGAAGAATTAAAGAGAATCGTTGCTATACGTAAGGCTGCCGAAACCGAGTGGCGTAAGGCTAATCCTGAGAAGGCAGCCCAAATGGACGAATGGTTCAGTGGCAAGGCACCGAGAGTCGATTGGAGCAAAGTAACCCAAAAGGAAGGCATAGCCACACGTGCAGCCAGTGCAACCTGTTTGAGCGTACTGGCAGAAGAAGTGCCCAATATGATTTGTGCTTCTGCAGACCTCAGTAACTCTGATAAGACCGACGGCTTCCTCAAGAAGACCAAGAGTTTCGTGCGAGGCGACTTCAGCGGTGCTTTCTTCCAAGCCGGTGTGGCAGAGCTGACCATGGCCGACATGTGTATCGGTATGATGCTTCATGGCGGTGTCATTGCGGCAATGGGCACGTTCTTCGTGTTCTCCGATTACATGAAGCCTGCCGTCCGCATGGCCGCATTGATGCAAGTACCGGTGAAGTTCATTTGGACGCACGATGCGTTCCGCGTGGGCGAAGACGGACCGACGCACGAGCCTGTTGAACAGGAGGCACAGATCCGACTGATGGAGAAACTCAAGAACCATGCAGGCAAAGATAGCATACGCGTGTTCCGCCCTGCCGATGCAGACGAGACCACAGTTTGTTGGAAGCTCGCGATGGAGAACACCGAGACGCCGACTGCCCTTATCTTATCTCGGCAAGGCATAGCCAAACTGCCCGAAGGAAACGACTACGAGCAGGCGGACAAAGGAGCTTACATCGTTGCAGGCGCCGACGAGAGACCCGACGTTATCTTGGTAGCGAGCGGTTCCGAAGTGTCGACCTTGGTCTCGGGCTGCGAAGCCTTGCGCAAAGATGGTATCAAGGTGCGCGTCGTCAGTGCGCCTTCAGAAGGACTCTTCAGAACGCAAAGCAAGGCATATCAAGAGGCTGTGCTGCCCTACGACGTCAAGAAGTTCGGCATGACGGCCGGACTGCCCGTGACGCTCGAAGGCCTTGTCGGCATCGGACCGAACAGCAAGGTGTTCGGCATGCCGAGCTTCGGCTTCTCTGCCCCCTACAAAGTGCTCGACGAGAAGCTCGGCTACACGGGCGAGAACGTCTACCGGCAGGTGAAGGCCTTTCTTGCAGAATAGAGAACGATTATCGGGGAAAGGTCGGACGGCCTTTCCCTTTAACCTTTTAAATATATAAGCTTATGGAAGTTAAAACTGTTGGAATTGCCTGCGACCACGCAGGTTATCCGTTGAAACGATTTGTGCTCGAATACCTTGAGAAGAAAGGCTATGCGGTAAAAGACTTCGGCACATATAGCGACGAGAGCGTTGATTATCCGGAATTTGCCCACCCTTTGGCCGAGGCCGTCGAGCGCGGCGAGGTTTATCCCGGCATCGGCATTTGCGGTAGCGGCGAGGGCATGGCCATAACACTCAACAAGCATCAAGGCGTGCGTGCCGGACTTGCATGGAACAAAGAGACGGCACAGCTCATTCGTCAGCACAACGACGCCAACATCATCGTCTTGCCGGGGCGCTTCATTGACAACAAAACGGCAGAGGCGATGCTTGATGAATTCTTCTCGGCAACCTTCGAAGGCGGGCGTCACGAGCGTCGCGTGAAGAAAATCCCATTGAAGTAAGCCCCCACCTTATATCGAAGAGGCATCGCGCAAACATCGCAAACAAGTAGGCTCGGCAACATCTTTTTGCCGGGCCTTTTTCCATGTCTTGAAGTATAAAGGGATTGTGAACACGAAAGCCTTCCTTATAGGAAAACAAGACCTTTCCTTATAGGAAGACGATACCTTTCCCAATAGGAAGACAAGAGACTTCCCAATAGGAAGACTTAACGGTTCCCAATAGGAAGACA